>CALFXL010000063.1 GCA_937958045.1 uncultured Opitutaceae bacterium | reverse complement strand
AACAGTGTTATTAGCATCAACTCAGTTGAGCTTTGCGGGGGTTGAGGTTTCGGACTGGGAGGGGGAGGGGTATTGCAGCGATAGAGTCATAAGTCGTATGGGGTGAGAGGGCTGGGTGATTTTTAACAAAAACAAGATGGATTCCCGCTACCAGGCAAAGCTCAACTGCGAGTATGGGGTTGCCAGGTGGGAAAAATTGGCGCGAAGGAGCCGCCGTGTCGTTTCCAAATTGGAGGGAATCGCTCGATCGAGTGGTCGGCGGGCCGAACGGGCTGGGTATGTCTTGTCGATCAGTGGATTCCTCCCGGCATTGTAAGACGTCTTTTGCTCCCGCGACGGTCATGCTGGCCAAGCGGTATATCGATCAACGGGAAAAACAAGCCCATTGCCGGCTCTTGCGGCTGCGCGTGTATCTTTTGGATATAATTATTTCCATACCGCGAACGGGTGCGAGATAGCCTATGAGTGGCTTAGACGGTGGAATCCTATGATCGACGGGAATCGTCGGCTTATATATTTTTGCGTCAGTAGAAGAGATTGCGGTCGAGACTTCTGTATTGAATCGCTTCGAGCAGATGTGGCGCGGCGATGTGCTCGGCGTCGGCGAGATCTGCGATGGTGCGCGCGACCTTCAGAATACGATCGTAGGCGCGTGCGGAGAGCGAGAGTTGTTCCATCGCTTGTTGCATGAGATCGCCCAACGTGGAGTCGATCGCGCAGAAGCGGCGGATTTGCGCGTGATTCATGCCGGCGTTGGACATCGCGGACGAGTTTTTCAGACGTGCTTGCTGACGAAGACGCGCCGCGTGTACACGCTCGCGAATCGTCGCGGAGCTTTCTCCCGGGGCTTCGCTGCGCAGTTCTGCGATGGAGAGCGCCGGCGCTTCGATGTGGATATCGATGCGATCGAGCAGCGGGCCGCTGATGCGCGAACGATAACGTTGGATGCGCGACGGACCGCAGCGACATTCGTGGCGCGGGTCGCCGAGATAGCCGCACTCGCAGGGATTCATGGCGGCGACGAGCATGAAGCGACACGGCAGCGTGACCTTGCCCGCGCTTCGCGAGATCGTGACGGTGCCGTCTTCGAGCGGCTGCCGCATGACCTCGAGCGCGGAGCGTTTAAATTCGGGCAATTCGTCGAGGAACAACACGCCGCGATGCGCGAGCGAGATTTCGCCGGGGCCGGGAATCGCGCCGCCGCCGAGCAACCCGACATCGGAAATCGTGTGATGCGGTGTGCGCACGGGACGACGTCCGAACTGCGCGGGGCCGTGAAGCGTTTGTCCCGCGGCGGAGTGGATGCTCAGAATTTCGAGCGACTCCTCCAATGAAGGCGGCGGCATGATCGTCGGGATGCGTTTCGCGATCATGGATTTTCCGGAGCCCGGAGGGCCGATCATGAGAAGATTGTGGAAGCCGGCGACGGCGATCTCGACGGCGCGGCGAAGCGCGTGCTGGCCTTTTATTTCGGAGAAATCGCCTGTGGAATCATCGACGGCGCCGAGCGAGGCGGGCGGCGATTCGCGCGGGAGATCGCGTTCGCCATTGAGAAAACGAAACGCCTGATCGAGCGATGCGACCGCGTGGACGTCGATGCCTTCGACGAGCGCCGCTTCGCGTGCGGACTCCGGCGGAAGCAGCAGACCTTTTTTCCCGAGTTGTCGCGCGAGACGCGCCATCGCGAGCGCGCCGCGGACAGGACGCGTGGCTCCGGAGAGACCGAGTTCGCCCGCGATGAGGTATTGGCCGAGGCGATCGGGCTTCAGTTGACCGAGCGCGGTGAGCAAGCCGAGCGCGATGGGCAGATCGTACATAGGGCCTTCTTTGCGCACATCGCCGGGCGCGAGATTGATGGTGGTGCGTGCATGCGGTTTTCGAAAACCGCTGTTGCCGAGCGCGGAGAGCACGCGGTCGTTGGATTCTTTGACGGCGGTGTCCGGCAGACCGACGAGCACGAGACGGAAATCGCCGGATTCGCCGGAGTTGATTTCAACGTGGACGAGTTCGGCGTCGATGCCTTGGAGCGCCGCGGAGTAGAGCGTAGCCAGCATGGGGTAGGTGTTCGCCGTCCCAACCGCCATGATCGCGAGGCGAACAGGCGGCGTTGATGGCAGCGGCTCTGGGCGCAGTAAAGCCAAACGTCCACCCGGCGGCGGCGAACGCCCAACATTCAACGC
>CALFXL010000062.1 GCA_937958045.1 uncultured Opitutaceae bacterium | reverse complement strand
CTGCTTTGCCTTGATTCCAAAAACTCGGCGCGGAGTATCCGCCCATGAGAAGGCCCTCTTAATGAGGGTCTTCTGTATTTCTACCACAGCTGAATTTGCTCAGGCAGATCCTCGGGTTCCACCTCTTGGGCGGGTTTCCCGTAGATCACGAATGAGCGTTCCCATTGCGATCGGGTCACAAAAATCGCCCGGACTTTACCTTCTGCCGGGATACTTTTCTTCAAACGATCCAAGTGGGTTTGTTGGCGGGCGAAACTCACGCAGGGACGCGCGTACACGCTAAACTGGAGCATTTGAAAGCCGTCATCCAAAAGAAATTCGCGGAAGTCCGTGGCGGCCTTCCGTTGGGCTTTGGTGCCAACCGGCAGATCGAAGGCTACGACAAGCCAGCCCATTTTGAATTTTTCCACGTCCATGGCCGATAGGAGCGCGTGCTGCCTGCCATGATTGCCTGTCGAAACCCGCGAACAACACCTTCAATGCAGCCCGGCAGATCGAGTTCGAGACCGAAGTAATCTACTTTTTCCAACGCGAAGCCTGTCACCCATCGGCGAAATTCCGCGGTGACAGCAAATGCTTCGGCCTGTGGTTTATCTTTCACCCATTGATATACCCGCCAGTCGACACATGGTCGGAAGGGTTCCATGAGATCATACGCAAGCGGAGCGCTGCGTTCACGAATGGCGTGGGAAATCCCGACCGTGGGATCGAGACCAAAACCGTAGAGCTTTTGGAGGACGGTCGAGAGTAATACGGCGTAGCCGTAGTTTAACAGGTCGTTGAGTCCCCCAAGCTTTCTTCCGCGGTTAAAACCTTCCATGCGCAGCCCGGTGGAGAATGCGTCCCAAAAGAGTTTCGCACAGCCGCCTTCTTTGCGCGCGGTGCGTGCTCGCACCGCGATTGCAAGATCGCGCGTAGCCGTGGCCTCAGGCGCGATACGTTCGGCGACGACGAGCTGATTGATACATTTAGCGTCGATCGTTTTTTCCCAAAGGCGGCGACGCGTCAGTTCTGACAGTGTAAGGTGTTTTCGGGTAAGGATGGTGTCGGCCGATCGACATGCGGGTAGTAGCAGACTGACCGGTTGGAAACGTTCGCAGATGATCAGCGAGACGCCGTGGCGTGCCGCCTGGAGAAAGAGATGGCTATGGATTCGCGCTGAAAAGCTGGTGATGACGATAGCAGCAACGTCTTCGAGCGGAATTTGCCTTTTGCCCGCGTCGGTTGTGCAGACGAGTTGTCCATCACGACATGTCAGATCGGCCTGAGGAGCGTCGATACTGACAATATGATAGGACATGGTGCGCTATATATCGGCACCACTAAATGTTGTATTAAGTCGACGAGCTCCGTCGCGAAGGAGGCTCTTAAGAAGGCAGTTTATCCAGATGGGTTTAACCGCATCGATCGGGCCGAGATCCAGCGCCATGCCGCTAGTATTATTTTTGATGGAGAATATCCGCCATAATCCTGCACGTTTTCCTTTCTTCAGTTCGATTATTTGCCCGTTGCGCCAGATTTGCGGACGTTTACCACCGTTGCGCGTCTTTAGTTCTGCCACACGTTTCCAGACGTGGGCGAAGGGGATGATGACGAAGCGGTCTTCAGGCGGGAGTTTTTCGTCGTCTAAGATCGCCACGCCGAAGTTGTCAGCGATGACGCGGACGCCGTTAAGCTTGGCGAGCTTGCCACCCGTCTGGCCGAGCGGAGGGAGGCCGATGACTTTGCCTTCGGGCTCGTTGGTTTCGTTGATGATCCGTTTGCCGTCGGCGTCGCGTTTCTGCTGACGAAGAAAGACGCGGCCATTTTCGCGACGTATAACACCACGCGTGTTTTCCTCGACGCGGAGTCCATTCATGTCACGCGAGATGTGTTGGACGACGCGGCGCTCGGTCAGGCGGGCGCGGATTTGTTGTTTCAACTCGTCCGGCAGATCGCGGAGGCGGAAGCCGCCTTGAGCGTCGAAATCGAGGAGCTTGGTCGGCAGCGCTTCGACGAGCTGGGCCTGTTGTTCAGGACGAAGACGGCGTTCGGAGAGGAGCCGCCAGACATCGCCTCGATTGGGTATAAAATGGGCAGCGAGTCCGATTACGCATGCGTCCAATGCGTGGTGGAGATGAGTGATCTCACGTATTTCGGTTTTAGTTTTCACCGATCCGTCCGAGTCGAGGACCGCAGGCGTCGCAGCGCTGAGGCAGCCAAGCAGATCCCAACTGCGACGGACCGTGCCAGTGACGCTTCCGGGGAGGGCGACGATCGTGGGTGGTTCTTTAATCCCCGTGAAAGGTTCGCGGACAACTTGCGCGGCGAGGCGTGCGAGCTGTGACGTTTGCGTTAGTTGGCCGGGAGTGAATCCGCCGGATTTTTCTTCGTACTTTTCGAGGAGGAGAAACTCTTTGCGGCGCTTCTTGCGACGTCTGTCTTCTTCGTGGCCGTTCCTTGCATCGAGTTTTTCGACAAACTCTTTGAAGCGGTTCATCGGCATAATGGAGAGGTGCGGCGCGCCGGGCACAGGTTTGCCTCCTTCGTCCTCAATGAACTGCCAGGCGGTGCGTTTACCTTTCCAGCGATTGATCGTGTTAAAGGTGATCACGAGCGCATCGAGAGAATCGGTCGGACGCTGAGAGCGTGGAATAATGTGATCTTTATCGACGCGTTTCTCGATTAGGTCGACAGGTTCAAAATCGACGCCGGTGTACGGACAACGCCAGCCAAGGTCGTCGGCGATGCGGGCTTTGCGGATAAGGCCGGCAGTGATCGGTGTGCCTTCCGGCAGATCTTTTTCGAGACGCGCGGAAACTTTTTTGTGATTGGAGAGACGCGCGCCGAGTTCCTTCGCGATGTCTTGAGCACTCAAACCGGACATTTCGCGGAGGTCGCGATTGACCTCGATGGTGACGCGATTGATGCGGGCTGGATCGCCGGCGGCGTAGGATTTGTCGGCAATGAGGTCGCGGAGGAGGCGGCCCAGAATGAGCAGGCGGTGACGGACGAGGTGGTTGTTGGTCTGCTCAGGAATCGGACGGGTTTCCCGACGACGGCGAACTTCATCCGTTTCTTCCAAACATCCGCCCTTCGCTTTGGGGTCGTTTCCGGCCATGACTTCGTCGAAGGCTTTGGAAAGGAGCGGACGGGCGTAAGGAGCGCGGCCGGAGAGACGTGAAAGGTCACGGCGAATATCGAGTGGCGCGGATAAAATGCCCTCACGCGTGAGGGTGGCGGCCTTTTTGCCTTTGGGCTTTTTGGCGTCAGGGCTCAGCAGCGCGGAAAGGGCGGCGTCGAATGCGGTGAGATCGTGGCCGAGAGCGGCGGCTTCGGAGCGGAGGACGGCGAGTGTCATGGATTTTCCATGACGCCAGCGCCCTTTGGCGCGCTTTTGGATGCGCTCGGGAAGATGCGGCCAGATTGCTGAGAGGTGCGGATGGCTTGTGATGAGTTTTTGCGCGGGATCGAAGATGAAGGCCTCCTTGGCGTCGGGATGAAGCAGGAGGTTTTCGAGGTTGTCGCGAACGACACCCGGAAGGCTGCGCACAGTTTCTTTGAGGGCTTTCACGCTGAGGTGACCGGCGGAGGTCATGGCGGCGTGAAGGGTTTTGCGTTCCTCGATAGAAAGCGGACGGAGATCGCCTTTGGCGTCGGTGCCGACGCGAATGTTTGCGAGCTGCATACCCCAGCGGTAGCGGAGAAATTCGGGGCAGTTTTTCGACGGGATTTTCTCACCGGAGATCGGGCACCGGCCAATGATGCGATTGTGATAGCGCGTGGCGAGGCGACCGAAAAGGAGCCCACCTTGATAGCGCTTAGGGAAACGTATCGTGGGAATCGAAAGGACGCGCGCATCGTCGAGGAGCGCGGTGATCACAGCGTCGTCGAGCGCGGGGAGTTTTCCGCGGTGAGCGGCCAGGATGCGACGGACTTCCGCAATGACGACGGGGCGTTCGAAAGCGCTGTTCTTGGCTTTGTAATTTTCATGCGTGGGGCGGCGTTCGCCAAGCGGATCGAGTCCGAGCCAAGCACAAATGGTTTCGGCCATGGTGCTCTTGCCGAGACGTGACATGGCGGCTTTGGCGTTGGCGACTTTCTCGGCGTCTTTCGCTTTTTCGTCATCGGCAGGTGCGTCGTCGGCTGATGCTTCGCTACCGATTTCTTCGTAGCCGCGGTTGTGCGCGTACCAACGAAGGACGTCCCAAAGTTCCGGCCAACTAAGTAGCTGCGCCCCGTCGGACGCGAGCACCCGAGCGGCGAGCAACCATGGGACAGGATGCCCACCGGAAGCCTGATGCTTAGCGGCGAGTTGTTCGGCGGTCAGCACGCCGAGATGCGCGAGGAGTTTCTCCATGCGTGCGATGCGGAGACGCGTGGCGCGAACGTGACGGCGTTGTGAGCGATGGAGGCGGCGCTGGTTGGCGAGCGCGCCATCTTTTTCAAAGGTGACAACCCCGCAGCCGAGGATATCGGGCAGGGGCGTTGCCGTGGGGATGCTAAGAACAGCCCAACCAATGGAGCTGTGACCGATGTCGAACGATAGTTCTAAACGAGCTGGATTTTTGCTTGCGACCATGGGGTTCCTCCGGATTTTGTGGCTGCGGAATCAAGTCAAAGTAAGTGAGCGCAGCCCGTCTAACTCACTGCTAGGCAGTGACACCGTGGTCAACAGCGCTTCTTAAAGCCGGCTCCTGAAAAGGTGCCGGTTTTGCTTTATTAAAGGTCCGCGTGCTGCGCGTTTGCGGCCGCAGTGGGAACTACGGACGGAAGGCGTCGCGGTAGGCTTTGCCGCGTTCGAGGCGGGCGCGGACTTCGATCCAATCGCGATTGGCGAGGGCGGCGTGGAGACCTTGGAGCTCGTCTTGGAATTGGCTCAACGCGCGGAGAACTTCGTCGCGGTTTTGCTGAAAAATCTCGATCCACATCGTCGCGTCGCTCGCCGCGATGCGGGTGGTGTCGCGGAGCCCGTTGCCGGCGAAGTTGCGCCAGCCGGGATTTTTTTGCGCGAGAAAATTGCACAGACTCGTCGCCACCGCCTGCGGCAGATGGCTGATGTGCGCGACGATCTCGTCGTGTTCGTCGGGCGTGACGGTGCTGACTGCGCTGCCGAGCGCACGCCAGAAGCGGGCGACGGTTTCTATCGCGCGGTCCCGCGCGGCCGATGCTGCGTCGTCAGGGGCGGGGAGCGGCGTGACGAAACAAACGCGTTTGTCGAAGAGCGAATCGGAGCCGTTTTCCCAGCCCGTTTTCTGGCTGCCGGCCATCGGATGCGAACCGATGAAAATCGCGTGCGCAGGCATGGCCGCGGAACACGCGCGACAAAGTTCACCTTTCACGCTGCCGACATCGGTGACGATCGCGCCGGTGGGTAGCGCCGGCGCGATCTGGCGGGCGAGCTCGATGATTTTTTCAACAGGCGCGGCGAGGACAACGAGGCTGGCTTCACGCACGGCGTCCTCGGGAGAATCGGCGACGGCGTCGCACCACGGTTGGTCGCGCAGCGCGAGACGCGTTTCGGGGCGTCGCGCCCAGATGACGATGCGACGCGCGGCGCTGCGAGCGCGTGCGGCCATGGCAACGGAGCCACCGAGAAGACCGGGAGCGAGGATGGTGAGTTGGTCGAGCACGACGACCCGTGAAAACGGAAACCGGAGGACATTGTCGAGCCTGCGGGCGTTGAGCGCGGGCTAGCGGAGGAGGCATTGCTTTTTGCGGGCGGGGAATTTTTCTCCCGGGAAACGCATGTCCGATCACGACACCTCGAGTGACCACTTTTATCCGAAACGCTCCCGTACGGGGCTGATCACGGTTGTGGTTGTGCTCGTGTTGGGCGCGGCGGTTTATTTTTGGAACGCCCGCGAGCGGCGCGCGGAAACAGCGGCGGCCGTCGCGCAAAGAAATGCCGAGGAGCTGGGGCAACTCGCGGAGGAATTTCGTGCGCTTGAGGCCAGTTGGCGTGAAGCGCTGGCGGCGGGCCGCATGGACGAGGCTCGTCGCGCTCTCGAGCAAGCAGTGCAAAAACAACGCGAATACGTACGACGCGATTCGCACGCATCACCGCCGGAGTTTCAGCGATTGCAGGCTTTGGAGAGTGCGCTCGACGAGCTCGCGGTGACAGATGATTTGCGGAGAGTTTCTGAACTCGAACACGCGGCGGGCGAAGCGCGTGAAGCGGGTGATTGGGAAGGCGCGCTGGAAAAGATGAAGAGCGCGTTGACCCTGCTTGAAACGGTGAACCGCAGCCAGGCGAGCGGTTCGCAAAAAGATCTGCCGCGCGAAAGTCGTCTGCGGCTCGACGTGGAAACGCTTGAAGCGCAGCCGTTGCATATGCGCCTCACGGAGATGCGTGCACGCGCACAGATGGCCGCGGAGGAACATCGTTGGGACGATGTGCAGGCGGCCTTTGCCGAAGTGCGCGCGTTGCAGGCCCGCATCAATCGTGAGTATCCAAGAACCCCCTACGCGAACAGCGGTGCGGAAGCGGAGATGGAAGTGGAGTTGGAAACGCTCCGATCGGGCGATCTCGCGCGCGAGATACGATCGCAAGTGGAACGTGCGATCGTGTCGGAGAAGGCAGGGCGGATGGACGCGGCGGCGCAGGCGTGGGCGGCAGCTCAGCAAGCGCAGGAACGTCTGAATGCCCGTTTCCCACGAAGCCGCCATGCGACGAGTCGCGTGCCGGAAGAATGGGAAGAAAACCGACAGACCGCGTTATCAGCGGAAGCGCTGGCGAAGTTGTATTCGATCGATGAATACACCGGAACGTCCTTGGCGAAAGGCGACTTCGACGCCGCGCGGCGAGCCATCCATGAAAGCGCGGAGCTGGCGGCGCAGGTGTGGGGAACGTTTCCCCGCTCGAAGCGACTCGACCGAGGATTGCGCGAACGCATCGAGTACCGCGCGGCTCATGTGGAAACGTTGGCCACCTTGCATGCGACATTGCGCGATGCGTTGCGCGTGCTCGCCTTGGCGGAAACTTCGCCGGAAGCGGGCAGCGCGCGGCGCCTGTTGAGCACGGAAGTTTCGCAGGAGCTCTACACACAAATCGCGGGGAGAAATCCGAGTCGCGTGATCGCTGAGTCCGGTCCGGTGGACTCGGTGAACTGGAGCGAGGCGCAGACATTTTGCCGCAAGCTCGGCTGGCTGTTGGGGCGTCCGGTGCGTCTGCCTCGCGCGGAGGATTATCGGCTCGCGGTGAAAACGCCGGATGCGTTTGTGGGTTTGAGTGACGGTGTGAGCGAATGGCTCGATGCGCTCGTCGAAGCCCGCGAGGCGGGTATGCTGAGTGGCATGAAAGACGGGGAATTGATTGTGAAGACTGCACCTAAGGCCGAGCGATCGCGCGCGGTGGGGTTTCGTTTTGTGGTGGAGGAAGGGCGTTGAACGAAAAACGGCCAAATTGTTTGCGGGGTAACTTACGCGGGGAACACACGTCTAAAGAGGCGTGTATGATGGTCTCACCATTGCCCTATGTCCGTTGATGCCGACGCGGATTTCGATCTTGGCGCCTGCTTGGAGCGCGTGCGTGCACGGGACCAAGAGGCGGCCCGGCAGCTGGTCGAGCATCTCCATCCGCTGGTCATCCGCATTGTGCGGGGGCATTTGCCGCGACGCGTTTTGGAGGAGGATCTCACCCAGGAGGTATTTATGAAAATGTTCACGCGCCTGGAGCAGTATCAGGGCTCGGTGCCTTTTCCGCATTGGGTGTCGCGCATCGCGGTGACGACCTGCATCGATCATTTGCGCGCGCAGAAACGTCGTCCCGAATTTCGCTGGGCGGATCTGTCCGAGACCGAGGCCGAGGTGCTCGATAATGTCCTCTCCGACACCAGTGCGGCCGATGCCGGCGATGCGTTGGCGGCGCGCGAATTGGTCACCAAGCTGCTCGATCAGTTGAAGCCCGAGGATCGGCTCGTGATCCAACTGCTCGATCTCGAACAGAAAACGTTGGTGGAAATCCGTGAGCTGACAGGCTGGAATACGACGCTCATCAAAGTTCGGGCTTTCCGCGCGCGTCGCAAACTCAAGAAACTCTTTGAACAACTGAAACAAAAGGAACGCTCATGAGCACGAATCCTCCGGAATGGTCCCGCCTCGTGTCGCTCGCCCGCCGCGCTCCGCGCGAGACGCGCGACGAAGCGGCACCGTATGGTTTTGCGACGCGAGTGGCGGCCTTGGCCCTGGGCGGGCGCGCGCCATGGATGGATGCTTCACTATTCTCACGATACGGATTGCGCGCGCTCGGTGTTTCTTGCGTGCTCGCCGCGGCGTGTGCGGCGGCGACTTTCAAGCCGGTCATCACGGCAATCGAAAACGAAGCCGCCGCTTTGAGCGAAACGCCTGAGGAGGTCGTGGACACCATCGACGCCGGATCCGCATGAAGAAACCGTTTCACATCATCCTGATTCTGGCGGGCGTGTTTGTGTGCGGCGCGGTGGCGGGCGGCGCGTTGTCGATTCGTTATTACGAACGTTTCGTTTCCAACAAAGGCGCGGATCGTTTCATCCTGCAGCAGACGCGCGAACTCGGCGAAGCGCTCGCCCTCACGCCCGAGCAGAAGAAGGAGACGCGCGTATTGTTCTCGCGCTTCATGGAAGAGCAGCGCGGCGTGCGGAAACAATTTGAGGCCGTCAACCAGCGCATGATCGAAGCCTTCGAAGCGGTGCTCACGCCGGAGCAGCGCACGTTGTTCCAAGAGCATCGCGCGAAACGTCGCGAAGCGGAACGGCTGCGCATGCGCGAGTTGCGGGAGCGCCGCGAGCGGGACGGAGATGGCAGCGGTCGCTTCCGTCCACCGCATGAACGCGAACGTGAGCGCCCGCCGCCTCCTCCGCGGGGCGAGACGGCGCCGCCTCCGCCCGGGCCGGAAGCGGTCAACTGAGTGGGCAAGCGTTTCGACGCTTGCGGACGCGCGGGCGTCGGCGTTCCCTGACGGCATGTCGTCACCGCTCAACGGCAAGAAAATCGTTCTCGGTATCACCGGCTCCATCGCGGCTTACAAAGCGGCGGAGCTCACCAGTCAGTTGCGCAAAAAAGGCGCCGAGGTTTTCCCCGTGATGACGGCGGCCGCGCAGAAATTTATCACGCCGCTCACGTTGCAGGCGCTCGCGCGGCAACCCGTGGCGACGGATCTCTGGAGCGAAGGCAATGGTTGGCAACCGGGCCACGTGGAGCTAGCGGACAAAGCGGATCTCTTGCTCGTGGCGCCGGCGACGGCGGATGTGATTGCGCAGTTCGCGCACGGACTCGCGCCGGATTTTTTGAGCTCGTTGCATCTGGTTTGTCGCGCACCGCTCCTGATCGCGCCGGCGATGAACGGCAAAATGTGGTCGCATCCCGCGACGGTGGCGAATGTCGCCACGCTCACGGCGCGCGGAGCGGAGTTTATTGGACCCGAAGAAGGTATGCTTGCCTGCGGTTACGAAGGAATCGGCCGTTTGTGGCCGGTGGAAGGCATCGTGTCGCGCGCGGAGCAAATGCTGGGTGCGCGCTGAACTAATAACCGGAATTTTTGGTTGCGGGAGCGAGCACGACGCCCACTGTGCGCGTCGGCCAGGTGCCATGCATGGGCAGGCGCGTGAACTCCGCCAGGACC
>CALFXL010000061.1 GCA_937958045.1 uncultured Opitutaceae bacterium | reverse complement strand
ACGAGGATGTCGTTTTCGAAAGCGAGGCTGTGGACGACGAAGCGGCTCGACCAGTATTTCCAGAGATCGCCTTCGAGGGTGGGCGTTTCATGACTCGGCGGATAACCGCGCGTGAGGAGCACTTGGGTTTTGGTCATGCCGAGGCGCAGTGTGCCCGTGCTGATGTGGTCGGCCATCTCTTTGCCGTACTTCTCGATCGCGGTGGGTTTTTCCGAGAGGAACTCTTTCGCGATCTGCTCGGTGGAGCGCTTAGAGTGTTTTTCGATATTATCGATTTTGAGAAGCGTGCCGGAGTCCACGAATTTGATCGTGAAACTATTCTTGCCGATGCTCACGAGCGTGACGGGGGTGTTAATCGGAACGGTCTGGCCGCGCGCGTAATTGGTGATGGGCCAGTCTTTGTCTTCGTACTTAAACGTGTAGCGCGTGAAATACTGCTGGCCGGCGACAGGCTCGATTTCGGGCGGAAGCACTTCGTCGTCGCCGACTTCGTTGGAAACTACGCGACGGCTTTCCGAGCTGCTGGTGGCGGGCGCGGAAGCGACTTGGCCGCCGTTTTGTTTTTTCACCACGGCCTGGATGACCGTCTGGCTGACGCCCTTGTTCTTGAGCTCGACGAGACCGTCGGCGGAGGTGTCGAACTTGGGATCTTTGGCGGCGTTGATCGCGAGAATGATGGTGTCGTCATCGAGTTCGGCTTTCACCATTTTGATGACGTCGGCATTGTTCATCGCGGCGGCGATGGCGGCGCTGATGGCAAAGGCGATCAGCCCAAAGAGGGAACGAATGAGTTTCTTCATGGGGAAGGGAAGTTACGATTTTGCGCGAAGTGGTTCCGAGGCAAATAAACAGTGGATGCGGGCGATGGGCCGAAAGGCGAAGAGCGATGGCGCGGCGACAATCGCGCGAGGAAGGCCGTCGTGCGATGTATCACCGCGCAACCACCTCGACAGCGGACGCGGCGATGTGGTTATTGGACGGTGCTTGTTTTAGTGGAGAGGCAGGAAACCCTTAATCAAAACACCCCATACGTATCCTCTTGTTGGCCTTGGTTGCTCTCGGATTGTCGGTCTCGGTCGCGCGCGCTGATGACGCGATGTATGCGAATATCCTCAAAGAACGTGACGCGGTTTTGTCGCAGATCCTCGCCGAACGCGAAGCCTACGCGAAAAACGGCGCGGTGGACGAACGCGCGGTGACGGAAGCGCGCCTGGCGTTGTTGTCCTTCCGCCGCGATACGGCGCCGTCCACGGCGGATAAAATCGCGCAGCAGCAACAGATCGTTGCTCTTCACGAGAAAAGTTTGGCGGTGTCCAAACAGCGCGCGGAAGCGGGCGTGATTATGCGCGATGAGGTATTGCTGGCGACCGACGCATGGCTGCAAGCGAAGCAATTGCTTGAAGAGCTGAAGCGCGCGGAGAAGGCGCAGTAACGAAACTTGTTTCGTTTCGAAACGATGAGTGAGGCCGACGAAGACGTTGGTCCGGTCAGGCTTTTTCGTCGAAGAGCCAGCCGGTCATCTCGTCGACCGTGCGCAGGACCGCGGCGTTGGCATCAACAAGAGCTTCGGCCTCGATGAGGCCGACCATGTTGTCGACATTGAGTTCGCCCGCAGCGATGCGCTCGGCGGAATCGGCCGCCTGCGCGAAGGCGCGCTGCATGCCCTGACGCGGCGCTTCAAATAATTCGAGCTGACCGTAGTGGGACGAGGCGGTGACGGGCGAGATCATGCCCGCAACTATCGGCATTTACCGGTCGGGAATGAATAGGGAGAAATGACTGATTTCTGCGCGAAGGATTTCGGATTTCCGGATGAACCCACTTCATCGAAGATTCGGCAGCGATGTCGGCAAAGCCGGATGATAAAGGTAGGGACGATGCTCCGCATCATCAGCCACCCTCAACGCTTGCGAAAGAACGCGCGCTATTTGCGACGCCTCACTTCACCGCGGCCCAGACGCGTTGGACGTCGTCGTGGTCTTCGAGGGCCTGCAGGAATTCGCCGACTTCGGCGCGGGCATTGTCGTCGAGCTCCGGGAAGTTTTTGGCGACGTAACCGATTTCGGCGGTGATCACGGTCCAGCCGTGTTCTTTCAGCCACGTGGAGACGGCGTGCACAGCGGTGCGATCGGTAAGAAAACGAACACCGGCGACACCTTCGGGGATGTCGTCGTTTTGCGCGTGCGTGAGTGTTTCGAAATCGTTGGCGCCGGCTTCGATGGCGGCGGCTTCGAGATCGGTCGCGGTGTCGGGATGGTGCGCTTCGACGATGCCGACGTGATCGAAGAGAAACTTGTTGGAGCCCGCGGCGCCAAGGATGCCTTTTTTGAAGAGCACGCGCATCTCGGGTGTGGTGCGCTGGTGATTGTCGGTCATGCACTCGACGATGAGGGGCACCTTGTGCGGTGCGTAGCCTTCAAAGACGACGTGTTCGAGGACGAGTTTTTCGTCGCCGATGCCGGCGCCTTTCTTGATGGCGCGATCGATGACGTCGCGGGTGACACTTTGCTTGCGGGCTTTTTCCACGGCGGCGGCGAGGCGCGCGTTGGCCGAGATGTCGGCTCCGCCGAGCTTGGCCGCGACGGTGATTTCTTTGACGAGTTTGCCGACCGTCTGACCTTTTTTGAGGTTCACGATCGCGCGCTTAGCGTGGAGCCATTGACGTCCCATATGGAGTGTGTGGCCCACGGTCTAGTGGGCGCGTCTAGGCGCGGGCAATTTTTTTAGCAGCCAAGCCGGAAGGATGATCGCGGAAGGTGTGCGTCGGTAGGGACAATGTCCGCATTGTTCGGTACCCGAGGACGGAGCGCCTGTTGAGTAATCGCGGTGAGAAAACCATACGAGCGGACGTTGCGGAGCAACGTCCCTAGCGCGCCATGCTCCGTGTGTCGCGCTTACAACGCGCTGATGGCGGGGAGCTTTTGTTTCAAGGTGAGCACGTCCGCGAAAAGATCGCCGTGGCGCTCGACGCGTTTGAGTACGTCCTTCGTTTCGAAGACCAGCAGCTTCGCGTTTTTCTTTTTATGTGCGGCGCGAACTTCGTCCCACGTCACCGGCGTGGAAACGGTCGGGTGCTCCTTGGCGCGCAGCGAGTACACGTTGACCGTGGTTTTGTGGTCATCGTTTTGACTCCAATCCACCAGCACCTTTCCGCGGCGCAGATTTTTCTGCATTTTAGAAACGACGAGTTTGGGCGCTTGTTCTTCGAGCACTTCAGCAAGTCGGTGCGCGAAGGTTTTGGTTTTCTCGTAAGTCGCGGACGGCGTGTTGAGCGGCACGTACACCTGCAGGCCTTTGGAGCCGGAGGTCTTGGGAAATGACTTTAGTCCGAGTGAATCGAACACGCCTTTGAGCAAGAGTCCGACCTCGCAGCATTGGAGAATATTGGCGGGTGCGCCGGGATCGAGGTCGAATGCGATCGTGGTCGGACGATGGATCGCGGGGGCTTTGTGGAGAAACGTGTGCAGCTCGAGATCGGCGAGATTGGCGGCCCACACGAGCGCGGGCAGATCGTTCATCACGCAGTAGTGAATATCCCCGCCGCGAGTTTTCGGCACGGTGGTCGTCTTCACCCATTTGGGGCGGTGCGACGGACATTGTTTTTCGTAGAAGAAAAATCCGTCCACGCCCTCCGGATAACGCTTCAAGGTGATCGGCCGGTTTTTCAGGTGGGGCAATAGATACGCGGAGATCCGAATGTAATAATCGATGACGTCGCCCTTGGTGAATCCAGTTTTTGGATACATCACCTTCTGGAGATTGGAAACATCGACGGACGTGCCTTCGACATCGAGAGCGGTGCGTTTCGAGGCGCTCATGATCGCACGGGTTTTTCGCGGACGACTTCGGAGGCCTCTTTGTCCTCCCGCAGACCGAGAAACACGGGATGGCGAAGACGACCGTCTTGCGTCCATTCGGTGAAACGTAGCTGGCAAACCAAACGCGGCTTCAGCCAGTGGCAGGTTTTCATGACGGACGCCGTGATGGCCTGGCCGTAGCGGCGCTCGCGTTTGTCGGGCAGATTGGTGAACGGGCATGTGTCGGCGGCGATCTTTTTGAAACGCGCATGAAGATCGCGGAGCATCACCTGATTGAAGCCGGTGCCGACCTTGCCAGTGCAGATGAGCTTTTTGCCCTCGTAAACGCCGACGATGAGCGCGCCGATGTGTTGGCGACTGCCTCCAGGAGGTGTGTAGCCGCCGATGACGAATTCCTGTTCGTGCGAGAGTTTAAGTTTGATCCACGCGCCGCTGCGCCTCCCGGCTTCGTAAAGCGAATCGGGGCGCTTCGCGATGAGACCTTCGATGCCAAGCTCGCGCGCGCGATTCATCAAATCGTCGAACTCACCTTCGAGCGTCGCCGAGAGACGGATCAGCGCGGGCGGTTTGCGGAGCACTTTCGCGAGCTGCGCTTTGCGCTCGTCGAGCGTTTGAGAGAGCAGGCGTTTGCCGTCTAGCCGCAGAAGATCGAAGACGTAGAAATAAAGCGCGGGACGCTCCGCTTCATCGACGCGCTGAAGGAGTTGAAACGATGAACGTCCCTTCGAATCGAGCGCGACGATCTCGCCATCGAGAATGACATCATCCGCCTCGAGCTCGGCCACGGCGTCGGCGATCTCGGGAAATTTTTCGGAGAGATCTTTGTTGTTTCGCGAAAGCAGATGCACGTCGTTGCCGCGCTTGAACGCGAGCGCGCGAAAGCCGTCGAATTTGATTTCGTAACGCCATTCGCCAGGACCGGGTTCAGATGCCAGCAGTGCTTTCATCGGCTCGATGAAAGCGGGGGCGGGGCCCGTTTTCCGACGGCGAACCGGCGTCTTCGAGTCAGCGCGCTCGTCTTTGGACGCAGCCTTTGCGGCGGCTTTTTGCAGACGCGTGCGTGGCGTGGATTTTGTCGTCGGTTTTGACTCCCAGACATCGTCGCTCTTCGCGAGCTGCGCCATGGATTTTCCGGAGCGCACGGAAGTGTCGTCCTGTTTTTTCGACACGGGCTTATGATCGTCGCCGCCGCGGATGATGAGCCACTCGTCGCTGTCGCGCAGACGCACGAGATACCACGCGCCTTTGAGTTTTTTGCCGTGCAGCGTGAAGTGGAGTTTGCCGTCGGCGAGCGTCTTGAGCGGATGCGGTTCGTCGGCCTCGAATGTGCCTTCGTCCCACACCATCACGGTGCCGCCGCCATACTGGCCTTTCGGGATCGTGCCTTCGAACGCGATGTACGAAACGGGATGATCTTCGACGTGCACGGCGAGACGTTTTTCACCGCGCTTGAACGGCAGGCCTTTCGGAACCGCCCACGATTTGAGCGTGCCACCGAGCTCGAGGCGGAAGTCGTAGTGCAGACGCGACGCGGCGTGTTTTTGAATGACGAAACGGCGACGATTGCCGCGATCGATTTTGGGCGCCGGCTCTTTGGTTTTTCGGAAATTTCGTTTCCGTCGGTATTCGGCGAGAGGCATGCGGCGCGGGAGAGAGGGAATTTGCCGCGGAGGCGCGGAGGACGCGGTGGGTTTGAGGAGAGGATGGAGAAGGAGGTGGTGGTTTCTCGGCGTGGTGGTGCGATGATCTTTACTTAAGTGACTAGGCGGCTTTGCGGCGGGACTTGGTGGACTTGGATTTTGTCTTTGCCGATTTGCGCGGTGAGGAGCGTTTCGTCGTCGATGACGACGAGGACGATTTGGATTTCGTGGCGCGCAGGCTTTCCTGAAGCACGGCGGCGAGATCGATGACGTTGGAGGCGGCTTTGCGTTTGCGCGGAGCGGCGGGTTCGCGTCCGCGATTTTTGATTTTTTCTTCGACGAGCTCTTCGAGCGCTTCGCGAAAATCGTCGCGGTATTTTTCGGGCTGCCAGCGCGTGGTCATGCCGGAGATGAGGTCGCGCGCCATCTTGAGTTCGCGATCGCCGGCCTTGCGCGTTTTGGGCGCTTTGAATTCGCCGGTGTCGACCAATTCGTCCGGGAAATGCATGAGCTCGAGCATGAGGCCGGACTCCTGCGCTTTCACTGCGGCGAGATGCTGGCGGGTTTTGATGACGACTTTGGCGATACCGATTTTGCCGGAGGAAATGAGGGCGTCGCGCAGCAGCACGTAGGCTTTGTCGCCGCCTTTCGAGACTTCCATGTAGTACGGTTTGTAGAAGAGCAGCGGGCTCACTTCGTCGAGCGAGACGAAGTTGATGATGTCCACAGTTTGCGCGGCCTCGATGTCGATGCGTTTGAAGTCCTCGTCTTTGAGCACGACGAATTTGCCCTTCTCGTATTCGTAGCCCTTCACGATCTGATCCCACGGCACTTCGCGGCCGTCGGCTTCGGCGACACGCTTGTAGTTGACCGGGCTTTGGTCGGAGGCGCGCAGCAGGCGAAACTTCAACTCCTCGCGTCGCATCGCGGGAAACAATGAGACGGGGATGTTGACCAGACCGAAACTGATGGAGCCTTTCCAGATCGCTCGCATGGACCAACTTAGTCCGGAATGCGCGCGGGCGACATCCGAAGCTTTTCCCGTTTGCGCATCGGGGAGAAGCCTGGCGCGCGCGAAGGAGCCGTGGGGTTTATTGTGTATGCAGAATCGCTACCACGCGACCGCGGAGTCGATCGGGCGTGAGCACGCCGTCGTTGCGTTCGGCGGAATCGCCCTTGGTCCAGATGCGTCCGAAACGATCGATCCTGATGACGCGATGCGCGACGGTGGCGTCGTCGATCGGACGGGTGAACGTGACAATGTCCCCGACTTTCACGTCGTCGTAGGCCACGGGCGCCACCACGACGATCGAGGACGGCGTCAATGTCGGGAGCATGGAACCTGTGTCGCTGATGCCCCAAACTTTGCCATTCAAGGCCGCGGCGATCGCCTGTGCATGCCGGACGGCGGTGGCCTGATCCATCCCGTATGCGCCGAGGGTAAGCGAGAGCATGAGGAGGAGCGTTTTCATGCTGCAGAGATAGACGTCTCGGACGCGCTTTGGGTTAAAAGATAACGCGCGCGGACAATACTTGTAGGTGACATTCAGTATCAGTTGTCATGCGTGCGTGGATACACGTGGGCGCGACGAAAATGCGTCGTGCGCCTCGGCGAAAAACCTTCGCGCGTGTGCAACCTAGGCGCTCGCTTGACGTCATGAACCGGCATATTCATCGCTTTTGACCTCCCCATGAACGCCCTCTGCCGTCTGTCTCTTTTGCTCAGCTTGGGCCTGCCGTCCGCGTTGCCGGCGGCGATTTCGACGGAGTCTCCGTTCGTTTCGCGCAACGGCCAGGTTCCCATTACGCAGGCGGAGAACACGCCGATCGAATTGCGTGGCGTGATGGCGACGCCGGACGGGATGCGTTTCGCGATCTACGAACCAGCCACGCAAAAGGGCAACTGGGTGAAAAAAGACGAAACCGGGTTTCCTTACGTGGTCCGTAACTATGATCCCGATCGCATGACCGCGTCGGTCGAATACCAGGGCCGCGTGCAAGCGCTGGTGATGAAAGAAGCAAAATTTGACGGCACGGTCGTGGCCATGGCCCCGGCGGCCGGAGCCGCGCGTCCGGGTGTTCCGGGTGCCGCGCCGGCCGTTTCCAATAACGCGGCCGAAGAGCAAAAACGCCTTGAGCAAGTGGCCAACGAAGTGCGCCGCCGTCGTGCGGCACGTCAGGCCGCGATGGAAAACGCGCAACAACAGCCGCAAACGACCACGCAGCCGGTGACGACTCCGCAATAACAAGCTGCTTGCCACTCAATGGCGGCCGCTGACGCCGGCCATTTGGCGGGTGAGAGCATTTTAATGATGTCGTAGCCGTTGAGCGGGGTTGTCGGGAGCACTGTCCGCTGGCCGGCTTTTCATAAAACTGCCGACGGACCGCCGGTGCGCCCAAGGACTGCAGATTTAGTTGAAATGCTCGCATGCATGAGCGCGCCGCCGTGTAGTGGATTGGTGGATACGCAGGGACGCTTTGCGTTTCGCTGATGTGGAGTGGCCGAGGAGCGCTTTCGCGCATGATGCGCGAACGTCTGAAGTGTTGGGGCTCGGACGTCATGAAAATCAGCTCTGAGTTTTCATTTTCAAAAAATGCGTCAGCATGGCCTTTATGTGCGCCGCGCCCCCTCCTGCATCCCAGCCGTCCAACGCGCGGCTGATCGCCCGCATGTTCGGGCTCGCTTGGCGCTATCGCTCGCGCTGTTTGCAGGTGCTCGGACTGCAGCTCGTCCTGCTCGCGCTGGGTTTGAGCGGTTTGAGCCTCACGGGTGTGGGCATCGATTATTTGCGCTACGTGGTGGGCTCGCGCGGCGACGCGGGCACTGAGAGCGTGCCGTTTCCGCCGGCGCGCTTCGGGTTGGAACTGCCGCGTGATTGGGAGCCGATGGCGGTGGTCGCTTTGATCGCAGGCGGCATTCTCGCCTTCGCGACGCTACGTGCGGTGCTCAACTACGCGTACACGATGTCGGTGAACAAACTCGTGCAGCGCGAGATCGTGATCCAGTTGCGCAGCGAGATTTATGAGAAGCTGCAGCGATTGAGTTTCCGTTTTTTCGATGCGAACTCGACGGGATCGATCATCACGCGCGTGACCGGCGATGTGCAGGCCGTGCGCATGTTTGTGGATCAAGTGCTGATTCAGAGTGTAATCATGATCGTGTCGCTCACGGTGTACGTGATCTACATGGCGAGTTTGCACGCGGGACTCGCGCTGGCGTGCCTGGCGACGACGCCCGTGTTGTGGATTCTCGCGACGAATTTTTCGCGACGCATCCAGCCGGCCTACGGGCGCAATCGCGAGCTCGTGGAAAAGATGGTGCAGAATTTCGCGGAGAGCATCCAAGGCATCCAAGTCACGAAAGGCTTCGGGCGCGAACGCGAGGATAGCGAACGTTTCGAGCGCAGCAATCGCGCGGTGTTTGAGCAGCAACGCGGGATTTTCTGGAAGGTGAGTTTGTTCAGT
Source organism: uncultured Opitutaceae bacterium (assembly GCA_937958045.1). Classification (GTDB taxonomy): domain Bacteria; phylum Verrucomicrobiota; class Verrucomicrobiia; order Opitutales; family Opitutaceae; genus Nibricoccus. The sequence goes on along the minus strand of CALFXL010000061.1, from coordinate 43,234 downwards.
CCGGCGGTGGGTTTTCTCACACGCGTGAACATGATGGTGCTGCTCGCGTATGGGGGCTGGCTGGTGATCCACGGCGAACTTGCGCTGGGAACCGGGCTCGTGGTTTTTGCGGGATTGCTCGAACAATACTCGGGACAAGTGAACCAAGTCGCGACGATCGCGAATAGCGTGCAGCAATCGCTGATCGGCGCGCGGCGCGTGTTTGAGATTCTCGACGCGGAGGTGGAGGTAAAAAATGCGCCGAACGCGCGACGCTTCGACCGGCTTCGCGGCGATATTTGTTTTGAAAATGTGTCGTTCTCCTATCGCGGCGTGGAATCGGTCGTGCGCGATGTGAACTTGCGCGTCAACGCAGGCCAATGCGTGGCGATCCTCGGTGCGACGGGCGCGGGCAAGAGCGCATTGATGAGTTTGATTCCGCGATTCTTCGATGTGACGGCGGGGCGGCTGACGATCGATGGCATCGATGTGCGCGAACTGCATCTCGACGATCTGCGTCGAAACATCGGGCAGGTTTTTCAGGAGAGCTTTTTGTTCAGCAACACGGTCGCGGCGAACATCGCGTTTGGACACCCGGATGCGACGCGCGAGCAGATCGAGAAAGCGGCGAAGATCGCGGCGGCGCACGACTTCATCATGGAGATGCCGCAGGGCTACGACACGGTGCTCGGCGAAGGCGGCAGCGGATTGTCGGGCGGTCAACGGCAGCGGCTCGCGATCGCGCGCGCGGTGTTGCTGGAACCGTCGATCTTGTTGCTCGACGATCCGACGGCGGCGATCGACGCGCAGACGGAGCAGGAGATTTTTGAAGCGCTCGATAACGCGATCGCAGGTCGTACGACGTTCATCGTGGCGCATCGACTCAGCACGCTGCGGCGCGCGGATTTCATCATCGTGATGGAGGCGGGCCGCATCGTGCAGAGCGGTACGCATGAAGAGTTGATCCGCGTGCCGGGTCCGTATCTGCGCGTGGCCAATCTCCAGTTGGTGGATGGCGGCGATGCGCATGCGATCGCGCGAGAAGCGGAGGCGAAGTCATGAAAACGCCGTCGCCCGAACCCGCCACACCGCCACCCGGCCGGCCGCTCGCGCTCGTGCAGCGCCTTCGAGACGACGAGGATGAGGTGCAATTCAAGCCGCTTGAATGGGGCATCGTCCGCCGGCTCTTCGCGTACACGGCTGAATATAGAACGAAACGAAACTGTCTGATCGTGCTCACGCTGCTGCGCGCGGCGCAGCTGCCGGCACTTGTATGGCTTGTCAGCAAAATCATCGCGGGGCCGATCGCGAGTCACGACATCGATGCGATGACCTGGGGCATCGCAGCGTATGCGGTGCTCGCGGTGCTGACCGATGGATTGTTTCACTTCCGTCAGCGATTCGCGCTCGAGCTCGGCGAATCGGTGGTGAATCGCCTGCGCAATCAGGTGTTCGCGCATGTGCAGCGGATGCCGATGGGATTTTTTAACCGCATGAAACTCGGGCGCATCATCGGCCGCATGACGTCGGATGTGGAGACGTTGCGCACTGCGATCCAGGATGTGTTTTTTGTGAGCATCGTGCAGATCGGCCAGATGCTGTTCGCGGCGGTGGTGATGGCGCTGACGGATTGGAAATTGTTTTTGGTGGTCGTGGGCATGGCGCCGATTTTGTGGGCGATCAACCGGCACTTTCGTGCGAAGCTGAGTCGCAACTCACGCGCGGCGCAGGAAAGTTTTTCGCGCGTCACGGCGACGCTTGCGGAGTCGGTGAATGGCATTCGCGTGATCCAAGGGTTCGTGCGGCAGCAAACCAACGCGGGTTTGTTTCGCACGCTGCTCGCGGATCATTCGCGCTACAACGTGGCGCTCGCGCGCACCTCGGCGGTGCTCATCCCGCTGCTCGAATTGAACAGCCAGTTTTTTGTTTCAATCCTGCTCGTGCTCGGCGGTTGGCAAGTGCTGCACGGTGGCACGGAAGTGCGCGTGCTGATCGAGTTTTTCCTCTTCGCAAATCAGTTCTTCGCGCCGCTGCAGGTGCTCGGCAATCAGTACAATCAAGGCCTCGTCGCGATGGCCAGCGCGGAGCGTGTATTTAAACTTTTGGATACAAAACCCGAGTGGGAAGACGCGCCCGATGCGGTGGACCTGCCGGATCCGAGGGGAGGGAAGGATGAAGTTCCAAGTGCCAAGTTCCAAGCGGGCAGCGGGACGCGTGGCGTGGGTGAGGCGGCTGCGCCTTGGAACTTGTCCCTTGGTCCTTCGCCCTTGCCGCCGCCCGCGGCGCCCGGCGCACGCGTGGAGTTTCGCAAGGTGTCGTTTGGTTATGATCCGGGGCGCTGGGTGTTGAACGATGTGTCGTTTGTGGCGGAGCCCGGACAGACCATCGCGCTCGTGGGCCACACGGGCAGCGGCAAGAGTTCGATCATCAATCTACTCGCGAAATTTTATCTGCCTACCGCGGGCGAAGTTTTCATCGACGGGCGAGAGATTCGTACGATCACAAGTCACTCGTTGCACGTGCAGACGGGCATGGTGCAGCAGCAGAATTTTCTCTTCAGCGGAACCGTGTTGGAGAACATGCGGTTTGGTCGTCCCGATGCGACGGAGGAAGAAGCGCGCGCGGCGGCGAAGAAACTCGATTGTCTCGATCTGATCGAAGCGCTGCCGGATGGCTTGCACACGCTCGTGGGGGAAAAAGGCGGCGGACTTTCCGCGGGGCAGCGACAGCTCATTTGTTTCGTGCGCGCGCTGCTCGCCGATCCGCGCATATTGATTCTCGATGAAGCGACGAGTGCGATCGATGCGATGACGGAGTATCGTCTGCAACGCGCGCTCGCCGAGTTGGTGCGCGGACGCACGAGCTTCGTGGTGGCGCATCGATTGAGCACGATTCGTCGCGCGGATTTGGTGTTGGTGCTGGAGGCAGGTCGCGTGATCGAACGCGGCACGCATCAATCGCTCTTGTATCAGAATGGTCGATACGCGGAGCTTCATCGGCGCTTTGTGCAGGTGGACGAACGGGGCCGGTAAGACGCGTCAAGAGGCGATTTTACCTCTGAAAAAACGATTTTTACTCACCTAAATAAGCATTGCATTCAAAAGGCGCTCGCCTAGACCCGCATTCCGCTATGGCAAAAAAATCCGCCCGTAAACCCAACGCTGCATTCATGAAACCGGTTACGCCCGACGCCGCTCTCGCGGCCGTTGTCGGCTCGAAACCGCTGCCCCGTACGGAGCTCACCAAGAAGCTCTGGGACTATATCAAGAAGAACGGTCTTCAGGACAAGAAGGTGAAGACCCAGATCAATGCCGACGACAAGCTGAAGGCCATCTTCAATGGCAAGAAGTCGGTCAGCATGTTCGAAATGACCAAGCTGGTTTCTGGTCACCTCGAAAAGTAAGACGCCCCGATACACATTTTCTTGTTTGCCGCCACTGGTTCGCCGGTGGCGGTTTTTGTTTTTGAGCGGTCGGATGGGCGGTCGGCGTCCGATGCGCACCGCAGAGCGGCGGAGGCGCGAGCGGACTTCGCTTCGAGGAAAAACGAACATCGGCGGCTGTCGGAAGATCACCGGCTTGGTTTAGCGAGCGGCGCACTTGTGAAATTCCCATGAGTTTGCGTTTCGGGGCGTGCGCCGGGCGGGTTTGAGGAGGTTGCGCGTTGCCAGCGATGCGGCGGGCTCTTTGCGTGGGGAATCTTGCAATACCCCAAGCCGCTGATGTCGAAACGCTATCCGATCATATGGGTCGCGATGGGCATCATCCTCGCGGGAGTTCTCGCGGGGTGGTGGACGCGCGATCGTCTGCGTGAGCGACGATTGAGTGAGCTGGCGGCCAATGCCTGGCGTTGCGCGCTGGCGTTTCGGGCGGAGGAAATCGCGATGCTACGCGGCGAACGCAACGATGCGGAGAACGAGGTGTATCAATCGGTGAAAAAGCGTCTCATCGAACTGCGCGCGGTGCATCCGACGGTGCGTTTTGTATCGTTGTTTCGTTATCTGCCGGAGCGCGGGCGGGTGATCTATCTGGCGGATTCGGAACCGGTCGGAGCGAAAGAGGAATCGTTGCCGGGCGATGTGTTTCCCGAAGCGTTCAAGATGCCCGGATTGCGCGCGCTGTTGTTGTCAGGGCAGACGGCGACGGAGGGTCCGATTCGCGACTCGTTTGGCAACTGGGTGACCGGCTACGCGGTGGTGGGTCAACGCGGCGAACAGGGCGAGCAGTTGGAATTTGTTGCGTTGGATATCGCGGCCGATGACTGGCAGGGCGGGTTGTTCGAAGCGGCGCTTCGCGGAGCGTTGTATGTGTGGCTGCTGCTGGGGATGCCGCTGACGGCGTTTATTTTCACGCGGCGCGCGGCGCTGCAGTCGGCGATGATCGACAAGATGAGCGGCGCGGTGGAGGAGAGCGATTCGGCCGTCGTGATCGCCGACGCGCACGGTCGCATCGAATATGTGAACAGCGGTCTGTGTCAGCAGACCGGCTATGCGCGCCATGAAGTGATCGGGCGCACGTGGCGGGAATTGCTGCCGGAGAACACGCCGGAAAGTTTGATCAAGGAAGTGGGCGAGCGACTCGCGGCGCGACGTTCGTGGGCGGGCGGTTTGTCCGGCCGACGCAAGAACGGCGAACTTTATCCCGCGCGCGGCACGGTGTCGCCGGTGCATGGACAGAGCGGCCGCATCTCGGGATTCATCGCGATCCTCACGGATGCGACCGAGCATTTCCGTCAGGAAGAAGCGCTGCGCCGCGAAAAAGAACGCGCCGAAGCGGCGGATCGCGCGAAGAGCGTTTTTCTCGCGACGATGAGTCACGAAGTCCGCACGCCGCTCAACGGCATGGTGGGCTTCACCAATCTGCTGCTGGATACACCGCTCTCGCCCGAACAGCGCGAATACGTTCAGACCATCCGCAAGAGCAGCGAAGCGCTCGTGCAGCTGACGGGCGACATCATGGATTATTCGCGCATCGAGGCGGATGGGCTTCAGCTCGAAGCCTCGCCGTGCGACCTGCGCGGCCTCGTCGAAAGCGTCTTGGACATTCTCGCCGCGCGCGTGGATGGACGACTGGAGTTGCTTCACGAAATCGATCCCGACGTGCCGGATGTGGTGTTGATCGATGCGGGCCGCTTGCGCCAAGTGCTCGTCAATCTCGTCGGCAACGCCGTGAAGTTTACGCCCAGCGGCGAAGTGAGCGTTGGCGTGCGTGTGTTGACGGGAAAAGCGCCTTCGGTCGCGCCATTCAATCCCGAGACGATGACTCCGCAGGGCCAACTCGTCGCCGAGCTCGACGATGGCACCGTGGTCGTGGAGTTCATGGTGCGCGACACCGGCATCGGCATCGCGGACGAAGATCGCCCGAAGCTTTTCCAGGCGTTCTCGCAATTGGACTCATCGACGGTGCGCCGTTACGGCGGCGCCGGTCTGGGCCTGGTGATCTCGCGCAATCTCGTGCGTATGATGGGCGGCGAAATTCGCCTCGAAAGCGCGCGTGGGCGCGGCTCGACCTTTTTCTTCACCGTGCGTTGTCGTCGCGCGGAAGAACAGTTCCCGCCGGCGCAGCGACTCGACGGTTTGCGCGTGGCGCTGGCGACGCATCACGATTCGCTGCGACGCGAACTCTCGCGCGTGTTGAGCGCCGCGGGAGGCACGGTGCTCGCGGTGGACAACGCGGCGCTTCCGACCGCGCAATGGGACGTGGCGCTCGTGGACTGTGCGGACGATTTTCTGCGCAAAGAAAAGGACCGCATCGCGAGCGAGCGTTGGCGCGGCTCGCGCATGATCGGGATGGTGCGCGTCGGTGTTTCCAATGAAACGCGTCAAGCGTTACGCCCTTATTTCCGCATGCTACTGCACAAGCCCGTGCATCACCGGACGGTAGTCGAACTGCTCGCCAAAGTGGCCGGCGAAAAACCGGCAAATCCGGAACAGGCGGCCGCGGATCGTTCGTGAAGCTAGGGGTGAAGGTTTTCTGCTGACAAAAAACCGACCCGTTTGGCGGGTCGGTATCGTTTGAAGCGCTGGAGCGGTTCATGAAAAATCGTAGCCGAAAAGGGGCGCTCCCAGCGGCTTCGCTGTTTCATTCATCGGCTACAGATTTATTGGAAATGCTCTGGGAAGCAGCGGGTCTTTATCGCGGCAAAGCGAGGGCGGCGGCGATATCGTCCCACGCGTAGAAGTGGAACGTGCGATCGGTGGACATCGCCACAAACAAGCCGCCGGGGAAGCCGGGGAGAGGAGTCGCGGTGACGTCGCTGCCGTCGCTGTCGAGCGTCGAAAGGCGCACGCTGCCGAGGAGCGGGTGATCATGCGGAGAGCCGGCGGTTCCTTCGCGCGGGAAGACGCGGAAGGTGTCGGCTGCTTGGTTGGAAACGAGGAGATAGCCTTTGCCCGGGCCGGTGGGATAGAGCGAAATCCCTTCGCGATCCCCCGCGAAACCGGTGGTGCCGAAATGCGCGAGCTCGTCGTCGGCGTCTTCCGCGGCGGGATCAGCGAGGTATTTGCGGATGCCGGAAGTTTCGTCGGCGCAGTAGAGGAAGCCGCGTTCGTTATCGACCGCGAGCGCCTCGATTTCGTTTTCGCCGCTCCAGGTGCCGAAGCGGCGCGTGAAGACTCCGCGAAGCGTGCCCGTGCCGTCGTCGATCAACCGGTATTGATGCAGATAACCTTTTTTCGGGGCGCCGGCATCGGAGCGGCTCACGATGGCGAAAAGGGCGCCGTCCGCCGGGCGTGTGTAGAGCGCGATGCCCATGGCGTCGCGCGCGATCTCGCCTTCGAAAACAGGAATGCCGCCGCCGTCGACCGCGACCATGTCGGGTAGTCGATAAACGCGGAGGCGGTGCGCGTAGCGTTCGGTGACGACGGCGACGTCGGTCTTTTTTCCGCCGATGAGCACGTCGTAGGCGATGTCCACATTGTTCGGACGCGCGAGGCCGCGGACGACCAAATCGCGACGGATTTTTCCATCGAGGCCGAAAACATAGAGCGCGCCGTCGGCGTCCTTGTCGGTGCCGAGGATGAGGCTTTCGGCGGGATTGGCGCGGTTGATCCAGATGGCGGGGTCGTCGGTGTCGTGGCGGACGGCCTCGGTGATGACGCGCGGTTTTACCGCGACGTTCTTGGCGTCGGCGTCGGGCGCGACCTCGCGTGGCCCGGCGATGCTGACGGCGGCCGAGGCGATCATGAGCGTGGAGAAAAGCAGGGTGGATTTCATGAAGGATGATAAGCGAATGAGGGGGTGGGGCCGGGGCATTTCAATCGAAGCAGTGGCCGGGTGGAGAGCGGCAGACGCAGGGCTCGTGACCCCGCGAGAAATGTCGGACAACCGGCTGTGGTTATGCATGAAGTGCATGGCGGAGATCAGAGTTTCCAGCGGAAGCCGAGGTTGGCGCTCCAGCCGTATTCCTCGAATTGCCCGAGGCGCGCGCCCTGGCCGTTGGGACTTTTGAGGAAAACGCGAAACGGTTCGTTGGTGAGGTTGATCGCTTCCGCGAAGATTTCCCAGTGGCGGGAGAATTTATAGCGCAGCGTCAGGTCGAGCTGTTTGAAATCATCGACGAAAAGATCCTCGTCGGGCGCGCCGCCCAACGGTTCGTCTTCGCGCAGGCGGTCAGAGCGGAAGTTCATGGCGAGGCGGACGAAGAAACCGGCTTTCTCGTAAGTGAGGCCGAGATTGCCGGTGCGGTCGGACTGACCGATAAAACGGACGTTTTCGCCGGGCCGCGTCGGGTAGTTCGCCTCGCTGTCGAGGAAGGTGATGTTGGCCATGACGCCGAGTCCATCGAAGGGCCGCGGCAGGAAACGGAGCTGTTGCTGATAGGCGAGCTCGAGGCCGGTGATGCTGCCATCGGAGCCGTTGGCGTAAGTGGTCAGTTCGTAGTTGTCGCCATCGATGATGAAGGGATCCGCAGCCGTGTATTCGTAGGAGAAATTTTCGATCTGCTTGTGAAACACCGACGCGGAGAGCAGGCCGAGCGACGGTAGATAATATTCCACCGAGGCGTCCCAGTTGACGGCCTCGAGCGCTTTCAAGGACGGATTGCCGAGCGTGATCTCGGCATCGTCGCGATTGATGAGGCTGCGGAAGGCGGTGTCGCCGAAAGCGGGGCGCGCGATGGCGTGCGACCACGAGGCGCGCAGGACGAGTTGTTTGCTCACATCGTAGCGCAGGTAGAGGCCGGGCAGCCAGTTTGTGTAGCTATGCGAGGCCGTGCGGGGCGTGGCGGTTTCGGCGTCGAGATCGAGTTCGTTGCCGGTGGTTTCGAAGTCGGTGCGTTCCATGCGCAGGCCGGCGATGAGGTTGAGGCGGCCGATTTGGGAGCCGGCCATGATGTACGCGGCGAGGACATCTTCGGTGAGGGAGAAGTCTTCGTATTCACTGTCCTCAAAAAGGCGTTCGCCGGTGAAGGCGTCGCGGTCCGCATAAAACGCCTGGCGCGCCGCTTCGGTGGAGATGCGGGGAACTGGTTGAAACGGATACTCGCCTGCGGGTTCGGCGAGCGCCGGGAAAGTGAAACTGGCGGGCGCGGAATCGAGTTCGTACACTTCGCCCTCGGCGGTCTTTTCCTTGCTGCGATAAATCGCGCCGAGTTTCAGGTAAGTCGGGTGCGGCGCGGAAACGAAATCGTGGCGCGCATTAAATCCGATATCGGCAGTCGTCTCCCGGCCGCTTTCGTTGGCAAGATCGACGCGCTGAAAATTATACGACGCGGGGTCGCGGAAATCGGCGCCGGCGAGCTGGGTGAGCGCAAAACTGTAGGCACCGCTCGTGTCGTAGCGCACGGAGGCGTCGCGGGTGTTGCGGCGGAAGCGGACGCTGAGCTCGTCGGGACGCTTCTCTTTGCCCTCGGTGAAGCCCGCCTGCGCGTCCAACGTCCATGCACCCGCCCGCTTTTCGCCACCGGCGGTGAGTGAGACGACTTCCTGGTCTTTCTCGCGAATGCGCAACCGGCGGCCATAGCGGCGCAGGCCGGTGTAGGTGGCGGAGTCGGCCGTGGCGCTGGCGAGCGTGCCTTCTGTGAAGTCGAAAATCGTGAGATGACGGCTCTCTTTATCCGTGAACCGGTTGTATCCACCGCGCACATACAGCGACAGCGTGTCGTCGGGGCGTGCTTCGAAAGCGGCGTTGAGGCCGTAGCGTTCGCGCTCGATCACATAGTCGCGAAACTCGATCGCCTCGGCGGTATAAAACGGCGTGTCGTTGTCCTCGGGTGCGATCCAGGCGCCGCCGGTTTCGAAGTTGTGTGAACCGAATTTCCGACGCTGCCACGTGGGTGAGATCACCAGACCGTACTGGCCGTCCTCGCCAAAACGCTGGGAAATGTAGCCGTGGAACTTCGGGCTCCATTCGCCGTTTTGATCGGCGTATTGCGCCTGGGTCGTGACGCTCGCGGAGAGACCCTCGGCGTCGAAAGGACTCTTGGTTTTGATGTTCACCTGACCGCCAAGGCCCTCGCCATCCATGTCGGGCGTGGGGACTTTGGTGACCTCGATGCTCGCGAGGGCGTCCGCCGGGATGACGTCGAGCGCGGTCGCGCGTTCGCCGAGATCGGCGCCGGCGAAGGAGCCATTGTTCACTTTGACGGAGGTGAACGTGTAGTTGAGCCCGCGCAACACGATGTAGCGGCCCTCGCCTTGATCGCGATAGAGCGACACCCCGGGGATGCGCTGGATCGCCTCGGCGGCGTTTTGATCGGGGAAGTTGCCGATCTCGTCCGACGCGACGATGCTCCGGAGTGTGGCGGCCGCGCGTTGCTGATTGATGGCGCGAGCGGCGCCGACGAGGGAGCCGTTGATGACAAAACGATCGAGTTCGACGGTCTCCAAGCCGAAGGCGACATCGAGCCGGGTGGTGCGGCCCGCGATCGTTTCGACGCGATGCGATTGTTCGCCGTACCCCACGTAACTGATCTCGACTGTGTGCGTGCCTGCAGGCACGCCGCCGATCGCATAATCGCCGGCTTGGTCGGTGTACGCCTCAAGGGAGTTCCCGACGATCGACACACGTGCGCCGGACAAAGCGAGGTGTGTGCTCTGGTCGGTGATCCGGCCCGCGAGCGTGCCGGTGTTTTGAGCGCGCAGCAGGACTGCGAGCGAGAGGAAGGCCATGATGGCCAGGACCGCGCGGCGAAAACCGCCCGCGCGCGAAGATGTATTAGTCGATGGAAACATGATGCTTGGGACTCAGGTCGCGGCGGACCTGAGCGGGCGTCCCATCGGTGGTCAACGGACGACCGGCGCCGTTGCGATAACGTTACCTGTTGAAACGTCGTTGTCATAAATGTGGCGTAATCGTCACGCGGGCGCGACGGCCCGCGCGTAGTGACAACGTGGATACGCGAGGAGAGACAAAGGGCGGAGGGGACTGCGGTGCGGGGCTCCGGGCGCCCCGCCGGGCGGGCGCGAAAGCCCCTGCGTCCGCTTGTACTTTCCCGCTTCCGCCGGTGCAGCACCCGCCTTATAGCATTTTCAACAAAGTCGTCGCCGAGAAGGCGGCACTTGGGAGCGCCGACGTCCCCGTCGGCTGCTTGAGAATCCACGTGGGCAACACTACAGCCGACGAGGACGTCGGCGCTCCCGGTACCCGCTCATCTAAAGGCTATAGTTTTATCTAAAATGCTCTAGCGCAAGGCGGACTCGATCTGGCGGCAGGCGGCGCGGAGAATCTCGAGGCGAGCGTAGCGTTTGTTATTGGCGGGGATGAGATGCCACGGCGCCGCGACGGTGTCGGTGAGGGCGAGCATGTCGCCCACGGCGACCTCGTAGTCGTCCCACTTGCGGCGATTGCGCCAGTCCTCGTCGTTGATCTTGTGGCGCTTGTAGGGCGTGCGTTCGCGCGCGCGGAAGCGTCGGAGCTGCTCGTCGCGCGAGATGTGCATCCAGAATTTCAATACAATGGAACCGTGCGCGACGAGTTGCTGCTCGAAATCATTGATTTCGTTGAAGGCGCGCTTCCATTCGTCTTCGCGCGCAAAACCTTCGAGGCGTTCGACGAGGACACGACCGTACCAGGAACGATCGAAGATCGCGACGAGACCATCGCGCGGGATGTGACGCCAGAAACGCCAGAGGTAATGATGCGCTTTTTCTTCGTCGGTCGGTTTGGCGATGGGGATCACGCGATAATCGCGCACATCGATCGCGCTCACCAAGCGGCGGATCGCGCCGCCCTTGCCGGCGGCATCCCAGCCCTCGAACGCAAAGATGAGCGAGCGATGCGCGTCGTGAGCGGCGTTGACGAGTTGATGAAGACGGCCGAGCCACTTCTCGCGTTTGGTTTCGTAGTCGGACGCCGAGAGATGTTGATCGAGCGAAAGCGCGCGGAGACGACGCAGGCCCGATGCGCGCAGCGGCTCGCTCGCGGCGGCGGTTGCGCGCGGTGATTTTTTGTGGCGCTCATGTTTGCGAACATGCGCCTGGAAACGCGTGAGAATGCGACGCGCCACGGTGAGATCGCGTGTGCGGGGATCGGCCGAATCGACCACGAACCACGGAGCATAAGGCGTGTGCGTGGTTTTGCGGATGGTTTTGGCGAGACGATCGAGGCGTTTGTAGTGTCGATGGTGTTCCCAATGTTGCGGCGTGACCCGCCAGGCGGTCGCGGGGTCTTTCGCGAGTGCGCGGAGACGACGGCCTTGGTCGGCTTTGGAAAGGTGCAGCCAGATCTTGATGATGAGCGTGCCGTTGTCCGCGTGGAGTTTCTCGAAATGGCGGATGTGCTCGAGCTGCGGTTTCAGTTCACGCAGCGAGACGTCTTTCTTGATTTTGGCGCGAAGCGTTTCCGTGTACCACGAGCCGGTGTAGACGCCGATGCGTCCGTAGGACGGCAGGCTGCGCCAGAAACGCCAGAGGAAAGGACGCTCGCGTTCCTCCTCGGACGGTTCGCGCAAGGCAAACGTCTCGACACCGCGCGGGTCGAACCAGCCGCCCAGGGTATTGATGAGATCGCCGGAGCCCGCTCCTTCGATGCCCGCGATGAGCAGAAGGATTTTAAACGGCGAGTCCTTGAGCTGCACTTGAAGTTGCACGAGCTGTTCGCGCAAACGGGCCGCGCGCGCTTCATAGATTTTTTTGGAGAGCGGACGAACTGGGCTCGGCGTGGCCATGGCGTGAAAAAGAGAGCGGGATGCGGTTGTGTCGAGGACGCGGGGCAGAAAAGTTTTGGAGGAAAGCCGGACGGAAAGACTCACCGCGGAGGCGCGAAGGACGCGGAGAGAAGGCGTACGGTTGTTTCATGCAGAGGGCGGGGATGGCTTGATACGCTGTGCTGCATCGAAGCACCGGGTTTTCATCGGACCGTTCTCCGCGGCCTCTGTGCCTCCGCGGTGAAAATGCGGTTCGCAACCGGACCGCGGACAAAATCGCTTGGTGTGATGCGTTTTGGTGCGAGGTGGTTATGCTGCGCGCATTGCTTCGCGGTCGCCGATCAAGCGGCTGGCCTGATCCTCAACCTCAAATCGACAAGGCGATGAATCCTGCGAGTACGATTGCGACGTTTCTGGTGTATGCGGCGCTGGCCGGGCTGTGTGGCGCACTGGCGATGACGGCGGTGATGAAACTGGTGGCGCGCACCGGCTGGGCGCGCGGCGACATGATTGTGGCGGTAGGAAGTTTATTCACCAAGACGCGCGCCACGGCGTTTTCGGTGGGGCTGGTTTTACACGTATTGTCCGCGATCGTGTTTGGGCAGATCTACACCGTGCTGTTGATCGGGCTGTCATTGGCGGCGTGGCCGGAAGGACTTTTCGCGGGCGCAGGTTTTGGCGTGTTCCACGGATTGGTGGTGAGCCTCGCGCTATGTTGGGTCGTGGCGGATCAACACCCATTGGAGGAGTTTCGACGCGCGGGCGTGTCGGTCGCCCTGACGCATTTTCTCGGTCACGTCGCGTATGGCGCAGTGGTGGGTTTGGTGATCGCGCTCGCGCCGGTGTGAGCGCGTGGCGGCGAATCGCTCAACGCGTTTGAGGCGCGAGAAGATCACGAGACCGAGCGAGTGGCGTTGAGCGCAAGCGACGCGGTGAAGAGCGCGGACGTGAGTTTCATGGCGGAGAAGATTTCGGGGTTAACGCAAACGGAAAGCCCCCGCGCCGGGGCTGACGCCGGTCTCGTTGTTGTTTGTAGTGAGTGGCTGGATACGTCGCAACAAGCGCCCGCGTGTCGCGGAGAAACCTTTTTCGCCGAGCAAACGGGTGAACTCCGCCTCGGCTTGGGCGGTGAGCGTTTTCTGGAATTCGAGGCGCTCCTGTTTCGCGTCGGAACCCGGCGTTGGTTGGAATTCGCGCAGTCGCTTCTCGAGAGAGTTTTTCAGCTCGTAGGCCTCGGTGACGTTGGCGATCGGGACGTCGAGGCGGACGTTGAGCTGACGAAGCAGCCCATAATCGCTGTCCTGCGAGCGCTTGTATTCGGCGTAACGTTCCTCGCCGAGGACCTCCTTGATTTGCGGGTCGAGTTGCCGACGGGCCCCGTTTCGGGCGCGGACGAGTTCCGGCGTGAGCGATCCGGAATCGGGATATTGGTCGTCGACGGATTTATGGAGCGCGTATATCGCCTTAAACTCTGCCTCCGTTGGTTCGAAGTAAGCGAGGTTCCAGACAAGACTGCGAGAGGTGGACGAGTGGCGGAGATCGTATTGCTCGAGTTCTTCCGGCGTCAGCAGCGCGACGATGTCCGCGCGTTTTTGTTCTTGGAGAAAACGCTGTTTCTCACGCTCTCCGGGAAGTCGTATCACCGGAAGGCGACGTTCCTGCGTTTCCAAGGCATCGTAGTCTTCTTCGATGAGACGAAGCTGGGTGCGTTTCTCCGGCGAGAGGAAGCCATAGCGTCGATCGAACCATTCGTGACGATCGTCGTACCAGTCGTCACCGAGGAGGCGCTTGAGCTCGGCCTCCTTTTCCCGATTCAGATCGAGCGCGGCGGCGGAATCGGAAGGAAAATGCAGATACGGGCTGTATCCAAACATCCAATACCGAGATTCGGCTCGCGTATAGAGCGCCTTTTCGCGTTCGCGATAGCGTTTGTTGACCTCTTCGCGAATGAGCGCACGCACGATGTGTTCCGGGAGTCCGAGAGCACGCAGACGCTTGGCGGAGGAGGTGCCGCCCGATTGGACAAGCGTCCACAGCTCCGGCGAAAGCGCCGGTGCGCCGTTTGGCGAAGAAGATGTTTGGTCGGTCGATGCCGCGGTGACCTGATTGGCCGCGTTGTCGGAATCGAGAAGAAGCCACGCGTTGGCCGCGATGGAGGCGGCGAGGAGGAGGACAAGAATTGGTTTCATGAGGTGCGGCGGCTTATCGGTTGGTGGACTTGGCCTGCGGGATCGAGCGGCGAAGATTGGCGAGAAAGGTGTAATTCTGCGCGTAGATCTCGTATGCGCGCTCACCGAGGGCGGCGTTCACCTGAACTTCGGCTTCGTCGACGATCTCCGTGAGGGCGACACGCATCTCGTCGGGATCTTTGGGCGGATTTTTTCTAAGCTGCGCGATGCGTTGCTCGGAGGTGAGTTTCACATCGTGAGCCGCGCGTACCGCGGACATCGGCAGATCGAAATGTTTCCCGAGTTCGTGGAGGGCGCGGTAATCGAAATCCTGTGCGCGTTTATAGTCGGCGTAGCGTTCGGGAGAGAGCTGTTGCTGAAGCTGCGCTTCGATTTCGGCCTGCACTTGTTTCTGCAGCGCTTGCTCGTCGGGAGGAACCGAACCGTAGACTTCTACGCGGCCGCGTCGCGCGGAGGTTTCCTGCACGATGCGGAAGATCGCGCGAAATTCCTCCTCGCTCGGATCGAATGCATCGAGCCGGAACCGAATGCCGTTGGCGGCGTCCGTTGACCGTAACTCGTATTCGAAAAGCTCCTCGGGCGTGAGGGCACGTGCGAGGTCGGCTCGCCGTTCTTTTTCGAGGAATCGCAATTTTTCGATGTCCTCCGGCAAGACAAGATTGTTTCCGTCCGGATCGAAGCTACCGCGTGCTTCCGAAAGCAGAAGCCTGTAATCGTCCTCGATCGCGCGAACGACGTTCGCTTTCTCAGGCGGCAGATCGGAGAAACGAAGGTCCCGCCAGTTGTCGTCCTGGAAGGAGGCTTGAGGACCGAGAAGTTTTGTGAGCGTGGCTTCATACTTCTTCCACAGCTCATGCTGCAGCTTCCGCTGTTCGGTCGGGCCTCCAAACATGGCTTGCGAGGACCAGTAGTTGTCTTGGTCAGCGTCGGGCCAGCGGCTTTTTATTTCGGCGCGAAGCCGAAGATGTAAATGCGCGCGGACGGCCGATGCGATCGCTTCGGGCGGCCAGCCGGCGGCGCGGAGTTGTTCGATCGCAGACGGATCGCCGGCGTCGATTTGCCGCCACAGTGCCGCCTGCGCGTCTGCTGCGGACGCGGCGGAAGACCTCGGCGCGCCGGAGGTCGCGGCGTTGATGTCAGCGGGCTTGTCGGGCGGAGCATTCGTCGAGGAACCCCGCAGAAAGAGCGCGGCGTTTGCGGCGAGCGAGAGAGCGAGGAGGAGAAGGAGCGGCTTCATGAAATTCGAATGACGAAGGCGGAATGACGAATGGCCAATGACCAATGACGGAGGGTCAGCGCTGGGCGTTTGGAGTACGGCGGGAGGCTTCGAGGCGGCGCGGGAGTTGGCCGTATTCTTTGTAGGCGGCGTAACCTTTCTCCCCGAGAATGGCGGTGAAGCTGGCTTCCGCCTCTTCGGCGATCGCGGCCAGATAAGCTTCCTGTTGTTC
The DNA here is from genome assembly GCA_937958045.1 of uncultured Opitutaceae bacterium. Taxonomy (GTDB): domain Bacteria; phylum Verrucomicrobiota; class Verrucomicrobiia; order Opitutales; family Opitutaceae; genus Nibricoccus. The sequence goes on along the minus strand of CALFXL010000061.1, from coordinate 27,534 downwards.
CCGCGCGGAGATGCCGGGGACTGGGCGGAACTCGCGTGCTTTTCTTTCGAGGGCCGTTTTGAGCGCGTGCGCTTCGATGGCTTTTTCGGGTGGCAGATCGAGTCGCGACGTGATCGCGGCGAGGGTACGAAATTCCTGGTCCTGCGCGCGCTCGTACGCGGAGTAGCGCTCTTCGCCGAGTGTGGCTTTGAGCTCGGTTTGAAACTTTTCGCGCGCGGCGGCGGGCCCTGGCAGCCTCGCGTAGATGATGTTCGTGCCGGCTTCCGGCGCGTGTTGCTGCAAGTACTCTCGCTGCATCCTATAGATCGCTTTGTACTCATCCTCCGTGGCGTCGAAGCCCCTGAGTTGATACCGGAGCTGGCGGGCGGTGTTGGAGTGGCGGAGTTCGTACGCGGCGAGCTCATCTGGCGACAAGAGTGCTTCGAGATCCGCGCGCTCTTGTTTCTCGAGAAAAGCGAGTTTCTCGCGTTCTTCGGGAAGAACAATGCCGTCGGGTGACCGGATGGCCTGGCGCATCGCGTCGTAGTCTTCGCGGACGGCGCGGAATGCTTCGCGTTTTTCCGGAGATAGAAACGACAACCGTGCGTTCACCCTTTCCGCCTCCGGATCAGGCAGGTCTGCGAGGAGACGCTTTTTCTCGGCACTTTTTTCGCGACGAAGGTCGAGAGCCGCGAGCGGGTCGACGGAGCGATTGGCGTAGTAGGGAAAATCGCGCCGCCAAAACGCATCGCGCTCATGTGCGCGCAGCGCTTGTTCGCGATCGCGGAAACGCAGGTCGATCTGGCGGACGATCAATGCGCGGATGATCGAGTCGGGCAGGCCGAGCTGGCGGAATCGCTCGGTCGCAGCCGGGTCGCCTGCGGTGGCGAGAGCCCACGTGTCGGTGGAAAACTCCGGGACCGGGATGGGTCCTTTTGCGGATGCGTCGGCGCGAGTGGTCTGCGTGTTGGCGGTCGCGGCGCCGGACGCACTGCGACGGGCAAACAAGGCGATATTGGCGACGAGGGAAACGCCGAGCAGGAGGATGAGCAGTGCTTTCATCGGGCGGAGTTGGGGGCGAGATTGTTGAGCCAGTAAGCGCCGTTGGCTTTGTAGGCCTCGAGTCCCCGTTCTCCGAGGATCTCGACGAGGCGATGCTGGGTTTCGGCGGCGAGTGCGGCACGGGCCGCGGCGAAATTCTTCGCGGCATCGGGGCCGGGCACGGGGCGGAGGGCGCGCGCGCGTTTTTCGACATCGGTCTTCACGGCGTGCGCCGCATTCGCGGCGGCGGGGGGCAACTGCAGGCGCTCCGTGAGCGCGATGAGGCGCGTGTAGTCGTAGTCCTTGGCGCGCACGTAGTCGTCGTAACGCTCGGGCGTGAGCAGCGCTTTGACGGCCTCGTCCATCTCGGATTGGGCGGCGCGGAGGCGTTCGTTTTCGTCGGAGGATTGTGGTGAGCCCGCGAGGCCGGCCCTTTCGAGCGCGGCTTTTTGAAGCGGGAAAATCGCACGGAATTCCTCCTCGGTCGGGCGAAATCCGGCGAGGGAGCTGCGCAGCATCCGTGCGGCCGGGGAGTGTCTGATTTCGTACTCCAAAAACTCCGACGGCGAGAGGATCGCGGTGATGTCGGCGACGCGTTCCTTTGCGAGATAGGCGAGCGTCTCACGATCCTCCGGCAGCAAGATCGCGGTGTCGTAGTCGTAGTGCTCCACCTCGCTCGTGAGCTCCCGGTAGTCCTCATCAATGAGGCGAATCGCTTCTGCTTTGGCGGGAGGAAGATTGGCAAATCCGAGCGCTTCCCAATTCCGCTCGGGGACGAAGTCGGGCCCGAGCAGCGCTTTAATGCGCGCGTGCATCTCCTGATTGAGGGCGTGATTAGCGCGACGGCGTTCGATGGACTCACTGCGCGACAATGAACTGTTGCGCCAGTACTCGTCGGGCGTGGCGTCGTGTTGCCAAAACGCGAGAAAACGATCGCGGAAAGCATCTTGAACGGCGGCGAGCACGATATCGCGGACGACATCCTCCGGCCAACCGGCATCGCGTAGTCGCGAGACAATCGACGCATCGCCCGCGGCGAGTTTTTTCCACGCTTCTGCGTACGGGCCGTCGTATGGCGGGGACGATTGCGCGGGCCGGCTCGGTTTCTCGGACGCATCCGTCGTCGATGTCGCCTGTAGAGGTGAAATGTCTACGACGTGCGGGGGCTTGGCGCGTGTGGCGATGAGGAGGGCGTTCGCGATCAGCGAAAGCGCGAGCAGGAGCAGGAGAGGCTTCATGGGGAGAGCGAAGGGCGAGGGCAGAAATCCGAATGACGAATGATCGGTGACCAATGAGTGAGGTCATTGATCAGCGGAGCTGGTCGCGTTGGCGGTGGTCGCAGCCGACGTGTTGGACGAAAAAAGTGGGCCGCCGGCGTCAGACTGCGCGCGTGCAGCGCGGTGCTCGCGGACGGCGAAGATGCCGTTGGCGACGAGCGAGAGGGCGAGCACGAGCGCGAGGGGCTTCATGGGAAATCCGAAGGGCGAGATCCGAATGACGAATGATCAGTGACCAATGAACCAGTGATCAGCGAACGGTGGTGGTTGTTGGCGGGTTGGGCGTGAAATGACCGTCGCGGAGGTAGGTGCTGACTGCGTTGATCACCGGGCGGCGGTATTGGAGCCAGGTGTGCGAGATCGGGAAAACGCGATGGTCGCGCATGCCTTCGAGGCGGGTGCTGTCGATCGCGACTTTGCCGTCGTTGGGGCGGCCGATCCACGCGGAGAAAAGCGGATTCAACGAACGATTTCCGGCGATGATGCCGAGATCGGCATGCAAAGGTCCGAGCTGGCGCGGCAACGACTCCGGACTGGTGCCAAGCCGGCAGCCGTTCACGCCGGTGAAGAACCGGAAGAATGGATTTTCGCGAAGTTTGTCGGCGACTTCGCTGCCTTGGTTGGGCGGAGCGATCATCACGATTCGGCCGAGATTGGCCGGACGTTGATCGCGCAGATGAAGCCGCAGCAAAATCCCGCCCATCGAATGCGTGACAAAATGAACGCACGGCGCGGTATCCGTTTCGTGAATACGGAGTACGTCGGGCAACCACTCGGTCGCGAGTGTCTCCAGCGGTATGCGGCGCGAGTCGTAGGAAAGATTGATCACGCGATAACCGTCGCGACGCAGACCGCACGCGAGCCGCGCCATCGCGAAGCGATTCAGGCCGAGTCCATGCAGCAGGATGACGACCTCCGGCGATTGCTCGGCCGCGCCGGCGTATGCGGCCGGGGAAATCGCGGCGGGCTTTTCTGACGCGGAGACGATGCCCGGCGATGTCATGACGAGCGTGAAGAAGAGAAGGCGTTTTGCCGAAAACATGGGGTGAGAAAGTGGTGCATGCCGCAGGCGCCCTCGCGCCCAAAGCAGGTTGGGTGGATTTGTTAGCGGGGAAAGTTTGTTTTAAAACAATCCGCAGGGTGCGACCTCCGCTTCGCGCAGGATGTGCAGAAAATTTTTGTCCGTTGCCGTGTAACCAGCCCCGTTGCAGTCGTGTTAGACCGTTCGAACTCCCGCCGTCTCACACGCTCTCTGGTCCTCGTGAATGATTCCCCGCGCTCTTCCTCCGATACGGCTCTGTCTTCGACCGAGTCGGGCGACTGCGTGATCGAAGCGGAGAACCTGACCAAGGTTTACGGCGGTGGCACACGCGCGCTCGATAATGTCTCGCTCCGCGTGCCTCCGGGGACGATTGGACTGCTCGGTCCCAACGGCGCGGGCAAAAGCACGTTTATCAAGTGTCTCCTCAATCTGGAGCCGCCGACCTCGGGCCGCGCGCGTGTGCTCGGGCGCGACATCCGCACGAGCAATCGCGAATCGCGCGAGAAAGTCGGCTACAGCCCGGAGCAGGATTCGCACATTCCGGGCATGGCGGGTTGCGAGTATGTGACGTACTGCGGGCAGCTCTCGGGCTTGTCGTTTAAGCAGGCGCGTCAACGCGCGCACGAGATTCTCGATCTCGTGGGCATGGGGCAGGAGCGTTATCGAAAAATCGATACGTACTCCACGGGCATGAAGCAGCGCGCGAAGCTCGCGCAGGCGCTCGTGCACGATCCGGAGATCGTGTTTCTTGACGAACCGACCAACGGCCTCGATCCCGCGGGCCGCGAATATTTCCTGCGTCTCATCGGTTCCCTGCACCGGCAACTCGGCATCAGCGTGGTGATTTCTTCGCATCTGCTGAACGACATCGAGCGCATCTGCGATCGCGTGATCATCATCGCGAACGGACGCGTGCTCGAACACGACAGTCTGGAAAACTTGAAGAACCGTCATCGTCGCATCGTCGAAGTTGCGCCTTCGGGAGAAGCGGAGCGCTTCGCGGCGGCGTTGTTGGAAGCCGGTTATGTTTTTGAACGGCGTTCCAACGGACGTCTCCGCATCGAGTCGCCCGAAGATTCCGTCGAATGGCTGCTTGAGTTGATGCGCAAACACCGTCTGCCGCCGGGCGAAATCGTGGCCAATCCCAACGCGCTGCATGAACTGTTCCTGCGCGCCCTCGCGACCGATCATGGAAACCGCGCTTGATCTGAGTCGTTGTCGCGAACCGCTGCGCGGCGTCGTTTATCGGCGCTGGGTGATCGCATCCACCGGACTGCGGCAGCTTTTCCGCGGACGTTTTTTTGTGATCCTGTTGATCGTCGCATGGACGACGAGCCTCGTGATGGCTGCGGGCGGTTTTGTGTTTAGCCAGACGGTGGTCACGGGCGGCTGGCTCGAAGAAGGCGCGAAGTCGCTCGGCGTGCGCGCAGAAGCGCTCGCGTCGGCGATCGGCGCGCTGGTGTTGTTGTATCCCGACATCTGCGTGCGCGGTCTCTTCATGTGGATGTTTTGGGTGCAATCGTATGTCGGGCTCGGGCTGAGTTTGATCGCGCTCACGGTGCTCGTGCCGCGGCTCGTGGCGCGTGATCGCGCGGGCAATGCGTTGATCATCTACCTGTCGCGACCGCTGACGTCGCTGGATTATTTGTTGGGAAAACTCGGCACGGTCGCGGGCTTGCTGGTGCTGTTGTGGACGGGGCCGTTGTTGCTCGGCTGGTTGCTCAGCATGCTTTTCGCGCCAAACAGCGACTTCTTCGTGTACTCGCTCGAGCCGTTGCTGCGTGCGCTGATGTTTAACGGCATCTGCCTCGTGGTGCTGGCGACGGTGGCGCTCGGCGTGTCGGCGCTCACACGATCGTCGCGCACGACCATCGTGCTCTGGATGTTTCTTTGGATCTTTATGTGGGGCCTCGGCAATGGTCACCGCGCGCCGGATTGGCTGCGTCATTCGAGCCTGATGTTGAACATCTCCGAAGTGCGCGCGAGCACGCTGCGGCTCGATGCGGTGTTTGTGGACGCCGCGGAGAAACTGCCGCTGATCGATCAACGCGTGGTCGAAAACCTGCGCCGGTCGGGAGAGGAAACATCGGCGAAAAATCTGCCCGGCGCGGTGCAAGCGCTCGCGGGGTTTGTGGTGCTGTCGTCGGTCGTGTTTTTGAGAAAGTTGCGTCCCGAATGAGTACGATCGTCCAAACGGAAAATCTGAGCCGTTTCTACGGCGTCGTGCTCGGGCTCAACAACGTGAACATAACGATGCGCCGCGGCATCACCGGACTCGTGGGCCCGAATGGCGCGGGCAAAACGACGCTGTTTCGTCTGCTCACCGGCCAGATCAAACCGAGCTCGGGAACGATCCGCGTGTTTGGCGGCAACCCTTGGAATAATCCCGACGTGCAGGCGCGGCTCGCGTATTGTCCGGAAAGCGAAGCGGTGCCGGCGGGGCTGCGTCCGCTGGAGTGGCTCGTCGGACTCGGCATGATTTCGGGACTCTCGTCGGACGACGCCAGACGTCGCGCAACCGTCGCGCTCGAACGCGTGAAGCTCGCGCCGCAGCATTGGAAGAAACGCATCACGACTTACTCGAAAGGCATGCGGCAGCGCGTGAAACTCGCGCAGTGTTTATTGCACGAGCCGGAGCTGATCATCCTCGACGAACCGATGAACGGACTCGATCCGATGGGGCGCGAGGAGTTCAGCAATGTGCTGCGCGATCTCGCGCGCGAAGGCACGAGCGTGCTGATCTCGAGCCACATCCTGCACGATCTCGAAGCGCTGTGCAGCGACTTCATCCTGCTGCGCTGGGGACGTGTGCCGAACGCGAATCGCGAGCTGGCTTCGCCCGAGACGCGCAAACGCTGGCCCGACGCGACGACCATTCGCTGCGACGATGCGGACAAACTCGCGCGTTTTCTCTTCGATCGCGGATTGATTCGCGGCTGCGATTTCGCGCCGGAGCGGGGTGTGTTGCACGTGCGTTGGAAAAACGCGGAGACCTTTTACGGACGCTTCGAAGACACGCTGCTCGAGAGCGGCGTGCGCATCTTTGAAGTGCGGAGCACGGAAAGCTTTTTGGAAAAGGCCGTCGGTCCGGCCGCGCACGAGTGATGAACGCGAACACAACCAGCTCCTCGTTTTCCGCGCCGCGCGTCGCACCGAATCAAATGCGTGCCTTTGGCGGTGTGTGGCGGCTCACCGCGGGGCGCTTTCTTTCGCGCGGCCATCTGCTCGCCAATGCCGGGCTGCTGGCGCTGCTGATTCTGCTGTCGACGACGGAGGCGACACCGACAGACGCGGACGAATATCTGGAGTGGATCGCAGGCTTTTATCTCAAACTCGCCGTGCCGATCCTCGCGTTTCTTTCCGGGGCCGGCGCGATGCGCGACGAAACCAAACCCGGCGTGGTCGATTATGTATTCACGCGGCCAATACGCCGCTGGGCGTTTGTGGCGTTCAAATATTTCGCGCACACCACCTGTCTCGTTCTCGCGTGGCTGCCCGCGGTCGCGGTGCTGACGTTCTTCGCAGGGCAGCGCGACCTGGCGTCGCTCGGATCGACGATGACAACGGTGTTGTTTGCGCAATCGCTGACGATCGCGGGCTTCGTGGCGCTGGGCTTTTTCTGCTCCGTATTGATGACGCGCTATCTGATCGGCGGCTTGCTGTACGCAGGGTTGGTGGAGGCCGGCATTGGCAACATCCCCGCGCCGCTCAGCCGTGCATCGATGCTGCGACAGGTCGGCGAGCTCACCGCCTTCGACGACACGGGGGTGACGTTTATGCAGATCGCGTCGACGACGGGCGCGACGGCGCTGTTTATCGTCGTTTTTATCGGAATCGCCGCGGCGGTTTTTTCATTCCGCGAAATGTCCGGCACTCGGGCCGCCGACTGATCGCGCCGCGGCGGCGCTCGTGAAGAAAACGTGTGCAAGTGTAACCTCGGGGCTGTGGCCCGTGAATGCTGAAGTAACAACAACCCCTTAATCTCATGAAACGACTCCACCGCTTCCTCATCCCATTCAGCGCGCCGCTGATGACGCTCGCGCCGCTCTCGCTCAACGCCGCGCTCGATCAGAAGATCGTCGGTGCGGAAGCGCAGTGGGTGGTGCATCTCGATCTGAACGCGATGCGCGATACGGCGATAGGCAAGGAGATCATCGCACAAGCGATGAGCGCACAGGCGAAGGCGCTGCAGCAGAAAAACCTGCCGGTGCAGATCGATATTCCGAAACTGATTTCTTCGATCGGCTCGCTCACGGCTTACGGAACGAATCTCACGCAGGATCCGGATCGCGTGGACGGCACGCTGATCATCCAAGGCACGACGGAACTGCGCGCGATCTTGGAGTCGGTGGTGATTCAAGCAAACATCGCGGAACCCGAAAAAGTGGCGCAGTTGAGCGAGATGCCGTTCGACGCGTACTCGTTGGATAAGCAGGTCCTGATCGCGTTTCCCAAAGAACCGATGATCCTCGTGAGCAAATCGAAGGCGCAATTGTTGACCGCGCACAAAGTTTTCCGCGGCGAAGCGCCGTCGTTGGCAAAGGCGAAAAAGTCGCCGATCACGCAACTCGTCCATAGTCAAACCGGCTCGTTTGTGCTCGCGTCCAGTGTGGTGCCGTCGGCGGAATTTTTCCCCAAAGATGTGCCCCAGGCACGCATCCTACAGATGGCGAAATCGGCGTCGGTCGAGCTGGGCGAAGCGAATCAACGGACCTTCGCGCATGTGAAGTTGCAGGCGGCTTCGGACGACATGGCCGACAAGCTCATGAAGATTCTGCAGGGCCTCACGGCGATGGCGTCGTTCGCGGAAACAGACGACAAGCACCTCCGGGAGTTTTTGCAGTCGGTGTCGGTGACGCGCGAAAAGAACACGGTGACGCTGCACCTCGCTTATGCGAGCGAGCGCCTGCTTCGGATGCTTGAGCAGATGCGGCAAGCGCAGAGCCGCCCGCGCCCGCCTCAACGTCCCAAACGTCCCGAGCCCAAGATCGAAGGCGAGGTTGTCGGCACGTGGATCGCCGATCAGCAGCTCGGCGACGAGTCGGTGGCCCCGGAAGGTTTCACGACGAAAGTTTTTGAAAACATATCGCTGCAGCCCGGCTCGGTGGTGGTGATGACCGGTCAGCGCGAAAGCGGAGAAAATGCGCGCGTGGATCGCATCGACCTCACGCCCGCGAACGGCGGTCCTTCGCTGACATTCGAGGCGGAGTACATGAACCTCCGCGGTTACTCCGAAGAGCGCGCGGCTGCGGCCTCGGGCGGACGTTTGATAAAAGCCCAGTCGAATATCGCCACGGCGCGTTTCCAGTTCTCGGGAGCCGAAGGCCTCTACACGATAACGGTCCGTTATGTGGACGAATCGGATGGCAAATCCCGCTTCACGCTCAGTCTCCTGAACCCGTATGACGCGGAGACGTCCGATGCGCCCTCGGCGCCGGCAGCTCCCGCGCAGCCCGCCCAGCCAAACACGCCATCACCGGCCGGCCGTTGACTGGAGACGGCACCATGATCCTTTCTCCGGAAACGCGTGCGCCCGAGCACGAGGAGGCGGCTCCCGGCATCACGCCCGAGGAGACGGCCGCGGTGCGCGCGGCTGCGGCCGGCGACGCGCGAGCGAGCGAAGAACTCGTGCGGAGCTACGGTCATCGCGTTTTCAATTTTCTCCATCAGATGACGCGTCATCGGCAGGACGCCGAAGACCTCACGCAGCAAACCTTCATCAAAGCGTTTCGTCATTTGGATCGTTTCGATCCGCATCGTCCGTTGATCAACTGGCTGCTGACGATCGCACGACGGACCGCGCTGAATCATTTTCGCGACACCAAACGCTGGGAAGAGATTCCCGAAGACACTGCGAGCCAGGCGCCATCACCCGCGCGCGAAGTGGAAAACCGCGACCGCACGGAAAACGTGTGGGACTACGCGCGCCGAGTGCTGTCGCCGCGCGAATTCGAAGTGCTCTGGCTGCGCTTCGGCGAAGAGCGCTCGACGGAAGAAACGGCGAAGATCACCGGTTTGACCGTCGCGAACGTCAAAGTCATCGTATTCCGAGCCCGTCAGCAATTATTGAAAGGAGACTCCGCCCATGAACTCGCCTGAGGATTCGAACACACCGCGAGCCTGCCGCCGGGTGCGTCGTTGGGACGCTCTCTTTGCCCGCTCGAGCGGCGAATCGCGAATCGCGCGCCGCCATCGCGAACATTGTGTCGATTGCGAAATCTACTTCGCGGGCGACGCTGTATTCGAAGAAGCACTACGACGCTCCGCCCGCGACATGGTGGTGGAAGCGCCAGTCGGTTTGGAACGGCGCATCTTGCGCGCGCATGCGGACGCCGTTCCGTCGCGTAGTTTTTCGCGCGGTTTCTCACTGGCCGGCGCGAGTTGGGCGCTGGCGGGAGTGGCGCTGGTGGCCGTCGTGGCGTTTATCACCGCCATTCAACCCGAGGTGCAGCGAAGAGCCCCGGGCGCCGAGGTGATCGCGGAGCAGGAGCGTCCTGCGAACTGGCGCGCCCTGGCGGCGCCGGCGCGGGATTGGTTCGCGAGAAATCCGCTCGAAGAAGAACTCGTTTCGCTGACGACCAACGCGCAATCCGTGCTTGGATTTCTGGCGCTGAATTTTCTGCCGGTGCGCGAGGACGATGCGCACTCGCCCGAAGACTACGATCCGACTGATGCCGGCCGTGGTTGACCAGTGACGCCGCAACGCGCTTCTTGAGGCGCGCCGCGGCGTCGTATTCAAAAACTGGTTACGTCAGCCCTTCAGCGCATCGAGGACGATGCCGGGCGTGAGCAGTTCGGGCAGGATGAGCGGTTCGTCCGCGCCGGGTTTGTAGACGAGATTGAAGGGCACGGCGCTGCGGTTGAACTTCGCCAGCTCCGTGGTGATCTGCGGATCCTGGTTGGTCCAGTCGGCTTTGAAGAGAACCACGTTTCTGTCGCGGATGAATTTCTTCACGTCCGACGAGCCGAAGACCGCGGCTTTGTTGGTCTGGCAGGTGAAACACCAGCGGGCGGTGAAATCGACGTAGGCGATTTTTCCATCGGCCTGCGCCTTGGCGACGGCTTCCGGACTCCATTTTTCCCACACGAGATCGGTCGGCGCGACGGGGCGCGGCCAGCCGATGATGAAACCGACGGCGAGCAGCACGAGACCTCCGATCACGCCGAGGCGGGCACGCGCGGGCTTCGCACCGGGCGCGGTGTAGCGACCATACCACCAAGCACCGAGTGCGATCGTGGTGAGGCCGAGCAGGACAAAAAGGAGCGCGTATTCCTGGCCGTCGCCGCTGCTCTGGCCGGCGATCACCCACACGAGATAGGCGACCGTGGCGTAGAGCGGAAACGCCATGAATTGTTTAAACGTTTCCATCCACGCGCCGGGGCGGGGGAGGACTTTCACGGCGTCGGGGAAGATCGACAGGAGCAAGTACGGCAGCGAGAGGCCGACCGCGATGGCGGTGAAAACTCCGAAGGACTCCGTGATCGGCAGCGCGAGCGCGGCGCCGAGCGCGGGCGCGAGGAAAGGCGCGCTGCAGGGCGTGGCGACGACGGTTGCGAGCACGCCGGTGAAGAACGAGCCGCTGTAGCCGGATTTGCTTTGCAGATTGGCGCCGACGGCGGTGGCGCGGAGGCCGAATTCAAACACGCCGCTAAGGCTCATCGCAAAAACGAGCATGATCGCCGCGAGCACAAAAACGAAGACGGGCGATTGCAGTTGGAAACCCCAGCCGAGTTGATCGCCGCCCGCGCGAAGCGCCGCGAGTGCGCCGGCGAGCGCCCAGAACGACGCGAGCACGCCGGCGGTGAAGACGAGGCCGTGCAGCGTGACTTTGCGGCGGTCGGCGCCGGATTGATTGACGAAGCCGAGGATCTTGATGCCGAGCACCGGGAAGACGCAGGGCATGAGGTTGAGAATGAGGCCGCCCACAAACGCGAGGGCGAGTGTGCCAGCGAGTCCGCCCGCCGTCGTGGCGGTGGCGCCGGAGCCTGCGGACGAACCCCCCGCGGCGGCGCTGGTTTCGGTCACGGGCACATCCAGCACGAGTCCGCGCGTGGCGCCGGAGGCGTTGGTATAGGCGAGGATGCCGACGAGCTTTTTGCCCTCGCCATCATAGGCGGACGAGATCGGCAACGTGAGCGTGAGACGACCGTCCTCGGCCGCGACGGTCTGCGATTCGTCGTATTGAATGAACGCGTCGCTCGAAAATACATGCGGCGTGAGCAGCGAGCCGGCGCGTGCGCCTTCGATGGTGAGTTTGAGCGATTTGCCGGAGCGCGTGGCGGTGAAGGTGAGATCATCGGCCGGCGCGGGCAGCGGGATCGCGGCGAAGAGCGCGCGATGGGTTTGGTTGGCTTTGGGCGTGTCGTTGGAAACGGGCAGCGTGATCGTGAGCGAAGCGTTTCCGGGCACGCAGGAGTCGGCGCACATCAACCAGTCGGCATCGGCCTGCAGCGTGACGGTCTGGCCGACGGGCAGATCGGCGGGCGGCGTGATGGTGACGGGCAGCAACGTGTCGTTTTCGTAGCCATTGCCGGCGATGTTGCCGGAGCCGTCGCGCACGACATGCGGCGTCGGCCATTGGATATCGCTCGCGGTCCAGCCGGGCGGCAGTTTCCACGCGATCGAGGTCGGGTAACCGGTGCCCGGGTTAATCCAATAGGTGTGCCAATGCGGCTGATGGACCAGACGGAGGGCGACCGTGAACGCACGACCGGGCTGGACCGAAGTCTCAGCGGCGACGAGCGAGGCGGTTACCTGGGCCTTCGCGCCAATCGCAGACACGGCGATCAGCAGGAAGAGAGTGAAAAGGCGGCGAAACGACATAAACGAAGTGAAGAGTATTACGAAACCGGTGGCAAAGGTCCTGTGGGAAAATCACACGACCGGCTGACGCGATGCTGCGCTCGGCGCGCCTAACCACATCGCATGCCAGACGGATCGGGCCGGAGGACGTGACACATTTTTCCTGATCGATGCCGGGGAAGTTGACGCCAAGGGCGGCCTGCGCAGTAAGTGCCGTATGAATACGCGCTTGTTTGGCCGCAGTGGACGCAATGTCAGCGAGATAGGGCTGGGCACCTGGCAGCTCGGTGCGAATTGGGGCGAGGTCACGGACGACGTGGCGCTCGAGACGCTGCGCGCGGCGCGAGCGGCGGGCGTGACGTTTTTCGACACCGCCGACGTCTATGGCGATGGCCGCAGCGAGCGCTTGATCGCGAAATTTCTGAAGGAAATAGGCGCCGCCGAAGCGTCGAAGTTGTTCATCGCAACGAAGCTCGGACGACGCGGCGACCCCGGCTGGCCGGCCAATTTCACGCGCGAAGCCGTGCGCAAACACACCGAAGACTCGCTTTCGCGGCTCGGCGTGGACGCGCTGGATCTCACGCAGCTCCACTGTGTGCCGACCGACGTGCTGAAACGCGGCGAATTGTTTGGCTGGCTCGACGAGCTAAAGCGCGAAGGGAAAATCAAAGCCTACGGCGCGAGCGTGGAGTCGATGGACGAAGCGGCATGGTGTGTGCAGCAACCGGGCTGCGCGGCGTTGCAGATCATCTTTAACGTCTTCCGTCAGAAACCGATCGCGACGCTCTTCGACGAAGCGAAGGCGAAAAACGTCGCACTCATCGTGCGCCTGCCGCTCGCGAGCGGATTGCTCGGCGGAAAGATGACGACCGCGACGCGTTTCTCCGCGGACGATCACCGGAATTTCAATCGTGACGGCCAGGCCTTTAACGTCGGCGAAACATTTGCCGGTTTGCCTTTTGAAAAAGGCGTGGAGCTTGCGGACAAACTCAAAGCGCAAGTGCCGGCAGGCTGGGCGATGGCCGATTGGGCGCTGCGTTGGATTCTCGATTTCGACGCGGTGAGTGTGATCATCCCCGGCGCCAAAAATCCCGCGCAGGCCGCGGCGAACACGAAAGCTTCGTCGCTACCGAAACTCAGCGCGGAGCAACACGCATGGCTGAAGGCGTTTTATGAAGCCGAAGTCGCGCCGCATATTCGCGGACCGTATTGAGCGACTGATGTTGGATTAGCGACGCTTCGCGCGGCGATACGAACAAGTGAAAGCTGCCGCGTTGCGGCCGGGCACGCTGGACTTGCCTGTGCAGCGGAGCACGTTGCATCACATGCGCATCGATCTCTCTTCGCTCGCGTCGCGCGACGCCTACCGTTGGATGACCAGCACGATTCTGCCGCGCCCGATCGCGTGGGTTTCGACGATTTCGCCCGAGGGCAAAACGAATCTCGCGCCTTTCAGTTTCTTCCAAGGCATTACGTCCAATCCGCCGTCGCTCATGTTTGTGCCGGTGAATCTGCGCGACGGCTCGAAGAAGGACACGGTGAAAAACATCGAGGCGACGAAGCAGTTTGTCGTGAACCTCGTGTCGTACGCGCAGGCGGAGTTGATGAATAATTCCGCCGCGGTGTTGCCGTACGGCGAGAGCGAGTTCGACGCGTTTCATGTGCCGTCGGTCGCTTCGGACGTCGTGAAACCGCCGCGTGTGGCGAGCGCGCCCGTGAGTTTCGAATGCGAGCTGCACTCGATCACGCGCCTCGGCGAAGGCGCGGCGGCCGCGAATGTGGTTTTCGGCCTCATTAAACTCATGCACGTGGACGACACGGTGTTGGACGCGTCGGGGAATGTCGATCCGGTGAAACTCGATCTGGTGGCGCGTCTCGGTGGCGAATCGTACGTGCGCATGGGCGAGGCGTTCACGCTCAAGCGGCCGGATCGTTAAGCGAAATCCCAAACGCCAGATTTCAAAGGACAAAGGCGGATGAATGATGAATGACCAATGACCAGTGGCGAATGACCATTGGAGGCGTGGGATTACCGTCCAGATTTGGGAGTGGTGAAATGGCGGCGAGCTGTCGCATGGTGCGGGCTTACCCTATTTACCCATGGTCTCTCTTATTCGTGTTGGTTCGGTTGTGTTGAGTGTGTGCGCGCTGACCACGGCGGCGCTGGCGGAAACGGTGACGGTGTCGGTCGATGCTCGCGCGGCGGGCCGACCGATCAGCCCGGACCTGTTGGGGATTTTTTTCGAAGACATCAATTACGCCGCGGATGGCGGACTGTACGCGGAGTTGGTGCAGAATCGGTCGTTTGAATACAGTCCGCTCGAGCAACCGACATGGACGCCGCTGACGGGTTGGGAACTCATCGCGCGCGGCGGAGCGAAGTTGAAATGGGAAGTCGACAACTCGGAACCGCTGCATCCCAACAACCCGCAGTGCGTGATCCTGAAAGTGAACGCCGTTGGCGACGGCGCGGGCATCGCGAATGCGGGTTTCGGCGGCATCGTGTTGCGCGAAGGCGAGCAGTACGACGTGTCGCTTTTCGCCAAACATCTTTTCAAAGGCGACCGCTGGAGCCAGACCGCCAACGAAGGCGATCCCGCGCCGCTCGTGGCGCGGCTCGAAACGGCCAATGGCGAAGTGCTCGGCGAAGCGAATCTCGGCGCGCCGACGCGCGAGTGGACGCGCTTGGCAGCGACAATCACGGCGAAACGTTCGGACGACGCGGCGCGTTTGGTCGTGCTGATGACGGCGCCGGGCGGCGTGGCGTTGGACGAGATTTCGCTTTTCCCGCAAAAGACGTTTCGCGGTCGAAAAAACGGACTGCGCGCGGATCTCGCGCAAGTGATCGCGGACCTGAAGCCGAAGTTCGTGCGTTTCCCCGGCGGCTGCCTTGTGCACGGGCACGCGTTGAACAATATGTATCGTTGGAAAGACACGATCGGCCCGATCGAGCAGCGTCGCGGACAGAAAAATCTCTGGGGTTATCACCAGTCGGTGGGGCTCGGTTATTTTGAGTATTTCCAGTTCTGCGAAGACATCGGCGCGGCGCCATTGCCGGTCGTGCCGGCGGGTGTGTGTTGTCAAAACGCCGCGCATCGTCACGGCGTCGGCCAGCGCGGCATCCCGCTCGATCAGATGGATGATTACATCCAGGAAGTGCTCGACCTGATCGAATACGCGAACGGTCCCGCGACGTCGACATGGGGAGCGAAGCGCGCGGAGGCGGGGCAACCGGAGCCGTTTGGGTTGAAATATCTCGGCGTGGGCAACGAAGACCGCATCACGCCCGAATTTAAGGAACGCTTCGAAATGATCTATCGCGCGGTGAAAGCGAAGCATCCCGAGATCGTCGTGATCGGCACCGTCGGGCCGTTTCACGAAGGCGAGGATTTCGACGCCGGCTGGAAGATCGCGGATGAACTCCGGGTGGAGATGGTGGACGAGCATTACTACGTCGCGCCGGAGTGGTTGCTCGCGAACACTCGCCGCTACGACGCATACGATCGCAAACGCTCGAAAGTGTATCTCGGCGAGTGGGCCTCGCGCGGAAACAAGTTTCACAACGCGCTCGCCGAAGCGGCTTATCTGACCGGACTCGAGCGCAACGCTGACATCGTGCCGCTGGCGTCGTACGCACCGCTCCTCGGCAAACTCGGCAACACCCAGTGGAATCCCAATCTCATCTACTTCACCAACACCGCGGTGTATCCAACGGCTAACTACTACGTGCAGCAGTTGTTCAGCCTGCACAGCGGCGACACGTGGTTGGAACCGGGCGTTTCCGGCGGCGAGGCGGCGAACGCGATCGAGTGGGAAAAGCGCGGCTTCGCCGTTTCCGCCGTACGCGACAGTCGCAGTGGCGACGTGATCGTGAAACTCGTGAATACGGGCGCCGATGCTCACACGCTGAACGTGCGTATCGCGGGCGCGGGATCGTTCGCAAAAGAAGGCGTGAAGATCGTGCTGACCGGCGATCCGGCCGCGGTGAACGACGCGAAAACTCCGCGCGCTGTCGTGCCACAGACGACCACGTTGGCGGTGGGCGAGGAGATCGCGTGCGAGGCGCCCGCGCATTCGCTGACCGTGCTGCGTCTCACGGCGAAACGCTGAGCAGAGTCCGCGCTTTTCTTTTTTTCGCCGGCCGCCAGCGTGGCGGCCCATGGCGCCCACCCCGCGCGATCCTGCCATCCTCCCCACGCTCGACGATTTCCTCCCCGACTCCTTGCGAGGCACGCCCGGATTTTTCCGCACGGGCCGCGCCCGCTCGGGGCAGTGGTGGCTGATCGACCCGGAAGGGCGCGCGTTTATCAGCAAAGGCGTCGCCGGCGTGAATCGCTGGGGGCGTCGCGACGGACGCCAGCCGCGTCCGGGTCCGTATGCCGAAGCCGTGGCGAAACGCGAGGAAGGCGTCTATTTCTGGGCCAAAGCCGAAGAGCGGCTGCGTAGTTGGTTTTTCAATACGCTCGGACCCTGGGCTGGCGAAGGAGCGGAAGATACGGCATTCGCCTGCACCGAGGTGCTCGAACTCGGGCGCTGCGGTCCGCAGATCCATGCCTTCGGCGCGCGTTTGCCCGATGTCTTCGATCCCGAGTGGCGCGAAGCGGCGCAGGCGCGGGCCCATGAACGTTGCGCTCCGTGGCGCGGACGCCGCGAGCTGATCGGCTATTTTTCGGACGACGATCTCGGGTGGGCGCAGATGCACGAAGGCGGGGCGGAGGCCCGGCCGGCGTTGCTGCAGATTTGTCTGAGTTTGGAGCCGTCGCAGCGCGCGTATCACGCAGCGTGGGAGTTTGTGTTGGCGACGCGGCGCGGCGATCTCGCGACGCTCGCGCGCGATTGGGCGATGGAGTTGCCCAACAAAGAAACGCTGCGTCAGCTCACGCAGCGCGACGTGGCGTTGACGAGCGAGGGCTATCGACGCGACCAGCGTTTGTTCACGCGCGAATTTGCGCGGCGGTATTTTGGCACCTGCGCGGCGGTGGTTCGCGCATACGATCCCGAGCATCTGTTGTTGGGGTGTCGTTTCCATGGGAATCCCGGTGCGGCGGTGCTCACCGAGTGCGTGTATCCGCTGGTCGATGTGGTGTCGGTTTCGCCAGTGGACGAAGCTTGGGACAAAACCGCGCAGGCGTGTCATGCGGCGCGTGGCATGCCCGTGCTGATGACGGGAGTGGCTTGGACGGGCGAAGCGTTTCTGCGTGCGCCCGTGCCGCGACCGCCGCGCCCCGCGACGAGCGTGGAGCGCATGTTGAAAAAAGGCCGCGCCGCGCTGGAACGTTTGTGCGCGCAGCGGGCGGTTGTCGGTTACGAATGGACGGCCTGGGCGGATCTCGTAGGCGAGCAACCGCCCTTCGCGAGCGGACTCGTGCATCTCGACGATCGCGAAGCGCGCGAGCACACGGAGCTGCTCGCCGAAGTGAATGCGCGTGCGGAAAAACTCCGCCTCAAAACGCGCTCGTGAGCCGCATCCGCGTCGCGCCGCAAGGTTCGCGGTTGCCAACTCGCAGACGCGCGCGCCAAATGCACCGCCATGCGTTTTTTTAGTCCTCTGCTTTGGGCTGTGCTGCTCGCCGTTCCGCTGACGGTGCAGGCACAGCGCGAAAAACTCCCCTACGAAGACCTTCTGATCGTGGAGAAAAACTGGCCCGAGGCGGTGCGTACCGGCACCGGTCTGCGCACGTTGGTTTTGAAAGCCGGCGATGGCGAGCAGGTGAAAAAAGGCGACCTGGTGAGCGTGTTGTACGAGGGCCGGTTGATCGACGGCACGGTTTTCGATGGCACGAAGGATCCGGACAAGCCCTTCACGTTTCGCGTGGGGCGCGGTCAGGTCATCGATGGCTGGGAAGAAGGTCTGCAACTGATGCGTGTCGGCGAAAAACGCCTGTTGATCGTCCCCTTTGAACTCGGCTACGGCACGCGCGGCGATCCGCCCAAGATCCCGCGTCGCGCGACCCTGATCTTCGAAGTCGAAGTGATCGCGGTTTCGCGCTGAAGCGATGCTGAGGCCCGGCGGCTCGTGTGAATGCGCGCCGCCGCGGGCTGTCGCTTGACTCAGACGATCCGCTCGCGTGAGCGTGCGATGTGCCCGTAATCCCGGAGGATAGTCGTCGACGGTTTTTCCGCACCCTCACGTTGATGGGCGCGGCTTTGCTGGCCACGGGCGCCAGCGCGGCGCGCGAGGGAGAAGAAACAACTGCGAGCGAACGTCGTCGCTGGAGCGATGTTCTTATGGGCGGAGTTGGCGGAGTCGGTTTGGCGATCGGCCTGGCGGTGCATTGGCGCCGGCGCGCAAAAGCGTGGGAGAACGAGCGACAGGCGCTGCGCGACGAATGCGATCAAGCGGCACGCCGGGCTGCGGCGCTGACGGATTTCATTGAGAATGCGCCGGTCGGGGTTTGGGCCATCGATGCGACGGGAAAGTTTGTCCTGCAAAGCCGCCGGCATCGCGAACGTTATGGCGATGTGACGGGCCGGACGACATCCGAGGTCGATTGGTCGGAAAATTTTCGCGCGGGGCTCGGCGAGAGTCATCGCCGCGCACTCGCGGGGGAGTGGGTGGTCGAAGAAGCGGAGGAAGCGCTTGGGAAGCGGGTGGCGCATGTTCACCGGCTGCTGTCGCCGGTGCGTATTCAAAATGTGGTTACGGGCGCCGTTGGCGTGAGCGTCGATGTGACCGAACGTCGCCGTGCGGAGGATGCGCTTTGGCAGAGTCAGCAACGCTTGCGCCTCCACATGGAGAACACGCCGCTGGCCGTCGTCGATTGGTCCGCGGAAGGAAAAATCCTCTCGTGGAACACGGCGGCGGAACGCGTCTTCGGCTGGTCCGCAGGCGAGGCGTTGGGGAAGGACGCGCGTTTGTTTTTGTCGACGAGCCAGCTGCCCGAGCATGAGGAGGCGTGGCGTCAGCTCCTCGCGCGCAAAGGCGGCGAATATGTCTGCGGACGCATCACGACGCGCGACGGACGCGAGATCGCTTGCGAGTGGTACAACACGCTGCTCGTCGATGACGCCGATCGCGTCCAGGGCGTGTCGTCGGTCGTATTGGATGTCAGTCATCGCGTGCAGGCCGAGGAGCGCATTCGCGAATCGGAGGAGCGGTTCCAGCATGTCTTCGAGGCGAGCTCGGTGGCGAAGTTGATCCTGCGGCGCAGCGACGGGCGCATTCTCGATGTGAACGAGCGCCTGGTGCTCATGCTCGAACGGCGGCGTGAAGATCTTTTGGGAAAAACGCTGGCCGACATCGCGCTGTGGGAGCGTTCGGAGGATGGCGCGACGTTTCAGCGATTGCTGGATCGCGATGGAGAAGTGCGTGATCGCGAGTTTCGACTGCGTCCGCGGGTGGGGCCGTTGGTCGATGTGGTGTTGTTTGCTGCGCAAGTGCGTCTCGGCGGCGAGATGTGTCTGCTCGTGACGCTTGTGGACAACGCGGAGCGCAAGGCGGCCGAGCATGCGTTGCGCGCGAGTCAGCGGTTTTTCTCGGTGTTGATCGGGCATCTGCCCGGCATGGTGTATCGCTGCCGAAACGACCGGCGCTGGACGATGACCTTTGTGAGCGACGGCGCGAAGGAGCTGACGGGGTATTCGTCGGCGGAGATCGAGCACGGACGCGGGGTGGACTTCGTCGATCTCATCCATCCCGAGGATCGCGAGCGACTCTGGCGCGACACGCAACTCTCGCTGCAGAGCGGACGAAACGCCTACTCGTTTGAATACCGCATCCGACGTCGCGACGGCGAAGAGCGCTGGGTGTGGGAGCGCGGCGAGGCGCTCACCGAAGCCGGCGACGAGGCGGATATTTTGGTAGGTTTCATCACCGACATCACCGAGCGCAAACGCGCGGAAGAGGAAGTGCTCATGCTGAACCTGAGCCTCGAGCGACGCGTGGAAGAACGCACCGCCGAGCTGGGCGCGGCGTATGAGCAGTTGAAACAACTCGACCGGTTGAAATCGGAGTTTTTGGCCACGATGAGCCACGAGCTGCGCACGCCGCTGAACTCGATCATCGGTTTCAGCTCAATCCTTCGCCAAGGCATGGCCGGTCCGCTCAACGAAGAACAGACCAAGCAGATCGACATGGTTCGCGGCTCGGCGAAGCACCTGCTCTCGTTGATTAACGACCTGCTCGATCTCTCGCGCATCGAGTCGGGTCGCATGGCGTTCACGTGGACGAGCTTCGATCTGCCGACGCTGCTTCGCGAAGTGGAGGCCGTGCTGGCGCCGATGGTCGTGCAGCGCGGCTTGACGCTGACGCTGCGTCCGGCCGGGGGCGTGCTCGAAATCGAGTCGGACCGGCAGCGGCTCTACCAAGTGCTCCTGAACCTGGGCGGAAACGCCGTGAAGTTTACCGAGAAAGGCATGATCACGCTGGAGTGGGAAAGCTGCGGAAACGAAGTCAGTATCCACGTTATCGATACAGGCATCGGCATACGTCCGGAAAACATGGGGCTGTTGTTCGAGGCGTTTCGACAAGTGGATGGATCGGCACGGCGCGTGTATGAAGGCACGGGGCTCGGTTTGTACCTTTGTCGCAAACTGGCCGATTTGCTCGGAGGCACGATCGGCGTTTCCAGCACTTACGGAAAAGGCTCGTGCTTCACCGTGAAGCTGCCACTCAAACGGCGTAACCGATCCGAGGAGACGCACACATGAAACACCGGGTGCTGTTGATCGAGGACAATGACGCCAATCGCTATCTCGCGTCGTTTTTGCTCACCAAGGCCGGGTTGACGGTGATCGAGGCCACCAACGGCATCGATGGCGTACGGCTCGCGATTGAGCACGCACCGGACCTGATCGTTATGGATATCGAAATGCCGGAGATGGACGGGTACGAAGCGGCGGAGCGGCTGCGCGCTCACTCCCGCACGGCGAAGCTTCCCATCCTGGCATTTTCCTCTTACGCGCATCCGGCCGACCGCCAACGGGCTCTGGCGGAGGGAGTTTCTGATTATTTGGAAAAGCCATTCGAGGTGGACGAATTCCTGCGACGTGTATTCCGTTTGCTTCCTCCGTCCGCTTCACCTGCCCCATGAAAATCCTCGTCGCAGAAGACCACGCCGAGAGCCGGTATCTTTTACAGCAATTGTTTTCCGGCTTAGGGCACGAGGTGTCGGCGGTCGCCGACGGACTGGAGGCGCTGGAACAACTGGAGCGGGACAGAGGAGCGCCGTTTGACGTCATCGTGTCCGACGCGCTGATGCCGCGCATGGATGGCTTTCGCCTGTGCCGGGAGATTCGCCGTCATCCGCGCTGGTGCGGGCTGCCGTTTATTTTCTACACGGCCACGTACACCGAACGCGGCGACGAGCAGATGGCGATGAAGCTCGGTGCGGATCGCTTCATTTTGAAACCCGAGGAGCCTGCACGACTGATGGAGCTCATTCAGGAAACCGTTGCGAAGGTGAAAGCCGCGCCGCCCCGCGCGCCTCAATCGCTCCAAGAAGACGGGGCGGCGATGCAGGAATACACGGAGAGACTCTCGCTCAAATTGGAGCGCAAGGTCGCCGAGCTCGAAGGACTCAACGAAGATCTGCGGCGATCGGAGCGGGAGGTGCGGGAGCTGAATGAACGCCTCACTGCGACGGTGCGCGCGTTGGAAACCGAAGCGCGCGAGCGCCGCGAAGCGGAGCGCCGGCTGCGGTTTCGCGAACATCTGTTGAGCCATGCCGAACGAATCGGCCGCGTCGGCAGCTGGGAGCGTCTTGGCGAAACCCGCGAGCTGCTCGTGTCGGACGAAGCGTGCCGGATTTTCGGCGTGGCGCCGGGCACGTCGCTGACGTTGGATTGGATTCGCAACCACGTGCACGAAGGCGAGCGCGAACGCGTGTTGAAAGCGTGGGACGAAGCCGACGGCAGCGCGGAGTATTTTGAATGTGAATACACGCTCATCCGCGACGACGGCTCGGCGTGCCCGTTGTCGATGAAGCGTCGCGTGTTTTGCGACGAATCGGGGACGGAGCGCTACGTGGGTGTGATGCAGGATCTCACCGAACGGCGTCGGGCCGAAGCCGAGCAGGCGCGACTCGAGGCGCAGTTGCGGCAGGCGCAAAAGATGGAAGCGATGGGTAATCTCGCGGGGGGGATCGCCCATGATTTCAACAACATCCTCACCGCGATCATGGCGCACGCGGAGTTGCTCGATCTGGAGCTGCCGCGCACGGCGCCATCGCAACTGCGCGAAAGCGTCACGGAAATCCTCACCGCATCGACCCGCGCACAAGAGATGGTGCGACAAATACTGACGTTTAGCCGCAAGCAACCGGTGGAGCGCAAACGTGTGCAGATCGACGGCGTGGTGGCGGAAGCGTTGCGCCTCGTGCGCATGATGTTGCCGTCGACCGTGGGGCTGCGTCACGAGCTGCACGCGCATCGTGCCGTGTTGGCGAACGAAGCGCAGATTCACCAAGTGGTGATGAATCTCTGCACCAACGCCGCGCACGCGATCACCGGCAACGAAGGCTCGATCGTGGTCACGCTCGGCGTGGCCGATCTCTCGGAATCGGGCGCGGCGGTGCGGCCGCCGTTGAAAGCCGGCGAATACGTTTTGCTCGAAGTCAGAGACAACGGCTCCGGCATGGACCCGTCGGTGGCGGAGCGCATCTTCGAACCGTTTTTCACGACAAAAGATGTCGGCGACGGCACGGGGCTCGGCCTCGCCGTGGTGCACGGCATCGTGCAAGCGCACGACGGCGCCATCTTCGTCGAAAGCCTGCCCGGCCGTGGCACGATTTTCTCGATCTACCTGCCGGCGCTGAGCCTCGAGGAATCGCGTCCGGGAATGCCGCCGTCGCTGCCGGCGGGCGAGGGCGAGCGGATTCTTTTTGTCGACGACGAGCCGAGCGTGGCGCGCATCGGAGCGCGTTTGCTGGAAAAACTCGGTTATGTGGTCGAAGCCGTGAGCGATCCCGTGCAGGCGAAGGAACGTTTCACGAAAGATCCGCAGGCCTTCGATCTCGTGATCACGGATTATCTGATGCCTCGTATGACGGGACTCGATTTGGCGACCGCGGTGAAGGCTATGCGCCCCGACATACCGATGATTCTTGCGGTCGGTTTTGGTGGACAACTCGACGCCACGACCGCGCGCGAACGCGGATTCGGCGAATTTGTGACCAAACCTTTCGCGATGCAGGCGCTCGCCGATGCGGTGAATCGCGCGCTTGGGAAATCCGCGGCGGCGCAATGATCAACCGCCCGCGACAGGCGGGATAAACACAATCCGCGCGCCATCGCGCAGCGGCGAAGTCCATGGCGCAAACTCGCCATCGATGGCGACGCGCAGCCGTTCCGACGGCAGCGAAAAACGATGGCGCTCACGCAACTCGCGGTAGAGATCCGCGGCGGTGCCGGCGGAAGTCGTGACGGTTTCAGCGGAGATGCCCCGCTGTTCGCGCAAGAGAGCAAAGTATTCGAGATGGATCGTTTTCACGCGTGGGCAGACGGCTCGGGGGAAGAGGCGTGAAAGTCGCTTTTGCCGCCGGATTTTTCGAGCAAACGGATCTCGCGAATCACGATGTCATGACTGAGCGCCTTGGTCATATCGTAGAGCGTAAGCGCGGCGATGGACGCGCCCGTGAGCGCCTCCATCTCGACACCTGTGCGCGCTTGCGTGCGCGCGTGACAATGGATGAGCACGTCGATCGCGCCGTCCGCCGATGCGGGCCGGGTGTCGATCTCGATGTGGCAATTATCGAGGGGCAACGGATGACAAAGCGGAATGAGATCGCTGGTCTTTTTCGCCCCCATGATGCCCGCGAGAATGGCGGTCTGGAAAACCGGACCTTTTTTAACGTGTAGTTCTTTATTGGATACAAGCGCGGCGACGGCGGGGGGCAGCCGTACGATGGCGACCGCGTGCGCGTGGCGCGCGGTGACGGGTTTCGCGCCGACATCGACCATGCGCGGCTGGTTTTGAGCATCGAGATGAGAGAGCATGATCGGCAAAGGGAGAGACTACGACAATCGCGGCCCATCTCAAAACCTCGCGCGTACGAGGAAAGCGTAAAATCCGCAAAACGGAGGAGGGCCGGCGCCAAACGGAGGTGGCTCGTTCATCGCCGACGAATGCGCGCTCTCCAAGCGACGCAGTCGTTTAGGACGTTCCGCCGGAACCGATAACGAGCCCGGCTTGCTCGGCGACATCCCGGGCGAATCGATCGGGTTCGCCGGGCGAGAGCACCACGACACGTTTTGGCAACCAAAGTACCACCGTGCTTTTGGGATCGGTTACGAACGCTCGATAAGAGCCGAGTTGGGAATTCCGAAATAAACCCGTGACCGAATAAAGTCCGCCATTCCCGAAGAGCCGAATGCTCCGCTGCATGGCGTTGGGGATAGATTTAACATCGCGCAACCCGGTGAGCGGGATGCGGGTATTCCAGAGCAGACGTTTTATATAAAGATCCTTGTCCGTGAGCATATACCCTCGCACGGTAAACAGCGCGCAACCCACAACCGTGGGTGTGAGGATTAGCCATACTATCCATGCGTGCGGCGATTTCACCCACGTCAGCACGCTTATCCCCACGAGAAAAAGCGTCGCGAATGTGGATACTAAAATAAGAAATCTACTCCACGGGGCACGGTAGGTTTTCATGAGAAAAGCATATGTTTATGTCGAATGGCCGACCAAGTGCACGATTAGTGGGCATATTTTTTCCCGGACGATCTCTAGTCACTCACACGGTGGTGGCGATTCGATATTAACGAGGGGGCTGAATGCCTTTTCGGGAACTGCCGGGGGGGCGCCGGCGCTCCTTTGGTTATATAAATAAAGAACCCGCGTCTCCGGATGGAGGACGCGGGTTGGCCGGCAGCGGTATGGCCAGTGAAGTATGTTATTAGAAGTTATATTGCACGCCGAGCTGGAGGACCGGATAGATGCCGAGGTCGTCGAGGTCGTCGTTAATATCACGTTCCTCGGCGCGGAGGTCGGCGCGGAACTGCGGGTCGGCGTTGATCGGGCCGGTGGCGCTGAGGTTCGCGCTGGCGTCGCCGGCGAAGAAGACACCGAGCGTCGCATAAAAGGCGAAGCCGCGTTCGCCGGGGCGCTTGGCCCAGCCGAGGCCGATGTAGGGGGCGACGTCGTCTTCGAACGAGGCGCTGCCGCTGAGAGACTGAATCAGCGCGCTGCTGTATTCATTGCCATTGATCTCGTAGGTCTGGCGTTCGGTGGGGCGAAGCGTGACGTCGATTTTATTATCGGTCGCGAAGACACCGGCGGAAAAGTGAAATTTGCTCTCCCACGGATGCCAGTTGGCGAGGACCTTGAAGTTGGAGAGCTTCAGTTTGCCGTCGTAGTCGTTGTCGTCGGATTCGACGTCGTAGTTGTGGTTCAACCACGTGTAGCCGGCGGTGATCGTGAACTTGGGATTGACCGTGTAGATGACCGACGGGCCGATGCCGGCGGTGCCGCCTTCCAGGACGAGCGCGAAACGCGTCTCCGCTTCCGGCGTGACGACCGGCGGCGGGATCTCTTGAGCGGCGAGCCAGGCGGGAGCGGCGAGGAGGCCGGCAGCGAGGCTGAACACGGAGGTTTTTTTCAGGGTGAATAGATGCGTCATAGATTGCGCCTTGATGGCGAAATCGTCTTAGCGCATGCGGTGCCAGCTCCTGAGTTTTGTTGATGGTGAAATGTTTACAAAAACGCATGTCGAGCGTTTGTGTATTAATTGCACGGATACACCGCACGCGTGATTGCAAACGGCACGACGAAACACGCGCGGTGGCCGGCGGGGCGTCGGCGCTTCCAGTTTATTGCCAGCGGTAGAGCCTGGCGGTGTGGCCGGCGTGCAAAGTGAGGGGGCCGCTGGGAAGTTCGATGAATCCGTCGGTGCCGAGCAGGCCGGCGAAATCGCCCGAAGTGTTGGTCGTGGCGATCTGCGCGAGGAGACGTCCATCGGACGAGGGCTCGAGTCGGACGGGCACGAGCGGTGCGAGCGGGGCTTTAAACGAAAACGGTGCGGCGAGCACGGCGTATTCAGACGATGGATACGGGGCGCGACTCATGGCGGCGAGCGCGGGCAGGACGTAGCGGTGAAAACAGACGAGCGTGGAAACGGGGTTGCCGGGCAGCGCGAAGACGGGCGTGCGGCGCGAGGTGTGGCCGAACCAGAACGGTTTGCCGGGACGTTGCGCGACGCCGTGGAATTTTTTTTCGACGCCGAGCTCGGTGAGGACGGTCGGCAGGAAATCGTATTTTCCTTTGGAGATGCCGCCGGTGAGCAGGAGCACATCGAACTCGGCGAGGAGGCGTTTGAGCTGGGTTTCGAGTTCGTATTTGAGATCGCGAAGATGAAAACGTTCGACGCGCGGATAACCGGCGGCGAGCAGCGAGGCGCGCAGCGCGTGGTCGTTGGAGCGGCGGATTTGATGAGGCGCGGGTGAAGGATTTTCGACTTCGACGAGTTCGTCGCCCGTAGCGACAATTCCAATACGCGGCAGATGCGCGACGCGCAGCGTGGCGGCTCCGCACGAAGCGGCGACGGCGATCTCGCGTCCGGTGAGGCGGGTGCCGGCGGGAATGAGTTCGGTGCCCGCGGTGGCGTCGGAGCCGCGACGGTGAATGCTTTGGCCGGCGGCGAGTGCCGACGCGGTGTCGTCGTCGAGCGTGACGAAGGTATTTTCACGCGTGGCGTCTTCGTAAGGAATCACGCAATCGCAGCCCGCGGGGAGCACGGCGCCGGTGGCGATTTCAATGCATGTTTCATCGGATGCGAGCGTGAGCGGGATCGTGCCGGCGGGTTGAAAACCTTGGATGCGAAAACGGCGATGGCCGACGGCGATGGCGCTGTGGCGGAGCGCAAAACCATCCATCGTGACACGATCGAATGGCGGGAAATCGCGATCGGCGCGGATGGGCGTGCGGAGAATGCGACCGTGGGCGGACGCGAGCGGGCAATCTTCAGCGGGAAGCGCGGGAACGCTGGCGAGGATGAGGCGTTCGGCTTCGGCGGGAGAGATCAGCGACATGGAGGAAGAGTGAATGGTGAAGGGTGAAGAGTGAAACGGGAGACGCGCTGATGGGAAGTGTGCGATGCGGTGGGGTACGGATGATGCTCCGCATCGTCCGGTTCAGCGAGGGCGGAGGATTGTGGCGAAGCTTGGCGGGGGGCGGCGCGGTTGCGGAGCAAACATCCTGCTGTTTGAGGGTGGCTTTTGCGTGTATAAAAAAACGCGCCCGTGAGGGCGCGTTGGTGGTGAGGCTGAGTTGGGAGGCGGGCGTTCTGGTGGGCCGGCGGGCCGCCGGCGCTCCCAAGGAACTCAATAAACCTGCTCTTCGAGGAGGGCGAAGAGTTCGGCTTCGGTGATGCGTTTTTGCGTCATCGAATCGCGATCCCGGAGGGTGAAGGTGCCGTCCTTCTCGATCGTGTCGAAGTCGATCGTGACGCACC
>CALFXL010000060.1 GCA_937958045.1 uncultured Opitutaceae bacterium | reverse complement strand
CGCGTTCGTGGGTGTATTCGGAGACGACGTTTTGGCGGAAGAAGGCGTAGGTGCGGGCGTCGGGCGTGGCGGTGAGGCCGACGAGGAAGGCGTCGAAGTAGTCGAGGACCTGGCGCCAGAGGTTGTAGATCGAGCGGTGGCACTCATCGATGATGATGAGATCGAAGAACTCCGGCGGCACCGCGGCGGAATAAACGACGGGCATCGGCTCGCGTCGGCGGTCGGTGCGCTCGGCGGGGTTTTCGTCCTCGGCGGAGTCGTCGAGCGGCTCGCCCTTGAGGAGCGAATACATCCGCTGGATGGTGGAGATGTAAACCTCGGCGTCGGAGGGCAGGTAGGACGAGGCGAGGCGGGTGACGGTGTAGAGTTCGGTGAACTTGCGGTTGTCGTCGTTGGGCGTGAAGGCGAGGAACTCCTGCTCGGCCTGCTCGCCGAGGTTGCGCGTATCGACGAGGAAGAGCACGCGGCGGATGCGGGCGTGTTTGAGCAGGCGGTAGATCGACGTGATGGCGGTGAAGGTCTTGCCCGAGCCGGTGGCCATCTGGATGAGCGCGCGGGGCTTGGCCTGTTTAAGCGAGACTTCGAGGTTCGTGATCGCGTCGATCTGGCACTCGCGCAGGCCGGTGGGATCGAGGGCTGGCAGGTCCTGAAGGCGGGCGCGGAGCGAGCGGGCGGGCTGACCGGGAGCGGGCGCGGCGAGCCAGGCGCGGAGCGTTTCGGGGCGGTGGAACGAGAAGACCTCGCGGGAGCGCGGCTTCGGGTCACGCTGATCGGTGAAGCGCGTGATGACGCCGGTGGCTTCGTAGAGGAAGGGAAGCGGGACGCCGGTGTGCTGGATGTAGCGGAGCTTCGCGGCGGCGTAGTCGGCGGTTTGGTCTTCGACCGCGGTGATGTTGTGGCCGAGAGTTTCTTTCTTCGCCTCGATCACGCCGACGGGTTTGCCGTCGACGAAGAGCACGTAGTCGGCGGGGCCGGAATCAGTCGTGTATTCGCGGACGGCCTGACCCTCGCACTCGTGGAAGTTGATGGCATCTTTCGACTGAACCGCCCAGCCGCTGGCCCGGAGTTGCGCGTCGATGGCGTCGCGGGCGATTTGCTCGGGATTTTGGTTAGGAAGCATGGGAACCTGCGGATGACTTTAGCCATCGTCGTTCCCGAGGAAAGATTTAGAAAAGGCCGGCCGAATTTATAGCAAGCCGCTCACGGTTCCCAGCGACCGTAGATGCCGCAGGGGAGGGTTTTGCCGTCGCGCTGAATCGGGAGGCCGACTTCGCCGGCGGTGATCGTACCGTGGGCGTCGTGCAGGAGGGCGGAGAGGAGATTGGCCACGACCGTCGGCGAGAGGCGTGCGGTGTAGGCGTTGATGAGGAAAAAAACCGGGCGGTCGCTCAGGAGCTGTTTGCACTCCGTGAGGAGTTCCCAGAGGTGGTCCTCCAGTTTCCACATTTCGCCGGTGGAGCCGCGTCCGTAGGTAGGAGGATCCATGATGACGGCGTCGTACTGGCGGCCGCGTTTGATTTCGCGGCGAACGAACTTCAGGCAGTCATCGACGATGTAGCGGATGGGTTTTTCGGCGAGGCCGGAGAGCGCGGCGTTTTCGCGACACCATTTGACCATGCCGTCGGCGGCGTCGACATGACACACGCTCGCGCCCGCGGCGGCGGCGGCGCAGGTGGCGGCGCCGGTGTAGCCGAAGAGATTGAGGACGTTGACCTCGCGGCCGGTGGCGCGCGCGTCGCGGATTTTTTGGGAAAACCAATCCCAATTCACCGCCTGCTCGGGGAAGAGGCCGGTGTGTTTGAAGGAGGTCGGATGGATTTTGAACGTGAGGGAACCGTAGTTGATTTTCCAATACTCGGGCAGTTCGCGGCGAAACTCCCACTTGCCGCCGCCGGTGGAGGCGCGGTGATAAAAGCCGTCCCATTTTTCCCACTTGGTGGCGCCTCCGGAGCGCGGCCAGATGATTTGCGGATCGGGGCGCACGAGGGTGTACGGACCCCAACGCTCGTGTTTCATGCCCAGGCCGGCATCGAGGAGCTGATAGTCTTTCCAGCGATCGGCGACCAGGAGGGCAGGACGGGAAATGGAGGCGTCGGACATGGATGCGGAGCGAAGGCACGGGCGGCGGGGTTGTCGAGTGTGTGCCTAGCGAAGGGCGTGATTGGCGTGCAACCGGTTGACAGTGGAAGCCGGCTGCGTAGGTGGGGAGACGATGAAACTACAGTCATTCACCAAGGCCCTTGCGGCCTGCACTGCCGCGTTTTGCGTAGTCGCTCAACTTTCAGCCGATGTCGTGGAGACCAAGAGCGGCTCCCGCATCTCCGGAAAAGTCGTCAAGATTGATGGAAGCTCCGTCGTCGTAGACACCGATTTTGCCGGCGAAATCAAAGTGAAGCAGTCCGAGGTGGTCGCCATCACGACGGAATCGCCTCTCAACATCCGCCTCGAAGGAGGCACCGTGATCCAAGGCACGCTGTCCTCGTCCGCCGCCGATTCCTCCGTCGTGCTGAGCGGTCCGGAAGGCACGATCAACACCTCGGTCGACCGCATCGCGACCACGTGGGCTCCCGGCGCGATCGATCCCGCCGTGGCGGAGCTTCAGCGCCGCTGGACGTATGAGCTGACGGTCGACGTGACCGGCAAGTCCGGCAACAGCGAGCAGCTGGGCACCTCGTTCGGCGCGCGCGCTGCGCTGAAGACGCCGCAGGACGCGCTTCAGTTCTATGCCGCCTACGACCGTCAAGAAACCGACGGCGAAAAGTCGGCCGACCAGTTGAAGGCGGGCGTCGATTATCAAAACAACTTTGCGGGCCGTCTCTCCTGGTACGTCCGTAATGAAGGTGGCTTCGACCGCATCAAGGACATCGAACTCTATAACATCGCGGCGGCTGGTCTCGGTTACGACTTCATCAAAGAGCCGAAGCACACACTCACGGGCCGCGCCGGTGTGTCGTTCCGTTATGAAGGCTACAAAAACCCCGCCACCGAAGACGTGAAAGCGGCCGGTTTGGACATCGGTCTCGTGCACGAATACACCTCCGATTACTGGTCGCTGGTGAACCGCATTTCCTGGGTGCCGCTCTTCGAGGATTTCGCGAACTACCGCCTGCAGCACGAGTCGTTTTTCGAGCTGCCGCTCGCCGATCCGAAGTGGAAGCTGCGCCTCGGCGTCGCCAACGACTACAACAGCGAGCCGCCCGTGGGCGTCGAAAAGAAGCT
This sequence comes from uncultured Opitutaceae bacterium, assembly GCA_937958045.1. GTDB lineage: Bacteria > Verrucomicrobiota > Verrucomicrobiia > Opitutales > Opitutaceae > Nibricoccus. The sequence goes on along the minus strand of CALFXL010000060.1, from coordinate 116,925 downwards.
CGATACGACGTACTTCGCACGTCTCGTCCTGAGCTTCAAGTGACGCTCGCGAGCGTCCGTTTGTATCGCGCCACGCGGTCGCCCCGCGGCGTGAGCGTGAAGCAGAAACGGATGTCTGCGTTTTCATTTGGCCCCGGTTTCAACGACCGGGGTTTTTTTGTGCGGAGCGGACGAGCCGCTTGGGAGTGCCTGTTTAGCGAGGCGTTTTCCAATTTCGCTGCGCGCCGAGCGCGACGAATGGAATTGGCGGTAAAGCGTTAGGGCGAAAAATCATCCTGGTTAAAAAGAAACGGGGCGCTCAGCAGGCATGTGACCGCGCGACCGTCTTTCATCGCAGGTTTGTATTTCCACTTGGAAACGGCTTTCGCGGCGGCAGCGCCGAACTCGGGGTGAGTGGCTTTAAGAACGACGATATCGCGCGTGCGACCTTCGGGAGTGACGACGAAGCGGACGACGGCGTGACCGGAGATGCGGTCTCTCCGCAACGTAGCCGGGTAGAGCGGAGGAGCGGGAATGCCGATGGTGCGGGGTGGCTGATCGACCTCCGCGAGGTTAAACGCGTCGGCCGGAGGCGGCGGCGTTTCGGCCGGATCGATCGGTGGCGGTGCGCTGGCGACTGACGAAGAGGGCGGAGCGCTCGTGCAACCGGCGAAAAAGAGAAGCAGCGCGCAAAACGCTACGTGGACGGAGTGGCGGATTTTCATGGGGTGGAGGCGGGGTGAGAAAAGCGGTGAGGCAAACGGAACGCACAGCAAGGGTCGGCGCAGTCGTGAAGAGCCGGGAAGACGCGCTTCCCCTTTTTGTTGATCCTGAGCTCTCGCCGATCGCCGCCTGTTATGGGTAACGATTCGCGTGTTTAATGATGCACAGTGAAGACCAGCGGCGTTGTCATGAGGCAGGCGACGGGTTGGCCATCTTTGAGCGCGGCGATGTATCTCCATTGGGAAACCGCTTCGATGGCCGCGTCACCGAAAGGCGCATGGGTGGCTTCCAGCACGACGACGTCGCTTACGCGGCCTTCGGCCGTCACCACAAATCGGACAATTGCCTGGCCTGAGATGTTGTTGCGACGAAGGAGACGCGGGTAGTTGGGCCGAGCCGTGAAAACCGCGCGAGGACGCTGATCGACTTCGGCGAGCGTGAGCACATTGGTCGGCGGGAGCGAAAGCGAAGATGTATTTGCGCAGCTCGTGAGCAGGAGCGTCCCGCACAACATGGCGCCGATAAGGAAGAAGAGTTTCATGGGGTTGAAGTGGATTGCCGATCGCGTGGAGCGGACGTCCGAGGTCGTCCATGCGCAGTTCCCTCCGCAGGGTAATGGCGGCGATTATGCGTTGGGGGCGGACTCGATCAAGAGAAACCACTTGGGTTTCATCCGCCCGAAATCGGTGCGGCGATGCGTGCGCAGTGCTTTCTTCGGGTCGAGCACGTAGCTGCCGGATTCGTCGCGAACAAACACCACCCAATGCCATGCCGGGCCGGTTTTATCGACGTGCCACTTGATCGCGAGCAGCGCGCGATCGGGCAGCTTTTCCCAGCGCTCGAAGGGACGTTGCGCTGATGCGCGAAGACCAAAGTGCTCCAGCAAACGACGCACGTGGGCGGTGTCGTGCCAGAGTGCTGTATCCGTGACGTGGATACCGAGCGATGCCGCGGCCTGTTTGACGCGGCGATAGGATTGGCCCGCAAGCGCGGCGACGCCGGCGATGGCGCAACCCGTGCGATCTTGTTGCACGACGGGTTTCATGATGTGCGCGAGCGTGTGGCGTTGAAGGCCGCGAGCCGTTTCTTGCCTGCGCGGAGCCGCCATGCGGATTCGATCATGCGCACGAGCATGGTTTCGTTCACGCTCAGTAGATTGAGCAAAACGTAGTCGTAGTTTTCAAAATGCGGCGTCACAGAAAACACATCCGGCGCCTGCTCGATGAGCTCATCGCGTTGTGCGCGAGGAAACGCGATCGCGAGATTTTCGCCGTCTTCGCGCAAACGAACGAATAATTTTTTGCCCACATAGAACGCCGGCGTGCCGTGACAGAGCTGCTCATGGACGTCGGGCAACGCGAGGGCAATTCGACGAACGATGACCAGGGTCGTAGGCATGGCGCGCGCTCAGGTGCCGTACAGCCGGTCGCCGAAATCGCCGAGACCGGGGAGGATGTATTTTTGCGTATTGAGCGTGCGATCAAGCGCGGCGGCGTAGATGGGCACGGTCGGATGCGCGGTTTCGACGGTGCGCACCCCTTCGGGCGAGGCGACGATGTTGAGCAGATGGAGATCGGTGCCGCCGCGTTGCGTGATGATGTCGAGCGCGTTTACCGCGGAACCGCCGGTGGCGAGCATGGGATCGACGACAAGCACGCGGGCGTTGGCGAGCGGCGGAAGTTTGCAGTAATAGCTGCGCGCGACGGCGGTGATGTGGTCGCGTTCGAGACCGATGTAACCGATGCTCACATCGGGAAAAAGATTCACGATCGATTCCACCATGCCGAGACCGGCGCGCAGGATCGGAACGACGACGAGCGGTTTGGCGAGCACGCGTCCCATCGTGGTTTCGAGCGGAGTTTCCACCGCGACCTCGCGCGTGCCGAGATCGTGCGTGGCGCGGAGCACAAGTAGTTGCGAAAGCTGATGCGTGAGCGCGCGAAACGCCGCAGGCTTGGTGTTTTTATCGCGCAGCTGCGTGATGAGGTGAGCGGCGAGTGGATGCGTGAGGGCGTGAAAGGGCATGGCGGGGCTTGTCGTGACCGAAAAGATTAGGTGGCGGCGGATTAAAGCAGATCGCGATCAATTTTGTGTTCGAGGATCTTTTCGAACTGCTTGCGCAGCGCTTTTTCTTTGCCGGCGAGGCCGGGCATGAGCGCGAGCCATTGATAAACTTCTTCGCGGAGATACTTGGGCATCACGGGCTCGAGCGCGACGACGCGGTCGAGCGCACGCACGCAGGCTTGCGCGATGTGATCGCACATGAGCTGGGCGGCGGCGGAGCTGTGTTGGCCGGCGAGACGCACGACTTCATCGAGCTCGGCGTGACCGCGATGGCTGATGTGTTTTTTATAAAGTCCAAGACTGTCCACGATCACATTGGCCGTGCGCGGATAAAAGCTCGTCATGAGGTTCCACGGATCGCCGCGTTGATCGCCTCCGTTGCGAAAATCGCTTCGCAAGATGACCGACGGGATGTCGGCGAATTTCGCGAACATGAACTCCACGACTGTGCCCGAATCGAGTTCGGGACCGTCGTAGTTGAACAAGCCGAGATCACATTCGAGCAACGTGCGGATATCTTGATCGCGGATCGATTGAGCCGTGTTGCCACGCTGTTCGAGATTTTGCGGCAGCACGCAGCGATAGCGGCCGTGGGATTTTTCGTAAATGGCTTCGGCCAGATAAGCGTTTCCGATGAGGTGCTTGAGGCTGAAGAGCTCGCTCGCGAAATACACCGAGTAGCTCTTCTTGGATTTTTTCATGCGTGGCACGGGCGTCGTGGTAATGCCGGGAGCCATCCGGGCTCAACGGGATTTTGTGAGGCGACGACGATCGTGTTCGTTTTGAAGCGGCACAGATGCGCTTGCGCCCGTGGACAGATTTGCGCGTAAAGGCGCCGTCCAGAATACCCCATGTCCAGATATCATAAAATCATCGCCATTCTCTGCGCGTTCATCGCCGCGCTCATTGTGACCCTCTTCCGCATGCAAATCGGCATCGCGAGCCGGGAAAATCCGACGCCGGAACAACGCATCGAGCTCGGGCGGACGTTTGTCGAAAACGTCGGCATGTGCGCCGATTGCCACACGCCGCGACTGCCGGGCGGCGCTTTCGATCGCTCACGCTGGCTGCAAGGCGCGCCGCTGCCGTTTGCGCCATCGCAACCGATGCCGTGGAATCCGACGGCGCCCTCGATCGCGGGTTTGCCCGGTTACACCGAGGAGCAAGGCATCGAGTTTCTCATGACGGGAAAACGTCCGTCGGGCATGCCGTGTCTGCCGCCGATGCCTGAATATCGGCTCGGTCGATACGATGCGGCCAATGTGATCGCGTATTTGAAAAGCCTGACGCCCGCGCAGTGAAGCGCGCGGGCGGGTCGCTCACGGCTTCAAGGTGAGTGTATGCACGGCCGGGCCCGGCAGAAACGCCGTGGCCTCGCCGCGCACCCACGCGTCGTGACCCGCGCGATAGAAGGGCGAGAGCGGATGTCCACTTTGCCCGCCGGGCATGTGGAAAATGCCCTCGTCTTCGCGTCCGGGCGAAACGGCGAAACGCTCCGACGCGCCGTGATTGGGCGTTTGTACGCGCGGCACATCGCGATCGCCCGGCAGCGGCTCCGCCGGCATGTCCAACCAGCGACGCAAGAGCAGCGGAAACGCGCGTGTCATGGGATGTTGGATACGCGCGACGTTGACGCGGCCCCATGTGGCTTCGTCGGGATCCAGTCCTTCGCTCTTGAGCGTCGCGACAACATCGCCGGCGGCGGCGGCGAAAAGATCGTCCCAGCCGGCATAGTCCGCGGCGAGGAGATGCGCGGGCTTTTCCTCGATCAATTGCCACACGGCGGGCTCGTGACGGAGTTTCTTGAAGTTGAAATTTGGATACGCGCGAACCGTGGACGCAAAAATCGGCGCGAGCATGCGCTCGATCACGTGACGACGAAATTCGCGAACGAGCCGGTAGCTCGTGGAATCCACACGCGCGCGGCCGTCCCAATCGCGAAGTCCGGCGCGCAGCGGATCGCGAATGCTTTTGGGATCGACCAAGGGTGACTCAAGCGTGCGTGCGAGCAACGCATGCCAGCGCTCAAGATGCGGCGCCTGGTCGTCGAGCATGATGGCGAGCAGGTCGCGTGGCGCGGCTTTTTCGACGGGAGCGAGCAGTTCGCGCACACGCGCGGCGCGCATGGGACTTTCATAGCCGCCGTCGCCGAGGAGATCGAGCGTGTCGCCGCCGAGCAGACGTTGGTTGGCGGTGAACAAGCGGGTGGGCGCCCCGACGTTGAGGCCGGGCGTGGAAAGTTCGGGCCGCGAGGAGATGACCGGTATTTGATTTTCGGATACAAACCCGTCCCAGCGGCGGTCGCCGTAGGACATCGTTACGGAAAGACGTCCATCGAAGCCGAAGCGCAGGGGAAGTTTGCCCGCGATGGTCCAGGCGATGTCGCCGGCGGCATCGGCCACGAGGAAGTTTTGCGCAGGGATGCCGCTGCGATGCGCGATGGCGACGGCCTCGGAGACGGTGCTGGCGGTTTCGAGTTCGCCAAGGGTGAGATTGGTGGCGTCGGGATCGTGCGCGACCCACTTGAGCGCGAGGTGCTGGCCCTTGGCGTTGTTGCCGACCACGGGACCCCACGGCGAAACGAGGATCTCGTGGGTGACAGGATCCCCGCCTTTAACCGCGATGGTTTCGACGCGTTTGTCGAACGCGCGGATTTCTCCCTGCTCGATGTAGTAGGAGCGATCGAGATCGGACGCGCTGATGGTGACGATATCGACCGTGTCGACGTTGGCGTTGGTGAAGCCCCACGCGATGCGGCCGTTGGAGCCGGCGACGACGAACGGCATGCCGGGCAACGTCACGCCGGTGACGCGGTGGGCTTTTTCGGTGCCGTGCGGAAACACGAGCGAGGCGCGATACCAGGTGTTGGGCACGCGGAGCGTGAGATGCATGTCGTTGGCCAGCATCGCGGCGCCCGTGGCGGTGTGGGCGCCGGCGAGCGCGAGACTGTTGGAACCCTCGCGCGGAGCGGGTTCGGGTGTCGGCGTCGCGGTGGAGGCGCGTCCGCGCACATTGAGGAGACGCGCCGCGGGTAGAGGAAGAGTTTTTGCGCGCGAACCATCGAACGCGACATCGTCGGGAGAAAGCAGTGGGGAGAAAAAGTCCGCGGCCGCCGGGCCGAGTCGGTCGCGCAGAGCCGTGAGCGAGCGTTCGTAAATCGCTTCGTGATCTTGAAGATCGAGCCACATCGCATGCACGACCAGCAAACTGTCCTCGGGCAGCCAGGCGTCGGGACGCGCGCGCAACATCAAATACTCAAACGACGGCGCCTTGAGCGAGGCGAGACCGGCGTTGACGCCATCCGCATAGGCGGCGAGCAGCGCGCGTTGATCGCCGGGAAGACGCGCGAGCGATTCGCGGGCAATTGTACGGAAATTATGGATACGCGCGGCGCGATCGAGCTCGATGGCGTCTTCGCCGACGAGCGCGGCGAGTTCCCCGGCGGCGCGGCGGCGAGAAAGATCCATTTGGAAGAAGCGATCCTGTGCGTGCAGGAAACCCAACGCGCTGGCCGCATCGAGACGTGAGGCGGCGCGGAGCGTGGGCACGCCGAGAGCGTCGCGTTCGATCACGACGGGTGCGCTGAGCACCGACAGCGCGATCTCGCCATCGAGGACGGGCAGGCTTTGGCGCAGACGGTGGAAACTCCACGCCGAGAAAGCGATGATGACGACAAGCGCAAGCAACAGGCTGCGCAGGACGAGGCGGCGGGCAGGGAGTCGAGGCATGGAAACGATCAGAGACGAAAGTGAGACCGGATGAGCGCAACGAGTTTTTCGGGCGGTTCGGAGATATCGACGTGAAACGCGCCCGCCGGCTCTTCCAGCGTGGCGAGCTGGCTCGCGAGCAACGACGGGTTCATAAAATGTCCGCCGCGGCCCGCGAGTCTCTCCGCGATCAATTCGGACGAACCGCGCAGATAGACGAAATGAATCGGCTCATCCGCGCGTGGATGCAGGATATCGCGGTACGAGCTCTTGAGCGCGGAGCAGGCGAGGACGAGCGATTCCTCACGGCTGAGCGCGAGCTCGAGGCGTTCGCGCAATGTATTCAGCCAAGGGATACGGTCGGCGTCGTTGAGCGGCTGGCCCGCGCTCATCTTGGCGATGTTGGCGACGGGATGAAAATCGTCGGCATCGAGAAAGGTCCAGTTGAGCGCCTTGGCCAGCAGCACGCCCAAGGTGGTTTTTCCGCTGCCGGAGACGCCCATCAACACGAGGATCATAGGCGCGGGGGATTTTCGGCGGGAAAGCCAGGTGATTGGGCGGGAAACAAAGATCGCATGGCGGTCGGGCGGCGCGGGAGGGAAACGCGTGACGATACTCGATTACGAATAACTGTCAGCGTTTCTTAACGAAGAGCCTGCGTTCTTCCGCGATCGCGGCGGTCGCGGTCAGAGTCGTCGGGAGAAATAGATCGCCGTGCATAACAGCGCGAAGGCCAGCGTGGGCAAAATGATCCAAAGCGGATGAATCGGCACGGGGTAGCGCAGGCAGGCCCACCAGATCAGCACCGATTTGATGCCCACGAGCACCCAGCAAAGCGCGATGACACGCTCCGTGCGCGGATTGCGTGGAAGTTTTTCGCGGACGGAAACTTCCTTGATGAAGGCTTGTTCGTATTCGCTGTCGGGAGTACCGCGCAAAAGCTGGAGGAAGTTGGGGAGCATGTTCGGCGAAAAAGCCCGGTAACATACCGCGAAAGAGCGCCGATGAAAGCTGAGGTTCGCTTTTCCGCGCGGCTTGTTTGGCAACTGCGAATTGCGATGAAACATTTCCCGATTACCTTTGGTCGTACCCCCTCTCTCCATGAAAACCAGAATCATCTTCCATACCGCCATTCTGGCGATGGCTGTCGGGCTCGTCTCGACGGCAGGCGCCGCCGATTCCCAAGCGGATCAGCGTGTCGAAGTGATCTACACCAATCCTGAAAAGTTCACCGATGTGAAGGACGCCATGATGGCGTCCGAGCGGGCGCGGGATGATTACCTGCGTCTGTTGAAAGAGTATCTGCAGGAACGCGTGCCGCAGCAGGTTCCCGAAGGCTCCAAGTTGACCATCAACATCACCGATGTGGACATGGCGGGTGATTTCGAACCGTGGCGCGGCGCGCAGTTTCAAGATGTGCGTGTGGTGAAAGAAATTTACCCCCCTCGCATCAATCTCTCCTACAAACTCACCGACGCCAGCGGCGCGGTGGTCAAGGAAGGCGAGGAAAGCCTGCGCGACACGAGCTTCATGCTCACGACGACGCCGATCCCGAACAACGACTCGCTTCGCTACGAAAAAGCGCTGCTCGATAATTGGCTGCGCCGCGAATTCCCGAAGCAACGAAAGAAATCCTGACATCCTGCCTGGCGACATGAGTCGCCGTGTGTGCGAAAGGCCGGCTAACCACCGGCCTTTTTTGTTGGGCAACGAAGGCGCGGTCACGCGCTTCGCTTGCGCGCAAATCGTCGCGTGATGGGAAGTGCGATGGCGTAAACCAGAACGATAAACGGCGGCGCCAGCACGCACCAACCCACGACCGCGTGCACCGCGGTGAGGCCGAATTGCTCGAAGAACTGTCGTGGTTGTTCGCGAAACAAAACCGACAGCGCGTGCAGATCGAAGCTGAGTCGCGGTGCGCGAAAGAGGGATTCGCCGAGCCGGATGCACAGATACATGACCGGAATGTGTGCCGGCCAGAGCAGTTGGTTGATGAGGTGGATAAGCGGCTGGTTCAGTTTCAGCACGATGCCCGCCGCGATGCAGAGCAACGTAGTCGTGCCAAAGATCGGGAACAACGCGCAGGCGCCGCCGACCGCGAACGTGAGGGCGATTTTTTGCGGCGTGATGCCCTGCACCAACTGCGCGCGAATAGGATCGAGCACGCGACGCTGCCAAAACGAGCGCGCGGGCACGGAAACTTCGGGCGAGTGGGGCGGCGAAAAAGTCACGATACGATCGCGCGAACCAAACGAATCCGCCGCGCGTGGCGATCCTAACGGAGAGGCCCGAATGAATGCGCGGCGTCCGGTTGCGCTGATGAAAAGCAGATGAGCTCGTCGGCGTTCTCGTTTCCCAAACAAAACGCCCTGCGGTCGGTGACGCGCAGGGCGGGAAGCCGGGAGGGACGAAGCCGTTTCGTGTTTCGCGTTACGCGCGGAGTTTCACGACCAGATCCTTCGTCTCGACGGTGTCGCCGACGGAAGCGAGCACTTCGGCGACGACGCCATCGGTGGGGGCGAAGACGGTTGTCTGCATTTTCATCGCTTCCATCATGAAGAGCTTTTCGCCCTTCGTGACTTTGGCGCCGACGGAGGCGGACATCGAAGCGATGAGGCCGGGAATCGGCGCGGCGACCTGGCGCGGATCGGCGAGATCGGCTTTCGGACGCGACTTGGTTTTTGGCGCGACGCCCTTGTCGGTGATGAACGCTTCGCGCGCCATGCCGTTGAGTTCGTAGCTGAGCGCGCGACGCCCGTCTTTGTCGGGCGCGCCGATGCTGATGAGGCGGATGATGAGAACTTTGCCTTCCTCGATCTCGACCGTGATTTCTTCACCGGGTTTGAGGCCGTAGAAAAACGCGGGCGTGGGCAGCACGCTGAGATCGGAAAACTCGCGGCGCTGTTTCGCGAAGTCGGCGAAGACCTGCGGATACATCAAGTGCGAATACAGATCGTCGTCGGTCGGCTCTTGTTTGAGTTTTTCCGCGAGCTCGGCGCGGAGCTTTTGCAGGCTCGCAGCGCTGTCGGCGGCGGTGGCCTTCGCAGGTTTTTTCTTGAGCGACGCTATGTATTTTTCGCGGGCTTCCTTGTGACGTTTTTCGCCGAGGATCGCGCGGCTGACCTCTTCGGGCCAACCGCCTTCGGGCCAGCCGAGTCCGCCCGTGAGCATGTCGATGACGCTTTCGGGGAAAGGCGTGGAGCCGGGTTCGAGTTTCGGAACATCGGCGGGTTTGATGCCCTTGGTGAAGAGGAAGAGCGCCATGTCGCCGACGACTTTCGAGGAAGGCGTGACCTTCACGATGTCGCCGAAGAGCGCGTTCACCTCGGCGTAGATGCGCGCGATTTCCGGCCAGCGGTGCGAGACGCCCATGGCGGCGGCTTGCTCCTTGAGGTTCGTGTACTGACCGCCGGGCATCTCGTGGAGATACACTTCGGCGCTGCCGGTTTTGGGCGCGGTGTCGAACGGCCGGTAAAACTCACGCACGTGCTCCCAATAGTCGGAGAACGTGTTGAGCGCATCGAGGTCGAGCTGCGTGTCGCGCGGCGTGTGCTGGAGCGCGGCGACGATGGAATTGAGGTTGGGCTGCGACGTGCTGCCGCTCATCGAGGCGAGCGCGAGATCGACGACATCCACGCCGGCGTCGCTCGCGCGAAGAACGGAAGCCGAAGCGATGCCGCTGGTGTCGTGCGTGTGGAAATGCACGGGAAGGCCGACCTCTTCCTTAAGCGTTTTGACGAGTTTGTGCGCAGCGTACGGACGACACAGCCCCGCCATGTCTTTGATCGCGAGGATGTGCGCGCCCATGCGGGCGAGCTCCTTCGCGAGACGCACGTAGTATTGAAGCGAGAACTTGTCGCGGCGCTCGTCGAGGATGTCGCCAGTGTAGCAGATCGCGGCTTCGCACACGGCGTGCGTTTCCTGCACGGCCTCCATGGCGACGCGGACATTCGGCAGATAATTCAGCGAATCGAAGATGCGGAAAATATCCATGCCGCTCGCGGCGGCGTGCTTCACGAAACCGGCGACGATGTGGTCGGGATAGTTGGTATAGCCGACGGCGTTGGCGCCGCGGAAAAGCATTTGGAAACAAATGTTCGGAATGCGCGCGCGGAGCTGGCGAAGACGTTCCCACGGATCTTCGCCGAGGAAACGCATCGTCGTGTCGAACGTCGCGCCTCCCCACATCTCGAGCGAAAATAAATCCGGCGTGCGACGCGCGACCGCGCCGGCGGCGGCGAGCATGTCGTAGCTGCGCACACGCGTGGCCATCAGCGATTGATGCGCGTCGCGGAACGTCGTGTCGGTGATGAGCAGGCGTTTTTGGCGCAGCGTCCACTCGGCGAATTTTTTCGGTCCGAGTTTCAGTAACAACTGACGCGTGCCGTCGGGCGGCGGCGCGTTGTGATCGAACGCGGGCGGCACGGCGGGCTGAAACGGTTTTTCGGGACGAAACCCTTTGGCGTGCGGGTTGCCGTTGACGGTGACGTTGCCGAGGAAGTTGAGGAGCTTGGTCGCGCGATCGCGGCGAGGCTTGAAGGTGAAGAGTTCGGGCGTCGTATCGATCAGGCGCGTGGTCGCGAGGCCCGAGAGAAACGTGGGATGCGAGACGACGTTTTCGAGGAACGGGATGTTCGTCTTCACGCCGCGGATGCGGAACTCCGAGAGCGCGCGTTCGGTGCGTTGCAGCGCGACTTCGTACGATTGTCCGCTGGTGATGAGTTTCACCAGCATCGAGTCGTAGAACGGTGTGATGATCGCACCCGCGAGGCCCATGCCGCCGTCGAGACGAACGCCGAAACCGCCGGGCGAACGGTACGCGAGGATGCGGCCGTAGTCGGGCATGAATTTGTTTTCCGGATCCTCGGTGGTGATGCGGCACTGGATCGCGAAGCCGTTGCGCGGCACATCGGCCTGCGCGGGCATGCCGACCTCGGGCGAGTGAAGCGAATGACCCTGCGCGATGAGGATCTGCGCGCGCACCAGATCGAGACCGGTGATGACCTCGGTGACTGTATGTTCAACTTGGATACGCGGGTTCATCTCGATGAAGAACCACTCGTGTCGGTCGAGATCGTAGAGGAATTCGATCGTGCCGGCGTTGTCGTACTTGATGGCGCGCGCCATCTTCGCGGCGGCTTCGCAAAGCTCGCTGATCACCGCAGGCGGCAACCCGTAACTCGGAGCGACTTCGATGACCTTTTGGTGACGACGTTGCACGGAGCAGTCGCGCTCGTGGAGATGGATGACGTTGCCGTATTTGTCGCCGAGGATCTGAACCTCGATGTGTTTCGCGTTGGGAATGTATTTCTCGAGGAAAACAGCGGGATTGCCGAACGCGCGTCCGGCCTCGGCCTGAGCTTCGTCGAGCAGCGAAGAAAGTTCCGACGCCTTATGCACAACACGCATACCGCGGCCGCCGCCGCCGAAGGCCGCTTTGATGATGAGCGGGAAACCGATGGACTTCGCAATCTTGAGCGCTTTGGCGCGATCGCTCACCGGCTCGTCGGTGCCGGGGAGCACGGGCACGCCGATGTCGATCGCTACGGACCGCGCGGCGGTTTTGTCGCCCATCATTTCGAGCAGCTCGGGACGCGGACCCACGAACGTGATGCCGGCCGCTTCGCATGCGCGGGCGAACTCGGCATTTTCCGAGAGGAAACCGTAGCCGGGATGGATCGCATCGACGCCTTTCTCGCGGGCGATCGAGATGACGCTCGGAATATCCAGATACGCGGCGACGGGGCCTTTGCCTTGGCCGACCTCGTATGCCTCGTCGGCTTTATAGCGGTGAATGCAGAAACGATCTTCTTGCGCGAAGACAGCGACAGTACGCAGGCCGAGCTCGGTGCCGGCGCGGAAAATGCGCACAGCGATTTCGCTGCGATTCGCAGCCATGAGCTTCTTGAACGGACGGATTTCAGGTGTGTTTAGGGAGACGGACATGAGGGGAAAAGGATCGATGAGCGCGAGGAAACGCGTGGGGTTTTATTCGGGGGAGCGGGAGGCAAACGAGAAGCGCAGGGGGGGGCGAGCCTGCGTTTGAGGGGAAATGATGCCCACGAAAGCTTGACAGTAAATTGCGTGTTATCGGCTTTCCGTACGGACGGGAATCGCTAACGTCTCGCAACATGGCGACCCTATCCCGCATTGGTATCGTTGAGGACCAAGCATTGGTTCTGAACCTTTTGACCGACCTTTGCCGTCACCGTTTCGGCTATGATGTTGTCTTGTCGGCGCGGGATGCGAAATCGGCTTTGGAGGGGCTTGATGAGACGCATCCTGAGGCGTTGTTGGTGGATATCAATCTTCCCGACAACGATGGTATCTCACTCGCGTTGGAGATTCGGAAAAAAATCCCGCGCATGAAGATCATCATCCTTTCGGCGGAATGCACCGAATACACGATCTTCCGGGTGCGCCAGAGCGGATTGCACGGTTACGTGGATAAGAACGCCGATCCCGATTTCATCCAGGCGGCGCTCGACAGCGTGCTCAATCGCGACCTGCCGTATTTCACGCCCCTAGTGCGCGAGGTCGCGCGTCACACGGCGCAGGACAGCCAGGCGTTCAGCAAAGTGTTGAGCGATCGCGAGCACGAGTTGCTGCCACTGCTCGGCATGGGCCGATCGGACGCGGAGCTCGCCGCGTCGAAAGGTCTGGCTCCGGATACGGTGCGCAAACATCGCGAAAGCATCATGCGCAAGCTGCAGCTCAAGACCCTGCCGGATCTGGTGCATTACTGCATTGAAAAAGGCTTCCTGCAGACGCGACCCGATGGCGAGATTCGCCCGGCCTCATGGACGCCTTCGACGAGCTGATCGTTAATTATCTGCTGAACATCTGCGGCGGGCTCTTTATCGCGATCGCCGCGGTTATCTTTCGCGCGAACAAGCTGCGCGCGTCCAATCGTGCGTTCAGCTTGCTGGTGTTGGCGGGCGGTATCTGGACGATCAACTACGGCTTCATCACGCGCGGTGGCGAAAACGCGATCATGCACCTGCGCATCGGGGCGGCGGTCGCGGCGTTGCTCGCACCGACGTTGGTCGTCGTGCGCGAGTTCATCATCGATCCACGTGCGCGTTTCAAAACCATCGCCCGGCGCAATCTCATCTGGATTTTTCTGGCGCTGGTGTTGTGCGCGGCGACGGCGACGGATTGGTTCATTCGCTACGATTCCGCGCCGGCGGTGCCGGATTACGGGCCGGGATGGTTCTGGCAGCACCTGGCTATCGCGGCCGAAATGGCGGTGATCGCCATCTCCGGCTGGCGCGCCCGCAAAGAGCTGCGGCCAGGCAGCCGTGCCGAGATGGACATCGCGGTGACATTTGCTTCGGGCGCGGTGGCGATCATCAGCGCATTCCTGGCGTTTCATCATACGGGCGATCCATTGCCGCCGCCGAAGTTTGGCCTGGTCGCGATCCTGTATGCTTCGCGACTCACATGGGTATTGCTGGCGCGTGGTGTGTACGACGCGCGTGTGCTGATCTCGCTGATCCTGCGGACCGTGTGCATCATCCTCGGTGCGTCGATCGTGTTCTTCTGCGTCGCGTGGAGCTTGAAGGCCTATGGTGTGAACGAGGCCGCGGCGACGATCATCGCGAGTATCGTGGCGGCCGCGCTGGTGAACTACATCACGCAGTTCTTCCTGGCGAAACACAACGCGCTGCTCTACCGCTCGATCGCGGGCTTCCAGCGCGAAGCCAATGAAGTGGCGCGCTCGCCGATCACCCAGGAAGACGCGATCCTCAAGCTCGAGCGACTCATCGCCGAATACACGAACACCGACGACGCGTTGATCCTCACCGAAGTCGGCCGCGGCGTGTATGAACGCGATGGATACAGACTCCACAATCGGGGCCTGGCGTGGCATCGCATCAATCGCGCCGGTTGGCTCGCGCGCGACACGATGGATCTCACTTCGCTGTCATCGCACGATCGCGAGACGCTCAAGTGGATCGACGATCGTCCGGTGTCGTTGCTCATGATCGGGCCGCGCTCGGAGCAACATCTTAACATCGTGGTCGCGCTTGGACGCCGCCGCACGACGCCCGCGTACACTTTCTACGAGATCGAATGTCTGAGCCTGATGGTGGAATCCGCGGCGATCGCGTTGACCACGATCGAAGCGAGCACGCAGGCGCAACATGCAGGGCAGATGATGGCGCTGGGATTGATCAGCGCGAGCGTGGTGCACGAGATCAAGCAACCGCTCGCGGCGCTGCGCCTCTTCTTCAAGATGCTGCCCGCGCGCTACGAAGACCCGTCGTTTCGCGCGCAATACTTCGAAGTGATTCCCAGCGAGCTCGCGCGCGTCGAAGCGACGCTCTCGGAGTTTCTCCGCCTCGGTCGCACGGAAAGTTACCATGTGCGCGACTTCACGCCCGCGCCGATCATTCGCGAAGTGCTCACGCTCGTGCAGCCCAAAGCGGGCGCGTGTCAGGTGCAGATCGTTTCGGATTTCGATGCGCACGATCCGCTGCTCCGCGGCGATCCGCAGGTGCTGAAACAGGCGCTGCTCAATCTCACGCTCAACGCCATCCAGGCGATGTCGTCGATGCGCAAAGGCCCGCGTATCCTGTTTGTAGCGACATCGGTTGCCGCAGAGAAATGCGAGATTTCCATTCGCGATACCGGCCCCGGCATCTCGCCGGTGGTTTTGCAGAAGCTTTTCCGCCCGTTTGTTTCGACGAAGGAAGACGGTTTCGGTCTCGGGCTCTATATCACACGCGATCAAGTGGTGAAAACTGGCGGCGAACTCGTCGCGCGTAACGATCCGACGGGCGGCGCGTGTTTTCAGTTGGTGTATCCGCTGAGCGCGAGCCTGCCGAAGCCGGCGGAAGAGCCGCGCCTCACGCCATCGTCATAACATCGAGGGGAAAAAGCGTGAACATCGCTGCATGTGCGCGTGTTTCTCGCTACCGTGACGAGAGTCGTGACTTTACTTTCCATGAGCGGACGATGTCGGAAAGCATTTTCGCACGGTGTGTGAATGGGGCGAACAGGAGGTGGCCGTACGATGATATTACAGAAACGATCCGTGGCGCCTTTCCCTAGCTAAGAATAAATATAATAAAATTATTCCGACTGACGATCCATGGAGGCGTTTCCTGCGAAAAGGGGGGCTGCTGCAGGACGCGTTGTCAGGTCATCCCGTCGTCTTTGACGTCTATTTGAGGGAGCATCACAGGTGCTCCTCGTGTATCGCCCAGCCTACTTACGCACCACTTCCTCAAACGCACCGCCGGGTAATCTTCGGCTAATGTTCACACGGCTAAGTTAGCTGCTTCTCCGCGCGATTTTGCGCGGCCATCGCAGTTCTCTCTTAGCCGCCATGAAAATACCCGCTTCCCGACTCCGCACGTCTGCCGCACTCGCCGCTTTGCTTGCCCTTGCTGGCACCGCATCAGGCGAACCCGAACGCGGACAAATCCCTCCGCATCCGCCGCGCATGCCGCCGACGGGCATCCCGGCGTTTCCTGGCGCCTGGGGCGGTGGCATGTTCACCACGGGTGGTCGCGGCGGTCAGGTGATCGCGGTGACGAATTTGAACGACTCTGGTCCGGGCTCGTTGCGCGCGGCGCTCGAAACGCCTGGTCCGCGCATCGTCGTGTTTCGCGTCGCGGGTACGATTCAGCTCGAATCGAATCTCAATATTAACCATCCCGACATCACCATCGCGGGTCAATCGGCGCCCGGCGACGGCATCTGCATCGCGGGCCAATCGCTGAACATCAACACGCGCAACGTTATCATCCGCCACCTACGCGTGCGCCGCGGCAATCCGCAAGGCGGTCAAGGCTCCGACAACATCGGCGGAAATCCCGAGGGGCAGATCATCATCGATCACTGCTCCACGAGCTGGGGCATGGACGAAAACCTCTCGCTCTATCGCTACATGATGAAGATGCCCGAAGGGCCCGACATCAAGATGCCCACGCACAGTCTGACGATTCAGTGGAGCATTTCCAGCGAGGCGCTCGATGGAAAACACCACGCGTTCGGCGGCACATGGGGTGGTCGCGACTCGACCTTCCACCACAATCTCTTCGCCAGCAACACGGCGAGAAATCCCTCGATCGGCATGTCCGGCGCGTTCGATTTTCGCAACAACGTCATCTTCAACTGGCGTCATCGCACGATCGATGGCGGCGACGAGACATCGTTGATTAACATCATCAACAATTACTTTCGTCCCGGTCCCGCGACCAACGCCGACATGGTCAGCACGATCGCGCGCATCGAACAGCGCAGCATGTACTCGCCCGGCAGCGCGTGGAAGGAAGGCGATTGGTATCCGAAGGAAGCGAATCGTCCCGGCAAGTGGTACGTCGCCGGCAACATCGTGCACGGTCATCCGGAGGTGACCGCCAACAATTGGAAGGGCATGCGCGGGCCCGAGCGTATTGCCCGCGTGAATACACCCTTCGAAGCGTGGCCGATTCCGCAGGAAACCGCCGAGAAAGCGTTCGAATCCGTTCTCGCCAAAGTCGGCGCCACGTTGCCCAAGCGCGATGCGGTCGATGCACGTGTGGTCGAGATGGTTCGCACCGGTCAAGTCTCGGTGGGTAATGGCATCATCAAAGATCCGGCCGAGGTCGGTGGGTATCCGGAACTCAAATACGATCCCAGTCAGGTTCCCGTCGATACCGATGGCGATGGCATGCCCGACGAGTGGGAGCGCCAGTACGGCTTTAATCCGAGCGATGCCTCCGACGGTGCGCTCGACGCCGATGGCGATGGCTACACCAACGTCGAAGAATTCCTCAACGGCACTAATCCGCGCGAGTACATCAACTACCGCAATCTCGCCAACAACGTGGACACCATCAGCGGCTGAGTTCGCGACGGGGTGGTTCTTTTTTCAGGCCGCGTCGTAAGGAGGGGCGGCCTGACTACTGGGTAACGACGGCGCTTCCGCGCTTTCTTGGGAGCGCCGTCAATGGCCGGCCTCCGCGACCAGCGTGCATCTGCGCAGGTCGAGCGTGAGCACGATGGCGAGACCGATGAGGAAAAAACCAGCGGTCGCGAGCGATGCGGCACGATAACCCCAGAGCGCGGCGATTTCGCCGAATGTCAGCGGCCCGATCAGCGCGGCGATTTTGCCGAAAAATCCCCAGCAGCCGAAAAACTCACCGCTGCGTCCCGCCGGTGTGAGCATCGACACGACGGCGCGCCCCGCCGATTGCAACGAGCCGAGCGCGAGGCCTGCGACGACGCTGATCGCGACAAACTCGGTCTTCGATCGGCACCACGCGACCCACACGCAGACGATCACCCATAACACGAGTGCGGTCCCCAGCGCCGGTTTTGAACCGAGGCGATCTTGGATGACGCCGAAGCCAAACGCACCGATCACGCCGGCGACTTGAAGCAGCACAAACAACAGCAGCGTTTCGTTCATGCTCATGTTGAGCACGCGATCGGCGACGACCGATGAGAACGAGACCACGGCGACGAGACCCGCGATGAAGAACGTCATCGCGATGAAAAACACGAACAGCGTGCGGTGCTGCGGCAGCTCGCGCAGCAAGGCGAGATTCGAGCGCCAGCCCACGCGCCAGTAGCTTTCTCCGCTTGCCAGCGGTCGCGGCACGGCGCGCTCGCGCAACAAAAGCAACGTCGGCAAGCTCGCCAGCAGGAAGAAGCCGCCCGTCATCGCAAAGGTCCATGTGACCGCGATGTCATTTTTCACCATCACCAACGCGAGCACCAGACTGAGCAGTCCGCCGCAGTAACCAAAGCCCCAGCCATACGACGAGATGCGGCCGGCATTTTCCGGTGTGCTGATTTCAGGGAGAAACGAAGCGCAGAGATTTTCGCTCAACGAAAACGCGATGTTGGCGACGGCGACCAACGCGAGCGCGAGCCACACATCGCCGGGCCCGGCGAAACAAAGTCCGATGGTCGCGAGCGAGCACAGCACCGCGGTCATCATGAGAAACCGTTTCTTGCCCGCTTTCGCATCGGCCACGGCGCCGATGAGCGGCGAACTGAGGATGACGATGACCTGCGACGCGGCCAGTGCGCGGCCCCACCAAGCGGGGGCGGAAGGATCGTTTTGCGCGACTTCACCGATAAAAAATCGCGCATAAATCACCGTGATGATGATCGTGGTGAACGCGGAATTGGCGAAATCGAAGCAGCACCAGCCAAAGATCTCGCGGCGCTTCACCGGTGGAAACGCGGCTGGGGGAGCAGGATGCGGGGCGCTCATGCGCACGGGAAGCAAGCGCGGCGCGACAGACGAGGCAAGCGGAGAGACCCGCGGTGCGGCCGCGCGATCTTGGAGATGCAATGAATCCGCTTGCTGCGCCTCGCGAATGCGCGCATGGTCCGCCTGTTTTGATCCCTATCTCTTTCACGCGAGTTCCGAAACTTGCGTGGCTGCGGTGCGATTTGCCCGCCGGGTTTGCTGCTTGGTTTGGTGTTTCGTGATCAACGTTCTCTCACACCAACCACAACCCACCGTTTACGATCTTAGATCGTTTTTCCACCGAAACGCTGCTTGCGCATGCCCGCGGTGTATCGTTCCTTCCGCCTCCTTTTATTTCTGTGTCTGATCATTCTTCCTCCCAACGTCCGTCCCTGTTGCGCCGTATGTCTACGGCCATCGTTCAGTGGATAGATTCCGATTATTGCCCCGAAGGGGCTGAAAAAATGCGCAACGAGCCCGACAAGGTCGACTGGGTGCGCGTGATGCCGTTTGTCATTCTTCACCTCGGCTGCTTCGGCGTGCTGTGGGTGGGCGTGAGCGCGTTTGCCGCCTGGGCGGCGGTGTTTCTCTACTTCATCCGCATGTTCGCGGTGACGGGAATCTACCATCGTTATTTCTCTCACAAGACCTACAATACGAGCCGTGCGGGTCAGTTCTTCCTCGCGCTTTGGGGCGGCACGACGGTGCAGCGCGGCGGTCTTTGGTGGGCGTATCATCACCGTCATCATCACCAGCATTCCGACGAGGAAGAAGATGCGCACTCACCGCACGTCCACGGTTTCTGGTGGTCGCACATCGGCTGGATCACCAGCCGTCGCAATTTCCCGACCGATTACTCGAAGGTCAAAGATCTCGCGAAGTTCCCCGAGCTCGTCTGGCTCAACCGCTTCGACCTCGTCGTGCCGCTGCTTTACGCCGCGTCGATGTTTGGTCTCGGTGCATTGCTCGAGCGTTACGCGCCGGGCCTTGGCACCAACGGCTGGCAGATGCTCGTCTGGGGTTTCTTTATCAGCACCACCGCGCTTTTCCACGGCACTTCGTGCATCAACTCGATGGCGCACTTGATGGGCAAACGCCGCTTCAAGACCGAAGACGATTCCCGCAATAGTTTCATCCTCGCGATCATTTGTCTCGGCGAAGGCTGGCATAACAACCACCACCGCTATCAAAGCAGCACGCGCAATGGCTTCTATTGGTGGGAAATCGATCCGACCTACTACGGCCTGAAATTCCTCTCGTGGACCGGTCTCATCTGGGGTCTCAAAGACGTGCCGCAGTCCGTGCTCGAAGAAGGCATGCGCGCCGAACACGCCGCCTCGATCGCTGCCGCGCAAAAAGCCGCGCATGTGCATCCCGAGCTTTCGCCGTTCAAGAAGGTGTTGCCCGCCGCCGCCGCGATCGCCGTGGCGACCGTCAACGCGGCCAATGTCCAGGTGCCGGAAAAAGTGGTCGCGGGGCATCACAAGGATGTCACCGAGCTTGCGGAGGAGCTGAAGCAGAAATCGCCAGCGCCGCAGCATCCGCCGGTCATCTGACCGTTTCGATCGAGCGGCAACCTGTCGCCTCGTTCCATAAAAAACCCTCCGGATCCACGGAGGGTTTTTTGTATCCAGATTCTGAATATGCGGCGTTCGTGACAGGCGGGTTTCCCGGTCAATCCGCGGGCTGCACGGCGCCGCCGCCGGGGCGAACGCCGCCAGCCGAAGCGAGGATGACAGGACCTTGTTTCTCCAGCCACGCGAGGACTTGCGGGCGGTGATATTTGCGCCAGGCGCGGCTTCGCCCGCCCACGATCCACGCGCGCACGATCCCCAGGTAGATCAACAAAAATACGAGGGCGCCGGCCTCGGCGCCGATGACAGGCATCGGAAGACCGCCCGAGCGAAACGCCCAGTGCGTGACAACGACACAAACGCCGCACCAAAGCGCTGTGAGGAAAAACGTGCTCCAGAAGCGACGGTGCGCTTCGGCGACCCATTTCTTCTCAAAAACTGTTCCCGTGGCGTGGTTGTACGCGAGGGCGAGAGTCTGCTCCCTGCGCAGCACGGCGCTGACAAAACTCACCGCCTGCCCTGGCCTCGCCGGGAAGACGTCGCCCGTGATGGTCCACGTCTCCTCCTTGCCCGCGGTCGTGAGCAGCCATAAACGATCTTTCCTCACCGAGTGGACTTGGGTGGATGTTGATGGCGCTTCGTTCTGCGTGGCGGGCCGGGTCGTCGTCACCACGGTTTGCTCCACCCAGGCTTCCTTATCAATGACCACGCCGCTCGTGACCGATAACGCGATGCGTGCACCGCCGGGCAGCGACGCGAGGCGCATGGCTTCGGGCAGTTGATAGGGATCGGAGACGCTGCGGGAAAATTCCTCGCCCGCGCGGTTATGGCGCCGCCCCGCGCGTCGCATCCGTCGAACGGGAATCACGAAAAATCCAACGATGCCCGCGAGGGACGCCACGACACCGACCACGTGGATCACGAGGATGGCGTCCTCGCCATTGCCGAGGATAAAGACGGGCTTGTGGAGCCAAGGGTATTTTTCGGTGGTGTGGGATTGTCCGGGCTCGTCGCGAACGAACGAGGCAAGCAGAGGCACGTAACGTCCCAGCACTTCGCGTTTGAAAGCCGCGTCCTGAATCAACCGGGAAAACTCCGCCTGATCTTTTGCGGACGTGCCGAGTGCGGCGACTCCCGCCCTGTCGTACGCCTCATCGCGGGCGGTCAATTCCGGTGTTCGCGGCGGCCGCAAGGTGCTGCCGAGCGCGAAGGTGTAGTGGAGAACTGAATACGCAGCAGCCCGGCGCGGTCCGGGCGGAAAATCGGCGGCCACGCGTTCGACGGAGGGGAACCGCTCCAGCAGGAGCCGGTTCCACGCGGGCCCGGCGGTGGCGGTGAGGCGTTGCCGTGCACGGTTGCGCAGATCGATCGCCTGGCCGGCGGAAGCGCTGCCTGGCCGGGAATATTTTTGTTCAATTGCGCGGATCTCCTCCGCGTCACGCGACAGTTGCTCGCGGTCTTCTCCGGTCAGTTGCGAGTCGATGCGTGAAGCCCAGATCTCGTAGCGGCGGGCTTGGAGGCGGGCGATAGTTTCAACGTCGCTCTCGATGGACGCCGTGGAAACGGCGGGGGAGGGCTGGGCGTAAACGACGGAACCAAACGTCGGCAGAATCGCGAGTACCGCGAGAAGCGAGGCGCGGGAAAGCATGGCCGGCATGCTGCGATCCGTGCGCGCCGGAGCAAGTGCGCCCTTGCGCAGATTGGTGAAGGGATTTCGCCGCTGGCGGGGTTTTGAGAGGAAACCCAGTTATCCCATGAAAATCATTTCTGTGACGATTTCGTTGATGGCCTGCGTGTGTGCCACGGCGATGCGGGCAAACGAAAAGCAGACCTTTGGCGCGCCGGCGGTGCCCGGAAAAATCCATCGCATGGAAAACGTGATCTATCCGGTGACGATGCTTCGCGAAGGGGTGAGTCAGGGCGAAGTGCGCGTGTTGTTGAATGTCGATTCGACGGGCAAGCTCGTGGACGTGCTGCCGATCGCGTATACGCATGAAGCGTTTTTGCAGTCGGCATTGCGTGCGATCCCCAAGTGGACGTTCGAGCCGGCGCGTCTCAACGACGAGCCGGTAGGTTCGGTGCACGACATCTTAATGCGTTTCGAAGTATCCGGCATTTTGGTGGTGGAGCGGACCGGCCCGTCGCTGCCGACGCGCGAGTTGTTTGGTGAGGTCTATGTGTACAAGCCGCATGGCGTTCGCTCGCTTGATGCGATTCCTACGCCGCTGCATGTAACGCCGCCCATTTATCCGCGCGAATGGATCGACCAAGGGGTGCGGGGCAATGCGACGGTCGATTTCTATATCGATGAAACCGGTACGGTGCGCATGCCGTCGATCGTGGCGTCCGATCACCCCCTTCTGGGTGCGGCGGCTGCGGCCGCGGTGTCAGAGTGGCGATTTGACCCGCCGCTGCGACGCGGACGTCCGGTGCTCGTGCATTGCCAGCAAGTGATCTCGTTTCAGCCGGAAGAGCAGACGCAGCAGTGATCGCGGATATGGGGTCGGATTGTGAGCTGTAGTTGTTTTTCAACTACAGCTTTTTCATCGCGCGAAAAAAGTTTGTGTTATCGGAGGCCACCTGCGGGCGCTTCGTCAATAAACGCGCCGAGCTCTTCGCGCAGACGCTGGCGGGCGCGATAAAGGCGCGTCTCCACACCGCGCTCGGAGCAACCGGCCGCGGCGGCGATCTCGCGATAGCTGAGTCGCTCGTAGTGATGAAGCAGGAGCGCGGTTTTCAAATCGTGCGGCAGACGATCGAGCGCGGCGGCGAGCGCTTGGAGCCGCTCGTTGTTTTCGAGGATACGATCGGGCGCGGGCATATCGACAGCGGGTTCCGGTCCGAGCATTTCATCGAGCGAAAGCGCGGGATGACGTTCGCGCCAGCGGTGACGATTGCGGCAGAGATTCGCGAGCGTGGTGAAGAGCCAGCTGCGAATATGCGAATCGGGCGCGAGCCGATCGCGATGTTGATACAGTCGCACAAACACCTCGGCGGCGAGTTCGCGGGCGTCGGTCGAGTTGCGCAGATAGCGCCACGCGAAATTGAAAAGCGGACGTTCCCAGCGAGCGATGAGACGATCCAGCGCGGAATCGTCGCCTCCGCGCAGCGCATGCCAGTCTCGCAGATCGGTGCTGGTATCGGGGTTCACGGGGGTAACGCGGAAGCATCAACTCGAAGGATCGGGGCGACGCTTGAGAGCGGGTTCGAGAAGGTCGAAGT
Organism: uncultured Opitutaceae bacterium; assembly: GCA_937958045.1. Classification (GTDB taxonomy): domain Bacteria; phylum Verrucomicrobiota; class Verrucomicrobiia; order Opitutales; family Opitutaceae; genus Nibricoccus. Next base: position 93,460 of record CALFXL010000060.1, on the reverse strand, counting down.
AGCGCGCGCGTTGCGCAGGCGTGAGCACTTCCGCGGTGGCGGCGACGAGGCGTTCGGTGGAGCGCGCGCATTCGCGTCCGAGGCGACGGCGTTGTTCGACGAAACGGGCGAACTCGAGGAAATCGATGCGGTCTTCCGTGCGCCGCGTTTGCTCGAAAGCGGCGAGTTCGGCGCGCATTTGTTCGACGCGAGCGGCGAGCGCTTTGAGCTGTGGGGCGGAGTTTGTATGCAAAGCTTGGATACGCTCGAATTGCGCGTCGGTGAGGCCGAGGCCGTCGCGCAGCCAGGCGAGATGGGCGTCGGTGCCCTGCGGCATGCGGGAAGGTGTTGTCCACGCGAGCCACCCGAAATGAGCGGCGGTGCCGGCGATGAGGCCGAGCAGAAGAATCCACGCGGTGGGTTTCATGTGCGGGCGGCGGTTTCGGGTGAAGGCGCGGTGGTGTCGGCCGCTTCCAGGAGCGGATCGATCAGGCGCAGATAACTCTGCATGAGCTCACGATTGTAGTCTTCGTGAATGCGCGAACGGCGTACCTCCGCGAGAAAGAGGCCGAGCAGCACGCAGGCGCTCACGAACGCGACGGCGAACGACGGGCGCGCGAAAACAGTGTGCAGACGATCCCAAACGGAAGGCGTGGTGGGCGGGGCATCGTCGACGAGTCGACGCCAGACCTCTGGTGCGAGCGGGCGATGAGCCGGCGTGTGTTGTTCCCATTGCGCGAGCAGGGAATCGAGCGGATCGGGCGGGGGATTCATGGCGATGCGGGGTGGAGCACGCGCGGAAGGCGCTTGAGAACATAAACCCCGCGCGACGGAAAATCCCTTCAAAACCAATGTTTGCGGGAACGTCGCCCGCAGCGGCGTTCTAACAAAATGGCAGTGAGGCGGTGCCGACGGAGGCGGCGTGCCTGGCGGAACACGCGGCCTGCCGTATTTCAGCGGCGACCGTTTCGCAGGCGTTACTGAAAACGCGCGAGACGCGAGGCGATGTCGGCGCGGAGACGATCGATGGCGGCGAGCGTGAAGTCGATGGGAGGCAGCGAGGGATTGTTTACCAGCGCCGTGAGATCCATCGCCCACGTGATGCCGGCGTAGCGATCGGTGGCGTGCGACGTGTGAAACGTGGCGTGCGCGAGGCGGCGTCCGAGCGCGGCGAGATCGTAGCGTTTGCCGCCGGCGATTTGGGAGTCAAACACGCGCAGCAGATCGGCGGCGAGTTGCGGGTGTCGGCCGGAATCGAGCGCGACTTTTTCGGCGTCGGACAGCCAGTCGAGATCGCGCCAGACCTCGCAGCCGAGCACGCGTTGCGGGCGTTTTACGGCGGGCAAGGCGCGGAGTGCTTCGAGACAGCGGAGGAAAACGGCGACGTGGGTGTCGTGTTTGTCGGCGGGGTTGTGGAGATAAACGACTTCGGGCGAGCAGCCGGCGAGAATGGCGGAAAGGTCGTCGCGCACGGAAGCGACCGCAGGGTCTTTCACGGAAGCGCTGGAGTGGGCGAGTTGGATCTGGATCGCGTAGCGACCGAGTGTGGCGGCGCGGCGTTGTTCGTCGCGGCGAACCTCCTTCATCTTCTCGTCATTAAAATCTGAATACACGCCGCTGCGTGGACTTCCACCGCCATCGGTGACGACCACGCCGCCGAACCATTTGCCGGCGGTGTCGAGGCAATCGCTGATGCCGCTGTGCGCCATGATCTCGATGTCGTCTTGGTGCGCCGCGATGCACAGATGCGTGACGCGCGCCAACGCCGCTTCAGGAGCGAGGGCATCGGGAACGAAGATGTCGGCGGCGGGTTGGGAGAAACGCATGGGAGGTTCGGATGGCGAAGGGCGAATGACCAGTGACCAATGACGGATGACCAGTGGTCGGACGTGCTGAGTTAGAAGAGTTTTTCGGGATAGGTGCCGGAGGCGATGAGGGCTTGGAGGGCGGTGGTGACGCGCGGGCGGTCGTCGCGGTAGGTGACGCCGAACCAATCGCTGTCGGTGGTGAGCACGCGGACGCGGAGTTTGTCCTCGGCGATGAGCTGCGAGACGGCGCCGGGCAGATAAAACTCGGCCTTGGCGGCGAGGGCGTCGGCGGGTGTCGAAGCGAGGAAGTCGTGGAAGCGTGCGTCGAGCAGCGGGAAGAAATCGGGTGTGAAGCCCCAGCAGTTCATCGAGACGATGGCGTCGCCCGAGAATTTTTTTCCGGGGCCGACATCGGCTGCCTCGATGCCGCTTTGCTCGGTGACGCTGCGGAGAATGTTGCCTGGAGCCACATCGCACACACCGCGCGAGACGCTGCCGTTTTCGGAGAGCGTGCGAGCGAGTTGGAAACCGGCCATGGCGGCTTCGTCGCGGCGGGCTTGTTGGAGAAATCCGGCGAGTTTGCGGAAGGAATCGGCGCCGTAGAAATCGTCGGCGTTGATGACGGCAAACGGTTCCTTGATCGCGTCGCGTGCGCACCACGTCGCGTGGCCGGTGCCCCAAGGTTTTTCGCGACCGGGGGGAATGCTGTGGCCGGGCGGAAGTGCGTCGAGCGATTGGAAAACGTAATCGATCGCGATGCGGTCGGCGTAGCGGGCACCGATTTTTTCGCGGAAAAGCGCCTCGAAATCGCGACGAATCACAAAGACGACGCGGCCGAAACCTGCGCGGAGCGCGTCGTAGACGGAGTAGTCGAGGAGAGTTTCGCCGTGAGGACCGACGGGATCGATTTGTTTAAGTCCGCCGTAGCGGGAGCCCATGCCGGCGGCGAGGACGAGGAGCGCGGGTTGCATTCGCCGCGGAGCAGAAAGGATGCGGCGCTGTGGAGCAAGTGCGGGGCGCTGCGGCGCGAGGTGGCAACAAAAAGGCCGCAGCGGTGAGGCTGCGGCCGGTGTTTTTCAGACGGGACCTGAATGTCGATTAGACATCCTTGAAAAAGCGGTCGTCGGGCGTGGACGAAGCGCTGTGGCCGTTGCGATTGGGGATCGCATTTTTGCCCGAGGCGCCGGTGTTGTCGGCGTTCTTGCGAGCAGGCTTGGCGTTGCGGGCCGGCGCGTTGGCAGCGACGGGAGCAGCCGCGCGAGCGGGCTTTGACGTTTCGGCGTGAGAGGCCGTTTCGTCGTGGTGTGCAGCGGGCTTGGACTCGGTGGCTTCCGCGGTCTTCTTAACCGCTTTGCTTTCCTCGTCGGCGCTGTGATTGCTGACCATGCGAGTGAGCTCGGCGATGATGCCCTTGAGCTGGGAGGCCTGCGCGCTGAGTTCGTTGGCAGCTGCGCTGGTTTCTTCGGCGGTCGCGGCATTGGCCTGGGTGACCTGGTCCATGTCGGAGACGGCGCGGGAAACTTGATCGATGCCCTGGCTCTGTTCCTGGGAGGCGACGGCGATCTCGGCGATGAGTTCGTCGACCTGGCGGGCCTTGGCGGTGATATCGTCGAGGCTCTTGGCGACCTTTTCAGAGATCTTGGCGCCTTGTTCGCTCTTGGCGGTGGAGTCGGAGATTTTCTGCGCGGTTTCGCGGGCGGCCTGCACGCTGCGTTGAGCGAGCGAGCGGACTTCGTCGGCGACGACAGCGAAACCGAGACCGGCTTCACCGGCGCGGGCGGCTTCGACGGCGGCGTTGAGCGCGAGGAGATTGGTTTGGAAGGCGATTTCGTCGATCGTCTTGATGATCTTGGAGATTTCGGTGCTCGAGGCTTGGATGGCGGCCATGGCGGCTTTCATCTCTTTCATGTCCTCGGTGCCGATGTCGGCGGCCTGGCGGGTTTGATTGGCGAGAGCCTTGGCGGCTTGGGCGTTTTCGGCGTTCTTGCGGGTCATGCCGGCCATCTCTTCGAGGGAGGCGGAGCTTTCTTCGAGCGCGGCGGCCTGGCGGGAAGAACCTTCGGCCATGGTCTGGCTCGCGGAGGTGACTTGGCTGGAGGCGGCGGCGGTCTGCTCGGCGCCCATGGCGAGACGGGCGGTGAGGGCTGTGATGGGACGGGTGACGCTGCGGACGATGATGTACGCGAAGACGATGGCTGCGATGATGCCGGCGATGCTCAGCACCATGACCAAGAATTCGTTCTTTTGCTGGGCGGCGCGGATTTCCTCATTCAGGCGATCCTGGTCGGCGCGGAGGGAGGCGCGGACGTTGGCGATCTTTTCGGCAAAGAGAGGCGCGAGACGCTCGAGATCGTCGTTGATGACGGTGGCGTAAGCTTGAGCGTGGGCGACGACTTTTTCGAAACCTTCGAGATAAGCGGCGGCGTTCTTCTGGATGGACGTGAGGAGCTTTTCCTTCTCGGGGTCTGCGAGGCTGGCGTCGAGCGCTTCGGCTTCCTTGAGCTCTTTCTCCATGCTCACAACCTGGCGGATCATGGCTTGGAAAGAGGCGCGGGTTTCATCGGCGAGTTCGGCGCGACGGGTGAGCAGGAAGCTGTTCACCGAAGCGAGCGCTTCGTAGAAGGACTGGAGCGCGCTCGACGTTTTGAACGAGGCGTTCTGGTCGCCGCTCTGGCGGGCGGAAATGAGGACGGCTTTCAACGCATCGCCGATCGCGATGGCCTGCGGGGTGAGGATATTGTTCACCTCGGCCTGGCGCTCGTTGTAGAGCTCGATCGTCTTTTTGAAGGAGGCGTCGTATTGCGCGAGGAGCTTTTTGGCTTCGGCGAGCGCGGCGACGCGGTCGGGCGAGGTGATGGACGCTTCCGCTTGGGCCATGGCTTGTTCCAACGCCTTGTGCGCCTGGTTGTATTCGGCGATGTCCTCTTCCGAGTTCGTCACCAAGAAGCCGTTGACGCTCATACGCGTGTTGAGCATGGCGGTCTCGAGATTGGCCGCGATGTTGGTGTCGGCGGTCTGGTCGGAGAAGTTGGTGAGGCCGCGTCCGGATTCACCGAGCGCGTAGAACGCGATGCCGGCGACGGCGAGGAACAACACGATGACGAGAGCGAAGCCGGACGAGATTTTGCGGCCGATGGTGAGAGATGGCAGTTTCACGGGAGCGGTGGAAATGGGTTTGAAGGGCGTGATGGAGCGGCGGGCGGAGGACGCCGCATCAATCTTCGATGCTGAAGCGCAGCGGCAGGGTGACGCGGACCTTCACGGCTGCGCCGTCTTTCTTGGCTGGCTTAAACTTCCACTTCGAAACGGCTTCCAGGGCGGGGCGCTCGAAATCGGGGTGCGAGGACTTGGAGACGGCCGTGTTGATGACGGAGCCGGTTTCGTCGATCACGATGGCGACGGCGACGACGCCCGACACGCCTTCGCGCTTGAGGCTGTCCGGGTAGCGGGGCGGCGGCGTGCGCACGGGCACGGGGTTTTCGTCGACCTTGGTGTAGATGGTATCATCGGCGAGCGCCGTGAACGGGAGAGAGATGAAACTGACGAGGGCCAGGAGGCGGAGGAAGTATACGAAGGGCTTTGTCATGTTTTAAGCGATGAAGTACCCGTCCTCATCGACCGCCCTCGCGGGAACTTAAGCCCGAGTGTATTCTTTTTGGATTGCAGAGCGCCTGTGGATGCAGGATTTGCGCAATCGCGGCACAAAAAAACCGCGCCTGATAAGGGGCGCGGTTGGTAAGGCGGGCGGTTGTTTTGAACTGCTCAGGCGGCCGTGGCAGGCAGGGGGGACGCCGAACGGCGCTTGCGGCGGTATATCACGAACGCGCCGGCGGCGGCGCCGAGGAAGGCGACGGTCGTGGCAGGTTCGGGGACGGCGGTGAGGGTCGCAAAACCGGCGGAATCGGGCAGGGCACCGCCCGCGGATTCCGTGGTGAAGCTGTATGTCACCGTGCCGCCGTCGGCAGGCATTGCCCAAGAGATTTCGGTAAACATGCCGTAGCTGGTGCCATGGAGGATGGTATCGCCCGCGGACAACGTGGGGAACCAATACAGCGCGAGGCTATCGCCGGCATTGAGCTGGCTGGAGAACGATTCGTAGCTGAGCGAGTCGCTGAAAGAAAAGAAACCGTCGCCGAACGAGGTAAACGTCGCGAGCACGAGATCGTCGCCGCCGAGGAAGCTGTTGGCGGTGAGCGAGGAGCCGGCGATGTGTTGCGTGAAGATCGAGTCGGCGCCCGCGGTGCTGGCGACCAGGGCGAGTACGCCGGAGGAGGACGACATCGGCGTTCCCGAGGAGTCGCTGACGACGCCGCCGAGCAAGTTGATCGTGAAAGCGGCGTGCGCGCGCGTGGCGATAAGCGCGAGCAAGAGACAGGCGAGGAAGCGATGTTTCATGGGAGTCAGTAGGTCGGGGCGTTGGCCCAAGTGGCGGAGCTGCCGGTACCGGTGGCGGCTTTGCGGATGATCACGCCGTAGTTGGCGCTAAAGACGGCGTCGTTGCTGAAATCGGCGGTGGGCGGGTGTCCGATTTTGCGCCAGCCGTTGTTGAAGTAGTAATAAGTGCCGGTCGCGGACTTGTTGATCACGCGGGTGGTGTTGTCGAAAACCAGCAGGAGGTCTGTCGGCATGACCCAGTTGGTGGTCACGGCGAAGGCGCCGCTGCCGATGAGATTGGATTCCGCCAAGGTGACCGGGACGGGGCGGGCGAGCGCCACGGGATTGTCTTGGGCGCGGTCCGGGCGGGTGGTGAGCACCATCGCGGCTTTGCCGGTGAGCACGCGTCCGTAGGTGGTGAACGTGCCGGTTTGGGCGGCGTTGGTGTTGCGGACGATGAAATAAGTGTCGGGCAGGAGGATGTCGTCGCCCTTATCGATCGCGAAGCTCAGGCCGATTTTGCGCCAGGCGTTGTTGAAATAAAAATACGTGGCGCTGGAGGCGAGGTTGATGCCGACGCCGTGGATGTTGGGGATGAGGATCGATGTGTTGATCGACGCCAGCGTGGACGGTGTGAAGGAGGTGCCGGCATCGCTCGGCGGGAAAAGCGTGGCGATCGTCCAATACGGGATCACGGCGATCGTGGTCTGCGTGCCGATGGTGGCGAGGTTATCGCCGGCGGGATCGAGCATGAGCGTATTGGAGCCGTTGGCGGTGACGGTGTAGTAATTTCCCTCTTTGGCGCCGTTGCGAACGAGCACGTAGTAAGTGTTGGGCTGAGTGCCGGCCGCGTAAACAAACTGGCTCGAAGTCCAGCCCGGCGTGCCGCTCACGGTGATGACATTTCCCGAAATGCTGGCGACCTGGCCGTGATAAACCGCCGGGCGGTGAAAAGGCACCGAGACGTAGGTGTCGGAGTTATCGAGCAGCGAGATGGTCTGGTAGCCGACCGGCGCGGTGGACTCGGTGGCGGCGCGGGCCGCAGACAACCCCGCGACAGCGCAAGCAGCGGCGGCGAGGAAGGTGCGGAAGAGAGAGGGATGCAGGATACTCACGAATTAAAAACGGGCTTGATTACCAAAGGGAGTCGTGGGCGCGCAGGGTGCAAATTCCAAGTAGTCGCAAAATTGTTAAAATAACCACGAGGCCACGGGCCCATGCCCGAACGCCGCCGCGTTGGATACATGTATTCGGCGCAGGTTCGCCGGGATTTTAGAAAGCACGTGCGGATTGATGTTATTTACCCATGTGCGTTGCTATTCATGTGCAATAAGTGCGTATGTGATGCAGCATGCGATCAGTTCACCGCGGCGCGGTGTGTGTGGAATTTGTCGCGTTTGATCGTGGTCGCGAAAACAGCGGCGCGAATCACATCACGACGCGGTCGTTTTCCGAGTGAGCGGGAACTGGCCGGGAAGGCGCTTTGCGCTTGGTTTATCGGGACGACGGGTCTTGGCTAAACACCTGTCCGTTTTTTCCATGAAAACCCTCCGTATCCCCTTCCTCTGCGCCTTGTTTTCCGCTGCGTGCGGCCTGAGCGCCGCCGAAAAGCTCACCATCACGGTTACCCACGATCTCGATATCGCCCGTCCCTCGGAAACGATCACCATTCCGTGGAGCGAGGTGAACAACGCTTTGCCGGGTGCATATCTCCAAAAAATCGCCGTCAAAGATGCCGCGGGCAATGTGCTGCCGTATCAAGTGACCAACGTCGCACCGCAGGCGAAAGATCCCGAGAACAAGGGCGTCGCTTACGGTGAATTGATTTTCCAGCACAGCTTCGCCGCCGGCGAAAAATCAGCGACGTTCACCGTCGAGAAAATCGATACCGTCGCGCCGGTTTTCCCCACCAAAGCGTTTGCGCGCTACGTGCCTGAGCGCCTCGACGACTTCGCGTGGGAAAACGACAAAGTGGCGCATCGTACTTATGGCCCCGCGCTTGCCGCGCCCGCGCCGGCCGGCGTGACGAAGGAAGTGCTGGTCACAAGCGGTCTCGATATCTGGTCGAAGCGTGTGAGCTACCCGATTGTCGATCGCTGGTATAACAAGGGTCACGATCATTATCACAAAGACGAAGGCGAAGGCATGGACATGTATAACGTCGGCGGCTCGCGCGGCTGCGGTGGCACCGGCATCTGGGACGGCAAACAATTGTATGTGGGCCGCAACTACAGCAGTTGGAAGGTCATCGCCAATGGACCGATCCGCGCGGTGTTCGAACTCACGTACGACACTTGGGCGGCGAATGGCGTTTATGTTTCGGAAGTGAAACGCTTCACCGTCGATGCCGGCCACAACCTCGATCGCATCGAAAGCACATTCACCGCCGGCGGTAACACGAAGAGTTTCACCGTCGCCGTCGGCCTCAACAAGAACAACGCCGATCGTGGCCAGGAACCTGTCGTGCACGTGATCAAACGCGAAGCCGACGGCATCCTTGCGCAATGGACCGTTCAGAAAACCAACGGCGCGCTCGGCACGGCCGTGATCATCCCCGGTGAGAAGTTCGCGGGTTTTGCCGAAGATACGCTCAACGAACTCGCGCTCGCGAAAGTCGAATCTGGCAAACCGTTGACCTACTATGCCGGCGCCGGTTGGACGCGCGCGGGCGATTTCCCCGATCAAGCGAGCTGGGAAAAATATCTCGCCGACTTCGCTGCGCGTCTGCGTTCGCCGGTGAAGATCCAGCTCAGTCACTAAAACGTCGCGCGATCGCGTCACGCAGCCGATTGCGCTTCCATCATTTTCCACGGCGTGAAGGCACCGCCTTTTCGCCCACCGTCAGCAACTCCTACAACCGATCATGAAGCTCCATTATTTCCCACTGCCTGATCATGCCAACGTCATGAGCACCGAGGAACTGCGCGCGCATTTCCACATCGGTGGTCTCTTCCAGCCGGGTCAGGTGATCGCACATTATACCGATCTCGATCGCATGATTGTCGGCGCCGCCGTTCCGACGAACGCCCCCCTCGGCCTCCCGCACGACAAGGCCCTCGGCACGAGTTTCTTCCTCGAGCGCCGCGAAATCGGCATCCTCAACATCGGCGCTCCCGGCACCGTCACCGTCAGCGGTCAGAAGTACGAACTCGGCACGCTCGATTGCGTGTATGTCGGCCTCGGCGAAAAAGACGTCTCCTTCCACAACGGCACGCAGGGCCAGGCCGCGTTCTATTTCATCAGCACGCCCGCTCACGCGAAATATCCCACCGCGGTCGTTCGCAAAGCCGATGTTTCCAGCGATCCGATCGGCGAAGTCACCAAGGCCAACCGCCGTCGTATTCTGAAATATATTCACCAGGACGGCGTGAAGAGCTGCCAGCTCGTCATGGGCTGCACGGAGTTCGAACCCGGCAGCATTTGGAACACGATGCCGGCGCACGTGCACAGCCGCCGCACGGAGATTTATCTCTATTTCGATCTCGGCGATCAGATGGTCGTGCACCTCATGGGCGAACCGCAAAAAACCCGCCACATCATCGTGCGCGATCGCGAAGTCGTTCTCTCGCCCGCTTGGTCGATTCACTCGGGCGTCGGCACCGGCTCGTATCGTTTCGTGTGGGCCATGGGCGGAGATAATCAGATCTTCTCCGACATGGATCCCTGCCCGATCTCCGAACTGAAATAAACTCACGTCTATATCGATGCTGACAGCGCGGTGTCGCCGTCAGCATCGCCCTGCGGCGAGCACCGGCCGCAATTTTTCCCACTCACTCTTTTCATCATGAGCAATTATCTCGCCCGGAAATTCGGCCTCGATGGCAAAGTCGCGTTGGTCACCGGCTCCTCGCAAGGGCTTGGACGCGCCATGGCGCTCGCGCTCGCGCAAGCCGGCGCCGATGTGATCATCAATGGACGCGATGCAGCCAAGCTCGCGCCGGTTGTCGCCGAGGTGGAAAAACTCGGACGCCGCGCCACCGCGATTCAGGCGGACCTCGGTCAACGCGCCGACGTGCAGCGCCTCATCGAGCAAGCGATCGCGTGGCAAGGCCACCTCGACATCCTTGTGAACAACGCGGGCATTATCAAACGCACCCCCGCCGCCGATCACAGCGATGCGGATTGGGATCTTGTGCTGAGCGTGAACCTCGACGGCGTGTTCACCGCCTGCCGCGCTGCCGGCAAACACATGCTCACCCGCGGCTCCGGCAAGATCATCAACATCGCCTCGCTGCTCACGTTCTTCGGCGGCATCACCGTGCCCGGCTACGCCGCGAGCAAGGGCGCCGTCGGCCAGCTCACCAAAGCGCTCTCCAACGAGTGGGCCGGCAAAGGCGTGCAAGTAAACGCGATCGCTCCCGGCTACATGCGCACGGACAACACCGCCGCGCTGCAAGCCGACGCGGTGCGCTCCCAAGAAATCCTCAGCCGCATCCCCGCGAATCGCTGGGGTGAGCCAAGCGATCTCGAAGGCGCCGTCGTTTTCCTCGCATCGCCCGCGAGCGATTATCTTTCCGGCATCGTTATGCCGGTCGATGGTGGCTGGTGCGGACGTTGAGCCCGCGCGACTCGCAACGATAAAAACTCCCGGCCGCGCCCGACGAGGGCGCGGCTTTTTTGCGCCCATAAAAGTACGGCGTTGTTGTGTTTCAAACTCGCGTCCATGCCGGCAGCGGGTGCGTTGTCTGAGTAATAAACCGGCAGGTAATCCGTATGAAAACTACCATGAAGAAATCGCGGGTGGGTGCCTTGGCTGTTTTTATCTGCGCATCAGCGCTGGCGGACTCATCTCGACAACTCCCGAGTCTGCCTGATCTGCACCTCACACCGCCAGTGGCGATCCCTGCGGCCTTGGAAGCGCGTCGGGATTTTTCGTTAAGAACTCTTCAAGTGGCGAGTATGCGACCACCGCGACTTTCGCCGCGCTGGGTTATCTGCGGATGCCATTTAGGAGGAATACCATACGTTGAGCCCCTTGGGCAGAGCGGTTATATTATAATGCTGGCTGATGCCATGATGGAGGCGCGTTCGGTTGATATATTCTACGGAGCGCGTTACGGGAAGCTGTACAGCAGTAATGAAAACTCGGACATCTGCGGGGTATTTTATTTTCTAGTCCACGTTGTCATGCCGGAAGAGCCGAAGTTTGTAGAATTATTCGAAGGCAATTTTAGTTTGGATGTTTATATCAAACAAACGCGTTTTGTTCCGACGTGTATATTCGTTCTGAATGGCGATAAGCCGGCTTCGGTGCAGGTCGATTTCGAGAAAAAGCTTCTGATCATCTCCGCCGCAGAGACGTGGGCTGCCTTCGATCTCGATTCGACCATGTGCGATTCGATCGAAGCGTTCGCGCGAGCGCGTGTCATTGGTGATCTAGCCGCGAGCCAACTGGCGCACCGGTAATGGACCGCAGGTCGTGTGTTCGCGTCGCCTGTTTATTTGCGCAGTTGTTCCACCCAGCTGGGCGGGAGAAGGCTGTAACCGAGATCGGCGAGATCGTCGGAAATGGGAATGCCGAGACGCCGGCCTTGCTGGAAAAGATACACGATCGCCGACGGCGGCAGACGCAGCAGATGACCGCGATCGCGCGCGATCGTTTCCCAGCAATAGGCGAACTCGCGGCGCGCTTGATCATCGAGTCCCGCGACAGCGAGCAGCAGCGCGAATTGGACATGTTCTTCGAAGTTCAACGTAGCACCGGCGTTGAGCAGGCCGAACAGCGTGTTCATCGCGGTGACGAATGCGGCGCGTTCTTCACGCACAAGATGCAGGCGCGCGCGAACGAGCCATGCAGGCGCGGATTCGGGCAGCGCTTGCAGCGCCGTCAGGAAGCGTGCGGCCTGAGCATCCTGATGAGTTTCGAGGAGGAAATGCACGAGCTGCACCAAGGACTCTGCGCGCGTTTGTGGTGGCACGACCTCGAAGAGAAACACGCTCGCATTCGCCAATGCGGAATTTTCCGGAAGCAAGAACGGCACCGGACGGAGCCACGGCGGCGCGATTTTGGTGTCGATGAGTTTCGGGATAAACGCGTCTTGGGGGAGCGGATCCGACGGATCGAGTTCGCGGATGAGTTTGGTGTAAGGCTCCGAAAAATCATTCCACGAAACCATCACCACATGCGTGATGCCGGCGGCTTCCACGATTCGTCGTGCTTCCTCGTCGTTGCGGGCGCCGAAGAAACGCGCCGAGGTGGCGAGCCCGTCGAGATTCTCCCAGTACATGGTGCCGAGCGTGCGCGCGTTGCCATGAAATGCCAGCGCGGTGGAGATGCCCGGACTCGCCGCCACGACCGGGCGCTCGGCGCCCATGCGACGATTGAGCCAATGCGCGATCTCGCGAGTGGCGACCTGGACAATGTTGTCCGAGGCGATGCCTGTGGGCGTACGAGTCAGGTGGATCACTCTGTTTAGCGGGAACGCGAGCAACGCCACGAATGCGCCAATGAACAAACGTCGTCGGAGCGGCGATGCGCTGGGCAAAACGACGCGATGAAAAGTCGCCAGGACCACGATGAGCAGCGCGTGCGAAAACCCGATCCACCGGATTTGCAGCCAAGCCATCGCGGTGAAAAGGAGCGCGGGCACGAGCGCGATCAACAACACCGATCGGGTGGGTGCGTCCGTGCGCTTTTTTGCACAAGCCACCACCGCGGGGATGATTCCCAGCCAGGGCAAAACTGCGGCGCATACGTAGGCGTCGGCGCCCCGCAGGCTGATGAAACGTCGCAGGCTTTGAAACTCCTGGATGTAATCGTGGTGGAGTTTCCAAAGGAACTTGTCGTTGAGGACAAAGACCGAAGTGCCCCCGATCAGCAGCGTGAGTGGCAGCGCCGCAACGGCGGCGAGCGCGGCGAGCGCGATCGGCTGACGCAGCGAGGAGAAAAACGCGGAGAGACTGGGTTGTCGCCAACGCAGAGACACCAGCTCGCCGCCGCCCCACCATGCGAGCGCATACAGCGGGTGAATCACTTCGAGCCGCCAGCCCAGGTGATGGGGAAAATATTCGATCAGCCACATCGCGAGAGAAGCGGCCGCGCCGATGCGCCCCCAGAATTGCCAGAGCTCTGGCTGCGCGCCCACGGCGGTGCTTTTTGCGCGAGGTCCCGCGAGAAAAGCGGCGAGTCCGACTGCGCATAACACCGGCACCTGACTGGCGGCGCTAATCCACAAGCCGAAGGCGCCCGCGATTGCGGACAACGCAAACCAGCGGCGGCCGACGCGTGTATCCATTGGCTGAATACCGCCGACTCCGTTCTTGCCCCCAGCCCAGCCCGCGCCGCCTGCAATCAACCCGAGCACACATAAAAAAGCGCACAGGGCGGCGGCGCCGTGATGGTCGGGATTGCCGGAAACGAAGTAGTCATGAAGCGCCAGCGAGACGACGGGGCCGAGCACGATCCACGTAGTGAAGTTTGCTCCGAGCCGGCGTCGTAGAAACGCGGTGAGGAGGATGAGCATGCAACCGAGTGCCAGCGGCCCGGCGTAGAGCGCGCTGCGCTCCACACAGCGGCCGATAGGCGCACCGGTGATCTGATGGTCGATCCATGCGAGTAGCCCAAGCCACCAGCGCCAGGGAGAAGCCCAGTGGACCGCGCGACCTTCCGGAGCATTGTCGTAATCGACGTGACGCACGCGGAGTTCGCCCTCGGCGAACATCTGCTGCGTCTGCATGAGCCAGTGATAACCGTCGATGGCGAAACGCGGCAGGATGATCTTGCGCATGCCATGCTCGTATCCAGTGGCTGAATACGCATCTTCGGCGGGACCACGGACGACCGTATTGGCGACGTCGGTAGTGGCGGAGAGAAGCCGAATTCGCTCGCGAGAATCGATGGCGAGATACGCGAGGACGGCGGCGAGGAGGATGAACGGCGAAAGCGAAGCGAGGGGGCGTGCGGACATGGGACGCGCGAAGAAGCCAGACGCGTAGCGTGTGAAGCTTCAAGCGCAAGGCCGTGCGGTGGCTGGCGCGATCGCGAGGATCGCAAAAATAAAAAGGCCCGAGGTGAGTCGGGCCTGGGAAGAGAATGAAACGCGCGCTTTCATGAGCGCGCAGTTCTTCGTGCGCAGAGGAGCGGTGTTTCTTAGTGTTCGCGGTAGCTGGTTTCGCGGCCGTCGAGCGGGACGTAGTGGTACGTGCGCAGTTTGACGTCGATGCGGTAGTGCGGGTTGTTGATGAGCTTGATCATCTCGGCGCCGGCGAGGAGCACGGGGCCGTAGCCGTGGAGCGCGTGGATGTTGGCCGGGCGATGATAATAATAAACTTGGTCATTGGCGAAGGTGGTGCCGACGCAGGTGCCGTCGACGGCGCCTTCTTTGGTGACGCGTGTGGTGACGCCGATCCAGCCGGCTTGCGCGATGGAGCCGTAGGTGGTGCCGCTGATCCAGCCTTGGTTGATGGCGTGGGCGAGTCCGTACACGAACATCGCGGAGGCGGAGGTTTCGAGGTACGAATCGTTGCGATCGATCATCTGGTGCCAGAGGCCGGTGAGGCCGTTTTGATATTCGGCGATGCCGCGCAGAAGAGCGACGAGGCGGGACTTCACGGGTTCGTAGCCGGGATGATCTTTAGGAAGAACGTCGAGCAAATCGCAGAGCGCGACGACGACCCAACCGTTGGCGCGGGCCCAGTAGAAGTGCGGCGCGTCGGGGTTATGCGTGTTATAGCCGTGCGTGAGGAGGCGTTTTTCTTTGCTCCAGAGATAGTCGACCATCTGGACGGCGTTTTTCACGGCGTCGTCGAACCACTTCTTGTCGCCGGTGAGGCGGCCCATTTCGGCGAGGAGCGGGATGCTCATGTACGCATCGTCGGCCCAGAGTGATTCGGCTTGGGGACGCTGGCGCGCGAGCGTGCCGTCTTTGAACCGGAATTGTTTGGTGAGCACATAATCGCCCCAGAGATCGATGATGGGTTTGAGATCGGGGCCGACGCCGGCGAGACGGGCGCGAACGAAAGAAGCGCCGACGGCACCGCAATCATCGAGGGCGCGCGGATCGAGCGGACCGCGGAAGGAGTTGCGGCGCTCGAGTTTGAACTTCTCTTCCTGTGCGCGGAAGTAGGGAAGGCGGTCGTGGATGAATTGCAGACGACGCGCGGTGAAATCGGTGAAGCGTTTGTCGCCGGTGACTTCAGCGGCGTAGAGCATGCCGGAATAGACGACGCCCATTTCGTAAGCGAGGAGGCTGAAGCCGGACGGGCCCGTGTCGGCGCGAGCGGTTTCGATGGGCGTGCTGAAGTCGGTGATTTCTTTGCCGGTCTTACTGTCGATGACGCGGGTAAAGGTCACCTTGTCCATATACCCGTGAACGCGGGTAAGGACCTCGGTGATTTCGGCGGTGGTGGGGAGTTGGTACGGAATGCCATAGGTGCCTTCACCGGCGTCGCGGGGATTGGGGTTGTCGCGATTGCGATATGGGCCGGTGGCTTCGATGGCGGCCGACGAAGTGCCGGCGCCGAACGCGAGGGTCGCGGTCAGGATGAGGGTAGTCAGGCGGGTATTCATGGCAAAGGCGGGATAGGGTTGAGGTTAGACGATCGCGTCGAGCGTATCGCGGACCTTGCGGGCAAGTGTCTCGCGCGTGAAGGGTTTTTCCAAGAAAGGCACGGAAGATTGCTGCACGGCTTCGAGGATCACGGGGTCGTCGACGTAACCGGACATAAACAGCACGCGCAGGCCGGGGCGCATGGCGCCGAGGCGCTCGGCGAGTTCACGTCCGCCGATGTTGGGCATGACGATGTCGCTCAGCAGCAGATCGAATTGCGGGACACCGGACGAAGAGCAGAACTCGAGCGCTTCGGCGCCACCGGGGAAGGGGTACACTTGATAACCGAGCGAGCGCAGGATCGCGGCGGTGACGTTGCGGATCGCTTCGTCGTCTTCGACGAGGAGGATCGTCTCCGTGCCGGTGCCGGGCTCGGCGTCGAAATCGAAGTCGAGATTGAGCGCGGGCGATTCGGTTTGCGGGATGAGGACGTGGAACGTCGTGCCCTGGCCGACCGCGGTATCGAAGCGGATCGTGCCGGCGTAGTGTTTGATGACGACGGCGCAGGTGGCGAGGCCGAGCCCGGTGCCGCGACCTTTGGGTTTGGTCGTGAAAAACGGTTGGAAAATTTTTCGTTGTACTTCCTCGCTCATGCCGGAGCCGGTGTCGGCAACCGAGATGACGCAGTAACGGCCGGGCGCGAGATCGGGGATTTCGCCGGCGGCGACATCGCGCCAGCCGGTGCGCAACGTGAGCGCGCCGCCATTGGTCATCGCGTCGCGCGCGTTGATCGCGAGATTGATGACGACCTGCTCGATCTGGCTGCGATCGACTTCGACGGAGACGGGTTTGTCCGCGAGGTCCAAGCGGAGCTCGATGTTTTCGGCGAGCAACGAGCGGATGAGGTCTTTGAGGTCGTTGAGGACCGAGTTGAGGTCGAGGTACTCGGGTTGGAGAACTTGTTTGCGGCTGAACGCGAGCAGCTGGCGAACCAACGCGCTGGCACGCGAGGTGGCTTTGAGAATTTCGGAGGCTTTGGCGCGCAGCTCGGGAGCGACCTCGGCGAGATCGTCGTGCAGGATGTCGCCGTAGCAACGGATGGCCGTGAGCAGATTGTTGAAGTCGTGCGCGACGCCGCCGGCGAGCAAACCGACCGCCTCCATTTTTTGAGATTGGAGGAGTTTTTGTTCGCTCTCGACGAGGGCCTGCTCGGCGAGTTTCCGCTGGTGCACGGTGCTGAGGATGTTGGCCAGGCCGTGCATGAAGTCGACGGCCTCGCGGCTGAAAAGGCGATCTTCGGCGGTGAGCGCGGTGAGGAAACCGTAGGCGTGTTTGCCGGCGCCGATGGGTAGCGCGACACCCGAGCGGATGCCGAGCGATTCGAAGGCGATGGCGCCGGGGAAATCCGCGGGCGAGTCGGGGAAATGAATCGCGTGATTGTCCTCGAACGACTCCTGCGTGGCGTTGCCGTAGGGAAGTGGAGGCTCGTCGAGCGCGGGGCCGGTGGAGGCGGCGAGTTTCAGCGCGAGCGTTTCGGCATCGAGCGCGAGCACTTGGCTGCGTTCGACGCGGAGGGTGTCGGAGACGAGACGCGTGGCTTCCTGCATCAACTCCGCGAAGGTATGATCGGCGAGTGCGAAACGACCGAAGGATGCGAGCGCGGATTGTTTGATGGCGCGATAAGCGAGGTGGGCCTCGACCTCGTGTTGATCGGTGACATCGAAACACGAACCGATGTAGCCGGCGAAGGTGCCTTGGTCGTCGTGGCGCGGCGTGCCGTGCGTGATGACCCAGCGATAAAATCCATCGTGGCGGCGCAGGCGAAACTCGGAGCGGAACGGCGAACGTTCGGCGAAGCTTTGTTCGTAGCGTTGGAGCGTGTGCTCGCGGTCTTCGGGGTGGACGGAATCGAGCCAGCCGAAACCGGCGTCCTCGGCGAGACGATGACCGGTGAAATCGAGCCAAGGTTGGTTGAAATAGAAGAACGCTTTGGACGTGTCGGACATCCAGATGAGCACGGGCGCGGAGTCGGCCATGCGGCGGAAGCGCGCTTCGCTTTCACGCAACGCGATCTCGGCCTGCTTATGCTCGGTGACGTCGTGACCGTAGGCGTAGATTTTATTTTCCGCGGGAAACGGTTTTGCGCTCCAGCGAATGTAGCGAAAGCCGTGTTCCTTGTGGACGAGGCGGCATTCGAAATCGGTCGGTGAGATGGAATTCGCGGTGGCGAACGGCGCGGCGGTCTGGCTCGTGGAAACGACATTGGTCCACCACGACGACAACGAGTGTCGATCGTCGGGATGGACGAGCGTGAAGAGCGGGCGGCCGAGGAGTTCTTGTTGTGTGTAGCCGAGACGGAGGAACCACGCGGGGTTGACGACCTGCAGCGTGGCGTCGGGCGACGTGAGGCAGAAAAGGTCGGGAGTGAGGCGGAAGAGCTGCTCGTGTTCGCGCTGGATGCGGATGTTTTCGAGAAACAGACGCCTGCGCTCGAGCGTGGTTTGCAGGATGGCGACGAGGCGTGGGAGTTTGTTTTTGAGAACGTAGTCCGTCGCGCCGCGCTTCATGCACTCGACGGCGGTTTCTTCGTTGAGCGCGTTGGTGAGGATGATGAAAGGCGTGTCGGGCTGGACGCGTTTGAGGATTTCGAGCGCGTCGAGTCCGTTGAATCCGATCAGGTAATAGTCGGAAATGATGAGATCGGGCTGAAACTCGGCGAGCGCCTGGATGAACGCGTCGCGTGTGGCCACTTGGCGGAGCTCGCATTCGAACTGCGCGCGTTTGAATTCCCCCTGCAGGAGCTTGAAGTCGATTTCCGAGTCTTCGTTGACGAGGATGCGGGGGGGCATTGCGGAGGATTTTTAATTTTGGATTCTCGATTTTGATGCCGACGAAATCGCGAAACCGAGGGAGCGCGAGTTCAGCGAATTTTCGGGATCGTGAGCGGGAGGCTTACCCTTGCGTGTCGCATCGTTATTGTCCCCTCGAAAATCGAGCATCAGGAATCGAAAAGCTTCCTCCCCTTCACAGGTGTCGGTCGTAGAGGCGTTGGATGTGCGACGGCGAAGCCGGAGCGGCGGGTGCGGTGGGGCGCGGCGGACGAACGCCGAGACTGTAGCGGAGCAGGAGCTGTTCGTTTTCGCGGTCCAGGTGGAGGATCTGGAGAAGTTTCGCGCGAGATTTCTCGATGATCTCCGCGCGGGCGGGGTCGCGAGGGGCGGTGCTTTCGGAAGAGGCGGTGTTGCCGGCTTTGATGACGGCGAGGCTCGCGTCGAGGCGCGCGAGCAGGTCGCGTTTTTTCTCGAGTAGAGGCGCGTCGGGGACGCGTTGGTTTTGTTTTAGGAAGCGGTTTTCCTCCAGGGCGAGCTGGTGGAGTTCGTCACAAAGGGCTTGGTGGTGGCGAAGAGCTTCCGTTGGCGTCATGAAGAGGTGCGGTGGCGGGCGCCTGCGCGGTGGTGGCAGGGGCGAGGCCTTGAGGGAAAAAGCGGGAGAGTTGTTGATCGGTTTCGCGGAGCCAGGCGAGTTGATCGAGGCGCCAGCGAGCCATCTCGGCGAGGTCGGTGAGCTCGCGTCGAGTAGCGGCTCCATCACTCGGAGCGGGTTTCACGTTGTCAACGATCGTCTGATAGCATTCGAGCGCGCGATCGAAGCGTTGAAGGCGCTCCAGACAAAGCGCGATCTGGTACGTGACGGGCAGGCGCCACGAGGGTTCTTCGGAGAGCTGGCTGAGCGTTTGATAAATGAGGAGAGCCGAGCCGATGTCGCCGCGCTCGTAGAATTCGTTGGCGAGTTGGTTGCCGGTTTTGCGTTGCCAGTAGGCCCAGCGCTGAGGGTCTTTTTCGGTGAAATGCGATTCGGCGCGAAGCAGATCGAGCGCGACGAGAAGGGACTCGTTGATCAGGCCTTCGCGGCGGAGAAGATCGGACAACAGATAACGCGCTTCGGGCACGTTTTCGTCGTTCGGATGTTCTTCGAGGAAGCGGCGCAGCGTGGCGATGGCGGGGCGATTTTCGCCCGCGAGGATGAGCGAGTAGCCGGATTTGAAATGCGCCATCGCGCGATCTTCGGGAGCGAGATCGAGCAGCGTGAGGCGCGAAAAGAAGCGGTTGGCCTGCGTGTAGTCGCCGGATTGGAAATGGGTTTCCGCGATTTCGAACTGCGCGGTGCGGGCGAGCTGGCGATAATGGTCGGGACCGGTTTCCGGGAGTTTCAACGTGGTGTTGAGCACGCTGTAGAAACGCGAGATGGCCTGCTTGTACGCGCCGAGCGCGCGGAGCGAGCGACCGAGCTCGAGGTAGATGGTCGGGAGAATGGGATCGTCGGGAAATTCTTTGAGAAACTTCTCGTAAACGGCGGCGGCTTTCGTGTGGTCGCCTTTTTTGCGATAGGTGCGTCCGAGTCCGAGCAAGGCTTCGGCGTCTTGTTCGCGCGTGGCGTTTTCGTTGAGGACCTGGCGAAACGCGATTTCGGAGGACGTGAAATCGCCCTGTTCGAGTTTGGCGTGGCCGATGCGCAGCAAGCTGAGGATTTCTTCAGCGGCGGCGGGCCGGGCTTCGTCGGCCGCAGGTGCGGGCGTGTCGGCGTGTGCGGGAACACTCGCGAGAGCGGCGAAGAGCAGGGCGGTCAGGCGCAGGTTCATGGGCGTTGCTGATAAGTGGCCGAACTCGGCACGACGGGCGCGGGCAAAAGGACGTTCACCGGCGGAGCGTCGCTATGCGGATATTGGAAGAAAGGCAGGACGTCTTCGGGGCGGATTTCCCGACGTGTATCGTCGGGCAGAATCGGCAACGGCCTGCGCACGGGCTCGACCGGCGTCTGCGGTTGCTCGACGGCGGGGAGGAGTTCCGGCGGGTTTTCCAAGGCGGGTGTGTCGGACGTGTGGGTGGACGGGACTTCCGGCTCGGTTTCGACGACGGGAGCGGGCGGCGGGAAAATCGGTTCGGCTCCGCGCGGCGCGGCGGGCGCGGCGAAACGGATGCCGATGGGACGGACGACAGCGAGGTACGGGCCGGTGCCGCGAGAAGCGCGGGTGGTCGTGTTGACGGCGAGGTCGGGCGAAAACGTGTTCAGTTTCCGGTGCGATAAGCTCGCAGCGTGCGCGTCGGTAGTCAGCGCGGGCAGGAGCGCCAGCGGCAGGCAGTAAGTGAGTTTCGCGATGAAGCGAAGCTGAGTGTGAGGAGGGAGTGACATGTCGCGATCCGTGCGGTCCTCGTGCTTCATGCACGCGGATAGTCCTGGGTCTCTAATATCGGCCGGGTGGGGCGCTTCTGGAGGGATTTTCCGTCGTGGCTGCGGTTAAAAAAGAAACCGCGCTCCGGTGAAGAAGCGCGGTTTTTCGCAGGGGGAAACCGCGTGAGGCGGCTTCCGGAAGTTTAGGCGGCGCCGGCGGTCTGGGCGGAGCGGCTGAAGCTCGCTTTGGCGTCCGCGATGGATTCGTGGAACTGCCAGTTACGGGTGTCTTCGAAGCCTTTGCACTCGGAGACGATCTGCGGATTGCCCACGAGCGCGTACTGGAGGGCGAGTTCTTTGCAGATTTGCATCGCCTGGATGAGGAGCTTGATGACGGCCATGTTGAGGCCCTTGAGCTCGTGCAGATCGATGAGGGCTTTGACGATGCCGCTGTCGACCGCACCGGCGATCTTCGGTTTGAGATAGTTGGTGACCTCGCCGACGACCGTCTGAGAGCAGTTTTCGGGCAGGCGCATGACAAACACGTCGCCATCCATCGCGAAGTAGCGCTGGGAGGTGTCGAGGTTCATGGCTTTGGCGATCTTGGACTCGAGTTCCGGGATTTCGATCGGCTTGGTGACGATGTAGGAGAAGCCGACCTGTTGCGCCTGCTGTTGCACGGTGGTTTCGGTCTTCACGACGAGCGCGAAGATCGGCGTGTATTTGGTCTTCACGTTCTGGCGCACGAGGCGGAACAGCGTGAAGGCGGCATCTTCCGGGAGAGAAAGGCTGATAATGATGAGATCGGGCGTGTTCTTCGAACAGAAGTCGATCGCTTCACCGGTGGTCTGGACGCCGTGGATTTTCCAGGGCGTGTGTTTGAGACCTTCCTGGATCTGCTGGATGATGGCGGGCTTGTCTTCGACCACGAGGATCGTGGCGGGATCGAAGATCGACTTGGCCTTTTGCGGGCCTTCGGAAAGCGGTTTGAGGTCGATGATGCGGCCGGCCTTTTCGACGAGGATCTCTTCCTTGAAGGGCTTCACGATGTAGTCGCGCACGCCGATCTTGGCGATCTTGAGCACGTTGTCGCGACCGCCTTCGGCCGTGAGCATGATGACCGGGATGCCCTTGAGGGCGGGGTCGGACTTGAGCTTGGTGAGCATCTCGACGCCGTCCATGACGGGCATGGTGATGTCGAGGAGGATAAGATCGGGATTTTCTTTGGCGGCTGCGGCGAGACCCTCGACGCCGTTGGCGGCTTCGATGATTTCGCAATCAAATCCCTTGAAGGCCTTTTTGACGATGATGCGGACGGTTTTGGAGTCGTCGACCGTGAGAACTTTATAGCGCATGGGAGCGAAAGGGTGCTGACGTTGGTGGGAAATCAGTCGCCGGACTTCATCAGCAGATCGGCCACGATGGCGTGATCGCCGACTTGGAAGCGGTAGATGCGGCGGGTGGCGGAGCTTACGGGCTCGATAGAGAAATTGCTTCCGCGGAGGATGGAGGGGATGGTGAGCTTGCAGGGGAAGCCCTTGTCCGCGAGTTGGTTTTTGAAAGTGCCGACGGTCATGTTGGTGAGTTCACCGACGGCGTCGTTCACGACTTCGTGGCCGGCTTCTTCGATTTCTTCGAGGGTCATCCCCAGCATGTGGCTGGCGACCTCGTTGGCGAAGGAGTCTTCCAGATAAAGGTAGATGAGACCGCTGATGTCTCCGATGAAGCCGACAGTGCCGACAACATGTTGGCCGCTGATATGGACGGGATGTTCCCACGGAGTGCCGTCGGCATTCGTGGCGGGCGAGGCGTCAGCGAGCGTGGCAGTCTTGCCAAGCATCGTTTTGAACACATCCTGCACCGCGCGATTGATGGTCTCTCGGAAAACCGCTTCGCTGATCTGATCGATGGTTGGCATGAGACGATAAGGCTGCTTGTAAGGAGGAGGAGTTTCTCCCGCCTTATTATCGGCCGAATCGCGGTTCCTTTAGGGAATTTTACTTCGATGTGAGGCGGGGCCTCACAAAATCAGCGACGCGCGAGCGCTGCGGGAGCGCCAGTTACAGAAGAGTCGCCCGTGTAGAAAATGGCGCAGACGCGCCCGAGGAAATTGCGCTCGGTCACCGCTTCGCGGTCGATGGCGGCGTTATTATCGCCGAGCACCAGCCACGTCTCTCCCCGCTGTTGATACAGGCGATGGACCACCGGAGAACCCGAGGCGCTGCGGTAGATCACGATGTCTCCGCGGCGTAGTGACGAAAAGGATACACTCTCGACGGCGACCACGCTGCTCTCGTCGAGCGTGGGCTTCATGCTGCCGGTCGGAGCGACGGTGAACACCTGGCCGCCCACGGCGTTGGCGGTGAGCTGGGCGAGCGCGAGCGCGTGTTCGCGAGAAACACTGGAGCCGGGCGCGACGCCACCCGCGCGTGCGGCGCCCGTGGACGCACATCCCGTTTGAAACACGAGCGCGGCGAGCAAGGCGCCGAGGCCGGCGAATTGCATCTGGAATTTCCTGAAACTACCGCCCGTGTTTTTCATGTTATTTTAGCAATCGGACTGCAATATGTTTGCTTTAGCTAAACCAGCGAAAAATGCCGGGGTGTTTACCCTAGTTTTTTACAAGTAACGAGATGCATGCCTCGGCGCTGCATATATTTAGTGTTCTAAGTGTAAATTTAGCTCGTTTGTGTGCTCGAATCGGCGCGAGACGAGCCGAACGGGGATGTTCCGAGTGCGCGTCCTGGTTGGCGGATGGGTGTCCGCGCGAGGCACCGACGCGCTGAGAGACGCGTTTAAACGACGGTGCAAAGGGGAAGCGGGAGGGGGCTTCTGCCGATGACGGGCGAAGCCGGTCGAAGCGGAGGGAAGTCATGAAGTCGGCGAAGGGACTTCACGAAGTTTTGACAGATCTTACAAGGCCGCGGCGCGTATGGATGCCCCGGCGATGAAGTAGGGGAAAAGCGGACCTGTCGCGTGCGGTTGCCACGACTCCCAATCGCATCGGGACGTGCGTCACGCCATGCCGCCGGGCTGTGTAGTTGATCTATGGATACGCGTGACGGCTGTATCCAGTCGGCTTATACGAGCGTGCGGAGTGCGCGTTTTTCCTGCCAGAGCAGGAGCCGGCCGTAGATGTCTTCGCCGCGGACAGGTTTGGTGAGAAAATCGTCCATGCCGGCGGCGAAGCACGAATCGCGATCGCGTGTAGTGGTGCTGGCTGTGAGGGCGATGATCACCGGCTGTTGATTCGCGGCGACGAGACGGCGGATCTGCAAAGTGGCGTCGAGACCGTTCATCTCGGGCATGTGCAGATCCATGAAAATGAAATCGTAGGGTTTGCGCAGCGCGGCTTCGACCGCCTCGCGACCGTTGGCGGCGATGTCGGGCGTGATGCCCATGCGTTCGAGCAAGGCGCGCGCGACGCGCTGATTCACGGGATTGTCCTCGACGATCAGGATGCGCGCGGTCGCGAGCGTGCGCGGAGTAGGCGTCGGTGTGGACGGCGCGGGGCGCGTTTCCGTGCTCGGATCAAGTGCGCGTACGACGGCGTGAAGCAATTGGCCCGATTTGACCGGCTTGGTGAGCACGGAGGTGAAGAGCCCGTCGGCGGCCGCGGCGGATTTGCGCCCGAGTGCGGACAACAACACCACGGGAAGATCGACGCCTGCATCGATCTCACGGAGCTGACGCGTGAATTCGATGCCGTCTATGCTCGGCATGAGATGATCGACGATGGCGGCGTCGAACATCTCGCCGCGATGCAGAAGTGCGAGGGCGGCGAGAGGAGTGGCGACGGTTTCCACCTGCGCGCCCCAACCTTCGAGATGAAGACGGAGGATTTCGCGGCTGGTGGGATGATCGTCGACCACGAGCAGACGTTTATCTTGCACACGCGAAATGCCCGCCGGCACCGGTTCCTCGGTGCGATCCACGGGCGGAAGCGGAATCTCGAAATGAAAACGCGAGCCGCGACCGGCTTCGCTATCCACCCAGATCGTACCCTGCATGAGCTCGATGATGCGGCGGCAAATCGCGAGGCCGAGACCGGTCCCTCCGTGAACGCGCGTGGTGGACGAATCGACTTGGCTGAATGTTTTGAAAAGGCGGTCCAAACGATCGGCGGGAATGCCGATGCCTGTGTCGCGCACGGTCACACGCAGACGCGGCACTTCGCCCGGTTTCACGACGGTGGTCGCGGAAATGAAAACCTCGCCCGAGGACGTGAATTTCACCGCGTTGGTGAGCAGATTCACGATAACCTGACGGATGCGCGTGACATCGCCGACGAGCACGGCGGGCACGGAGCGATCGAGCCAGCAGGCGAGCTCGAGGTTCTTTTCGACCGCGCGCGGCGCGACCAGATCGAGCGCGGATTCGATGCACTCGTACAGGCTGAACGGTTGTTGCTCGAGATCGAGTTTGCCGGATTCGATTTTGGAGAAATCGAGAATGTCGGTGATAAGGCTGAGGAGATTGTCGCTCGCGGTGCGGACAGTGTCGACGTACTCGCGTTGCTCGGGATCGAGCGGCGTGCCGAGCAGCAAGCCGGTCATGCCGATCACGGCGTTGAGCGGCGTGCGAATCTCGTGGCTCATGTTGGCGAGGAACTCGGCTTTGGCGCGGGCGGCGCCGAGCGCTTCGTCCTTCGCGCGCGTGAGAGCGGCCTCGTTGGCTTTGCGCTCGGAAATATCCTGAATCGTGCCGAGGATGCGCACGGTCTGGCCATTGCGGACTTCGGGCTGGCCGATGGAACGAATCCACAGCGGACGTCCTGCGGCGGTTTCGACCTGAACTTCAAGATCCCAAGAAATCCCATGCTGCAGCGCCTGCGTCAGCGCGGTGTCGATGCGGCGGCGATGTGCACCGGGATAAAACGAAAGCGCTTGTTCGATCGTGACGGGCGTGCGCGGCGGGAGTTCGTGAAGGCGATAGGTTTCCGCCGACCACGAAAATTCGCCGGTGATTGTATTCAGTTCCCAACTACCGATGCGCGCGAGAGCTTGGGCGGCGCGCAGACGCGCTTCGCTTTCGAGCAGTTTTTTCTCGGCGAGACGTTGTTCGGTGAGCGCTTCGGAGAAGATCGCGATACCGCCGATCGAGCCGTCGGCTTCGCGCCACGGACGACATTCCCAGCGAACGGTTTGTTCGGAGCCGTCGGCAAGCAGCACGATGTCTTCTTCGCTGCGTTCAGTCGCTCCGGCGAGACAGCGGCGATAGATCTCGCGCCAATGGCGGGGCGTCGCGGGCAACACATCCAGATGCGAGCGTCCGATGATGCGCGCGTCGTGGAGGCCGTAGTCGGAAATCCAGCGTTGGCTGACGGCGAGGTAGCGCAGATCGCGGTCGAGCAACGCGATCGCGGCGGGCGCGTGGCGGAAAAATTCTTCGAGTTGGTTTTTGCGCTCTTGCGCGGCGTTGAAGGCGGCGCGTTGCGCGGAGATGTCGCGCGCGGCGAGGAGGAAGCCATCGAGCTGGCCGGAGGGCAAGCGGAGCGCCGACAACATGACGTGCGCGGGCAAGCGCGTGCCATCGCGGCGCACGAGCGTCCATTCGCGTTCGCACGGCAAGCCGCCGGGAGCCGCGCGGAGCATCGTCACTTCGGGCGGGCCGATGAACGGCTCGTTGGATTCGCGGCGGATGGATTCGAGTTCGGCCTGAATTTCTTCCGGCACGTAAAACGCCGAAGTGGACAAACGATCGACGACATCGGCGGCGTGATGGCCGAGCAGGGCTTCGGCGGCGGGATTAAAAAGTCGGATGATGCCTTCGGTGTCGGCCGCGATGAGCGCGAGGCCGGGGTTGGCCAGCATGGCTTGGCTCAGCTCCGCGTGCAGACGAGCCTCCGCCAATTCGCGTTCCGCATGCGCGCGCGCAACCGCCTGCCGCCGCCATAACGCGATGAGGACGACAACGCAGGCAGCGAGGCCGATGCTGAGGGCCAGGAGCTGGTCGAAAGACATCTGGCAAAGGCATCGGCGCGAACGGCCTGCAGCCAAAGATCAAAGGATTGTCAAAAAACTGTCAGGGCAGCGTCCGGGCTGGTTGCGAAGCTTTGACCGCGTCGGTGCGGTGTGCTTCTTTACGCGGCAGTCTCATGGCGATTTTTCCGCAGTCATTTTTTCGCAATTGGAAACGCACCGCGCTCGCGGCGCTCTCGACATGGGCGGTTGGCGGCACGGTCGATGCGGCGATTTTTCGCAATGGCTTGATGGACCACATGCTTTGCTGCGGCCTGGGCGGTCCGGCGGGTTTTGACGGGGCGCCGAGCCGGGAGCGATCGCAACCGGTGGTCGCGCAAGCGACGCCGGCGGTGCATGTGCCGGCGGCGTTGGGCGTGTCGGAATTGGCGTCGTTGACGCAACTAACCGCCGCTGAAAAAGCGCCCGAGCCGATCCGAGAAGTGGATGGCTACCGCGTGATCGATTTCGCGTATCTCTCGGATTTCACGCTCGATGTGCCGGGCTACGATCCCAACGTGTCACCCGAAGAATCGCTGCGACGCGTCGATGCGCAGATCCCGGCGGCGATCAAACATCATGACGGCGCGCGCGTGCAGGTGACGGGATTTATGCTGCCGGTGAAGATGGATGGCCTGCTCGTGAGTGAGTTTCTCCTGATGCGCGACCAGATGATGTGTTGTTACGGTGTGGTGCCGCGGTTGAACGACTGGATCGTGGTGACGCTGGCCAAACCCGTGCGCTACACACCGGATGTGCCGGTCGCGTTTCGCGGCAAGTTCACCGTGAAAGCGCAACAAGAGCAGGGCTTTATCACCGCCATCTATTCGATGGCCGAAGCGACGCCGGCTAAACGCTGAGCGCGGACAACGCGCTCATGCTGGGGATAACGCGCGGCGCTCAGCGCGAGATGTCGCTTTGCGTCAGAACCTTGTAGCCGCGTGTGCTGAGCGATTGAGCGGCGACGTCGGCGTCCTCGATGTTGAGCGCGAGGGCGGAGCGGCCTTCGGGACGTTTGATGAAGCTGTAGATGTAGTGGATGTTGATCTCGGCTTCAAAGAGCGCCGCGAGCACGTTTTTCAAATCACTCTCATCGTTGATCTCGACCACGAGCATGTCGCACTCGGTGTAGGGGAAATCGTTGTTCACCATCAGCTCGCGGGCGCGATCGGGATCGTCGACGATGAGGCGCAAAATGGTGCTGTCGGTCGTATCCAGCGTCGTGAGCGCCATGATGTGGACATTATGCTCCTTGAGCAGCCCGCAGAGATCATAGAGGCGTCCAACGCGATTTTCCGCGAAGACGGAAAATTGCTTCACGGGGTCGATGGCTGGATGGGAAAGCTTGGCGGCCATTGGAAAGACGGAAACCTGCGAACGCTGCACGCGTGGTTGCAGGCGGTCAACTGCATGCGCTGACGGTCAACGCTGCGCGCTTGGATGAGACTATAGATTTGTTCGCCACACAGCGCTTCCCAAGCGTGAAAAAAAAATCCCCCAGACATGAGTCGAAGCTTTAGTTGTCTCGGTTGCCGTCGATAGGAAGTCGGACCATTTTCCCACATGCCTGATACGCTTGCCGATTCCACCATTCGCGAAAATGTCCTCCGCCTCGCCCGGCAGTTGCCGGCCGCCCCGCAGATTTTTGGGCAACTTGGGGTGTTGCTCGGTGATGTAGATGCGGATGTCGAAAACATCGTGCGCTTGGTAGCCGTGGATTCCGGTCTCACGGGCCGCGTGATCCGCATGAGCAACAGCGTTTATTATCGCGGCGACCAACCCGTGCGCTCGCTCGAAGAGGCGATCAACCGTGTCGGTTTTCGCGAGACGCATCGCCTTGTCGGCGTCGCGATGAGCGAACAAGTTTTCCAGAGCGATCTCCCCGTTTATCATCTCAGCGCGGAAGAAATGTGGGAAAGCTCCGTCGTCACCGCGCTCGCCATGGAGCGCATCGCGCGTGCGGTCGGCTCCGACCAAGGCGAAGCGTACACGCTCGGGCTGTTGCGCCCCATCGGAAAGCTCGTGCTCGATATGCTGCTGCAAGTGGCGCATCCGGGCATCAGTTGCCCCGAAAGTGCATCGTTTGATCTTCCCAAATGGGAACGTGTGTGGGCCAACATCACCAGCAACGAAGTCGGTGCGCTCATTCTCGCCGAATGGAAGATGCCCGAAGTGATGCACGATGGTGTACGCCAGCACTACGCACCGTCCAGCGACAACGCGCTCGCCGCACGCTTGCACATCGCTTGCTGGATCACCGAGCAGCTCGGCAAAGGCTTTAAGGTCGAGTCCAAGCAGTGGTCGTTGAGCGACGAGGTCCTTGCGCTGGCCGGCGTCAACATGGACTGCGTGCAACGTTGTCTCACCGAAACGCAAGAAGCACTCGAATCGCTCAAAGAGCGTCTCCAGGCCGCCTGATCCACGCTATTGCGCCGCGTTTCCAATGAAACGCGGCATGCAGATTTTTGTGGGCTGCTGCGGTTTAGGGTAAACCTCTGACTCGCTGAGCCGATGGTGGGGCGTTGACCCAAATGACCCCCGTTTCGGATAACTTGCTAAAAGACCACATTCTCCGGCTCGCCCAGCGCCTGCCGGCCTCACCCCAAATTTTCACGCGTCTCAGTCTGTTGCTCGATGACGTCAACGCGGACATCGACAAGATCGTTAATCTGATCGGCATCGACACCGGCCTGACCTCGCGCGTGTTGCGCTTGAGCAACAGCGTTTATTTCCGCGGCTCCAATCCCGTGCAATCGCTCGACGAAGCGATCAACCGCGTGGGCTTCCGCGAAGTCCACAAGATGGTCGGCATGGCGATGACCGAGCAGCTCTTCAAAGACGGTCTGCCCGCCTATCGCATGGATGCGCGCCAGGTATGGGAAAACTCCCTCGCGACCGCGCTCGCGATGGAAACCATCGCCCGCGAAACCGGCGGCGACGAACAAGCCGCGTACACGCTCGGCATTCTTCGTCAGGTGGGGAAACTCGTGCTCGGTCGCATCATCGAGAAAGAGCAGCCCGGCGCGGTTTGCCCGGACGATATCGATCTGTTGTCGTGGGAACGCGCGCGCTTGTGCATTACCAGTCACGAAGCCGCCGCGTTTATCCTCGAAGCGTGGAAACTGCCGCGCGAAGCCTGCCAAGGCATGCGTTATCAACACGCGCCCGAAGAATGCATCGAAGGTGGCCACATCGGCGCACAGCTGCATCTCGCCGGGTGGGTGACGGGCGTTTTGTCCGTTGCGCCGAAGTTTGAAGCCGGACTCTGGGAACTCACCGCCGATCGACTCGAACTCGCCGGCGTGACCGAAGAATTCCTGCACATCTGCGCCGACAATACCCGCACGGAGCTCGAGGCGCTGAAGACCCAGCTCGCCTGAGTGGTGTGCGCGTTGGCGGATAACCGCCACGTGGCGTATCCGCGCACCGAATACAGAGCATCACGGGAGATAGATCCCGTAGATCCCATAGGCCCTATGGGTCTTAGACGACCTGTTTTTTGATCACACCCCGCATGCCCCCGCGGCATTCGCGGGACCAGCATTTTTTTGCCTGAAAGCCTGCCCCTGACGTGTACCGTCGCGGGGTTGAACGCTTCCGATTTTCAGTCTCCCACGCCGAACGGCACGTCCGTTGATTCGCTCGCTCAATCCGGCGTGCGTCTGGTCGGGCGTGGCATTTTGCTGAATGCGACGCTGGCAGTGACCAAGTTCGCGGGCGGCGTTTTTGGAAACTCCTACGCGCTCATCGCGGATGGCGTGGAGTCGCTCCTCGACATCGTGTCGTCCGCGCTCGTGTGGGCGGGGCTGCGCGTGGCATCGCGTCCGCCGGATGACAATCATCCTTACGGGCATGGAAAGGCCGAGCCGCTCGCGGGACTCGCGGTGGCGATGGTTGTATTTTTAGCAGCGGGCTGGATCGGCTGGCATGCGGTGGAAGAAATTCGCACGCCGCACGAGGCGCCGCATTGGGGCACGTTGCCGCTGCTCGCGGTGATCGTGGCGGTGAAGTTTGTTTTTTCCCGCAAACTCGTCGACGCCGGACGCGAAGCCAACAGCACGGCGCTCGGCATCGAGGCGTGGCATCACTACGCGGACGCGCTCACGTCGGGGGCGGCGTTTATCGGCATCGCGATCGCGGTGATGGGCGGCGAAGGTTATGAAAGCGCGGATGATTGGGCGGCGCTCGTCGCTTGTGCGGTGATTTTGTTCAACGGTCTCTCGCTCGCGCGTCGCGCGCTCGACGATGTGATGGAAGTCGCGGTGCCGTGGGAATACGAACGCCAGATCCGTGAAGTCGCCGAGGGTG
Organism: uncultured Opitutaceae bacterium; assembly: GCA_937958045.1. Lineage (GTDB taxonomy): Bacteria > Verrucomicrobiota > Verrucomicrobiia > Opitutales > Opitutaceae > Nibricoccus. The sequence continues at coordinate 62,374 of CALFXL010000060.1, read as the reverse complement.
TGCCGGGCGTGGTGCGTTTGGAAAAATGTCGCATTCGCAAAAGCGGCCTGCTGCACCTCGTCGATTTGCATGTGGAAGTGGATGGCTCGTTGAGTGTGGATGAAGGTCATCGCATCGCCGGAGCCGTGAAACACACCTTGCTCGCGTCGCCGCATCGCGTGTCGGATGTGCTCGTGCACATCGAGCCGGCGAGCAGTTGAGCGACACACACACGCGCGGCTGGCATTGTACGCGCGGTTGTTGTACGGAGGGGCATGCAACCCCGATTGGCCTCCAAGCCGCTCAGCCGGAATCGGCATTTGCTGAAGTGGGTCGACAAGATCGCCCAACTCACCCGCCCCGCCGCGATCCACTGGGTCGATGGCTCGAAAAAAGAATACGACGCGCTCTGCCGCCAGATGGTGCAAAGCGGCACGTTCATCAAGTTGAACCAAAAACTCTGGCCCGGCTGTTTCTACGCGCGTTCCGATCCGGACGATGTCGCGCGCGTCGAAGACCGGACCTTCATTTGCTCGCATTCGAAGGACGGAGCGGGCCCGACCAACAACTGGGTCGATCCCTTCGAGATGCGCAAAAAATTGAAGCGCCTTTTCGCCGGGTGCATGGCGGGCCGCACGATGTACGTGCTGCCGTTCAGCATGGGCCCGGTCGGTTCGCCGATGTCGCAGATCGGCGTGGAGCTCACTGATTCGCCGTACGTCGTGGTCAACATGCGCATCATGGCGCGCATCGGCTTGCCGGTGTTGCGCGAGATCGATCGTACGTCGCGTCGCGTGGTGCCGTGCGTGCACTCGGTCGGCGCGCCGTTGCGCGGCAAAGCGAAGGATGTGCCGTGGCCGTGCAATCCGGAGAAATACATCGTGCACTTCCCCGAGACGCGCGAGATCTGGTCCTACGGTTCGGGCTACGGCGGCAACGCGCTTGTCGGCAAAAAATGTTTTGCGCTGCGCATCGCCTCCAACCTCGCGCGCGACGAAGGCTGGATGGCGGAGCACATGCTTATCCTCGGCGTGGAAAATCCTGCGGGCGAAAAAACGTACGTCGCCGCGGCCTTCCCGAGCGCGTGCGGAAAAACGAATTTCGCGATGATGATTCCGCCGCCGCATTTCCGAAAGGAGGGGTGGAAAATCACGACCGTCGGCGACGACATCGCGTGGATAAAACCCGACGCGGAAGGCCGTCTGCGCGCGATGAATCCCGAAGCGGGGTTTTTCGGCGTCGCGCCGGGCACATCGATGAAAACGAATCCCAACGCGATGGCGGCGCTGGCGAAGAACACGATCTTCACCAACGTCGCGCTCACGCCCGAAGGCGGTGTGTGGTGGGAAGGCATGACCGAGGAACCGCCCGCGGAGTGTCTCGATTGGCGGGGCCAACGTTGGACGCCCGAGATCGCACGCGAGACGGGACGCAAAGCCGCGCATCCCAATTCGCGTTTCACCGCGCCCGCCTCGCAATGTCCGACGATCGATCCCGAGTGGGAAAATCCCAACGGCGTGCCGTTGAGCGCGATCATTTTTGGCGGACGCCGCGCGACGACCATGCCCTTGGTTTTCCAGGCGTTCAATTGGTCCGGCGGCGTGTATGTAGGCGCGACGATGGGCTCGGAAACGACCGCGGCCGCCGTCGGTGAAGCGGGCAAAGTTCGCCGCGATCCGATGGCGATGCGTCCGTTCTGCGGCTATCACATGGGCGATTATTTCCGCCATTGGATCAAGATGCAGCGCGGGCTCACGGAGACGCCGCGTGTGTTTCACGTGAACTGGTTTCGCAAGGGCGCCGATGGACGTTTCTTGTGGCCGGGCTTTGGCGAAAATATGCGCGTGCTCAAATGGATCGTGGAGCGCGCGCGGGGACGTGCGATCGGTCGCGAAACGCCGCTCGGGTGGATGCCGCGCTACGAAGACATCGATTGGAGCGGACTCGATTTTTCGCGCGCGACTTTCGATGAGCTTATGACGATCGATCGCGCGGCATGGCGTCGCGAGATCATGGAGCACGAAGAGTTGTTCCTCGATCTGCACGCGCACCTGCCGAAGGAGATGGTGTACGAACGCGAGCTGCTGATCTGCCGCTTGTGAACGTGGGAGCGCGGGGCCGCTGACCTGCTCATTGCCGGCGGGCCGCCGGCGCTCCCGTGCTTGCCGTGTGCGCGCGGAACGTCACGGTGGGCGGCCATGCTTGCGATCCGCGGATTGAAGAAGTCCTTTGTTTCGCCCGAAGGTGCGCAGACGCCGGTGGTGGATGTCGCCGATTTCCGCCTCGAAGCGGGCGCGCAGCTCGCGTTGCGCGGCGAGAGCGGTTCGGGCAAGACGACCTTTCTGCATCTCATCGCCGGTATCCTCGCGGCGGATACAGGCGCGATCGAAATCGACGGCTCCGCGATGACGAGCCTGGGCGAAGCCGGGCGCGACAAACTGCGCGCCGCGAAGATCGGCTACATTTTCCAGACGTTTAATCTGCTGCAGGGGCTCACTGTTTTGGAGAACGTAATGACCGGCATGGCGTTTGGGCCGGGCGTCGATCGCGAGCATGCACGCGCGATGCTCGAGCGCGTCGGACTCGGCGCGCGTCTGCGCCATTTTCCCCGGCAACTTTCCACCGGTCAGCAGCAGCGCGTGGCCGTGGCGCGCGCGCTCGCGAATCGTCCGAAGCTCGTCCTCGCCGATGAGCCGACGGGAAATCTCGATCGCAAAAACTCCATCGAAGCGCTTGCGCTGATCCGCGAAACCTGTCGCGAAAACGGCGCGGCACTTTTGCTCGTGAGCCACGATGAGCAAGTGCTCGCGCAATTCGAAAACGTGCGCGACTTCGCCGACATCAATGCCGCGCCGCGCTAATGCGCGGCAAATCGCAAAGGCCAGATGACAAACGCCAAAAAAATTTCAGAGAAGTGGGGCGGAGAAGTGACGGTGCTCCTCGATGATCTGCGCACGCCGGATGCGGCGCTTGGGATTTCTTTGGCCTTTGACGCTTTGATTTTTGGAATTTCCCCCACGCCATGATTCTGCCGCGTCTTGTTTATCGCAGTCTTCGTCAGCACGCGTTGTCCACGCTTGTGACCGCGGGCAGCATCGCGCTTGCCGCAGGATTGCTGATGGCGGTGTGGACGGTGAAGGCGCAATCGCAGCGGGCGTTCACGGAATCGACTTCGGGCTTCGATGCGGTGCTGGGCGCGCGCAGTTCGAAACTCCAACTCGTGCTCAACGCGATTTTTCACCTCGAAGCATCGCCGGGAAATGTGGCGTGGGCCGACTACGAATTCATCGCGCGACATCCCGCGGTGAAGACCGCGGTGCCCATCGCGGTCGGCGATAATTACGAAGGCTGGCGGATCGTCGGCACCGTGCCGGAAATGTTCACGCAGGTGGAACTCGCGCCCGGCGCGAAACCCGCGTTCGCGGAAGGACGATTGTTTACCGACGGTGCGCGCGAAGCGGTGATCGGCGGTTTTGCGGCGCAGAAGCTCGGTTGGAAAGTCGGGCAGACGTTTCGTCCGTATCATGGACTCAACTACGATCCCGCGAAGCAGCACGAAGAAGAGTTTGTGGTGACGGGGATTCTCGCGCCGACGAATACGCCGGCGGACCGCGTGATTTGGATTCCACTCAAAGGCGTGCAGACGATGAGTGGTCACGATCCGCGCGCGGCGACGGATGTGAGCGCGGTGTTGCTGCAATTTCGTGCGCCGACGGCCGGGCTGATGCTCGACGTGATGTACAACAAACAAGGCGATCGCCTCACGCTCGCGTATCCGGTGAGCACAATCATGGCGGATTTGTTTAATAAGATCAGTTGGTTCGATCGCGTGCTCGCGCTGGTGGCGTATCTCGTCGCGTTGGTGGCGGCGGGGTCGGTGCTCGCGGGCATCTACGCGTCGATGAGCGCGCGGCGTCGCGACATCGCGATCTTGCGCGCGCTCGGTGCGCGACGTCGCACGATCTTCGGCGCGGTCGTGGCGGAAGCCGCCACGATCGGTGCGCTCGGTGCGATCGCGGGGTTCGTGGTTTATCTCGGACTCTGGTACGGCGTCGCCGAAGTGATCCGCGCCGAAGCGGGTGTGGTGCTCGCGTGGGGCGACGAAAGAAGCGTGTGGTGGATTTGTCCGCTGGCGATGACGGCGCTGTCCGCGCTCGGCGGCATCGTGCCGGCGTTAAAAGCCTATCGCATCCCCGTCGCCGAATCGCTCGCGCCGGTCTCGTGAGCCAGAGCCTTGGTGCTCATAAATAAGCGCATGTGAAGACGCGTTCATGGGGTGCCGTGCGCACTTTGCTGAACGTGCGGGACGCAAAGTGCATGGCGGGAAAATCGGGGCGCCGGTTGACTTCGGGGAGACTGGTTTAGTGTTAAATCAAAAGATTTCGGCCCGACTCACACCCAGGGCGGAGGTCTTTTGGCGTGCCGAATTACCCCGCCGGTGCGCGGTCTGCATTGCCCAGCGGCAGGCGTTTGCGGGGACAAACCCCTGAAACACTACCCTATGAGAACAGTTCTTCGTTCTTATCTCTTCGCGGGCGCCGTGATGGCCGCCGCTTTGTCCTTCGTTTCCCAAGCACGTGCGCAAGCGTGGTACTCCACCGATCGGTGGGGCACTTGGAACAACGGCGGCTACACTCTCTACAACAACATCTGGGGCTCCGGTTACGGCCCGCAGACGATCTGGGCCAACTCGTACAGCAACTGGGGCGTCTGGGCGAATCACCCGAACACCGGCGGCATCAAATCGTATCCCAACGTCACGCGCTACGTCGGCCGAAAGATCAGCGCGATCAACACGCTGCGGGCGAGCTTTAGCGCGACCACGCCTCCAGGCGGCGCATGGGTGTCCGCCTTCGATCTGTGGGACACCAACCACAACTACGAGATCATGCTCTGGATGAATTACACAGGCACGGCCAATGGCGGCGGAAATGTGAAACCGATTTCCTACAACTGGAACGCGCAGGGCAACGCCGTGCCGGTGTACTCGAACCTCTCCATCGGCGGGCACACGTGGAATGTCTTCCGCGGTCACAATGGCGGAAATGAAGTCTTCTCGTTTCTGCGGACAACCAAGACCAACAACGCCACCGTGGATCTAAAGGCGGTCTTCAGCTGGCTCCGCACCCAAGGTTGGATCGGCGATGTGACGGTGGGCGATGTCCAGTACGGTTTCGAAATCACCTCCACCAACGGCGGACAGGATTTCCGTGTGAACAGCTACTCGGTGACGTCGAACTGAGCGACGTGTAGTTGATTTCTGAATACGATGCGTCGTCCGCCCGCGGACGGCGCATCAGTTGCTGGCGGCGACGGCCTGCGTCGCGATCACGAAGTGGTATGGAGAAATACGCCGAAGCGCTGAGATAGTTGCGATCGTCCGGCGTCAACGGTGTCTGTTGTGCGACTGGGAGCGCAGCCGGCGCTCATAAGCGTGGAGGCGGGTGGGATTGGAGCGTAACGGCGGGCGTTCGTTTTCATGAGCAGCGGAAGGTGCTGATCCTGATCGCAACGAGCGCCGTGCGTTTGTTTCGCCAATCAATCCGCGCCGTCGATGATTTCGCCTTGGGCGCGATACTCGTTCAGTTTGTTGCGCAATGTGCGGATGCTGATCTTGAGCAACTCGGCGGTCTTGGTGCGGTTGCCTTGGGTCGCCTTGAGCGCGGAGAGGATGGCCTGTTTTTCCAGTTCGTCCAACGGCAGGATCGGCGCCGGTTCGGCGGATTCGCTTTTTTCGACTTCGGGAAAAGGCGGCGCGCTGACGGCGCTCGGCTGAGAGGTCGGCACCATCGGAGGCGTGGAAAAATGATAGGGCGGCACCGCTTCCGGCACAGACGGCACAGGAGGCGGAGGTGGCGGTGCGGCGGGCGGCTGAAACGCGGGCGGCACGACCGGCGGGATCGGCGGTGTGGAAGCGGGCGAGGAAACGGGAATGGCCGCGCCGACGAGATTGCGCGCGAGATGAGGCAACCCGAGCGCGGCGGTGGAAATGGGACGTCCGGTTTCGGAAAGGATGACCGCGCGCTCGATGGTGTTTTGAAGTTCACGCACATTGCCGGGCCAGGGATATGCGGCCATGGCGGCGAGCGCGTGAGCGGAAAAGCCCGGGATCTTCATGCCGTGTTTGCGCGCGCAGCGACGGAGGAAGGCTTCGGCGAGCAACGGAATATCCTCCGGGCGTTCGCGCAACGGAGGCACCTGCACCGGGAAAACATTGAGGCGGTAATAAAGGTCGGAGCGGAAATGCCCTTTTTCCACGAACTGCATGAGGTCGCGGTTGGAGGTCGCGAGCAGGCGCACGTTGACCTTGATGGTCTTGGTGCCGCCGACGCGCTCGAATTCGCGCTCTTGGAGCACGCGCAGCAGTTTCGCCTGAAGATTGGGCGGGATCTCGGAAACTTCGTCGAGGAGGAGCGTGCCGCGATTGGCGAGTTCGAAACGGCCTTCGCGGCGATCGGTCGCGCCGGTGAAAGAGCCTTTTTCGTGTCCGAAAAGTTCGCTCTCGATGAGGTTTTCCGAGAGGGCGGCGCAGTTGACCTTGATGTAGGGTTCGTTGCGGCGCGGCGAGTGACGATAAAGCTCGCGTGCGATCATCTCTTTGCCGGTGCCGTTTTCGCCGGTGATGAGCACGGTGGCATCGGTGGGCGCCACGCGTTCGATGAGCTGGCGCAGGCGAATCATCGCGGGACTGCGTCCGAGCAGATCGCCATCGCCGCCATCCTGTTCGCTGAAGTAGCGGTTGACTTTGACGAGCTGGCGAAACGACTCGGCCTTTTTGAGCGCGATCTCGATTTGGCCGGGCGAGAAAGGTTTGATGAGATAATCGAACGCGCCGGCGCGCATGCACGAGACGGCGCTCTCGATCGTGCCGTGACCGGTCATCATCACCACGAGGGGGCGGTCGGGGAGGACGCTGATGTGTTCGAGAAATTGTTGGCCGTCGCCGTCGGGCAGACGCACATCCAGCATCACAAGATCGAAGGTCTCCCGGGCGAGGGCGGCCGATGCTTCGGCAATCGTACCGGCGATGGTGACCGAGAACTTTTTGCGCTTAAAGAGCTCGTCGAGGACTTTCTGGATGAGAGGTTCGTCGTCGAGAACGAGGATTCTTTCGAGAGACATGGGGCCGGAGGACGCGGAGAACGAAGTGATGAAGAATGAAGTGCGCTGGAAAGAAAGGCGGAACCCGGTCGACTACGGCGCCGAAAAGAGACCGCGCGGCAACATTTCGACCGTAAAAGCATTTGGCAATCGTTGAGACGCGTTCCGGTCAAGAAGCACGAGCGGACGAAATCCGCTGTCCGCGGCCAGAATCACGGAGGATTGCACGCGGCGAGGGCGTCCGCTACGGAGCTGCGGCATGAGATTTCCCCCTCACGTGTTTGCATCGCTTTCGCTCGTGCTCGGTCTGGCGACGACGCTTCCCGCACAAATCACGCTCACGGCGACGCAGCGCGGTTGGTACGATCAACACGGCGACCCGAGCGCGTCGGCCAACTTTTTTGTAGGCGTCACCGGAGGACTGACGGTGCGCAATTATTTCGTCTTCGATCGCGCGGGCGCGCCGGAGCTTGCGGGCAAGATCGCGACACGGGCGACGATGGAGATATTTTTGCCGAACAACGAAGGCGACGCGTACTTTTCCGAAGACGCGACGGATAGCGGTGCGCTGTATTCACTTTTTGGATTCAACGGCGACATCGCGTCGCTGATCAACGGCACCGGCGGCGTGGCTGCATACGAGGCGCTGGGAAGTGGATCGCTTTGGGGCACGCAAACGGTTTCGGCCGCGGACAATGCTCCCGGGCGGCTGGTGACGATCGAGCTGCTGCCGTCGTTTCTAGACTATTTCAATTCGGCGGACGGTCTCTTCGCGATGGGCGGCGAACTGACCGATCCGCTCGACGGCATCGATAGCGGGGCGGACTACATGTTTGCGTTTACGGAGCTCGCGCCGGATGTGCGCCTGCGTCTGGAGTTTGGCGCGGTGCCGGAGCCGTCCACGTATGGATTGATGGGCGCGAGCGCGCTCGCGGTGGTGATCTGGCGACGCAATCGCCGCGCGGCGCGTTAACGCGCTTCGGGTTTGGCGATCAGTTCGCGGATCTGCTTGAGCACCTTCGACGGCACGTAGGGCTTCGGCAAATACGCCACCGGCTCGGCGAGTCCGCGATGACGATCGCCGGAGCGGAACGCACCGCTGGCGATGAGCAGCGGCATGCCCGGCGCTTCGGTGCGCACGGTTTCGGCGACTTGCCAGCCATCGAGCGACGGCAGACCGATGTCGGTGAAGAGCAGTGCGATCTCGTCGCGATGCGCGCGGAAAAGTCGCACCGCTTCGGCGCCATCGCGCGCCCAGAGCACGCGCCAACCATCGGTGGGCAGCAGTTCGAGCCAGAGCGCGCCGATGTCTTGTTCGTCTTCGACGAGCAGGATCGTGCGGCGGTCGGTGGTGATGGTAAATGGCTCCGGCGGCGGAACCGGCGCGGGTTCGATCGTGGCGGGCGCGCGCGGCAACAGCAGGTGCACGCTGGTGCCTTGGCCGGGAGCGCTGTCCACCTCGATCAAGCCTCGATGCGCGCGCATGATGCCGTACACCACCGCGAGACCGAGACCGCGGACTTCGGGGCCTTTGTTACGCGCAAAAAACGGCTCGAACATGCGGGCGCGCGTGGCGGCGTCCATGCCGTGGCCGTTGTCCTGGATGGAAACGCGCAGGAAATTCTTGGATTCGGCGGCGGTGGCGCCGGGCGCAAAAATCGATTGGCGCACTTCGGTCGTCGCGACGGTGAGCGTGCCGCCTTCGGTCATGGCGTCGCGCGCGTTTTCGAGGAGCTTTTGAATCGCCTGCGCGAACTGAATCGGGTCGATGACGAGACGCGGATCAGCGGCGCCGTAATTGCGCGTGACGTTGATGGTGCGCGGCCAATCGGAGCATGTGCGCGCGATGACATCATCGAGCAGCGCGTGGACATCGGTCGGCGAAAGTTCGGCGTCCTGCGTGTTGGCGAACAGCTGCAGTTGACGCACGACCTCGGCGCCGCGACGACCCGCATCGATGATCGTGTCGGCGTAGTGGCCGAGGCGCGTGGGATCGTGCGCGGATTCGCGCAGGAGGCTCGCGTAACCGAGGATGATCGCGAGCATGTTGTTGAAATCGTGCGCGATGCCGCCGGCCAAAGTGCCGAGACTCTCGAGCTGGCTGGCCTCGTGGAGACGGCTCTCCATCTTTTTGCGCGCACGTAGATCCGCGACGATGACGAGCTGGCCGGCGCCGGTTTCGAGGGGCACGACCGTGATCTCGGCGGGAAAAGCTTCGCCTTGCGCGCTGTGGCAATCGGCTTCGCAGGGAGTGCCTTGGCTGATGCGCGCGCGGGCGAGTTCGCGCGCGGGCAACAACGTGTCGGCGTCGCGCCCGGCGACCTCGGCGGATTTCACGCCAAAGAGACGGCCGAAGGCGACGTTGCACTGGGTGATGCGGCCTTGCGGATCGATCAGGCAGAGCCCGAGCGGAACGGCTTCGTACACCGAATCGAGCAGCGTGTGCATGGCCTGCAGGCTGTCTTCGGCCATGCGGCGACGCGTGATGTCGCGCGAAGTGGAAACGATATCGATCGGCAGCCCGGTGGAGGAGTCGCGACGCGTTTTGCTGGTCGTCTCGGCCCAGACCTCGGAACCGTCTTTTTTCAGCAGCCGGTGGATGAGAATGCTCTCGGTGCGGCTACCGCGGAGATGTTCTTCAAACGTTTCCTGAAGCGCAGGCAGGTCGTCGGCGTGGACGATCGACGCGAGGGGTTTGCCGATGATGTCGTCGGGTTCGCGTCCGAGCAACGTGCGGCTGGAAATGGACGCGTGGATGCAGATGCCGTCGGCGTTGGTGACGGTGATCAGATCGCGGATGTATTCGGCGAGGAGACGTTGCTGAGCTTCGCTCTGGCGAAGCGCTTCGCGCAGCTCCAAGTGGTCGGTGACATCCGTGAATGTGCCGACCCAGTGCGTCGGCGTGCCATCGGGCGCGCAGAGCGGATACAAATGCAGATCGGCCCAGAAAACGGTGTGGTCTTTGCGCTGAGCGGGCAGCGCCTTGCGCCACGGTTGGCGGCCCTGCATGACGGCCTCGACGCGTTCCCACTCGAATTGTCCGCCGGGCGGACGCAGCAATTCCGACAACAGGCGCCCCGCGCTTTCTGCGGTGGAAAAGCCGGTGAGCCGGGAGAAAGCGGCGTTGGCGTGAATCACGCGCCGATCCTGAACAGCCGCGCAGAGCACCACTGCTTGAGTGGATTCAATGACCACGCGCGACATCAGCGAATCGAGGCTGGTCGCCGAAGACGTGGAGGGGGACTGTTCAGGGGAAGCTGGCACTACGGTTTGAGAAACCTAGATATCGAATCAGTAAGCGTTAAAAACTAATAAAAATGTGCAATGCCGGATCTCAGCAGCGAAATCATTTCGAAACGAGCTTCACAGGGAGCCGCTGCGAGCCGATGCAAAGAGAGCGATTTCGCGTATAAAAACCATGGCACCTCGATTGTTGTCTTTACTGAGCTCGATTGAATCCGCGCTGGCCAATCATGGCTCCGACTCGGTGGCGCGGGGACGTCCGACGCGCACCGTGAATTTCCACAAAGGACTGGCGAGGATGACGTTCTCGGATGGCTCGGGATCCATTTTATTGCAGGGGTTTACGCTGGCAGACGGTCAGATTTGCGTGAAAGCGCTGCTCGAGTGGACCGGTGCCTCGCAACCGGGTGTGCAAGCGATCTATCCGACGGAAAATTTCAACTGGGCGGGGGCGGCGTTTCGAGTCGCGGAAGCGTGGATGGACGGTCCGGCCGAGCAGGCGGTTCAGGAAACTCAGCCTGCGGCCAGCGAAGAGAATCTCGCTGCGACCGGCTGAGCGCCGCGCGTTGATTAAATCCTTCTGCTATTAATGAAAAAGCGCCCGTTCGGGCGCTTTTTTTCGTAGTTAAATTCTGAATACGGGGAAAACCCTGTCAGGCCTGGCCGACAAACGAGAGCCGCGAAGACACGGGCGCGGACGAGCCGTAAGAAGGGCGCAGTTTCGCGATGCGGATCTCGGCCGCGCGGAGGTCGTTAAGCTGGGTGCGGGCCCCGGCGATGAGTTTTCCGAGGCGCTCCGACTGCTGCTGCTGAGCCGCGATGATGCGCTCAGCCCGCGGACGAAAGGTGGCGGCGAGCGACGGTGGAACGTCGGGACTGCCGAGAAGTTCGACGATGCGACGCACCAACGGCGCTTCGCGGGACTGCACCGCCACCGCTTCGTTGTAGAGGCCCTGGTCGAGAAGATGATGTTCTTCTTGAGTCAGGGCTTCGAGAGCGCCGAGGAGGCGATCGAGCGTGGCGATGGGGTCAGACATGGCGGACGGACTTAGGCGACGCCGCGAGCGACGTGCATACCGCCGGCGTCTTGCGTGCGCAGCATCTCGGCCCAGCCGTCGCGGAGTTCGCGAACGAGCTTTTCGACTTCGATTACAGGCTTAACGTCTTTGCGAAGATTGGCCTCGAAGAGACGGCGAAGGTAGTAGTCGTACAGCCGGTCCAGATTGGCGGCGTATTCGCCGCCAGCCTCGAGATTGAGGGTGGCCTGGAGTTCCGCGAGGATGTTCTGGGCCTTCAGCAAGTTTGTATTGATCGCTTCAATACGACGCGGGCTTTCATCGGTGGATTCGAGAGCATCACGTGCATGTCCGAGGAAGCGGAGCGTTCCATCGAAGAGCATCAAAACGAGCTGACCAGGACTTGCTGTGAGCACGGCTTGCGCTTGGTACGCGCGTGCGTAGCCGGGGGAGACCATGGGAGGCATGAGATTATTCGGCCGGTTCGCGGGAATTGGTCATTAATTCGGCGAGGCGTTCGATGAGCTCGCGCGGCGGGTAGTTGGGATCGACGGCGAGTTCTTTGCCTTTATCGACAACTTCGGGACGAATTTCGGGCGTTTTGTTCAAAGCCTCACGAAGGCTTTGCGTATTCGCGCTGGAAAGGCGCTCGCTGCTTTCGTGGCTGTGTGCCTGTGGAGTCGCCGCTTTGGAGGGAAGGTTTCCGGCGGCGTCCATTCGCGTGAATCCGTGAATATTGGACGTAGAATGTATCATGAGTGTCTGGGATGAACGGTCAGCCCGGAGAGGAAGCGATACAGGGAACGCCGTTGGTTGTTCCTGATATCGTCGCAGAGGGAAGGAGTCTTTAGCGGAAAATTTGTCAGGGTTTTTGTGAGGCTGCGACCGCGCGTGGGGGGAGCGTTTGAAAAGTCGCGGAGGCGGCATAGCCCGCGAAGCGCGTGGGATTTTGCAGGATCGAATGATCGAGATGCGGAGACGTGCCGAGCGTGAGCGCGTAGCGTCGCGCGGAGTTGGCCACGGAAGGATCGGCGGCGGAGAAGAGGAGATCTGCGGCCCAGAGAATGTCGCTGTCGCGGATGTGCGCGAGTTTGGCGCGGATGCCGAGCGTGAGTGGCGGGTAGGGGGTGTAGCTGGTGATATCCACCAGCAAAATGGCGTCGGCCGCATACTCGTTGTAGATGTTGAAAAGGCGGTCGAGGAAACCGGACGGCATCTGGGCCGTGGAGGGCAGCTGGCGGGTGCCGGTGAGACGGGCGAGGTGGTCGCGCGACAGCGTGACCGTTTCGAAGCGACCGGTGCGGTTGAGTTCGGTGAGAATGACCCCGCCGAGGCGATCGAGGTTTTCCTCGGAGATCGTCGCGCCGTCGGCGGCGAGAGGCAGCAGCAACACGCGGCGCACATGTGCGGGCAACGCGTCGGAAGAAGTGATGTTGGTGGGTTCGAAGAACGGACCGGCGCGGGCGCCATCGCGGATGGGGCGATGGCTGGTGCATGCCGTCCAGCCGAAGGCGAGGGCGGCGAGGAGAAGGAGACGAAGCGATGTCATGAAAAACTGAATACAGGCGCCGGCCTACGCGAAACTACGAGGACTTCGTGTCTTTGAAGGCGTTGGTGAGCTGCGTCTGCATGTTGTTGATCGTGGCTTGTGCGGTTTCCATGGCAAGGAAGCCGGCTTCCATGCGCGAGCGCTCCGCTTCGAGCTGGCGCTCGATATTGGCGATTTGGATGTCGATGCTCGCGTTGCCCTTGGTGAGCGTCTGCTTTTGCGTGTTGAGGAGGCCGCCGGTGCCGCCGAGACCGATCAGCGTGTTCATGAAGCTGTCGAGGCGGGAGGCGAAACCGGTGTTGGCGGTTTTGAAGAAGGCTTCGACTTCGGACGGTTTTTCGCGGAGCGCGGCATCGAGCTTCGCGCTATCTTTCACCGCGAGCTCGGCGGTGCCGGAGGTGAAGTCGATGCCGAGGCTTTCCAGTCGGGTGATCGCGCCGGAGAGTCCGCTGACCGCGGAGAAGGCGGTGGAGCGCAGCGTGGACTGCCAGGATTGAATCTCGCGATTATCGCTGAGAATGGAGGTCGAGACCTTGCCGTTGGTGTTCGTAATCTTTGTGGCGGTGTCGATGTATTGCTGCACCGCGTTGAACTTTTTGATGAACTCGTCGATCGCGCTCCGCATCGCGGTGGTATTGCTGTCGACGTTCACCGTCTGCGTGGACACGGTGTTGGCGGTGACCGAGAGGCCGGCGATGCCGTGCGTGGCCTCGGAAAAGGTGTTGCTGGCGCTCGTGAGGACGGGGCCGCCGTTGACCGAATACTGTGCATCCTGACCGCGCGAGAAGGTGGCGGCGCCGGTCATGCCGATCGCATCGAGGAAACCGCCGGCGGCTTCGCCGACATGCAGGCCCACATCGCCGGTGGTCTTGTTGGTGAAAACAACACGGTCGGCCGCGGCATCGTAGGAGGCGGTGACACCGGCAGACGAGCTGGTGATGCGGCTGAGGACGGCCGAAAGAGAATCGTTGTTGATGTTGTACGCGATCTCCACGCCGTTGATCGTGAACGAGCCGTTGCCGTCGGCGTCCACGGCGGTGATCGCCTGGCGCAGGCCGCTGTCTGCGAGCGGCGTGTTTTGATTCAACGCGCCCAGCGAGGAACTGCTCTCGATGAGGCCGGTGTTGTTGCCGTTGGAGAGGCGGGCGACGGCGAGGAAGTTCGAGGTGTCGTTGGCCGCGCCCAACGTGATGGTGGAGGCGGAGGAGAGGGAGATCTTGTCGGAGGTCGCGTCGTAGCTCGCCGTGACCTGGCCGCCGGTAGCGGTGGAAATTTTGTCGAAGACGTCCTGAAGGGAGTCGGTGAGCTCGATGGAGACTTGCGCGCCGTTGACCGTGAACGTGCCGGCTTGCACCGCGGTGCTGGTGGAAAGCGAAGCGAGGGTGACGCCGCTTACGTCGTTGGTGGCGCTGATGCCTCGTCCGATGTCGCTCCCGCCGGTGCGCTTGGCCGTGGTGGCGAGTTGAAGAACTTCAAAGGTGTAGGCGCCAGCCGCGGTGCCGGCGCCTGCGCTCGCGGACCAAGAGGAGCCGGCGGTGGCGAGACTGGCCGTGCGTCCGGAGAAGAGGCCGTCGGCCTTGAGTGCGTTGGTGGCGGTCTGAAGCTCGGAAAGGCGTGTGCCGAGATTATCGAGCGCGGAGATCTTGCTGTTGTTCGTGTTCTTTTCCGTTTGCAGCCGCGTGATGGGAGCGCGGTTGAGCTCCATGATCTGATCGAGAAACGACTTCCAGTCGAAGCCCGAGACGAGGCCGGAAAGTTGAACGGTAGCCATGGCGGAAGTGGGTGGTTACGGACGGACGCAATGAATCCTATCTGGCATCGGCTCAGGGGCGGGCGCACTTAAGAGGATTGTCGGCTCAAGCGCACGGGGGAGATGGGGAATGGTGAACAGTGAAGGGTGAAGAGGGAAAGGCGGAGGCGGCGGGGCAGAGGATGTTATTGTGTGCGTGGGAGCACGCAGGGGTGTACATGCGGGCTCTTTATTTCTCGGTAGTGCTTTCGTCGATACATGCGATGTTCATGGATGGCGCGGGTGGTGAGGCTCGTCGAGGAGCGTGAGCAAAGTGCGGGCGCTTCTGTGAACTTGAGTGCGAACTTAGGAAAAAGGGGTGTGCTGGAGTGTGCGAAGGGAGAGATTTTCAAGGGTGTTTTCAGAGGAGAAAACGCGGTTGGAGAGAAATTTTTTCTTTTCGCTTAAAGTTTCGGTGAGGGCGTTCCGTTTATTCCGGCATCTGCGAGATATCTCGTAGACGGAGCGACCCAGCTCCTCCTCTGGGTCCGTCGCCACACGGACGTGGTAGTTTTATCAAGGAAGATACCCATGTCAGTCGTCATCAATACCAACTATTCGGCCACGGTTGCCTCGAACAACCTCGCGGCCTCGAACCAGAACCTCCAGAAGAGCCTCAATCGCCTCTCTAGCGGTTCGAAGATTGTCTCCCCGGCCGATGATGCCGGTGGTCTCGCCGTCTCCATGAAGCTGTCTGCCGCGGCCCGCCGTTCGGGCGCTGCAGCGATCAATATCGGCAACTCCATTTCCTTCCTGCAGACGCAGGACGGCGCCCTCAAAGTCACGGGCAAGGTGTTGGACCGCATCAGCGAGCTCAGAACGCTCTATTCCGATCCCACCAAGAACGCTTCGGACAAAGCCAACTACGACGCCGAGTTCACGCAGTTGAAGCAGCAGCTGACCTCCCTCGCGGGGGAAACCTTCAACGGTGTCAGCCTCTTCGGCACCTCGACGCTCACGACCCAAGTTTCGCAGGACGGCACGCAAACCGTCACGCTCTCCGCCAAGGATCTCGCCGGCAACACAGGCATCGTGGCCATCGGTGCCGCCGCCAATCTCGGTGCGCTCAACTTGAGCGATGTCACCGACGCCATCCAGGGGGTCGCCACGATGCGCGCCTCCAACGGTGCCGAACAGAGCCGCCTCGGCTTTGCGAGCGAACTGCTCACGACCAATAAAGCAAACCTCGAAGCTGCCAGCTCGCGCATCGTCGATGTCGACGTCGCCGAGGAATCCACGCAGCTCGCACGATGGAGCACCTTGGTCCAGGCCGGTACAGCCATGCTCTCGCAGGCTAACCAAAGCGCTCAGACCGCGCTGCGACTCCTGCAGTAATTATCATAAGTTCCCGCCGATCCTCCCGCGCCAAACCCGCACGGTCCGTGCAGCGCCAAACTCACGGACCCATCAGCCGGGTGGGAGATTATCGAGCGTTGATTTGAAAAAAGCGGGGGTGTCTCGCGCCAAACGAACACCCCGTCCGCAAAGACAGCCCGGAAAGACTCCGGATCGTTCCTTACTACCACTTTCAGCAGCTAGCAAACGGCTCGGCTCTCCTCGCGCGCACCCTCGTGGCTGCACGCGTCCATACGGGGAGCCGGGCCATCCCTTCGCAGGGTGACAATTTTTGGGGCGAGTGCTCCAAACGGCTGGTCTTGGCCGTCCTCAGGACCCGTCGCGACGACGGACGTCGCACTCATCAAGGAAAGATACCACTATGGCAGTTGTCATTAACACCAACTACTCGGCCACCGTTGCCTCCAACAACCTGGCTGCGTCTAACTCCATGCTGCAACGCAGCCTCAATCGTCTCTCCAGCGGCTCGAAGATCGTGACGCCGGCCGACGACGCGGGCGGTCTTGCGGTTTCGATGAAGCTCTCCGCCGCCGCCAAACGGTCGGGAGCTGCGGCCACGAACATCGGTAACTCGGTGTCGTATCTGCAGACGCAGGACGGTGCGCTCAAAGTCGCCGGCAAGGTTCTCGATCGCATCAGCGAACTCAAGACCCTCTACACCGACCCGACCAAGAACGCTTCCGACAAGGCCAACTACGATTCGGAGTTCTCGCAGTTGAAACTCCAGTTGACCTCGCTGGCCGCCGAAACCTTCAACGGCGTCAACCTCTTCAACACCGCCCTCACGACCCAGGTGTCGCAGGATGGCTCGCAGACGGTTGTCCTCTCCGCGAAGGACCTCGCGGGCAACACCGGCGTCACGGCGATCAACGGTGCCGCCGATCTCGGTGCGCTCAACTTGTCCAGCGTCACGGATGCGATCCAAGGCGTTGCCACGATGCGCGCGTCGAACGGCGCCGAGCAAAGCCGCCTTGGCTTCGCGAGCGAACTGCTCACGACCAACAAGGCCAATCTCGAAGCCGCCAACAGCCGCATCGTCGATGTGGACGTCGCCGAGGAATCAACTCAGCTCGCACGTTGGAACACCCTCGTGCAGGCGGGCACTGCGATGCTCGCGCAAGCCAATGGTTCGGCTCAGACCGCTCTGCGTCTGATCTCGTAAACACAGGCAGCCTGATTGATGACCAACGTCTGATACGGAGTCTTCCGTACCCCGCGCATGTTCGAGCATGCGCGGGGTTTCTTTTTATACACGTGCGGGGCGCGCCGCCCGCACCGGCGTTTTTGCATCGTCAACTCCGAGCCGCGCCGCAGCAATGAGTGGGCATGGGCTCCCCTGAAACGCTTCGCTTGAGTGTCTGCATGATCGTCCGCAACGAGGAGAAAAACCTGCCGGCCTGCCTCGCTTCCGTGCAAGGGCTCGCGGATGAGATCGTGATCGTGGACACCGGCTCGACCGATGCCACGCGCGACATCGCCAAAGCGCGAGGCGCGCACGTGATCGAGATCGCCTGGGCCAACGATTTCAGCCGCGCACGCAACACCGGCTTGGAAGCCGCCCGCGGGAAATGGATACTCGTGCTCGATGCCGACGAGACGCTGCCGGAAGCCAGCCGGCAACGGATCAGACAGCTGATCGCGCAGCCCCCGCGACAGGCCTATAATCTCGTGCAAAAAAACCTGCTCGACGGCGGGAAGAACCACGTATCCGTCCAAGCCGTACGGCTTTTCCCGCGACACCCGAAGGTGCGCTATGAGCGCGAGATTCACGAGCAGGTGAACACGAGCCTGGAACGTGAGCGTATCCCGATTGTGGATACGACGATCGAATTCATCCACACCGGCTATGTGGACGGCGCGGTGCTGCGAGGAAAGACGGAGCGCAACCGCGCGATCATCCACGCGGCGTTGGAACGCGAACCCGACGGCGACCCCAACCTGCGTTACTTTTATGCATCATCGTTTTTCGACGCGCAGGAATTCGAACGCGCCGCGCAAGAATACGAAGAATGCGCGCGTCGATCCGCCGCGAATTATAAGAAGCTTGAAGCCGCCGCGAAAATCAAAGCCGCCCAGGCGTGGTATTTGGCCGGGGATTTGGAGAAAGCGGAGAGGCATTTGCCGGCTGATCCGCTGCCTGGTCTGCATCCACTGGTGT
Source organism: uncultured Opitutaceae bacterium (assembly GCA_937958045.1). Lineage (GTDB taxonomy): Bacteria > Verrucomicrobiota > Verrucomicrobiia > Opitutales > Opitutaceae > Nibricoccus. The sequence continues at coordinate 44,183 of CALFXL010000060.1, read as the reverse complement.
ATTCGATACGAGGCGGTCTCGCCGCCAAAAGACGGCAGCCTGATCAGGCACGTCAATGGTATGAACAGATATTAAACTGCACCGACATGGCGTACATGCCTCCCATCTCATTGGGGAAGTTAAAAGTTGAGGGGTGGATGTATCTTGCTGATTATTGGCACAGGCAGGGGCGTCGTGACCTTGCGATCGAATTTCTACGCGCGGCAAAATCCTCCTTGGCTTTATAGATACGACGGCTCCTGGAGGAATGGACAGGTCTTCTTTCGCACTCGCTGTCTCCGATTCATGTCGCAGGCAAGGAATATGAATCGCGCTGGGTGCTGAAGCGGAACGGTGCCCGACAAGAAAGATTATATTTCCGGCAAATTATCCTCTGCGAGCCCTTGGATCTTCATGGGTGTTTCACTCGAACAGAGGCGGATGCGACCCTGCATGCAGGGGTGGTTGTTATCGCGTGTGTTGTCCGGGCGCCTGCCCAGTTCAACAAATAGTCGCGGTCCAGCAGTGGGTGGTAAATTTCACTGGAATTTGCATGGCATCCCCAATGATTATCATCCCTACAAAATTAAGAATTAAGGCGCATGGTTTCCCATGATTTTTTGGGAGGTTGGGATTATTAATATAACTAGAGAGGCAGCGCCTCCGCCTAAGCACGATGGTCATCGGCCGAGCAGTCGCATCGTACGCAAAGGACGGTCATGTGAATGAAGTCGATCTCCTCGAAACAGGGAAAGGTCGCCAACGGTAGAACCAGACTGTAGTTTAGGCAGTCTGCTTCTGCGCGGAAGTAATCAGGTTCTTTCGAGTACCGGGAGGGCTGTTTTCTGGGCTGGGCAGTTCGGCGATAAGAGCGCGAGCGCGTTCATGATCGGCGGCCGACTGTATTTGAAGCGCGGAGCTGGCGGCTAACTCCAAAAGAAAGCGCGCCCGCCCTGGGTCCAGCCGTGCGAGATGGGGGGCAATCCCAAGGAGGGCGTCGAGCAAGACTCGTGGGTGTTTGCAGGTCTCCACTTCTTTGATGCCTTGCAGCATCATTTTGGTCGCCATGGCATGCTGGCCGACCTGGGCCAGAGCGATGCCGGCTTCTAGCTTCGACCGCCATTTTATTGTCAGATCCGCCCAGGTTTTCACTTCCGAGCGGTTGGTGCCGGTAAGAAAAATTGCTTGGGCATAAAGAACCAGGTTTTTGAGCTCAGGATCGACCTTGTCGATATAAGGACGAATGCTGCGCATGTAATTTGGATATTTTGGCAACGTGCGGATCATGCTTCCTGCGTTCGCCCGGTACCAGAATAGAAACTCCGGGACGACCTGCAGATTGAAGCCTCTGAGCACGGCTTTCGCATGGAACTCCCAGTCCTCGTGGGTTACGCCGTAATCTTCCGTAAACCCGCCAATAGCTTCAAAGCATTGCCGGCGTATCAGGGCATTCGCATCCCCAAATGAATTGATGAAGGCGCCGGCGGACACGCAGCCACCGAGAGGAAGCCAGCGTCCCTTGATTTCTGTCTGGCGGCCGGGCGCTTCCTCTCCGTGGAAATAATTCATGCCGCAGGACAATATATCCGCGCCACTATGGAGCATGGCCGTGACTAGTGTTGTTACCTCGTGAGGTTCGGCGCAATTGTCGTCGTCCATGAATAACAAAAAATCGCCAGTGGCGTGTTTCGCTCCACAATTTCTTGCCGCTCCTAGGTAACGGTTTTCCTGCTGGATTACTTTCCAGCCGCGTGACTCAAAAATAGGTTTGAGGTGTTCGATGTATGAAAGCGCGTCCGGTTGAGTGCTGCCGTCGTCCACGAGTATGACTTCGAGGTTTGGGTAGGTCAGGGCCTTAATGGATGCGATCGCCTGCTTCAGTAACTTGGGCCTATTGAAAGTGGTGAGACACAGGCTGACTTTGGGCCAAGCGACCGGTGTTTGCGGTTGTTGCTGTGAGCGGGTGCTTCCCAGCAACTGTTCGTGCCAGGTCACCCACGCCTGCTCGTTGGCAGTTACAGATATGGAGGGACGTGCGGGTTGGAAGCCCCCGCTAAGAGCGGTTTTTAGTTTCTTAAACAGTGCGACCGGCGTAGGTTCGAAGCAGACTCTCTGCGCGTCCACCGGCGCGATGAGCTCGGGTATGCCACCTACGTGGGAGGCGAGAAATGCGATCCCTGCCCCCAGGCATTCCAAGACCGTATAGGGAGAGTTTTCGATCAGTGATGCGATGATCGCCAAACGGCCGTCGCCACGGAGGTAGTCCAATGCCTCCGGCTGATTGCGATCCATCAGAAACTGGACCTTCCACGGCCAGGCTTGCGCCCGCTTTTTAATGTAATTCTCGCCGTGTTCATTTTCGACGAAGGCGCTTCTCCCGAGAAACGTCACCTGCTCGACATTTCCGCACTTGGCGATGGCGAGGCGATCGAGTGCATCGCAAAACAATTGTACACCTTTCCGCGTTTGTAACCGGCCAAAAAACACGAGTTCGTGTATATTGCTTGGTTTAGTAAAAGCTTTGATGCTGGAGCGGGCTGATCGCGGCATGATATTTTGTTGGACATAGCAACGCTCTGGAAGCGTCCAACCTCGTCCTGCGATCCAGTTGAGGAGATACTGGCTTGGACTGACCAGGCTATCAGCCAAGGCGACGGACTGCCTCTCCATGTGGTCGAGTTGAAGTTCGTTGATTTCCGCTAGATACTCGCGATTGGCGAACTTTAACCATTCGGTCATGCTGTGCAGCCCGACGCAAAGATGCGTATTCGCCAATGCCAGACCCTGTCTTTTGGCGAGTTGCGTGTAATAGCCTAGGCCTTGCCACTCGGGGAAGTGGATGATGTCGAAACGATTGTTTTCCTTAAGCCATGCATAAACTTCGTACGAACGCACGGCGTGGGGTGCGGCATCTATAGGGCACGCCGAGCGCGGCAGGGGAATCAGCTCAATCTTTTGTTTACGATAACTCGAGATCCAATGAACGATGTCGGCTGCGGCGTAGTCTGCCGCTTTGGTGTAGAGGCAGGTGACTTCGTGGCCGGCGGCGCTCAAAGCTTCGGCCATGGCTGTATAGGCAGTGCCGATGCCGCCGCTAGCTCCAGGCCCTACAAACTCGGGACTGACCAGGCACACGCGCGCGGCGGCGCGGGGATGGGGGCTCGCATTATTAATAACCGGCAGGGACGGAAATGCCTGGTGTGACCGGGGAGTGCTCATGACACGGCGGAAGTATTCAGATCTTGGTGAATAATGTGAGGCAATCGCTGTCGCGAGCCTCCCAGCTGATCAGTTTTGAGTCGATGACTTGCAGACCTTCTTTCGCGCAATAATGGGCAAAGAGAGACTCCGACATATAGTTTCTCCAGCCCTTGTTATCGTGCACGTCCCCGCCGGGGTTTCCGACATAATTTGAGTGATGGCAAAATCCCAGGCCGCCTGGGCGCAGTACTCGATGGAATTCCCGCAGGTAAGCACGTACCACATCGCTATCGAAATGGACCATAGCATCGAAACAGTAGGCTAAGCTGATATGATTATTCGGGATCGGCTGCAGGGAGGTGCCGTTGTTGCGGATAAACGTGAACCGGGTGTCGCCGGCAAAGCGGCGCCGGCAATGATCAATATTTTCCTGGTTGATATCTACCACGTAGATCCGCTTGGCGTGGTGACGGAGCTTTTCGCTGTTTCGTCCGTGGCCTGCGGCCAGGTCGAGTACATTGCTGAAATCTGCTTTGGAGATAAGTGGCCAGATATGAGTCTCCCATTGCCGCTCCATGTGTTGTTCAGCTTCGTCGAAATAGGGCCGTGCCTTCCAGTCATCGCCTACAAAACGGGCGAGTTGGTCAAGAGATGCCGGCCTGAGCCGTCCTTGTCCTGCGACCGTCCCTTTCGCCTCTCCGAGGATTACGACGCCCGGGGATATTGTTTCCGGGCGGGCAATCGGTTCTGTTTTTGTATTTCGAGTGCGCCAGTGCCCCAGCTCGGCTTGCAACTCGGCGAGTTTGTTCATGCGAAACACCGCATGCCCCGGGTAAAGAGTGGCCAGGTCGAAGCGGTTCTCAGGAAAGGCGTTTGTGCTCGATGGCGAAGAGAGAAGGTTGGGCGCAAAGACCGGAGATTCTCCACGAAGGCGCGCTTCCCGACCTTGGTTGATCATCGTTGCGGCGAGCCGTGTAAGACGAGGAGCGGCTGGTGAACTGCATTCCAAGGTATCGTGCAGTACGGTTTCTTGGTGTAGGAGTTTGGCGGGGGATGGATTGACGAGTTCTCCAACCACTTCGCTGATGTGGGCTGGCGCAGTGATTCGCCACGAGGGCTGGATGTAATGTGGCAGGTTGGAGAAATCGAGAATGGCCGTCGGCAGTCCCAGGAGCATCGATTCCAGCAATGCTGTCGAAGGCGAGCTGATAACAGCATCTACAGTGGTGAGAATATCGGCCAGTTCACGGCCGGTGAAGTCGCTCGTTTTCGAAACGACGCCGATTTCTTCATCGAGTCCTTTGGTGAGGCGCCAGACTGCCTCGATAGGCAGACCTGCCTCGGTGGCCGCGGCAAAAAAATCGCGCACGGCGATCAATCCATTGAGCATGGCTTGGTGCTGCTCGTCGTTAAAATAAGGCGTATTTGCCGTCATCACCAGGATACGCACCGGCTCACTGATGTCCCTGGTCCGGCGCTTCATTCCGTAATAACGATCGAAACGGGGTGCGCCGACGACCTCGCATTTAGCTGAGCTACCCCATGCGCCGAGTAGTCGGGCCTGCGCTTGACCGAGGCATGCGACTTTATCGCACAATATCGGTTGAAAGAGCGGAAGTCCGTTTGCTTCCTGTGTGGAGCGCGGGTTTTCCCACGTGTTTTTCCAGTCGATTACCCCGTCGATGACATGAAGGGTTGGCACGCCCTTACGTTTAAGGGCGCAAATGGTCAGGCTGTTTTCCCACCACCATTCGTCGCTAACGATCGCCAGATCGATATCTGAGGGGGCGGCTTCGCGTCCGACGATCCACTCGGCGTCCAACGAATTTTGCAAGTTGGCATAGAGATGACCGCGTGTATCGCCATCAATAAGCCAGACCTTAGGGCGCGGAGCGGAAGCGGTTACGAGCACAGGGGCTTTTTGGGCGGCGATGATCCACCATTCGGCGTCTTCCAACTGATCGGTCACGGGCAGCCGCACCGGGCGCAGGACTGGCCCTGATGTTGGGTTGCGCAGCCAACCGCCAGCATTCTGTCTATATACAGCTGAGACGTTCAGGCGCCCGTCGAACAATTGATAGAACTTTGGCAGATCAAAAACGTGAAAATGCCACGGGTTTGGATCCTTGCCGGTTTCGTCGATCCATAGGTTCGGGACCGAGCCGATGAACATGGCATCCGGCTTCATTCGGAGAATCACCCCGGTCAGAAATTTTGCAGGATCCGGGACATGCTCAATCGTTTCAAAAGAGACGACCAGGTCGACCGACCCCTCCGGAATCATTGATAGCTCACAGGCGTCCGCGACATGGAATTCGAGGTTGGGAAGTACACTGGCGAAGTTAGCTCGCGCGTAGTCGATGGCATAAGTGCTTATATCAATACCAATGATGCGCGCGTTGGGATATTGGCGGGCGAGCAATGCGCTCCCGTAGCCCAGCCCACATGCGACGTCTAGGATCACCCCGGCATTTTTTGCGTAGGCGGCACTGAGTTGATAGCGGGCAAGGTGGGCCTCCGCGCGCACGCCGCTTTCGCGGAGCATATCCATATGCAGGTCGCGTTCGGTCTTGAGTGCCGCGAGAGGATAGCGTTTCAAGGCCTCATCGGGAATTTTTTCGAAGAGAAGAGTTATACCACCCGATTCGTTTTGGATATCCTCAAACCCCACGACTTTCTGGCTCAGGGGATGTCTGCGAAAGCCCGCCTCAAAAAAAACGGTTTCCCACCATAAGCGATCGCGGTTGGCACTCTTCTCCACTGCGATCCAAATATTATGTTTAGCAATGCGACGTAACTCTTTCAGTCCCTGTGAAAGGGCTGCGTCATCAAGCAGGCCGATAGATCCCAGGTTGAAAACGGTTCCGAACGAATTGGCCTCATAAGGCAATAAGCCCGTATCTGAACGTCCTTGCTCGGACGCAATTGGGCCAGGGGAACGGTAATGACTAAAAGATAAGCCGCCGTTGCTATGGAAATCCAGTTGAAGGAAGCTGGTTTCCTGAAAGAACCGCCCGAGCTGTTCAAGAAATCCGGAGAGCTGAGTGACGTCAGACATTGATTGGATATTATATTTCTTTGTGATCAAGTTGCGCCCGGTGAGCCCCGGGGGACGAAGGAATTCGATACCTGGTGCGTGAGCTTTTTCCGCAGTTGTGCCAGACACGCGGCCTCATCCATGCGTGCGAGTGTGGCCGCAGGGATTTTGCAGAGTTGCGCGGCGACCGCTCGAATGGCGTGACTGCGGGCGGTTTGATGAAGCGCGGGTGAAATGGGGATTTCTCGAGTAAGATCGCGACGGACAACAGTGAGGCGGTCTTCGCTGGAAACTACTGTATAAGGTGCGCGAACAAACCAAGGGCCCCAAGGCATGTATGCGGCCACGACGATATTGATCGTTTCGTGGTAGGGTAGTTCGCGGTTGAGCAGAGCATCTATATTGTCCCCCGCTGCGGGTTTAACATTCGCCACACGGTCTTCGTTGGAATGATCGAGGAAGTTGAGCAGATCGACGGGGATCTCGTGCCGCGCATGACCAACTGCAACGAGGCGATCATAGAAATCGACATCATCGCGGCTGTATCGTCGAAGGAGTTCGGAGTATCCGTTTACTTGCTCCCACTGTGCTTTGGTGAAGATACATTGTCCGTTGACACATGCTTTCCCGAGCTTTTCCCCACTTCGCCAATCTCCGGCATAAAAATGACCGTTTGCGGGCATCAGCTTTGAGGCGTCGGCAGTCGGCAGGCAGTCGGCGTCGCATTTTATAATGATATCGCCGCGTGCGTGCGCGATACCGAGATTATTGGCATAAGGCTGGATCCAACGCGGCTCGCCTTCCGCGCGAACGATTCGAATGCGTGGGTCGAGCGCCAGTAGGTCAGTAAACGGTTCACGAGTTGACCAGTCCACCAATACGATCTCGTCGATACCTGGCAGCGTGATCCAGTGAGGAAGTGACCGACGGAGATGGCTCTCCCGGTTCATGCAGGTGGTCACGAGCGAAATCATGGTGGGCTACGCAGAGTACAGGCCGTTGCGATATGCTTAGTTCGCGAAGCGTTGAGCCAGATCAGCGACTTGGGGGTGGTTGGGGGAAAGTTGTTTGAGCGCGGCGACGGCGTCGCGAACGAGATCGAGAGCGCCGGCGTTTTCGGCGAGTTCGGCCAGTAACAACCACGCGTCTGTATGCGAATCATCGAGACGTAGGCAGGTCTCCAATGCACCAATCGCATCTGCGGTTTGCAGGTCCATGTGCAGCGCCTGTGCGAGGGAATACCATCCGCTCGCGTTGCTTGGCGTGAGTTGAACTGCGGGGAGCAGATAAGCGAGGGCGCGAGGCGCGTTGCCTTGTTTCAGAAGCGAGCGTCCGTACAGGAGGCGAGCATTGGCGTCACAGGGAGTGGACTTGAGGATGTCTGCGGCGAGGAGGCTTGCTTGATACGAATCCTCGGCGTCCAGCGCGGCTTGGCCGGACTGTAGCAATTCGGCGGAGTTGTCCGCTACGGGCACGGTGATCAACGCGGAGCTGCGGCGGAATATGGCGTGTCCAGATGCGTGGAGGCCGTCGTAAACGGTTTCCAGCAATGCGCAGCAGGCGTCGGTGGCGCCGAGGGTATCGGTGAACTCGGCGTAGTTTTCGACTGTTTCGCGGATCTGGGTTGCAGCTTGGCGGCGTTCTTCGGCGTGTGTGCCGGCGTGAATGGCTGCGCGAATATATTCAGCGCTATCGCGGGCGATCCACTCGGGAGCGTTTGCGGCTTTCAACAACGGGGCGGAATGCAAACCGGCGATGACCGGCAGGCCGAGCGCGAGTGCTTCGGCGGTCCAGCGTTGAGCGGCATTCGCGAGGGGCTCGAGGTACACGTCGCCCAAACGCAAGGTGGCGAGCATCTCCGCGTGATCGCGGAAATCGGACAGCGCGAAGCGGTCGGCGGCGACGCCGGCTTCGGCGAGTGTTTTGATAAAGCTCTGGGCCACGGCGGCGGATGCCTGCGCGTCGAGCGGTTGTTCCGTTTGTTGGAGGATGAGAATGGAGCCGGGCGTTTCGGCGAGGATGCGCGCCCAGGCGCGGCGGGTTTCTGTGGCGACCATGCCGTCGATGGCGGAAACGTACACCGTCGTGTCGTCGGCGATGCCGAGGGCTTGACGGGAGAAATCGTCGGTGGGTTCGGGCGCTGGACGAATCACATAGACGGGCATGTCGAGCGGCAGAACGCCGATGCGTTCCCCGATGTTTGCGGCAGGCGCCGGCGCGGTGGAACGCGGAGCCATCACGAGATCGATCTCGGGCAGGCCCGTGATTTTTCCAGAAGGGCTGTACGCGACTTGCAGCGGCGCGATGCGGTGAAGCGCGAGGCGCGTGATGTCGCCCATCGATTGGACGAGTCGATCACGGAAATAGATGAGCACATCGAGGCCGACTGCCCGCAAAATGCTCAACTGCTCGTCCGCCGAGGACGGGAGTGTTTGTAATGTGTGGCCACGGGTGATGCAGAGTTGCGCAAAGGCGTCGTCGGCGGGTTCGAGCGTGAAGAGATGGGTCTCCGTGCGCGAAAAGTCGGAGAGCTCGAAAAGGGGACGCAGGCTTTGCGCTTCGTTTGTTGGCGCAAAGTTCTGGGCGATAAAACCGATCTTGAGCGGACGGCCGTCGCGCGGAAGCGGCGTGGACGCGTAGCGCGTGACGTTACGGAGAAACAGCGCCGAGAGGATGCGTCCGCGCAGCGCGAGTTCATCGTTGCTGAGCGTGCGATCGATGACGGCCGGGCTGGTGAGATAGGCGTTGCTCGCTTCGCGAACACACTGAGCGGCTGGATTGCGCTCGATCCAGCGGGTGAGCGAACGGAGCTGATTTACGCGGTTCGTGTTCGATGCGTCGTAGGTGTCGCCGGGAGCTGCGAAGAGCCAGGTCGCGTAGTCGCCCCAGAGCCAATCGGGGACATCGTCAAAAGTGGGCGCGGCGGGTAGTTGCGCCGCGGATACAAGCGTCATCGCGGCGAGCAAACCGGCCGGACCGCTGCGCGCTTTTTCGGAAGCCCAGGCAAGTGTTCCCTCGCTGACGGGGATGTCTTGGGCGGCGTGTTGAGAGAATTTGCGAATGATTCCGAGCGCGGCGCGTGCGAAGTCGCCTTGTGTTTCGCGCTTGGGCAAGACGGCAAGGGCTTCGGCCAGCTGCCGGCGCGCGTCGCTCAACGCGCGCTGTCGGTTGGTGTCCGCGGGGTCGGCGCGAAAGTCGGCCAGCGCACTCTGCAATCGATCCAGCAGGGCTTGAGTGTCGGGGGTGAGCGAGGAAGCGATGATCATTTGGACGCGACTATGCAAAAAACGCGCCCGGTCGGCGTTTGGTTTTATAACTTGTTTATTTTGAAAGGAATACTTGTTGTTTTTTCTTGGAGGAGTGGCGCTCAGTGCGGGATTCCCAATGGGTGCTAGGCATATTTTACCGGTTTTGGTGGGGTGGTTTCCTCAGGGCGTTTTAATTTATGTCGTAGCCGTTGAACGGAGGTGGGAGCGACGGGCCGCCGGTGCTCCCAAGGGCTACAAAAAACCGCCGCGGATGGGCGGCGGTTTTGCGGAAATCGAATCAGTGGCGAGGCGGCTTATTGCACCGGGTTGCCCCATTCGTCGGTTTTGGCGCCGGTGTTTTCGAAGCAGTTGATCATCTCGATCGAGGCGACGTGGCTGATGACCGAGGGCTTGGTCACGCCTTCGAAACGGCAGTTGATCAGCTTGATGCTGCCGATCGGGGTGCGTTCGTAGCCGCGCAGGAAGAGGGCGTGCGGGGCTTTGCCGGCGGTGAGGTTTTCCACGATGACGTTGCGGAGGATCGGGTCGTGTTTGCCGGTGTCGCCTTCCTCGTAGAAGAAGTCGGCGAGGATGACGGCTTGCTTCACTTGGCCGACCTTCACGTTGCGTACATACACATTTTCGATGACGCCGCCGCGGTGGGAGTTGGTCTTGAAGCGGATGGCGCGATCGAGCTCGGGGCTGCTCATCTCGCAGTTTTCGACGAAGACGTTGCGGCAACCGCCGGAGATTTCGCTGCCGATCACGACACCGCCGTGGCCTTCGACCATGCGGCAGTTGCGGATGATGATGTTTTCGGAGGGGACGTTGAGGCGGCGTCCGTCGGCGTTGCGCCCGGATTTGATGGCGATGCAGTCGTCGCCCGTGTCGAAAAGGCAGTCTTCAATGAGCACGTCTTTGCAGGACTCGGGGTTGCAGCCGTCGTTGTTGGGGCCGTGGGATTTGATGATCACGCCGCGTACGGTGACGTTTTCGCAGAGCACGGGATGGATTTCCCACATGGGGGAATTGAGGATGGTGACGCCCTCGATGAGGATGTTTTTGGAGCGATAGGGCTGGATGAACATCGGGCGGAGGTAGGAGCCTTCGGCGAAGATGCGCTGTTCGACGGGAGCGCCGGCCTCGGTCATTTGCTCGAGTTTGCGACGGGCTTCGTGCTGGCGGGGCATGCCGGTTTTCCAGCCGCCTTCTTGGTTACCTTTCCAAGGCCACCAGTTTTGGGTGGTGGAGCGTCCGTCGAGCGTGCCCTTGCCGGTGACGGCGATGTTTTCTTCTTCAAAGGCATAGATGAGCGGCGAATACCCCATGCACTCCATGCCTTCCCAACGCGTGAACACGGCCGGGAGGTAGTCTTTTGGGTCGGTCGAGAAGGCGAGGGTGGCGCCTTCGGCGACGTGGAGGTTGACGTTGCTCTTGAGGTGGATCGGTCCGGTAAAAAACACACCCGCGGGCACCACCACGCGGCCGCCGCCGGCGGCATGAGCGGCTTGGATGGCTTTACGGATGGCGGCGGTGGCGGGGGTTTTACCGTCGGCGACGGCGCCGAAGGCCGGATCGGTGATCGTGAAATCGCGATTGGGGAAGGTCGGCGCCTGGATGCGCGCGAGGATCTTGTCGGCTTCGGCCCACGCGGAGGCGGAGGGCGAGACGGGCGCGGACGCAGGTTGGGCTTGGACAAAGGAGGACATCGCGCCGCCCAGGACGAAGAGACTGGCAAGCAAGGTGCGGGCGCGAAGAAGCGGGTTTAACATGATGGGAGGCTCGGGGTTGAAGATTATCGTAACGGACTCCCTCTGCGTACACGAGTCGGCGGGATAAGTTCAACCTGGATTCCCCCGGCCCGTCCGGGCTCGTGCAAAAATGGGCCGACGCCTCGGGTCATCGAATCGAGGGCCGCCGCGCGCCGGAGGCGGCAATTGCTGCCAGCTGGGGGAGGGACCTCACTGGGCAAAACTTGCCCCAGGAAAATACCTACCAAATAATATGTTGTTAAACAGTTAGTTATGAAACTGGCATTGGCGTTGCTAGGGGAGATGCCCCAGATGAATATCGGTTTGTATCAAAGTGCAGCTTCCCTTTCGGCGCTTGAGCGCTGGCAGGATGTGACGGCCCAAAACATCACCGCCAGCCAGGTGACGGGCTATCGCAAGCGCACGATCGAATTTTCCGGTGTGTCCATGGGCGAGGTGCAGACCGACCCGGCGCGCGGTCGCATCGGCAGCGGCGAAGGCCCCGAATCGATTTTCCCCAAGGCCAGTTTCGGCCTCAATTTCCAGGCCGGCGAAAACTATCCGACCGGACGTCCGCTCGACGTCGCCATCGAAGGCGAAGGCTTTTTTGAACTGCAGCTCGCCGACGGCTCCCGCGCTTATACACGCGCAGGCGCGTTCCACATCTCTCCCGAGCGCACCTTGGTCACGCGCGACGGCCTTACGGTCCTCGGCGAAGGTGGCAACCCGATCGTGCTTCTGCCCGAAGGCGGCGAGCTCTCGGTCGGCCACGACGGCGTGCTCACGCAGGGCGACACGCAAATCGGTCGTTTGAGCCTCCAGCGTTTTGCCAGCACCGATCAGGTCACCGCGGTCGCGGGTGGTCTTTTCATTGCCAAACCCGGCGTCGAACCGCTCGCCGTCGAAACGCCCCATCTCCGCCAGGCCCATCTCGAAGGCAGCAATGTCACTCCGCTCCGCGAAATGGTGGCGCTCGTGCAGATCGCCCGCGCTTACGAGGCCAACCAGAAGATGATCACCACGCAGGACCAAACCCTCGCACAAGCTATTGAAAAACTCGGCTGAGCTCCACTCGGCCGCCCACGCCCGCTTCACGAAATCCCGCCGCCATGAACCTCTCCTTGTACTCCGCCGCCACCGGCATGGAAGCCCAGCAGCACAACCTCAACACGATCGCGAACAACCTCGCGAACGTGAACACCGCCGGCTTCAAGCGCAGCAAGATCGAGTTTCAGGATCTGCTTTATCAGAAGCCCCGCACGACTGGCGCCGAGGTCGGCGGAGGCAATGTCCTCCCCACCGGCATCGAAGTCGGCAACGGTTCCCGCGTCGCCGCCACCTCCAAGGTTTTCACCCAGGGCCAGCTTACGCAGACCGGCGAGAAACTCGACATCGCCGTCGAGGGCGAAGGTTTCTTCGAAGTGCAGCGTCCCGATGGCACCATCGCCTACACGCGCGACGGCGCCTTCAAACTCTCCGCCGACGGTCAGATCGTCACGAGCGATGGTCTCACCGTCCTCAGCGGCTTCCAGGCCGTGCCCAACGGCACCACGGATATCAGCATTTCGGATACGGGCGACGTCACCTACTCGGGCCCCAATGGCACGCAGACGTTCCGCGTCACCCTCACGCGTTTCCCCAATCCCGCGGGTCTCCGCAGCCTCGGTGGCAATCTCTACGAAGAAACACCCGCCAGCGGTACGCCCGAGACCGGCGCTCCCGCCGAGCAAGGTTTCGGCAAGATCAAGCAGGGCTACATCGAAACGTCCAACGTCAACATCGTCGAAGAAATGGTGAACCTCATCGTCGCCCAGCGCGCGTACGAGATTAACAGCAAGTCGATCCAGACTTCCGACGAGATGCTCCAAAACCTCGCCCAGCTCAAACGCTGATGAAATCCATCCGCATCCTCGCTTTCCTCCTCGCCTGCGGGCTTCTCGTCGGGACCGTCCTTTCCCCCGTCGTGGCCGCTCCGGCCAACACCGAAGCCGCCGCAGCCGAAGCGCGCGCCGCCCTCCTGCAAAATGTCGCCGCGCAGCTCTCCGCGCATTTCCGCGTGGATGGCGAGCTGCAGCTCGAATCGCTGCGCCCGCTCGTCGTGCCTTCCGGTGCGATCGAGGTAGATATCCTCGAATATCCCGCGTCGCTCGCGTCTTCGATGATCCTCCGTGTGCGCGTCCCTTCGGCCGATCCCGCCGAACAAACGCTCGTGTTGCGCGCGCAACTGCTCCGCGATGTCTGGGTTTCCCGTCAGCCGCTCGATCGCGATGCTCCCTTCAATGGTTCGCTGCTCGATACGCGTCGTGTGGATGCGCTCCGCGAGCGCGATGCCATCCCCGCCACCGAGGCCTGCCGCGATCACATCTTCGCGCGCAATGTATCCGCCGGACGGATACTGACCTGGCGCGATGTTTCCCGCCGCGCCCTCGTGCGCCGCGGTCAGGTGATCGAGGTCTCCGCCGTCGACGGCGCGCTCTCCATCACCATGAAAGCGCTCGCCATGGAAAACGGCGCCGCCGGCGATACCGTGAAGGTCCGCAATCTCGATACCAAAAAAGAATTCAACGCGCTCGTGGTGGCCGACTCCCGCGCGCTGGTCCGCTTCTGACCCCGCCATGAATTTCTCCTCTGCCCACATCCTCCGTCGCGCGGCGCTGCCCGCGTTTTTCCTTTTCGCCGTCGCGGGTCTCCGCGCGGATTCGCTTTGGACCGCGCCCTCGAGCAACGAGCGCTCCATGTTCGCCGACCGCAAGGCCGCCGGTGTGGGCGACATCGTGACGATCATCGTCGCCGAAACCAACGCCACGCAGTCCTCGCAGACCAAGAAGACCAACAAAGACGGCAGCTTCGAGGCCGGCATCTCGTCCTTCTTTTTCCCCGGCAGCCGGCTCGGCACGCACAGCGGTGCGCTGCCTTCCACCGGCATGTCCGGCAGCAGCAGTTTCTCGGGCGGCGGCCAGGTCGCCAACTCGCAAAGTCTCTCCGCCCGCGCCGCGGTGCTCGTTTCCGACGTGCTGCCCAACGGCAATCTCGTGATCGAGGGCGTGCGCGTCGTCACGTTCTCCGGCGAAACCCAGTACATCGTCCTGCACGGCATCATCCGCCCCGACGACATCAGCTCCGCCAACACCATCGCGTCCACCAACATCGCCGATTCGCGCATCGAGTTCATCAGCGAAGGCAGCCTCACCGACGCCCAGAAGAAGAGCTGGTTGCTGAAACTCGCCGACAAACTTCGTCCTTTCTAACCGCCCGCTTCACTCCCGCCATGCGTCGCACGTCTTTCGTCACCAAATTTTGGATACGCCTCGTTTTCGGCCTCGCCGTGGTCGCGCCGTCGCTTCACGCCGCGCGTGTGAAAGACCTCACGCAGGTCGAAGGCGGTCGCGATAATCAGCTCGTCGGCTACGGTCTCGTCGTGGGTCTCGCGGGCGATGGCGACAGCAACGCCATCACCACGCTGCGCTCTGTCGCCAACACGCTTCAGCGCTACGGCATCACCGTTTCGCCCGATCAGGTGAAGGCCAAGAACGTCGCCGCCGTCATGGTCACGGCCGACATCGGCGCGTTCATGAAAAACGGCAGCCGCATCGACGTCACCGTGGCGTCGCTCGGCGATGCGAAATCGCTCCAGGGCGGCGTGCTCCTGCAAACGCCGTTGGTCGGCGCTGATGGTCGCGTGTACGCGGTCGCGCAAGGCCCGATCGCTGTGGGCGGTTTCATCGGCGGCACCGGCGGTCCCGGTGGCGCCACCGTGCAAAAGAACCACCCGACGGTCGGCTCGATCAGCAATGGCGCGATCGTCGAACGCGAGATTCCCGCCAGCTTCGTGCGCGACGGCCGTCTCTCGCTGCAATTGCACAATCCCGATTTCACCTCCGCCGCGCGCATGGCGCGCGCGATCAACGCTATTTTCCCCGAAGCCGCCACCGCGCGCGATGCCGCGAGCATCGACGTGACTTTGCCCGAGCACTACGCCGGCCATGAAGTCGCGTTTCTCGCCGATCTCGGCTCGATCGATGTCGCCGCCGATACGCCGGCCCGCATCGTGATCAATGAACGCACGGGCACCATCGTCGCCACGTCGACTGTGCGGGTTTCGCAGGTCGCGATCAGCCACGGCTCGCTCACGATCACCGTCGCGTCGAACCTCTCCGTTTCCCAGCCTGGTCCGTTCAACAACTCGGGCCGGACCGTTGTCACGCCCGGCACGCAGACCGACGTCACCGAGATCCGCGGTGGTTTGGTCATCGTGAACGAAGAACCGACCATCGACCGTCTCGCCGCCGGTCTCAACGCCCTTGGCGTCTCCACCCGCGAGATGATGTCCATTTTTCAGACGTTGAAGCGCTCCGGCGCTCTTCAGGCCGAACTCGTCATCAACTGATCATGAGCGTCGCCGCCATCAGTCATCACACGCCTGCCAGCGCTGCCGCTGCGCTCGATTATGCCGAGCCTGCGGGTCTCGACGCGCTGCGTAGTGCCAAATCGAATACGCCGTCGCCGGAGGATATCAAAAAGGCCGCGGCGCAATTCGAAGCCATCATCATCCGCCAGCTCCTCGCGCCCAGCATCGAGCCGATCATGTCGGGCGGTATCGGCGGTTCTTCGTCCACCGCGTCCGGTGGCGGCATCTACGGCCACATGCTCACTGAAGTCCTCGCCGACAACCTCGCGCGCGGCGGTGGCATCGGTCTCGGCCGCATGCTCGAACAACAGCTCGCGCCCGCTTCCGCGATAGCGGCCGCGCCGACGTCCAAGTCTCTCCCCAAACCTGAAATTTCTTCTTAACCGTGAGTACTTCCTGGGAATTTATTGCCGAGTGCCTGCGCAACGAGCTGCAGGAATACGGCACGCTCCTCTCTCTCTTCGAGGAGCAACAGCTCAACCTCCTGCGTCGTGACGCCGATGCCGTGCTCGCGCTCGCCTCGGCTCTCGAGGAACGCACCCGCATCGCGCAAGAAGTCCGCGAGCATCGCGAGGATGCCGTGCGGCGCTTTGCGGAGTCCATCTCCGTGGATCCCCAGCTCACCCTCCGTCAAATGCTCCCGCATTTCCCGGCCGAGGTGCGGCCGCTCCTCCACGCGCTCATCGACGAGATCAATCATCTCATCCATCGCGTCCGCCGCGGCGCGCGTCACAACCAAGTGCTGCTCTCGCGCACCGTCGAAGCGCATCAGGAACTGTTGCGCACGCTTCGACCCGATCGCTTCACCAAAACCTATTCTCCCACCGGCGCCGTCGCGCCCGCGGTCGCCTCCGCTTGGCAGGCCGCAGGTTAAGCGGGTTCACCTTCGTTTTTATCGGTTATGTCTGGCCTATTCGGAGCACTTTCAAACGGCGTCAAAGCCTTGAGCGCACAGTCGCGCGCCATCGAGACGGCGGGGCGTAATCTCGCGAACGTGAACAATGCCGACTACGCGCGTCAGCGCATCGTCTTCGGCGATCGCGGCACGGTGCAAACGCCCCTCGGCGCGCAATCGCTCGGCATCGAGGCGCTGCAGATCCAGCAGCTCCGCGACACGCTCCTCGACCGCCAGGTCGTGCGCGAAAAGTCCCTGCTCGCTTCCTACGAAGCCCAGCAGGCCGCGTATCAAAAAGCGCAGGCGAGCCTCGGTCAGACCATCGACCGCGCGGGTGAAACCGACACCTCCGGCGCCGCCAGCTCCGGCACCGGCATCGCCGAATCGATCAGCGATTTCTTCAATGCGTTCCAGAGTTTCGCCGCGCGCCCGACCGATCCCGGCGAAAAACAAACGCTCATCCAAAAGGCCGGCGTGCTCGCCGACCGTATCAAACTTTCGGATACGCGCCTTTCCGAGCTTCAGTCCGATCTTTCGTATCAGGCCGCCAACGACATCCAGGACGCCAACCGCCTGCTCGCGACGATCGCCGATCTCAATTCGCAGATCGGTCGTTTCGAGATCAATTCGCCCGGCTCTGCCGTCGACATGCGCGACCAGCGCCAGGCCTTGCTCGAACAACTCGGCAAAAAAATCTCCATCGAAACGCAGCCCGATCCCGCCGGCTCCGGCCAGATGCAGGTCTTCACGCGCGATGGCTCCGGCAATCCCGTGATGCTGGTCGACCTCGCCAACGTCACCGGCTCGCTCTCGCTCAACGGTTCGACCGTCACCGGTGGCAATCCGCCTGTCGCGCTCGCGCTCACGGGCGGCTCCGTGCAAGGCGCGATCCTCGCGCGCGACACCGGCGTCCAAGAATTGCGCGACAGCCTCGATGCGCTTTCGCGTCAGCTCGTCACCGCGGTCAACGACGCCTACGCGCCTTCCGGCGGTTCGTTCTTCGATCCGGCGGGACTCTCCGCGGGCACGATCTCCGTGGCCGCCGGTCTCAATGCCTCGACGCTTCGCGCCACCACGCCGACCGGCGCCGCGGGCGATAACGACATCGCCACCGCCGTCGCCAATCTCGCCAACAAGAGTTTCTCCACCGCTGGCGGCGACGCCATCGACGGCACGTTCAGCCAGTATTTCTCCACCACGGTCGCCAACTTCGGCCAGGCGCTCTCGACGGCGAATGCCCGCGTCACCGAGCAGGCCAACATCGAGACGCTCGTGCGCACGCAGCGCGACGCCGTGAGCGGTGTGTCGCTCGACGAAGAACTGACCGACTTGATGAAATTCCAACGTTCCTTTCAGGCGTCGTCTCGCGTCATCAATGTGATCGACGAACTGCTCGATACTGTCGTCAATCGCCTCGGCGTCTGATCTCTCTTAACCGCGCCCTGAACGCTCCTGCCCATCAACGAAACTTCCCACCATGCGCATCGCCACCAACACCGCATCCGAATCCGTGCTCGTCCACATCAACAAGCTGAGCCGGCGCCAGTCGTTCTTGCAGACCCAGGCGGCCACCAACCAGCGCATCTTTAATCCCGAGGACGATCCCGCCGCCGTCGGCCGCATCCTCAGCCTCGAGACGGAGCGTCGTCAGCTCGTGCAGTTCCAGAGCAACGCCACGCGCGCGCTCGAAATTTCCCAATCCTCCTACGCCGGCATCCAGCAGATGAAGAGCATCTCGGACCGCGCCGGCGAACTCGTCACCCTCGGCGCCGGTGCCGCCAGCCCCGATGCGCTCAAAGCCTACGCGAAGGAGGTCAACCAGCTCATCGAGCAGGCCGTACAGCTCGGAAACACGCGCTTCCGCAACGACTATCTTTTCTCCGGCACCGCCGTGGACACGCCGCCGTTCGACGACAGCAATCGCGACGCCGACGGCAACCTGCTGTCCGTCACCTACGCCGGCAACACCTCGCAGAGCACGATCCAGCTTTCCGAAAACTCCAGTATTGCTCCCGGCACTACACCGGAGACCAACACCGGCATGGTGGAGTTCGTGAACCAGCTCATCGCGCTCCGCGATGCACTCAACAGCGGCGATCCGGCGGCCATCTCGACTGTGCAGGCCGGCCTCGAAAACTCCGAAAATCTCCTCGTCAACGCGCTCAGCGAACACGGTGCCGTCGAGCTCCGCATCGAAGTGAACCGCAAACAACAGGAGACCCGCGCCCAAAACATCGAAAGCCTCGTCTCCAAAGAAGCCGATGCCGATCTCGCCGAGACGCTCGTCCGCCTCAGCCAGACCGCCACCGCCTACGAAGCCGCGCTTTCTTCCGGTACAAAAATCCTGAACCTCTCGCTTCTTGATTATATTTAAGGACGATTGGGTCGTAACCAACTCAGGCCTCTCTTCGCCCCTCTTTCCCTCCTCATGAAAGTCAGTCCCGACCTTAACCCGACCGAGCTCGACAACACCGCGCCGCTCCGCCTCTCGCTGCCGCACGGGTTGGTCGGTTTCGAAGAATACAAAAGCTTCGAGTTGCTCAGCGTCCCCGACCAGTTTCCCTTCCTGTGGATGCGACTCCACGGTCCCGACACTTTTGATTTCGTCGTCATCGAGCCCGGCGGCATCATCCCCGACTACGAGCTCGAACTCTTCGACGAAGACGCCCAGCTCCTCGGCCTCTCCGATCCGACCGACGCCATCGTCCTCAACATCGTGACCGTACGTCGCGGCGCCAACGCCAGCGCGACCGTCAATCTCGCCGGTCCGGTCATCATCAATCGCCATACGGGCGTCGCCCGTCAGTGCATCCTCGCCAACTACGCGCGTTACAGCGCCCATCACCCGCTTGTCGCCGCTGAGGCTGAACAAAAATAACCCGCCATGCTCGTCCTCACACGTAGAGTCAACGAGTCGATCATCATCGGCGGGAACATCGAAATTAAGATCACCCGCATCGACGGCGACCTCGTCAAAATCGGCATCGACGCGCCGCGCGAGGTCCAGATTTTCCGCAAGGAAGTGATGACCGAAATCGCTGCGACCAATCAGGCCGCCGCGCTCAAATCCGGCGGTGCGCTCCCCGCCGGCCTGCCCAAACTCGCCCGTCAGCCCAAGCCCGCGACGCCGTCCACTCCGCCGCCCGCCGCCCAATGAGCGCCACCGTCCAGACTCAGCTTGCTCGCGACGCCGATTTTCTCGGCCGCACCCGCGAATTGCTCAGCCGCTCCATCTCGCGCCTCAGCTCGGGTAACCGTCTCGTCTCCGCCTCCGACGATCCCGCCGGCAACTCGCTCGCGGAAAAACTTTCCGCGCAAAAACTCCGTCTCGCCGCCGCCAGCACCAACGTCCAGAACGCCGTCTCCTTCGTGCAATCGGTCGACGGCTTCCTCAGCGGCATGGGCAATCTGCTCAACCGCATGTCCGAACTCGCGGTGCTCGCGAAAGACCCGATGAAAAACGCGGGCGACATCGAGCTTTACCAACTCGAGTTCCAGCAACTGCAGACGCAGATCCGCAACACCATCGGAGGCTCCACCGCCGACATCGGCGGCACGCAAGACATCTCGCGCCCCATGGGTTCTTTCAACGGACGCGAACTTTTCGGCGCCAATCCCGACGGTCTCGCCGTGGCCACCGGCCAGGCGGCGACTCAGCGGATGATCATTCCTGAGACCAATCTCCGCGAAGGCCCCATGCTCTCGATTTTCCAGCAGGACGCTTCCGGCCAGTTCACGCTTTCCGTCACCGATCCCGCCGCGGTCGATACCATCGTGCAATCGCTCGCACAAATCGCCGATCACCGCGCCACGCTCGGCGGCGTTGGCAGCCGCCTCGAACTCGTTGCCAAAGGCATCACGACCGAGCGCGAAAATCTCACCAGCGCGATTTCCAAGATCACCGACATAGATGTAGCCACCGAATCGACGCGCATCGCGCGCATCGGCATGCTCGCGGAAGCGGCGACCGCCATGCTCACGCAAGGCACCAAGACGCAGGAGTCCGTGCTCCGCCTTTTGGTCTGATCCACCACGCCGGTTTTAGGGCAACGTACCGCCCGTCACCGGATCGGCCTTCTGCGCGGCATTCGTGAACTCGAAACGCTGCTTAAACTCTTCGGTCGCCTGACGCCGCGCCTCGCGCGGATCCGTCACGCCGGCCTGCGTCAACTCCGTGATACGCTTCGCGATCCAGCGCTGCTTAAACCCTTCTTCGACCTCCGTCGCCAACGCCGGGTTGGGCTTTGGTTTGTTCGAACACCCGGCACCTAGGATCAACGCGGAGAGGAGACAGAAAAAGCTGAAGCGGTTCATGTGATTTTTGACCTAAAACTTACTGTTGTGTGCCTGTCAAAGAGACGAATGGAGGGTAGGCAAAAAAAGCGGCCGAAGTCGCGCCACGCTCACGCCTTCAATTTCAAAACAAGACATCCCTGAGCACCCTTTCATGAGCAACGAATCCCCGACGCCTCCTCTGCGCCTCAAGCCGCGCCTTCGTCTCGATCCCGCTACCGCGTCGCAACCGGCTACCGCGCCCGCTCCGACCGAGCAGCCCGCCGATCCGGTGCTCCCCGCCACCCCCGTGGCCGCTCAGCCGCAATCTCCCCAATCGATACCCGCGCCCGCACCGTTGCCTGCGATCACCCCGGAGCCGCTTCCTCCCGAGCGCGTGCCCGCTCCGCTTCCGTCCAATCCCACGCCGCCGCCCACCGAAGACCCGGGCAAATTCAAACTGCGCCCTCGCATCAAAGTTCCCGTCGGCCTGCCAGAAGGTCCTTCGCCGACAGCGGCGACACCGGTAATGCCGACCGCGGTTCCCACGCCTGCGGCCGCCGCCGCTACGGCGCCCACGCCCGACCCGGCCGCGGTGCCCAACGGATCGATGCCGATCCCGCGCCCGCCGATTCCGACAGCCACGTCCACGACACCCGCTTTCTCCAAACCCGCCACCCCCGTCGCCGGTCGGCCCAATATGCCGATCGCGCCGCTGCCATCCGCGGGACCGGCTCCTGCCTTCCCCGCCAAACCGCGCAAACCCGTTGCGCCCGCGAGTGAGTCCAACACACATCCCGGCAAATACGGTTTCAAACTGCTCGTCGCGCTGCTGTTTGTCGCAGCAGGCCTCTTTGCGGTGCTCGCGTACAATTACTGGTTCGCCGATGCCGCCACGCCGGCTCCGGTTGTTCAAAAGCCCGAGCCCACGCCGGCACCTGCCGAAGCTAAAGCTCCCGAGACGTCCGCCGAGCCCGCGTCCGACGTCGGCAAAGTGATCGCGCAGGTAAAGGAAACCATCGCCGCGCACGATGCCGCGCACACTGCTCCGGTGGACGCTGTGTTGACGCCCGAAGCGCCCTCCGTCGTCGAGCAACCCGCTGTATCCGAAAAACCACTACCGACGCCCGGGCCGACTCCGCCCGTCGCGGAAACGCCTGCGCCGGTGGTTGCCGAACAACCGGTTGTCGCGAACCCCGTGGAAACTTCGCGGCCCGAACCCAGCCCCGCTTTCCGCAGTTTTGTCGCGAGCATGAGAATCACCGGCGTGTTTCAGGGCGAAAACGCCCGCGCCATGATCAACGGCAAGATGTACCGGCTCGGCGAAACCGTGGACTCAAAACTCGGCATCGTCTTCCGCCGCCTCGAACCGGACAACAAGCGCATCGTCTTCGAAGACAATCGCGGCGCGGTGATATCGCGTCGTTATTGAGTGCGGGCGGCACGCCGCTGGCGTCACCAGACATCCACCGGCCCTTTGGGCACGGGGATGGCGTCGCGCGCAAACGCGTCGGGATCGTCCGGATCGCGCATGAACGAAGCGACCATCGGATCGGGCTGATATTTCGGCAGCAACTCGCCGCGCTCGTCGCAGAACTGCTGACGCCACGCCACGTACTCGGCGATCGCCGCTTCGAAATCGGCGCGCGACGAGATGGTGAGGATCGCGCGCTTAAACGGTTTCGCCGGACCAAATCGTTTCGCGTACCAAGGCGCCACGCGTCGGAAAAACTTCGCGCCATCCGCTTCGCCGTAAAATTCGATGTAGCGGTCGAAATGCCGGTGCAGCACGCGCAGGCGTTCGGCGAAATCGGGTTCGGGCAGCAGCTCGCCCGTGCGCAGCAGATGCTCCGTGCGACGAAAAATCCACGGATCATAAAACGCGCCGCGCCCGATGCTGACGCCCGCGCAGCCGGTTTCAACGATCATCGTTTTGGCGGCCTCGGGCGTGGTCACGTCGCCATTGCCGATGACGGGGATGGTTTTCACCGCTTCGACGACGGCGCGAATGCCGGCGAGATTCACACGACCGGAAAATCCCTGCGCGCGTGTGCGGCCGTGCACAAAAATCGCCGCCACGCCGACGCCCTCGAGCACGCGTGCGAGATCGGGCGCAGTGATGTTTTCCTCGTCCCAACCGAGCCGCATCTTCGCCGTCACGGGAATCTTCACGGCCTCGATCATACCGCGAACGAGCGCCGCGGTTTTATCGAGTTCGGTCATCATCGCGGAGCCGCCGCCGATTTTGACGACCTTCTTCACGGGGCAGCCCATGTTGATGTCGATCGAGGCAGCGCCGAGATCTTCGCAAATCTTCGCCGCATCGCGCATTTCTTCCGGCACGGCGCCAAAAAGTTGAATCGCCAGCGGCTGATCCTCCGCGCAAGTGGCGACCAGTTTGAGCGCGGTGCGATTGCGTTCGATGAGCGAGCGCGCGTTGACGAGGTCGGTCGTCGCCCAGCCGAGCCCGCCGAGTTCGCGCACGGTGAGGCGCATGGGCAGGTTGGTGTATCCAGCCAGTGGAGACAAAAAAAGAGGCGACGAAAGCTCGATGGACCCGATGCGCATGAAAGAAACGAACGACAGCAAAACGAAAGTCCACCGTATCGCTCGCGCCATCCCGCTGACAAGCCGCACCTCGGGTCTAGGGAGCGGAGGTCGTGTGCGAAGCGGTGCGGAGATGCGGCGGCGGCGTGAGCCACTGAGAGTCGAGCATCTGAAGCGGGCGGTGAACCGGGAAGAGGCGCAGCGGAAGATGCGTTGTCGTACCGGCCGTGAGCGCCAGTCGTTGTTCGCGTTGCTCGAGATGATGACCTTCGGGAAGCGAGGATTCGTCGCAGGTGAGAATCCATTCTCCCGGCGGAAGTCGGTCGAACGTGAAGCGGCCGCGTTCGTCGGTGTACGTGTGGCGCGGTTTTTCGCCATTGCGTCGGAGTTCGACGCGAACACGCGCGAGCGGAGCCGCGCGACGATATTCGAGCGGAGCAGGCGCGGTCGCGTCCGAGGCAAACGCACGCGGCGTCAGTGAATCCGGCGAGATTTCATAGCGAACGAGCTCTCCTTCCACGCGGGAGCCGCGTGTCGCGAAAAGATCGAATTGCGTGCGTTGGTTGCGGGCGAGCTCGACAAAGAACGGACCGGGATGTGCGAGCACGATGTTGAGGCCGAGCGAAGTCGGATCGACGGTGATTTCGTGATGTCCCGGTTTCACCGCGGGAAACACAAAGCGGCCATGGCGATCCGTCGCGGCTTGGAGTTTGCCGAGACGCAGAACGACGCCGGCGAGCGGCTGCGGACCGTCGGGAGTTTCGAGTTTGATTTCGCCCGCAAGGCTCGCGACGTCACGACCGTGCAACCTCGGAACAGGGAGCGGCACGGTGTAGCTGAGGAAAAGTGTGCGCTCTTGCTGGCGCCCATCGAAGGACGACACGCGCATGTTTCCCTCAATCGAAGATCCGCCGCGAAAGGTGTATGCCGCGCTCACCTCGGCGGAGGTTTGATCGCGTGTCCGGTCGTCGCGATAGCGCGTGGTGGAGAGGGCGGTGCGGAGATGGAAAGCGTTGAAAAAACTCCATTGGGCGGCCCCGGTGGCCATCACCTCTCGCCGGCGCGGATCGTAGCGACTGTCGCCCGTGCCGACATAGAGCGAATACATGTGCTTCGGCGATGGACGCGCGAAAGCGAGCAGCGAAGCATACTCGAACGATTCAGGCTCCGCGCCGGGACGTGCGAGGCGGGTTTGTCCGGCTTGGACGCTGCCGCGCAAGGTGATGCGTGGGTGTGTGGTGGTGGCGGAGACGACGGCGGCGTGTCGTTTGTATCCGGGACGATCGGTCTGAAACGGATCGTTCAGCTCGGTGAATGTGTAGTGGAGAGCCGTGGTGAAACGGGGGGAAATGCGCCGATCGAGCCCGGCCGACGCCGTGCGCGAAGTGGAGGCGGACGATTTGCGCGGATCGCGATCGGGATTGTGACGCGTTTCGAGAAACGAGCCCTGCGCGAGCCACGCAGGCGAAGGCTGCCAGCTTAACCTGCCGAAGGTTAAACGAAGATCGTGATAATAGCCGAGGTAGTCGGGCGAGGCGTCGATGTATTCAAAATCATAATACACAGCGGTGCCCTCGCGGCCTTTGAGGCGGGCGCGCCACGCGCGTCCATCGGAGACATGGCGGTTGTCGCTGGCGGCAGCTTCGAGTTCGAGCGAGTTGGGTCGATTCGGTTGAAGAATCACCTGTACGCTCGGAAGCACGGAGCGCGTGTCGGAAAAAGGGCTGAGCGTGGGACGCTCTTGCACGAGAAGATTGGAGCGAAGTCGCAGCGATTGCGCGGGATCGTATTGGAGAAACCACGCATGCCAGCGCGATTCCGCGGGCGTGTATCGCGATTCGAGAAAGTACGCGCCGGTGGCGAGCGAAGCGTGCCGATATTCGGCGGCGGCGCCGCGACCCCACTGCCAGCGCTGCGTGAGCGGCGAGAGATTGAAAGTGTTGTCGCCGAGCAGCAGATCGAGCGACGGACTCCGATAGTGAACGCTGTAATGTTCGCGTCCCAGAATGCGACGATCGTCGCCGAATTGCCCGGAGCGCAGCAAAAGATCGAGACGACGCGTGCGCTCCGCATCGAGAAAACCGCCGCCGGATAATTCGGTTTGAAACCCGGCGTATTCTTGCGAGCCCGCGCGGCGCCGGGCCGCAGTGGTTTTGAGGAAAAGACGAAGCTCGTCGGGCGATTCGGTGAGGGAGGTGAAACGCGGAAGAAGACGCGTGCGTGCGGAGGCGGTTTGCACGGATTCGGAACCGCCCGTGTCGGTGGAGAAACGGCTCTCAAGCAAAAGATCGTGCGCTTGTTCGCTGCGGAGCCCGGCGGGGCTGCTGGCTTCGGCGGAAACCAGCGCGGATTCGCCGGGCACGAGTTGCAGCGCAGATGGGGTGAGCGCGGTGGAAAGTTTGAGGGAACTGCGTGCGCGGAGTTGGACGTTTATCGGGTGATTGCTGCGATTGGTGAGCCGCCAGGTGGCGCGGATTTTATCGCCGGCGATGAGCCGCTCGGGCGCGTTTTCGGTTTCGATGCGCAGCGCGGAGATGGCGGGCACCGTGATCAGCAATTCGGAGCGCGCGAGTTCGCGACCGGGATCGTCGTCGGATGCGAGCACATACGTGATGCGATATTCGCCCGCCGCTGCGGTGATCGGCACGGGCACGGCGATCAAGCGGATTTGATTTTCCGCGCCGGCGACGAAGGGCAGATCGAGCGGTGAGAGCGCGGACCAACCAATGGGCAAAATCAGTCGGTCGCGAAGAAGTGCGTCGGACTCGATGAGCGCAGCCGGCAGCGCGAGGGTTGCGGAAAAAAGGGAGCCCGGCGCGATGACGGCGGATCGGCCGCTGCGGATTTCGATGAGCGGTTCCGCGCGCAGAACGATGGACGAACACGAGAAAGCCAGGATGACGCGCATGCAGGCGGACCAGCGCGGTGACATGGCGGATCAATCCCTCGCGGGATTTTGTGGAGTGTTCGGAAGCGAAGGTTGACCAACGGCCGACGCGATGGGCGAGGGCTCGGGGTTGTTTTGCGAAATGTCTTCGAGCGAAAAGCGATACTGTGCGCCAAAGAGCGCGTCGCCGGTATCCATGACGATGAGCGCGAGATATTCGCCAGCGGGCAGATCGAGCGCGAAACGTTGTCGAATAGAACTGCCCGGATAAATGCGTGCCTGCGCCGAAGGAAGCGTGGTGACGAGCCGGCCTTCACGATCAAACAAACGCACCTCCATGCGCGGGCGCAGCCAACGTTCTCCCGGATTGGAAAGATCGACGCGCAGGACATGACGATCGCCCTCGCGCTCGATGGAGGGATTGGAAAGTGCGGGCTGGGCCGGTGTGGAAACAGAACCGAGTTGCGCGACGATTTGCACCGCGTAGCGCACGACCGCGCGCACGGAGATTTCGTTGGGCGCGAGTGGACGTTCTTCCTGAGCGGGCTCCACCATGATCACGCTCCAATACGTGCCGCGAAGCCCGGCGTCGGATGGCGCGGTGATCTTATAAAGCAGCGGGCGTGTTTCGCCGGGTTGGAGTTCGGGTTCGCGTTCGTCGAATTCGATCCACGCGGCGTTGGAACGCGGGGAATGTCCCGGCTCGCCGTAAGTCGGGCCGGAGGGACTGAGGTGATAATCGGCCTGATAAATGTGTGCGCGCGCGACCGACGTGCCGGCGTTGTGCAGCAGAATACGACCCTGTGCGGAACCGCCGGGTTGAAGCGAAAACTCGCGCGTGAGCTCGCCGCTGACGACGATCTGCGCGGACGCAGGTGCGAGCAGAAAGAGAAGCAGGAAAAAGCGCAGCGGGATCATGCGTCGGTGAAGGTGAAAACGACTTGAGCCGAGTAGCTGCCGGGCGCGTTTTGCGTGGAGAAATTTTCCAGCTGGTAGCGCAGCTCGTAGATTTGGTTGTCGAGCGCTTCGGGACTCTCGAGGAGCAGTGCGTCGGACGTGTCGAGCGTGACGGGCGGACGCGGATCGATCGTTTCGCCGGTGCGCAGGATGCGCACTTGGAGTTTTCCCCCGCTGAGCCATGGCCCCGCGTCTTGTCGGCGCACCCAGAGCTGACACGGGCCGCTGGAGTTGACGCGGAGTGTGAAGCTGGAACTGAAAACGAGCGGGCTGATGTAGCTGGCTCCGGCGCCACCAGCCAAGTCGGTGAATCCGATCGAGCGCGATTGCAACGGATCAATGATCTCGATGTCGCCGTCGCCGCGCAGTGCGGAGACGACGGTGACAGTGAGCAACACAAGCGTCAGCGGGAAGCGGCGCGTTGTGTGCGCTCCGATCACAGCGACGCGTTTCGCAAACATCACGACGGCGCGATTTGCGGCGAAGGCGATGATGCTCGATCAGGTTTCGTCTTTGATGGTGTAGGTGACGCTGACCGTGAAGCCGCCGGCGGGCGTATTTTCGCTTAGTGTGAGCTTATAGATGAGAGGAATGCCGGACGCGTCGTGTTCATTGGACGCGAGATTACTGATGCCGGTGATGAAATCCGTCTCCGAGGTGGTCACCGTTGTTTCCGCGCCGCCGGTGAGCGGGCTGGAGTGCGTGCCGAGTGCGACTGTGAGCGTTGCGCCGGCGGGCAATGTGTTGTCGCGCTGAACGGTGATTTTTTGATCTTCCTGATTGGTGGTGATCCGGAGAACCGGACTTCCGGTGTTGTTGACCCCCGTGCCACCCTTGATGTCACCGGCCGTGGGATCGGGTACGACAATGGCGGTGCTTGAGACGGAAATGATGCTCACAGGGTCGTTGGTGACGACGACATCGCCGGCGTCTTGGGCATGGAGTGAATGCGCGACGACGAGGCCGAGCGAGACGAGCAACAGATGAATAGGATGGGGCAGTTTCATAATGTGCGTGTGTGGATGGTTGAAGAACGGGACGGCGAACCCGCCCGGCTAGTTCATTGGGCGCGGCGTTGTCGAAATTCAACGCCGCGCGTATTCGGAAAAATCACTACGAACAAATGCGTACACGCGCGGCCGTGACGCCGCCTGCGGTTTTGGGATTGGCGGGCGGGGCTGCTGCTGAAAACTGCGGCCATGTCCGCCCCAACATCTCGCGCCAATATCCTGGCGCTGCTCGTGACCCTGCTCGGTTGCACGCAAATGCTCGGCTACATGATGGAATCGCGCGCGCTGCGCGGCATCGGTACGGCGAGTTGTGCGGCGCCGTTTCCAAAGGTGTTTTCGGATGTGGATGGATTGGAAACGTTCGCCTCGACCTTTGAGTTGAGCTGGCGCGAGCCGGACGGCACCGCGCGATCGATGCTTCTCACGCCGGAGCTGTATGGCCAGCTCGGCGGGCCGTACAATCGACGCAATGTGTACGGGGCCGCGCTCGCCTACGCGCCACGCATGCCGGAGCCCTTGTGGACCTCGGTGTTTTGTTACGCGTTCAAACCGGACGGATTGTTGCGACGTGAATTTGGTGTGTCGCCGGATGCGCAGGACATCACGGTGACGATCCGCACGCGCACGAAAGGTCGAAACGACGTCTGGCAACTCTCACCCGCATGCGCGCAGTAAAACTTTTTTCACCCGGTCAGTTCACGCTGTTCCGGATCATCCTCGGCGTGTATTTGTGCTGGCACTACACAGCGCTCATTCCGTACGCGGCAGAACTTTTCAGCGGCGCCGGCGCGCTCGCAGATCCCTCGCTCAATCCGACGCACGGGCTTTTCCCCAATCCGCTCGTGTGGTGGCCGTCACCCGAGTTTGCGACGGGCTTTGTTGCCGTGCTGGCTGTGCTGTCGGCGTTGCTCGCGGCCGGCTGGCGGAGGCGGATCGTTGCGCTGGTGCTGTGGTTTGGGTGGGCGGCATTGTTCAATCGTAACAACCTCATCGCGAATCCCTCGCTGCCCTACATCGGCGCGATCCTGCTCTTTCTCGCGATTGTGCCCGATGGCGAACCGCTGCGCTGGCGGGGACGAACCGTGAAACCGGGCGACTGGTTTTTCCCGTTTTGGGTGTATGCCGGCGCGTGGTTTTTGATGGCGGCGGGCTACACCTTCAGCGGCGTCGTGAAACTGTGGAGTCCGAGCTGGGTCGATGGCGCGGCGTTTCGACATCTGATCGACAATCCCCTCGCGCGACCCGGCTGGGTGCGGGACGTGTTTCTTGTCATGCCGGCGTGGATACACGCGGCGCTGACGTGGACGATCCTCGCCGCGGAAATTTTATTTCTACCGCTCAGTCTGTGGCGACGCGGACGCATGGCGGTGTGGGCCGCGATGGTCGCGATGCATCTGGGAATCATCCTTATGGTCGATTTTGCCGATCTAAGTCTTGGGATGATCATGATTCATCTGTTCACCTTCGATCCTGAGTGGCTACCGGCGCGAAAGCCCGAAGCCGGGCGTCAGCCGGTGCTGCTCTACGACGGCGAATGCGGGCTCTGCAACGCGGTGCTGCGCTTGATCCTGCGCGAAGATGTCGGCGCGATTCTTCGTTTCGCGCCTCTGCAAGGCGAAACCGGCCAGGCTTTTCTGCGTAGTCAGAAAATGGATACAGAGGATTTCGACAGCTTGGTTTTTATTCCAGACATCAATCGGGCAGATCGGGAAAACTGGCGCGAAGGCCGTGACTATTTTCTGCGAACCGACGGCGTGGCGGCAGTCTTGGATGCACTCGGTGGCATCTGGCGTGTGTTCTCGTGGTTGCGCGTCCTGCCCCGGCGCGGCCGCGACCTGTTCTACAAGTTTGTCGCGCGCACACGTTATCGACTCTTCGGCGAATACCGACCGACGCCGTTGCCCGAAGCGACGTGGGTGGAGCGAATCCTGCGCTGACCAACGCGCGCCGGCATGTGGCCGCGATGCGCGGCTCGACGGGCATGCGTTTGCGGAGATTATTTCACGACTTCGCGCGCCTCGGCGCAGGCCCAGCGTTTTGAGCAGCCGATACAGGTTGGCAGCAGATGAAGCGGCGCGAGTTTTTCGGCGCCGGGCGCGTGCACGTCGCGAAAGGCGAGCATGTCGTCGAAACGATCTTCGCGCCAGTCATCGTAGCCGCAACGAACGATCGGCTCGCGGGGATTGCGGAAGGTTTTGAAGAGCATGTCCCACAGCGGCAGGTCGGCGTAGTTTTGCGTGTGGTGATTGTATTGATGATGCACCCGGTGCGACTCGGGGCGCTGGACGATCAGGCCAAGCCAGTGGGGCGTGCGGATGTTCCAGTGATAAAAATACTCCGCGATGGCGGTGAGAAACGTGTACACGGCGCCGGCGGCGGGCGAGCACCCGAGCAACGCGTAAACGATCCCGGCGCTGATGAGCGAGTTGATCGTGATCTCGACCGGGTGTTTATAAAACGAAGTGATCAACTCGATGCGCGCGGGCGAATGGTGCAGTTGATGACACAACCGCCAGAAGAACGACGATTCATGCCGCCAGCGATGCCACCAATAATACACGAAGGTGGAGACAAAATACGCGACGGCTCCCTGAGCGATGAGCCCCCACGTCGTTTCGCCGAAAACCGCGCGCAGATCGAAGAGCGACCAGGCGCGCAACCACAGATCCCACGTGATGCCGGCGAGCAGGATGATGGCGACCTGGATGACGTTCACGAGGACGACGCGCGGCCACCACGCGCGGACTTTGGGGAGGGCATTCGCTGGCCAAATCCGCTCGACGATGAAAAACCCGGCCGCGATCCCGATCAGCAGGAGGAGTAACATGCGCCGGCATGTTGGACACACGCCATCGAGCCGGAAAGACGGAAGTCGTCGCCCGGAAGTTCCCGGCGCGAAGCGCGTGTTGGACGTGCCGCGCGCGCCGGAACCAGAGCGCGTGCGTAGTGCTTTTTAGGATATGCTGCGCGCGGCTTCGACGGCGCGCTTCATGCGGCGGAGACCTTCGGTGAGCGTGGCGCGCGGGCAGCCGAAGTTGAGGCGGATGTTTTTGCCGCGCGGGGTGCCGAAGAAGAAACCTTCGCTCAGGCCGACGCCGTGTTTTTCGAAGTGGCCGACGGGATCGGCGAGGCCGAGCGCCTCGATGTTAAACCAAGCGAGATAGGTCGCCTCGATCGGACCTTCGATGACCATGCCGGGCAGTTCGCGCGCGGTGAAATCGAGGAGAAAATCGCGATTGCCGCGCAGGTAGGCGAGCAAGCTCTGGCGCCAGTCTTCGCTGTCGCGATAGGCGGCTTCGCACGCGGTGTAACCGAGCGCGGTGACTTCCGCGACGATGCCCGCGGTCGCGCGCACGAAGGTAGCGCGGAGCTGCGGATTGCTGATGATCGCGAACGACGTGCAGAATCCGGGAATGTTGTAGGTCTTGCTCGGCGCCATGAGCGTGACCGTGCGATCGGCGATCTCGCCGCCGAGCGATCCGGTCGGCGTGTGGCGGATGTTTTCCAGAATGAGATCGCAGTGGATCTCGTCGGAGCAGAGCACGAGATTGTGGCGCAGGCAGAACTCGCCGATGCGCTCGAGCTCGTCGCGGCGGAAAACGCGGGCGACGGGATTGTGTGGATTGCAGAGGAAAAAGACTTTCGTGCGCGGCGTGACGGACCGCTCCATCGCATCCCAATCGATCTCCCAACGGCGCGCGGAAGCATCGAACGCGAGCGGCACCATGAGCGACTCGCGACCGGAGTTGCGCGGCGCGGTCATGAAGGGTGGATAGACCGGCGTGTTGCAGAGCACTTGTTCACCGGGTTGCGCGAAGGCCTGTGCGGTGATGTTGAGCCCGCAAACGAGTCCCGGCAGCCACACGATCCATGACGGATCGATGGTCCATCCGTAACGCTGTTGGAACGTATCGACGACGGCGGCGATCGTGGAGCGGGTTGGTCGTGCGTAACCGAAGATGCCGTGATCCACGCGGCGATGTAGCGCGTCGATGATGGCCGGCGAGGCGCGAAAATCCATATCGGCCACCCACATTGGGAGGATGTCCTGCCCTTCGTACTTCTGCCATTTCTGGGAGTCGGTACCGAGGCGTTGCGGGACGGTGTCGAAGTCGAAGCTCATGCGAGGCTCGCAGTGAAACAGGGCGGTCGGGGATGAACACCGAATTTTTTTGTTCAACCCCCGCCTGGGTCGCTCAGGAGGCGTGCAATTGAAGAGAAAGATGCTCAAGAACTGTACTTATGAGCACACGTTTGAATTGGGGCATCATCAGCACGGGACGGATCGCGTCGGAGTTTGCGGTCGATGTGGCGAAGTCGGAACGCGGTCGGGTCGTCGCCGTCGGCAGTCGTACACAGGAAGCGGCGGAGAAGTTTGCTGCGGCGCACGGCGGCATGCGCGCGCATGGATCTTATGAAGCGTTGTTGGCGGACCCGGACGTGCAGGCGGTGTATATCGCGACGCCGCATCCGCAGCATCTGGAGTGGGCGTTGAAAGCCATCGAAGCGGGCAAAGCGGTGCTCTGCGAAAAACCGCTCGGCATGAATCTCGCCGAAGGCGAACGTATGGTGGCGGCCGCGCGCGCGAAAGGCGTGTTGTTCATGGAAGCCTTCATGTATCGCTGCACGCCGCAGACGGCGAAGGTCGTCGAACTTGTGCGCAACGGCGTGCTCGGCCGCGTGGGCATGGTGCAAGCGGCGTTTGGCTTTTCGCGTCCCTACGATCCCGCGGGCCGGCAATTCGCCAAGACGCTCGGCGGCGGCGGCATCTTGGATGTGGGGTGTTATCCGGCGTCGTTTGCGCGTCTGGTCGCGGGCGCGATCGATGGGAAACCCTTTGCGAACCCCGTGGATTTTCATGGCGTGGGCCAGCTGCATCCGGAAGCGGGAACGGACATGTATGCGGCGGCCGTTGCGAAGTTCGACAATGGCATGGTCGGCGTGCTGAGCACCGGCGTGGCGCTGCGTCAGGAGGTCGGCGTGCGCATCTACGGATCGGAAGGCTGGCTGCACGTGCCGTCGCCCTGGCACCCGGCGCGACACGGCGGAGAAACGACGCTGTGGTTGCATCGTCAGACTGCCGCGGTGCCGGAAGCGATCGTGGTGAAATCACCGCTGCCCTTGTATGCGGTGGAGGCCGATCTCTTCGCAAAAGCCTGGGCCGAAGGTCAGCGCGAAGTCCCGCAGATGTCGCACGAAGACACGCTCGGCAATCTCGCCACGCTCGACCGCTGGCTGGCGGACGTGGGCGTCCGTTACTGATACACGCAGGCTCGCAAGCACTGATAGCGACGCGCCGGGCGTTGGCGAATGCGCGAGCCCAGCCAGTGCTGAGAATGACCAACGATGAGAACGATCACAGAGGTCGCTAGCTTCTCCGAGAGTCCCGTCTCGTGGATTGTCTGGAGCGCGAATCTCGCGTGTGTGTTGACCGTGATAGGCGTCGGGAGCGCGTTGGTTATAAAGCGGAAGGCGCTGTTTTTGTTTCCTTTGATCGCGGGAATCGCCGCGACGCACGGCTTGCACTGGATGACAGCATCGCGTTCCGGCGTTTATCCAGTTCCGAAAGTCGTGAGAACTTTGGAAAACGTCGATGATCCAGCAGGACAGGTTCCAGTGATCTCCACGTCCATGCCTGTGGACGTGATCGCCTGGGGCGCAGCGTTGACGGTCGTCTTTGCAGGAGTGGTGGAGAGAAAGAGAACTTCTCGAGAAAAACGGTGAGAGCCCGGGGTATTGGACTTCGTCTGTCTCTGCGTGAGCGCGGCTGGTGAACGGGTGTAGTGCGGCGTCTAGCCGGTCGGGACGATATTTCCCAAATGATGGGACAGTAGTGGGGATTTTTTTCCCGGTGCCCGGGCGGGGCGGAAATCAAGTATTGAAAAATCAAATACTTAGGGCGTCGCCGCGGCGGCATCCGGCTAGCTGATAAAGAGTCAACCGACAGCGGTTAAAGTCAGACAGACAAACAACCACGAACCTAAGGAGAACGCTTATGAATATCGTACGTTTCAACTATCCCAGCACTCGAATCATCCCGGCGGAGAGCCGGTTTCGTCTCAGCCCGTGGACGGGACTCGAAGCGGAAATCGAACGCTTCTTCGATGCGGCTCTTAACGATGTCGTGGGCGCGCCTTCGGCCGGTCGTTTCCCGGTCGATATCTATGAAGACAAGGACAAAACCTACGTCCGCGCCGAGCTCCCGGGCGTCGAACGCGACGCGATCCAGGTCGAATACCTCGACGGCTACCTCACGCTCTCGGCCCAACGCCGCAGCAAAGAGGCGGGCCGCGAAGAGTCGGTCTCGTTCAGCCGCTCGGTAGGCGTGCCGGACAATGTGCAGGTCGATCGCGTGACGGCTTCTTACGAAAACGGCGTGCTCACCGTGACGCTGCCCAAGAAAGAGGAGGCCAAGCCGCGCAAGATCAACGTGTCGCTGAACTAATCTGATAGCGTATTCAAAATTTAACTACACAGGAGGCAAAGTCACCATGTCACTCTTCACTCAACTCATTCCGTCGTTTTCCCGTCCCGCGCTGTTTCGCCGTCAGACCGAAACACCGTTGGAGAGCCGCGAGCCCGGCATTCGTCCCGTTTATCACGTCACTGAAACCGAGGACGCCTGGGGGCTCACCGTTCATCTGCCCGGTGTCGCGAAGGACGGCGTATCCATCACCGAAAGCGATGGCGTCCTCACGATCCGCGGCGAACGCGCGTGGAAACGTCCGGCCGGTTGGACCGAGCTCTATCGCGAATCGATCGATGCACCGTTTGAACTCACCTTCGATCATGACCACGCGGTCGATGTGGACAAGATCGTCGCGGAGCTGACCGATGGCATCCTGCGCGTCTCGCTGCCGAAAGCCGAGGCCCGCAAACCGCGCCGCATCGCCGTCAAATAATTCCCCGGGCAAAATGCCCTGCGAGCCGCACTCTGGTGCGGCTTTTTTTGTGCGCCGAATTCTTAGAGTGGACAACGGCCGGGCGCGCCTGAGCATCGATCGAAATGGTCGAGATAAACCACCTGTTAGATCAGAACAAGGCGTGGGCCGCGGGCATCACCGCGCAGGATCCCGAGTTTTTTCTGAAACTGTCGCGTCAGCAGAAGCCCGATTATTTGTGGATCGGTTGCTCCGACAGCCGCGTGCCCGCGAACGAGCTCATCGGGCTGATGCCGGGCGAAGTGTTTGTGCATCGCAACGTCGCCAACGTGGTCGTGCACACCGACCTGAATTGTCTCTCGGCGATGCAGTTCGCCGTCGATGTGTTGAAAGTGAAACACATCATCGTCTGCGGTCACTCCGGTTGCGGCGGCGTGCGGGCGGCGCTGCGCTGCGATCGGTTCGGTCTGGTGGATAATTGGATTCGCCACGTGCAAGACGTGAAGGAGCAGCACGCGTGCTGCTTGCAGCGCATCCCGCAGGAAGACGATCGCGTGAATCGTTTGTGCGAGCTCAACGTGATCGAGCAGGTGGCCAATGTTTGCCAAACCACGATCGTGCGCGACGCGTGGGAACGCGGGCAGCCGCTCACCGTGCACGGCTGGATTTATGGATTAAGCGATGGCTTGCTGCGCGATCTCGGTGTCGCCGCGAGCAGCCTCGATGAATTCAAGGCGCGCTACGTCGTGGCGCGTGCGGCCTTGGATTCGCCGGTCTGAGAAAACGCGTCAGAGCGTTTCGTTGGATGCTTCTTTTTTCTCTTTGAAGAGAAGGGACGTGACGACGGATACCGTGAGCGTGAGGCCGATGAAGATCAGCGATTGCTGGGTGCTGATCGGATACCACGCGTGGATGAGCATCTTGGTGCCGATGAAGGTGAGGATCACCGCAAGGCCGATGCCGAGGAAACGGAACAGGCCCATCACACCGCTGAGTGCGAAATACATCGAGCGCAGACCGAGGATCGCGAAGATGTTTGAAGTAAATGCGATGAAGCTGCTCTTCGTCAGCGCGAGCACGGCGGGGATGGAGTCGAGTGCGAAGGCGACATCGGTCGTCTCGATGACGAGCAACACGATGAAGAGCGGCGTGGCCATCTTTACGCCGTTGACCCGGGTGAAAAAGCGACCGCCGTCGTATTGCGGAGCGACGGGATAGAACTTGCGGAAGATCCGCACGGCCCAGTTTTTCTCGGGATCGAAGGAACTTTCTTCCTTTTTCGGCAGGGCCATCTTGATGCCGGTGAAAACGAGGAAGACGCCGAAGAGGTAGATGAGCCAGTGGAAGCGCTCGAGGAGCTCCACACCGAGCAGGATGAACACCGCGCGCATGACCGCGGCGCCCACGATGCCCCAGAACAACACGCGATGCTGGTGCGCGGGCGAGACTTTGAAGAACGAGAAAATGACGATGAAGACGAAGACGTTGTCCACGCTCAGGCACAGCTCGACGAGATAGCTGGCCAGCCATTGCTGCGCATGGACGTTGCCGTGTTCCCAATAGACAAAACCGCAAAACGCCATCGCGAGCGAGAACCACACGGCGCACCACCCGAGCGCCTCCTTCATTTTCACTTCGCGCGAGCTCTTGTGAAATACGCCAAGATCGAGTGCGAGCATACACACGATGAAGATGACGAAGCCTGCCCAGGCCCAGAATGGGTAAGTGTCCATGGTAAAAAGGCCGAGTTTGGCTGTACGCCAACAGGTGGATCAAGCCCGGCGTCATTAACTCGGGTTATAAGAGCGGTGAAATTTTCGAATTGGTCGCGTTGACAGATTTCCGCGCGGAGATTCAGAAGGCAGCATATGCTTAATCTGCGGCGATTCACTGCGTTCCTGATGTTTTTCCTCGCCGGCTCGTTGACGGCCCAAACACAGTCCCCGGCTGAGCCCGATCCCAACACGACGGCTGCGGCCGCGGCGGTGGCGAGCGGCGCGGTGGAAGAACCGCATACGCCGGAGTTCATCGAGCACGCGGTGGACTTGTTGCTCGAGCAGTTCGACGTGACGAGCAGTGAGAACACGCCGGCGCGCTACATCGCGTGCGCGGCGATCGTGATCATCACGATCCTGCTGCGCCGCGTGGCGACGACGATCTTGTTTGGATTTTTCCGCCGCCTGTCGTCACGCACACAAACGACTTTTGACGACAAGTTCCTCGAAGTGATCGAGCCGCCGGTTGGCATGCTGGTGATTGTGCTCGGTCTCGTCGGAGCGTTGAAGGCGCTGAAGCTTTCGCCTGCGGCGGACAACATGCTCGGCTACGCGTACACGATCGCGTTTTCGCTGTGTATCTTCTGGCTGCTGCTGCGCGCGTTCATCGGCGTGCTGGACCATCTCGAAGCCTCGGCGCGGCAAAAGAAACTCGGCGTCGCGGCGTTTATGCCATGGATCAAAAAGACGCTGATCGCGGTGTTTGTGGTCTTCGGTGTGTTGATGATCGCGCAAAGCCTCGGTGCGAACGTGCAGGCGTTTCTCGCCGGTCTCGGCATCGGCGGTCTGGCCTTCGCGCTCGCTGCGCAGGATACGATCGCGAATATTTTCGGCTCGGTCGTGGTCGCGGTGGATCAACCGTTCAAGATCGGCGAAGCGGTGAAGATCGGCGCGCACGACGGCGTGGTGGAGGACATCGGCCTGCGTTCCACAAAACTGCGCACGCCCGCGAAGAATCTGGTGGTCATCCCTAACAAGCTCGTGGCGGCCGAGCCCATCGTGAATAACTCGCGCTTCACGCATCGCCGCGTCGAGCAAGTGATCTCGCTCACCTACGACACATCCGCGGAAAAGATGGAGGCGATGGTGGAGGCGATCCGGGAAATCATCCTGCGTGAAGAAGACGTGCGGCCGGCGTCGGTCATGGTGTTTTTCCGCGACCTCAACGCATCGTCGCTCGACATCTGGATGGTGTATGAAACGAAGGATGCGGATTTCCAAAAACAGATGCGTCTGCGCCAGCGCATCAATCTCGCGATCATGCGCGCCGTCGAAGAGCGCGGCCTGCAGTTCGCGTATCCGACGCAGACCGTGCACCTCGCCGGATCGATCGCGGAGCGTTTGGTTGCGCCCGATCGCGATAACGACGGCGAACGTCCGCAGGCGTAAGCGTCGTGCCATAAAAAAGCGCGGCAAATGCCGCGCTTGAAAACCGGAGGTGCGAGATGCCGGAGCCGGACGTGGTGTTTCAGTACACGACCGTGGTCCGATAATCGAAGGCGCTTCCGGTCGAAGGAACATAGATGCGAAATTCCCACGTGCCGGGGGTGGTGTACGTGAAGCTGTAGGATACGTACGCGGCACCGTAGTGTGTCGACACGCCGGATCCCACGGTTGTCCAAGTGGACGAGCCGGGCGCTTTCACTTGCGAATAGGCCGTGATGCCGGCGGTCGTTCCAACCGAGCCCGCCCAGAAACCGGAGATGCTGGTTCCGACGGCTGCGGTGGCAGGAATGGGCGTGTAGAACTGACCGGCGGAGACGAGTTGCGGCAGAAGAAACGCAGCCAGCAAAAGCCAGACACGCGGAAGGCTGACGGGGAGTTTCAGCGACAGGGCATTCATTGTTTTTTGGGGTGCGGCCGGCGGATACCGTTGAGGGGTCAACGGAGATAAATCCGCCGGGTTGTCCGCGACGCAGCGAGTCGAGGACGCACGAAGGGGCGGTCAACGACGTCGCCCTGCCTCGCGCCCGGGAAATTTCGTGACCGTAAAGCGGTGAACAAGCGGCTATGTGGCGTCGAATTTCAATCGAGCGTCTGCCGATAGCGTTTGAGGGCGATGGTCCAGGCGGCGGCGAGGAAGATCGCGATCGGCCACAAGTGCACGGCGCTTTCGACGAGGCCGTTGCCTTTCAACATCACGCCGCGCACGAGCCGGAGGAAATGCGTGAGCGGCAGCGCGGAGCCGAGGGTTTGCGCCCACTCCGGCATGCCGCGGAAAGGAAACATGAAACCCGAGAGCAACAGCGATGGCAGAAAGAAGAAAAATGCCAGTTGCACCGCCTGTAGTTGATTCGTGGATACAGTGGAAAAGGTGATGCCGACGGCAAGATTGGCCGCGATGAAGAGGAGGGCGGAGGTGTAGAGCAGGACGATGCTTCCTTGAAAAGGGACGGCGAAGAGCCAGCGCGCGGCGATGAGGATGAGCGTGATCTGGATGTAGCCGACGATGATATACGGGAGGATTTTTCCCGCGAGCACTTCGCCGGGGCGCACGGGAGTGGCGAGCAGGTTCTCCATCGTGCCACGCTCGCGTTCGCGTGTGATGGCGAGGGCGGTGATGATCACCATGGTCATCGTGAGCACGACGCCCATGAGGCCGGGCACGATGTTGTACTGCGTGATCCCTTCCGGGTTGTAGCGGCGGTGAATGAGGAAATCGACAGGGCCTTCTTCAGGAATGAGCGACGTAAGTGGTCCGGGCAGATCGCGTGCGAAAAGCGTGCGGATGACGGGCTGCAAAGCCGCGAGCGCCGGGCCGGTGGCGGCGGGATCGGTAGCATCGGCCTCGAGCAACACGGCGGGTTTTTCTCCGCGGAGAATGCGACGCGTGAAATCGACGGGAATATTGAGCACGAACTGCGTGTCGCCGCGTTGCAGCGCGTCGGCGGCCTCCGCTTCGGTCGCGGTGCCGATCACGCGGAAGTACGCGCTTTGTTGCATGGCGTGCACCAACGTACGGGCGAACGGCCCGCCATCGGCATCGACGATCAGCGTCGGCAGATTTTTGGGATCGGCGTTGATCGCGAAACCAAAGAGCAGCAACTGCACGAGCGGGATGCCGATCATCATCGCGAAGGTCGCGCGGTCGCGCTTCATCTGCACGACCTCCTTGAGCGCGATGGCCCATAAACGGGAGAAGGAGAAGCGTCTCATTAGGCGTGAGGGTGGCCCCGCGCGGGAGGCGGGTGCGTCATTGGAAATTATCCTCCGCGGTTCGCATGAGGCTGATGAATACATCTTCGAGCTCGGGCTCGATCGCGCGCACGCGATGAGTCGGCACGAGAGACGCGAGCATTTGCGCGGCGCGTGTCGAATCGGGCGAACTCACATGAAGCGTGTTACCGAAGGCGATGACTTCGCCGATGCCCGGTTGTTCGCGCAGATGATGCGCGAGGCGGCCGAGCTCGGGGCCGGTGATTTCCCACGTGGATAGTCCGGCGCCCGCAACAACTTCCTCCACCGAGCCGCGCACGAGAAGTCGTCCGTAGGCGAGATAGGCGATCTGGTGGCAGCGCTCCGCTTCATCCATGTAGTGCGTGGTGACGAGCACGGTGAGTCCGTCGGATGCGAGTTGATGAATCTCGTCCCAAAAATCGCGACGCGCTTTCGGATCCACGCCCGCGGTGGGTTCATCGAGCAGCAGCAGGCGCGGCGAATGGATGAGGCACGCGGCGAGCGCCAGACGTTGCTTCCAACCACCGGAAAGTTGGCCTGCGAGCTGATGACTGCGCGACGCGAGCCCGAGACGTTCGAGGCTCCGATCGACTGCTGCGCGTCGGTCGGGAACGGCGTAGATGCGCGCGATAAAATCGAGATTCTCGCGGATGCTCAGGTCGTCGTAATAGCTGAACTTCTGCGTCATGTAGCCGACATGGCGTTTGATCTCGGCCTGTTGCGTGCGGACATCGTAGCCGAGGCAAGTGCCCTCGCCGGCGTCGGGCGTGAGCAGGCCGCAAAGCATGCGGATGAACGTGGTTTTGCCGCTGCCGTTGGGGCCGAGAAAACCGAAGATCTCGCCGCGCTTCACCTGCAGCGCGAGACGGTCCACCACGGTTTTGCCGCCGAACCGTTTGGTGATGCCGGAAACGTCGATGACGAGGTCGGAGGACACGGGATTTTCGAATGTGGATTCTCGATTTTCAAAACACCGGCGCACGCTCAGCGTACCAGCGTGACTTCGACGGGTTGTCCGGGATGAAGGTCGCGAGCGATTTCGGGCGGCAGTGCGGCTTCGACGAGGAAGACGAGTTTGGCGCGGTTGTCGCGATTGTAGAGAACGGGCGGCGTGTATTCGGGATTTGGAGACAAGTAGGCGATACGGGCATCGATCGGCTCGCCGCGCGAGGCGATGGTCACCCGGACGAGGTCGCCGGCCGAAAGCGACACGCGCACGGACTCGGACACGAAAAAACGCACCTTGATGTTTTCGGGAGGAAGCAACGAGACGACCGGGCGACCTGCGGCGACGAATTCGCCTTCGCGATAAAGCGTGTCGAACACGAGCGCATCGCGCGGAGCGGACGGCATTTTTTCCGTCACGGCCCAGTCCGCGCGCGATTTTGCCGCGGTGGCCGCGGCGACCTCGGCTTCGGCGGCGGTGATGAGATCCGCGCGCGCGCCGAGGCGGGCGGTTTCGAGTGTGGCTTCGAGTTCGGCGACGGCGGCGGCGTTTCGCTCATGCGTGAAACGCGCTTGGTCGTAATCGCTAGCGGCGGCGACACGACTTTCTAGCAGCTTGGCGATGCGCTGGAGTTCGATGCGGGAAAGTTCTTCGGCGGCGCGCGCCTGTCGGAGGCGCGCTGCGATTGTATCCAGTTCGGAACTACGCGCGCCTTTGCGCAGATCGGCCAAACGCGCTTCGGCCGCGGCAAGACGATCCGCGGCCTGACGCTGCTCCGCGAGTTCGGCGGCGTGTTCCAGCACGAAGAGAGGTGCGCCGGCAGGGACGCGGTCTCCTTTGGTGGCATGGAGTTTTTCGAGTCGTCCGCCGAGCGGTGCGCCGACGTGCACGAAATCGCCTTCGAGATAACCTTGGAAATAGTTGTCGGGAGCGCGCCGGCAGCCGGCCGCAAGCAGCGTGACGACAAGCGCGAGAGGCGCTGCGCGTTTACCGAGAAGCGAATGCAGTTTCATAATCGTGACGTCCCTCGGGCGTGAGCAGTCCTCCGAAAAAGAGGCGGATGGCTTGGTCGAAGCAGGCGTCGGCTCCGATGCGCAGATGTTTGAGTGTGCTGCCCTGCATGAGACCTTGCATGGCGTGGAGAAAAAACTCGGTGGCGAACGACGGCAGGATGTCGTCGCGGATCGCGCCGCTCAGCTGGCCCTCTTCGACGAAGCGGCCGAAGATGTCGGGGATGGTGCGCGCGCGTGTTCGCAGCAGATGACGATGCAACGCCGGCGCGCGCGTTTCCAGTTCGAGGAGGAAGGTGGCGGTGAGCGGAGGAAAACGCTCGATCATCGCTTGTGCGAAACCGCGGAGTTTCTCGATGAACTGCAGACGGCGCTCGTTGAGCAGCTGGTCGGCATCGGCGCGAATCTCGGCGGCGATGCTGTCGATCACGGCGCGCAGCGTGGCGTCCTTGCCGGCGAAATGAACGTAGAGCGTTTTTTTGCTCATGCCGCACGCGAGCGCGAGATCGTCCATGGTGAACGCGGCGTAACCGCGGGAAAAAAAGAGCGCCCGCGCCTCGGCGAGGATGCGATCGGGCGGGCGTGATGATTCCGGCCAAGAGGCGGGGACGGGAGCCGTCATGGAGGAAACTGAAAACACAAAATAAGTTTCCTCGCAAGTCATCAATGAGCGGAGATACGGAAGCCTGCTGCGGCGGAAGTGTTTCGGTCTTTCTTCACCGAAGAGAAACTGTCAGAGGGAAGGCATCCCCCATGAACACAATCGAGGAGCTGGCAGGGTTGAGGCAGCGGATCGGCGGCGTGGAGCATGAGCTGGCGCAGCTCAAACGTCGGATCGCGGTGATTGAAGAAGCCGTGGCTGCCGGGAAAGCGACGGCTGCTCCGAGCGAAGCGGCTGCGCTTGTGGCGGCGCGCACGGAGACAACGCAAGCATCGTCCGCGTCAGTAGAGTCGGCCTCGATTTTGCCCGCTGCCAAGCCCGCGGCGAAACCGCCGCCGCTGCCGCCGCCATTGCCCGCGCGGACGGAAGCGACGCCTCGGCCTCCGGCGGCTGCGCCGGTATTCACGCGAGCACCGGAGCCGTCCTTTTTGGAAAAACTTCGTCCGTGGTTGGAGCGCGCGCAGCTTTGGCCGCCGAGCGGGGAGACAAATCGCGAAGTGCAGCTGGGTGCGTGGTGGGCGACGCGGCTGGGTATTTTCTTTGCGGTGATCGGCGCGGTGTTTTTCGGCGCGTACGTGTCGTTGAATACGCCGCCGTGGGTGAAGTTTGTCGAGCTGCTGGGCGTGTCGCTCGGAATCGTGGCG
Source organism: uncultured Opitutaceae bacterium (assembly GCA_937958045.1). Classification (GTDB taxonomy): domain Bacteria; phylum Verrucomicrobiota; class Verrucomicrobiia; order Opitutales; family Opitutaceae; genus Nibricoccus. The sequence continues at coordinate 897 of CALFXL010000060.1, read as the reverse complement.
TTGGGTGCGTGGCTGGAACGAAAAACGCCGCGCTTCGGCCAGGTGGTTTTTGCGGGCGGACTCGCGCTGGTGTTTTTCGCGACGATGGCTGCGTACACGGTGCCCGGTGTGAAAGTGTTGGAAAGCCGGTTGGCGGCCGCGTGCTGGCAAGTGTTGGTGACGGTGCTCATCGGCGGAATCGCGTGACGGAAGAATTCGCAGCCGGTGGCGACGCTGGCGGTGGTGCTGGGTTATGTCGCGGCGTGGTTTTCTTTCAGCGGAGGCTTCGAGTTGTTCGCGTTGGTTTCGGCGCTGGGATTCGCAGTGTTGGCGGTGGGCTGGCGACGATGGCTCGCGTGGGAGGCGCCGTCGGTCGCGGCCCTTCTGGGCTACTGGATTGTTTATGGAACGCTGTTGTTCGGACTCGAGGTGATCGAGGGGACGGCATTGCCGGCCTGGGTGTGGGCCTTTGTGGTGGGCGGATACGCGGTGTTTTTCTGGAGGGACGATCGGCCGGGGCGTGTGAAAGCGAACGTGGATCCGCGCGAAGTCTGGGTGCAGAATGCGAACAGCTCGGCGGCGCTCGGACTGGGATGGCTGACCGCGTGGCGCGCGTTTCCCGAGTGTATTGGGATTTTTTATACAACGGCGGCGGTGGTGCTCGGGCTCGCGGCGTGGCGGCGCGCAAAAATGGTGCCGGGCGATGTGGTGGGTGCGGTGCTCGTGGCCAAGGCGCTCGGTGCGCTGACGCTCGCGGTCATCAAGTGGACCGATCCGAAGATGACGGCGCTGGCGTTGCTGGTGCAGGCAGGCGTGTTGCTGGCGACGAACCGGCGGTTGCACTCGCGCGTCATCGCGACGGGATCGGTGTTGGTCGTCGCCGTGTCGCTGTATTATTGGTTCGACGACGCCTTCGGA
>CALFXL010000059.1 GCA_937958045.1 uncultured Opitutaceae bacterium | reverse complement strand
GACCTTGACCGGGTGTAGAATGGCGAAACCAGCGGCTGGCAGTCGCTAAAAGAAAACGAGCAACGCGAGCATCGGGTTGGGGATCGTGCGTGGTTCGTTCATCGGCGGAGGACACGAAAAAGGCGGCCGGTTGATCCGGCCGCCCTCGTTGTGCGCTGGTTACTCGCTTTGTTCGGCTTTCAGCTTCGCGAGCTGCTCGAAGATGAACGTGTGTGCGTGATCGGCGAGCTTGGCGACGAGCGGGAGGTCGTCCCGACCGAAGCTGTCCGTGTCGTGGTATTGCTTGGCGTCGTCCACGTAGGTCCGCGCGAAGGTTACGTTGAAGAACTTTTTGTTGTCGGCATCGTTCTCCCACACGGCGGCTTTGATCCGGCCGAGGCGGAAGGTCTTCACCGGAAGCTTGGAGCTGGCGGTGGCGTTCTTGGATTGCGAGGCGGATTGAGTGGATTTGGCGGGCATATCGTTCCTTTTGTTTTTGAGGAGCGGGATTGCTCTCTCGACCCGAGGCGGGGGAGCCGACTGGAACGAAGGGACGGTTGGGGGGATTCCTTCCAAGGAGGACCCGAACGCGCCCTGGCCGCGCAGCGGCTTTCCGGTTGGAGGTGCCGCCAGAGAGAGCAAAACTGCTCCGGAGAAAGGAACGTTCCGCCTTGGCGGTATGCCCGCGATCACGCGCACCCCGCCGAATCGAGAACGCCCCGCCTGATCTGAGCAGACGCGACTCGGCCGTGTCGCTGGTGGGAGAACCTGGCCGACGGTTTGGCAACGTGGCTGCGGGGACCGGGCGACGCCTGCCTGATCACGACCGGCAGCGGGACGACCGTGCTCGCTGCGGTGCGAGCGCACGCGTTCGTCACTCGCGAAGGTGATAGCGGATCAGAGCGACTGCGCGGCGGCGACTGGAGAAACCGGCTGCCGTGTGGGCCGAGCCTACTTCGGATCAATCGTCGTCGCTGATTGCTGCTGCGTTCGCAACATCGAGACCCAGGACGTGCCAAGCGTCTCGATACTTGTCTAGCCAACCAGTGGCGTACGTCTGGTCGTGTCCGAAAAGGTGTGAGTAGTCCGGCAGCAATCGTCGCATGGGTCCATCTTTGTGCGCCGAGCCATTGCGGGCTGGTTTCGCCAGCCAACGCTTGTGGGATTCGGTCAGGACCTCAGCGACAAGCGGACTCGGCAACAGAAATACCAATGGTCGGGCAGCGAAGTCTTTTCCGAAATCGACGAAACAATAGAAGAGCCGGTCGCTTTTGATCTGCTCGTGCTTCGCCTTCATGTGCCAACCGCCATCCGATCCAATGTCCCTACGTGTTTTGACTTGGATCGAGCACAGCCGAGCGCCGTTAACGTCGGTGACGACGATGTCCGCATTCGGAACACCCTGCGGCGCGAGGGCTGCGATGTATCCGCGCCGCAATAGCTCCGACATCACATGATATTCACCGGCGGCACCGAGAAGTGTGCTTTGTGAGGCCATTGGAAATTTCAGGTTGTGGCGCTGGCCCGCTCCAGTGCCGCTTTGATTTCCTGAGCTGAATACGTGCGCTGAGCCGGAATGTGAACGAGGGGCAGCCGCGCAGCCGCGAACACCTCGTCAACGAATCCGTCACGCGCCTTTCGTTCTGGCCGTTGGTGCGAAGCATCGTCGAGTTCGATCCCGAGTATCGGGTGACCATCGCTCTTCCGAATCAGAAGGAAGTCCACGTGCTTCGCGGAGATTCGGTTCAGGGCGCGCTGGCGCTCACTCCGATCAAGGCCCTTCTTGATCTCAAAGACGTCGGCTAGGCGGACTTTGGTTGTGATGACGGTTTCCTCGTCTGTGATCGTCGTAAGGACCCCGAAGAAAGATCGCTCTGCGGGGGAGAACAGCGAATCGGCGAGGTCATAAACATCGGCTCGGCCTTGGCCTTGTTCGACGGTTCGGGTTGCCTTCTTCAGGAACGCGGCTGCGACGAAGGCGATTACGAGAACGAGAGCAATGGTTACGAGCAGTAGTGTATTCACAGGGTAGGTGCTGCCGATGAAGCCACCTGCGCGTCGTCATTGCAATTGTTCAGGAATCGCGGCGCGGGGTTCGGTCGATACCGGAATTGGTGTAGTCCGCTTACACTATTCTCGGAGGGTCCGGTCCGTTGAGGCACGCTAAGCGTGGGTGCGGAATGGAACGCGTGAAAACCGTTCCCATGAGCAACCAACTACCTCTCGAAACTAGTCCGATCCTCGCGGGTGGCACTCCTGGTGCCGGCCGCTTTCAAATCCTCGTCGAGTATGCGCCCGGTGTTTTCGTTTCCACGGCCTCGGCCGAAAGAGTCGAGGACGCCGTCGAATTCTTTCTGAAGCAGGCTCCTGGCTGCGAAGCAGGGGAGATTGCGCTCTTCGACCGCAATGAGCGACGCGTCATCGGCTCTGTGAAATGGAAGATCGAACCGACGGAGAACGGCCTGCGCGTTCCGCACCGGCACAATCTCTTCTGCGACTGGAATACGGCACTGGTCGCGCTCGAAGTCCAACGCCGTACCGAAGTTGAGCGCGGCTCGCTCATCGAAATCAGCGCCTGAGGTTACCGTCATGAACGACACAAGCCGCTCGCTCCTCCAAACGATTCTCGCAACGGACCCCTCGCTTACGGGCGCAGAACGGAGCGCAGCCCAACGCCTCTTTGAGGGAAACTGCGAGGTAACCGGTTTCGCGCCCATCGCGGTCGATGAAAAGCTCTTGGTGACTCAGAAGCAGGCCGCCCAGATGTTGGGCGTCAGCCGAGTGACGATTTGGCGGATGACGAAGGAGTGCATCCTGCACCCGGTGGAAATCCTTCCCGGCTCCTGGAGATACCGGCTGCGCGAACTCGCCCAACTGGCGCATTCCGGCCTCGATCCCGGTTCCGACGAACGCCAGCGCCGCGAACGCTCTGCTGCGTGAACGAAGCTCGGATTGAAAACGACACACGCCCGGCATCCCGCGAGGGAGCCGGGCTTTTTCTGCCAGCGCGGCGTGGTGGGTCCGAACTACGGGCACCGTAGTTGCCCGTATTCACAAAATCTCTCTCTGAAAACTACGGTGTAAACTACGGGCCGGGGTTCAAAAAGTTGCCCGTAGTTAGCCAAAGTCGCAATTTGGGCCTCTCTCGGAGGAGAATCGCGTAAGTTGTTCAACAAAAAGCCCCCGGAGGAGTTTCCGGGGGCTTCAAATTGGGTGCAGGGGTTGGATTTGAACCAACGACCTTCAGGTTATGAGCCTGACGAGCTACCAGGCTGCTCCACCCTGCAACAAATGGGAGGGAAACCGTGCGGAGCCCTTCCGGACGTGTCAACGGACTTTTTGGAAAATTCTCTCGGCGCGCTCATTTGGCGCTCTCACTTCGTCACTTCCCCGCCGCGCCATTCGCGATCGTCACGGTTCGCGCGGTGCTTTTTCCGGGCTTGGTGGTTGTTCCGCCGACGTGGCGGCAGGCGAAGCTTTGGGGCGTCGCAGTCGCAAGCCGCGGTAAACCAACGCAAGCGCGAGCCACACGAGGAGCACGCCCGCCGGATACGCGAGCGCGCGTGGAAACAGCACAAACAGCACCGCCAGCGCCAGCAGGATCAGCCCGGTCCACAGCAACAGCCGGCGTTCGATGGGCTCGATCACCCGGCGATTGGTCAGCGCGGCGCCCAACACATTACCGATGCGCACCGCGCCGGCGGCGGCACGGCTCGCGCTGCCGCGGCGCCGGTGTATTGGTTTTTTCGATACAGAGGGGGCGGCGTGGAGTTTGCGACGACGCGCGAGCACGACCTCCGTGGCGTTGTTCAGATCTTCCAGATACATCGCTTCCATTTGCGCGGCGAAACCTTCGTGCTCCATCACCGCGTCCAGCTCGCAGTTCCCCATCCAACTCGCGAAATTGAGATTGGTCGACCCCACGCGCGCCCATCGTCCATCGACGACCGCAGTCTTCGCGTGCAGCAGTGAACCGTTCCATTCGAAAATCCGCACGCCCGCTTCAAGCAATGGACGATAGCCGGCGCGCGACATGATTTTGAGCAGCGGAATGTCGGTCGCCCGCGGCAAAAGCATGCGCACATCCACACCGTCCCGCGCAGCCGTGATCAACGCCTGCATGTACGTCGGCGCGCCGAGGTAATACGCGTCCGTGAGCCACACGCGTTTGCGGGCAAATGTGACCACCAGCTGATCCAGCCGGTAAGTGCCCGACGTGGCCGGTTCGCTCGCGACGATGCGCACCGGCACATCGCCCGCCGGCGCGATTTCTTCCTGCGCCAATTCCGCTTCTGGCACGGGCTCGCCGAGCATCGCCCAGACGCGCGCGAACGAGCGCTCCAGATCCGCCACCGCCGGGCCGAGAATCTCGACGCCCGTATCGCGCCACGGATCGATGCCTTTCGCCGCGTCGCCAACCCACAGGTCCGCCACACACAAGCCCGACACGAAACCCACCGCGCCATCCACCACGATGAGCTTGCGGTGATCGCGCGAAATCCAGCCAAGCGGAGACTCAAGCCTTGGCGGGTTGTAACAACGCACCTCCACTCCGCCTTCGCGCAGACGCGTCCAGTACGCCCGGGACGATTTTCTAAAAACGCCGAGCCAGTCGTAGATCACACGCACTTTCACGCCGGCCCGCGCGCGCTCGATCAACGCCTCCGCGAAGCGATTGCCCGTCGCATCGTCCGCCAGGATGTAGTTCTCGAAATGCACGCGTTCACGCGCCGCGCTGATCGCCTCCAACCACGCCGGATAATTCTCCGCCGCATCGCGCAACAAGCGCACGCCGTTGCCACCGATAAGCGATGCGCCCGCGCTCCGTAGGGACGCGCGCTCCGCCAGCCAGCGGCCGCCAGACTTTTCCATCGGAGTAGTTCGCGAAGTCCGTGATTCCACACCGCGACTAAATGCAGCCTCCGCCATCGCCGCAATCGGTTTGGGCAACAACCCCGCCCCTCGCTCATTTGATGCCGCCTCTTCCCTCGTGCGAGATGTATCCAGGTTTTGGGTACACCTTTTCCACCAGCCCGCGCCATGCCCGCAGCTTCACCGCGGCCCATAAGACGCCCTTAGCCGATTGCGACGACGCGGAGGCCATGCTTCTGTCATCACAAACCGACCCGCGCCCCAAACCACCTCGGCGCCTTCCGCCCTGGCCGAGCCGGCTCTTTCCCGGTCTTTTTTCGGTCCATTTTGCTCAAGCTGCCGTTTTCCGACGCTCGGCGCTGAAATCCTCCTTCCCCTCTCCGCGGAATTTCCCTAACTCAGCACGTTATGCAATCGATCGGTGAACGCCTGGAAGAAGCGCGCAAACGTAAAGGCATCTCCATCCGCGAAGCGGCCGAGGCCACGAAAATTCGCGGCGACTACCTGCATAAATTCGAGGGCAACCAGTACGACATCCGCCTGCCCGAAATCTACGTTCGGGGTTTTCTGCGTTCCTACGCCAACTACCTCAAGCTCCCCGCCGAGAAGATCATCAGCGACTACAACGCGCTCGGTCTAAACGAGAGCAAGCGCAGTCTCAGTCGCGAGGTTTACGGGCGCATGGATATTTCGCACTCGAACAAGGCCGAAAAAGCCAAGGACGCTTCCACCGAAGCCTCTCCCGAAAACGCTCCTCAAGCCGAGGGCGCGCGCAATCCCGCGACCTTTGTCCCGCCCACCACGCGCGCGCTGAATCTCGATAAGAAACTGCTCGTCAAATTCGGATCCATCAGCATCGGCGCGATCGTGCTGGTGAGCGTTTTGATCTGGGCGCTGTTCTTCCGCGAAAGCGGCCCCACCGAGACGTGGGTTCGTCCCGGCGCCGGCGACCGCGTCCTTTCGGTGATCGCCAGCGCGCCGGCCAATGTGGTCGTCACGCAATCGGCCGACGGCACCGTACTCTACGAAGGCACCATTCCGGCCGGTCGCACCCGTGACCTCCCGCGCCGCGGCAAACTCAACATCCGCACCGACGCACCGGAGCGCATTCGCATCCGCGTCGATACCGGCGAGTTCGATCTCAAAGACGCATCCGGTCGTTATCTCACGACGGCCGACATCAATCCCTGATCCTCGAAAACCCGCGACGGACGCGGGTTTTTTTATGTCCGCGCGCTTTCGCGAAAGCGCGAACACCCCCTCGGGAAACCGCCCCATTTCGTCCACGAGCCACCTCCTCATTCTGCGGGCGCTCATACTGTCTGAACGTCGGGGCGTTCGACAGCGTGCATCACCGCGGCTTCGTTGCGGCCACCCCTTACCCCACGTCGTCGCATACCCCCATCGTGCGCGGCACCTGACTTTCTGCACCGCTTCTCCGCGGCGCAGTTATTGTACACACCCATAACCCCCAAATATGCACACTCCCCCTCGCATACCTGCGCAGGCCATGGCTCTTGCCTGCCTGCTGGCGCTCCCCTGCGCCCTCAACGCCGCCACCGGTGAAGTCACCCGCTCCGGCAGCACCTACACCGGCAAGGTCGACGGCGTCACCAAATACACCGGCACGAAGTTCTTCGATGCGGTTAACGCCTGCATCAACAACATGAGCTCCGGCACCGTGAACATCAAAAACTCCGGCGACTCCGGCCCCGGCACGGGCTCGGTTTATTCGATCACGATGAAGAGCAACATCACGCTCAACTTCAACGGCACCACCGTGAACGCCAACGGCGACGCCTACATCGTGCCCGTGCTCTGCGATAACAAAAGCACCGTCGCCATCCAGAACATGAAGGTCACCGGCAACCCGCGCTACGCCGTCTGGTTCCGCACCAACAACGGCATCAACCTCAGCGGCATGAACATCGCCACGTCGTCCGGTCTCGGCATCCGCATCGACGACTCCAAAGGCGGCTGGACCTACAACGTAAACATCAACAGCCCCACCGTCACCGGCGCCACCTCGCAAGCGGTCGAGACCTACGGCGTCGATGGTTTCAGCGCCGGCACCGTCACCGCCAGCGGCTCCGCCGGTTGCGGTCTTTTGTTGAACAAAACGAAGAACGCCACCGTCGGCACCGTCAACGCGACCAACTGCAACTACGGCGGCGGTTACGCGGGCTTCCGCATCGCCAACAGCGCCGGCCCCGGCATCTCGGTCGGCACCGTCAACTCCACCAGTTGCGGACGCGGTTTCTTCAGCGTCACGAGCAGCAACGGCTGCACGATCACCACGCTCAACGCCAAGAACAACAGCGGCCAGGGTGCGCTCCTCGAGAACGCGCAGAAGATCCGCATCAACGGCGGCACCGTCACCAACAACGGCTCCCACGGCGTGCGTTTCTCCACCACGCTGTCCTACATCTGCCGCGACAACGTGATCAACGGCATCAACACCAACGACGGCATCCTGGAAACGGCGCCGTCCAACTACAACACGGTGCAAAACTGCAAGCTCAACGGCAGCGGCCTCTCGCTCGCCGGCCCCAACAGCAAGTCGATCAACAACACGCTGTAAGCTCATTGCCGCGGCTCCGTACATCGCTTCATCGCGGGGCCGCGGTTTCTTCAACGGCTTGTATTTGAATTTCAAATACAAGCCGTCCTTTTCCCCCAGACACGATCGTCCCCGCGCATGAAAAGCCGTCTCCTGTTCGCCTCGGCCTTCGCCGTTACCTTCCTCGGAGGGCTCTGGACCGGCCGCCACTACGCGTCTCGCGAGAGCGCCGGCGGCAGCCTCCCCGTCGTCTCCGCCGCCACCCGACACGCGGGCGCCGCCGTTCGCATCGAGGGCGTGCCTGCGCTGTCGGTGGACGATCTTGCGTCTCGTCTCGAAGCCGAATGCCGCCGCGGCATCTGGCGCCGCACGCGCGAGTGGGAGCTTATCCTCGCAGGAACATCGTCCCGCGATGTCGGCGTAGTGATAAACCGGATACAATCGCTCGTCCTTTCACCGCTGCAGGAGGAGCTTCGCCGCACACTTTTTGCCCGCTGGGCCGAGGGCGAGCCGGCCGCCGCCATCGCGTTTGCGGAGCGCCTTCCCGGTTCCCATCTGCGCGAGACGTTGATCACCACCATCCTCCAAGGCTGGCTGCACAGCCATCCGGAGGACGCCACCGTATGGATTCAAAAACTCCCCGCCGGTCCGATAAAAACCGAAGCGCTTAACGCCGCCATCGCTCGTCTCGCGGCATACGATCCCCCGGCAGCGTTGAAACTCGTCGAGGGTCTTCCCGCGACGCACCGCACCACCGCGCTCACCACCCTCTTTTCCTCCTGGGCCGCAAGTGACCCCGCCGCCGCCATCGCCCGCGCCAACGCTCTTGAACTTGCGCCCGGCATGCGCATCTCGGTCTTCGAAGCCATTGCGTCCGCGTGGGCCGCTCACGATCCGGCCGCGGCGATCGCGTGGACCGAAAAACTTCCTGCCGGCGGTGAAAAGAAAGCGCTGTTCACCGCCATCATGAGCCGCTGGACTTCCGCCGATCCGCAAGCTGCCGCCGACTACACGCTCGCGCTTCCAGCCGGCTCCACTCGCGCCGAGGCTCTGGCTTCAGTCGCTGCGAGCTGGCCCGCCGAAGACGCCGAGGGCGCGTTGCGCTTTTCGGAAAAACTGCCCGCCGGCGCCAGTCGTCAACAGCTCGTCCGCAACATCGTTGGCAACTGGGCCGTCAACGACGCACCAGCGGCGTTCGAATACGCGCAAAAACTTCACGCCGGCCCGGCCAAAAACGAACTGCTTGGCCATGTCGTCATGCTCTGGGGTCTCGACCAGCCGCAAGAAGCGCTCGCGCACGCCGCCGCCATGCCTCCCGGCGACGCGCGCAATCAGGCCATGCAGACTTTGCTCGGCCAGCTCGCGCGTCACGACCCTGAGGCCGCCCTCGCTCATGCGCGTTCGCTACCTTCGGGAACTGAGCGCGATCATTTGCTGCACAATGTCGCCACTACGCTTGCCTTCGACGATCCCGAGCTCGCCGCGGCCTTCGTCAACGCTCTGCCCGCGGGCGTCATTCAGCTCGGTGCCATTTCTTCCGTCGTGCGCGGCTTTGGACGACAAGACACCGCCGCCGCGATGGCGTGGGCGCAAACTCTGCCCGAAGGCCGCGCGCGTCGCGAAGCCTACGCGCAGCTCGGCATCGAACTCGCCCGCACTGATCCGCAAAACGCCGCGACTTGGGCGGCTTCGCTTTCGACGGAAGACGGACGCGACCGCACGATGGCGCAAGTAGTGGGTCAATGGATACAAGACGACGCAGCCTCCGCCGTGGCTTGGGTGAATGAACTTCCCGCAGGCGCGCTCAAACAAAGCGCGCTCACCGCCGCCGCCAGCCATCTCGCCTACACCGACCCGTCGGCCAGTATCGATCTCGCCGCGCAAGCGCCTGCCGGCAGCGATGTGCAATCCCAGATCCTCGGCAGCATCGCGCAAGTATGGGCGCGCGAAGATCCGGCGGCCGCTATCGAGCGGGCCAAGGCTCTGCCTGCCGGCTCTTTCCGCACCGAGTTCACCACGCAGGTGTTGATCGCGCTTTCGCAGTTCTCTCCGACCGAAGCCGCCCGCTACGCCGCCAGTCTGCCGCGCCCCGACGTGCGTAGTGACGCTGTGGATACAATTGTCGTCAATTGGGCCATGACGGATCCCGCATCGGCCGCCGGCTGGGTGCAGCATTTTCCCGCGGGGCCATTGCGCGAATCCGCTTTGCGCAATGTCGCCGAACACTGGGCCATGGTCGATGCTCGACGCGCAGGCGCCTGGCTCGCCGCACAGCCTGCCGACATCGCCCGCGACCACGCGTTTCTCGCGTACACACAGCAATTGACCGCCGAGACGCCCGACGCGGCCGCGGGCTGGGTCGATTCGATTCGCGATCAAAATCTCCGCGCTGAAGCCATTGCCAGCGTCGCCCGTCGCTGGCTCGCGCACGACCGCGCCGCCGCGTCGGTGTGGCTCGCGCAGGTCGATCTGCCTTCGTCATTGCGGCAGCAGTTGGTTGCAGAACTCAGCGCGCAATGATCCGACCGGCGCTTCGCGTAATCATTGAGTAATGCCCGCCTGTGTTTAATGGGCGCTCGCCCCATGAACACGAAACTCACCGCATTTCTCGCCGCCGTTCTTCTCTGCGCCGCGCCGGTTTTCGCGCAGCCCGCCAATAACGCCGCTTCGTCCGCGCAGACGGATGCGCAAGCCCGCGCTGACGCCGCTGTCGAAAAGAAAGCCGCCGATTGGGCCGCTTCGCTCGCGCTCAACGATTCCGCCAAAGAAGCGCGCGTCGCCGCGCTCATCGCCACGCACCTGAAAGCCGTGCGCGACTGGCACAACACGCATCCGTACACGACCGTTCCTGCCGGCATCAATCCGGTCACCGGTCAACCGCTGAGCAAACTTGATCGCGAGATCATCGCCGATTCCGCGATGCCTAAATCCGTTAACGCGACCCTGCTCGATGGACTTCGCGCCGAGCTCTCGCCCGAGCAAGTCGAAGCCGTTTTGGACAAATACACCGTCGGCAAAGTCGATTTCACACTGCGCGGCTACAAAGCCATCGTTCCCGACCTCACCGCCGAAGAAGAAACCGTGATCACCGGCTTTCTGAAGCAGGCCCGCGAAGAAGCGATCGGGTTCAAAAACATGAAACAGATCTCCGCGATCTTTGAGATCTATAAGACGAAGTCCGAACAGTACCTGAATTCCAACGGCCGCAACTGGCGCCAGCTATACCGCGCGTACACCGACAAAATGAAAGCCGAGAAAGCCGCCGCGCAGTCGCAGAAAAAATAACCGCGCCCTCCCTCGCAGCTCGCATGCGCGCGTCCGCACCTTGCGTCGCGCGCCACGAGCTGTCACTGAGCAGCGCATGAGAATCACCTCGGCCGTTTTCGATCGCAGCGCCCCCGACCTCGCGTCCTGCCCGGACTCGCTCCGACCTGATTTCGCGTTCATCGGGCGCTCCAATGTCGGCAAGTCTTCGCTCATCAACGCGCTCACGCGAAAGAAAGATCTCGCGAAAGTCTCCGACCTTCCCGGCAAGACACGGCTCATCAATTTTTTTCTCATCAACAACGCGTGGCACCTCGTCGATCTCCCCGGCTACGGCTACGCCAAGGTCGGTCGCAAAGAACGCGCGGATTTCAACGAAGCCGTCGCCTCCTACATCGAGAAGCGCGAGAAATTGCTCTGCTTGTTTCTCCTCATCGATTCCAACCTGCCACCGCAGCGCATCGATCTGGAATTTCTTCGCTGGCTGGCCGACGTCCAAACACCGTTCGTTCTCGTCTTCACCAAGGCCGACAAACAATCCATGTCACGCGCTCAGGCGAACATCGCGCTCTTCAAAAAAGAAATCGCCGACTGGTGGGGCGACGAACTTCCGGGCCACATCCTCACGTCGTCGAAAAAAGGCGATGGCCGCACCGAAATCCTCGCGACCATCGAAGAAACCTTGCTCGCGAATAATTATCCCACGGGCTGAGCGCGCCATTCGCCGTTCGCGCGTTCGCATTTGCGCACAAGCCGGACGCGCTTCGGCGTGGGTTGTTGTTTATCTAAACAACCGAATCCGTCGCACACCACGCAGCGAACGCACGCCCCAAATGATGTACGCCAGCCACGCCAGCGCGAGGAGCGCGATGGGCAGCGCTTGTTTCATCAAAAGGAGGAGCGGCAAGTTCATGCCGGCAACCTAGCAGGCCGCCGGCGCGCCGCCCATTCGTCGTTGGTATAAGAAACAGCTCCGGAGAAAATCGGATTCGGTCGTCAGTCTTTCATCTGCTCGATCGAGACGACTTTGCCGTCGCGAAAGACGACGCGGGCAACCTCCTCGGTCCGATCGCGATATACATCGGCGCGCACCGGCTCATAATAAACCCGGTACGCCTTGATGCGCGGATCGAAATACACGTGACGACGATAACCCACGAAGTGCGAACCTTGATACTCCTGATAATACGTATTGTAGATCCAGACGGACTCGACGCCTTCGGCGTTGGAGCGTTCGCGCATGCGGTCCGGCTTGCCCATCGCGATGTATACCATGTCGGGCGTGTAACCGACATCGATCAAACCCTGGCGAATGCGCGCCTGCGTTTCCGGCGGCAGCGCATTAAACACATCCGCTTTCTCCTCGATGCGGCTCTGCACGGTGCTGCATCCCGCAAGTACCAACGCCATCAAACACGAAAGAAGTGTGAGGTATTTCTTCATGATGACAGATGAGACGTTCATAACCGCATCGGGGTTCCACACTTACTCAGGATCGCAAAAACCACGTGCCCGCACGCGATGCAATCCGCAAGGACCGCCGGAATGATGATCAAATCCGTTTACGCTTGGCGACGCGGCGCACTTGCCCCGCCATCGTCGGCAGCATGTCCCGTAGCGTCGTTCTCAAAGGCACTGTCCGCTGTCCGCGTTGCCAGCAATCCCCTCGCTGGTGCATCTGCGCGGGGCTGCGCATCGTGGAAACTCCGCTCGCGGTCGATGTGCTTATGCATCACGAGGAGGTGCTTAAGCCGACGTCGACAGGACATCTGATTCAACGCACCCTGCCCGCTTCGCGTCGGCATATTTTTCAAAGCGATTCGCCTTTCGATCCGAGCGCGCTGCATCGCCCGGATCGCGAGTTGTGGATCCTCCATCCATCGGGTGAAGCGATCCCCGAAGCGCCGGATCCCGCACGCATCCAAGTGTTGCTCATCGATGGTTCGTGGGCCCAGGCCGGCGACATGGCGCGCACGATCGACCGCTGGGGTCGTCGCGTGAATCTGCCGATGACGGGGAAAAGTCGTTACTGGCTGCGCTCGCAACAAGACATCCCCGGACGCTTCAGCACGGTCGAAGCGTTGTTGTTTTTAATGCAGGCACTCGGGCTCAACGCCGACGCCGACACGCTCCGCTTGCAGTTCGAGCTGCATGTGTACGCGGGTTTGCGCACGCGCGGTCGTCTCGTCGAAGCCGAGGCGTATCTCGCCGATTCGCCCATCCGCGACGCGTTTCCCGAATTGCTCGCCGATTTGAATCGCCGTCGTCCGCGGCCTCCGCGTGCAAACGCGAGTTGAGCACAGCGCCGTCGAAGCGCGTCGTCCCTCAAACAACTTCGTCGAGCGCCAGTCCGCGCAAATCCGGATCGGTCGCCGCTTGCTCACGCCACGCCGGATCGCTGCGAAACACGCGCCGCAACCGCTGACGCGCGCGCTCCGGGTCTCCGAGCAGACAGTCGTAACACGCGAGATTGTAATCCACGAGCGGCGTCGGTGACTCGATCAATGTCTGCCCGCGCAACAACACCGTGCGCGCTTCTTCCACCGCACCGATTTCTCGCAACGCATACGCCCACGCGATCCACGGCCGCTCGACCGATGGCGCGACTTCGATCACGCGAGGCGCGAGCCGGATGACCTGCGCCCAATCGTCCTCGGCCATCGCGAGTTCGATCAGCACCGCCAGCGCCTCGGGCCTCTCGCGCTCCGCCACCAACAGCCGCGCGAGCTCCCGTCGCGCTTCACGCAACAAGCCGAGCTCGATGTACCCGAGCGCGTAGGCGAGACGTTTCCGAGGAGCGATCATGCGCCCAGCAAACGTCGCACGCGAGCCGGCGCAACATCCTTCGCCGCCCGCTGGGCCGACGTGTTGTCATGGATTATTGGATACGGCGAAAACGTCGTTCGCGCAGCCACGCGAAGATCACCGGCGTCACGATCAGGATGTGCAACAAACTCGAAATGCTGCCGCCCACGACGGGCGCCGCCAGCGGCTTCATGACTTCGGAACCCGTTTGTTGACTCCACAAGATCGGGATGAGCGACGCGATCGTCGTGGCGACGGTCATCACCTTCGGACGCAGGCGGAGCCGCGCGCCTTCCTTCACCGCCGCGACGAGTTCTTCGCGCGTGAGTTTTTCTCGTCCCAAGCGCTTCTGCGCACGCTCCACCGCTTCTTCGAGATACACGACCATGACCACGCCGGTCTGAATCGCCGTGCCAAACAACGCGATGTAGCCGACCCACACGGCCACGCTGAAATTGAAGCCCATCCACCACTGCAACAGCACGCCGCCAGTCAGCGCGAACGGCACCGCGAGGATCACGTGTGCCGCTTCCGCCACATTATGGAAGGTGATCACGAGCACCGCAAAGATGATGACAAACACCGCGGGGAAAATCCACATGAGCGAGCGTCGCGCCTGCAGCTGGTTCTCATACTCGCCCGCGTATTCGATCGTCATGCCCGGCTCGAGTTTCACCTCGGCGGAAACGCGTTCGCGCACGCTTTCGACGAAGCTGCCGAGATCGCGGCCTTGCACATTCGCCTGCACAAACACGCGCAGTCGTCCGTTCTCCGATGCGATCTCGCTCGGTCCGATCGTGCGACGAATATCCGCCACTTGTTTCAGCTGAATCGATGCGCCCGATGGCGTGGGCAACAACACCTCGCCGAGTCGCTCGATGTCGCTGCGGTCGGAATCATCGAGCCGCACTTGAATCGGCCAGCGCTCGCGTCCGTGAATCGTCGTGCCGACATTCGCTCCGCCGAGTCCGGCTTCCACGTAGTCGAACACATGTTTCACCGAGAGCCCGTAGCGCGCGAGGTCTTCGCGGCGCACCGCGATTTCGACATATGGTTTCCCCTGCACTCGCGAAGGCGCCACACCCGCTGCGCCGGGAATCGATGCGACGACACGTTCCACGTCGAAGGCCTTTTGCTGCAGCGCATCGAGATCGTCGCCAAAGATCTTCACGCCCACTTGCGCGCGAATGCCCGTGCTCGTCATGAGGATGCGATTTTCGATCGGCTGCAAAAACCCGGGTACATATCCCGGCACTTGCGTGAGCATCTCTGACAGATCCGCGATGATGGAGTCTTTCGTCGTGCCTTCCGGCCACTCGGTCTCCGGTTTTAACACGATCGTCGTTTCGATCATTTCCACGGGCGCAGGATCGGTCGCCGTTTCCGCGCGTCCGAGTTTTCCGCCGACCGATGCCACCGCGGGATGCGAGCTCATCACGCGATCCTGCCACGCCATGATGCGATTCACTTCGGTGAGCGACGTCGCCGGCAACAACACCGGCATGAACAACAGCGAGCCTTCCTCCAACGTGGGCATGAACTCACTGCCGAAGCCCTGCGTGTGTCGCGCGATGTTGTCGGGCAAGCGCGCATTCACCGCACGCGGCAAACCAAACGCGATCACGACACACACCGCGAGCAGTCCACCCGCAAGCACGAGCACCAGCGCGCGTCGTTTAAGCGCAAAATTCAAAAACGGATCGTAGCACTTCAGCAGGAAGCGCATCAGCCAGTTGTCCTCTTCGCGACGAAACGGTCCGCGCACAAAGAACGTGCAGAGCACCGGCACCGCCGTGATCGCGAGCATCAGCGCGCCCATGATCGCGAATACTTTTGTCCACGCGAGCGGGTGAAACATTTTCCCCGCCTGACCCGACAGCATGAACACCGGCACAAACGCCAGCACCACGACGAGAATCGAAAAAAACATCGGGCGCCCGATCTGCTGACATGAGTTCATCGTCAGCTCGAACACCTCCGCCGCGTTGAGTCGTCGTCCGAGTTTTTCTTCCTCCAGCTCGCAATGTCGGATGACATTTTCCGTCATCACGATGCCCGCATCCACCAACACGCCGATGGCGATCGCGATGCCCGTCAGCGACATGATGTGCGACGGAATCCCGAAGTGATACATCAGGATAAACGAAATCAAAATCGATGCCGGCAGCGGCAGCGTCACGATGAGAATGCTGCGGAAATGCCAGAGGAAGAAGACGTGCATGAGCGTCACCAACACGATCTCTTCGAGCAGCGCGTCTTTCAGCGTCGCGATCGCACGCGCGATCAAATCGCTGCGATCATAAAACGGCTCGATCGTCACTCCATCGGGAAGTCCGGACGCGATCGACGCGATGCGCGCCTTCACGTCCTTGATGACTTGATATGCGTTTTCGCCGTAACGCATCACCACGATGCCACCGACGACTTCGCGGCCGTTCACGTCGAGCGTACCGCGCCGAAAATCGCCGCCCACCCGCACCGTCGCCACATCGCGCAAATACAACGGGGTGCCTTCGCGCGGACGTATCACGATCGATTCGAGATCGGCCGCATTCGTGACCAAACCCACACCGCGCACGACAAACTCCGCGCCATTTTCTTCGATCGTTTTTCCGCCGACGTTGAGATTGCCCGCCGCGACCGCGTCCATCACTTCGCCGAGCATCAGGTCGTATTGCTTCAGTTTCACCGACGACACTTCGACCTGCCACTGACGCACGAAACCGCCGATGCTCGCGACCTCCGCCACGCCGGGCACGGAAGCGAGTTGATAACGCACAAACGTGTCCTGCAACGCGCGCAACGAACCGAGATCGTGCGCACCCGACTCGTCCTTCAGATAATATTGGTACACCCAACCAAGTCCCGTCGCGTCGGGCCCGAGTCGCGCGACCACACCTTCAGGCAGCAGATCGCCGAGCGAGTTCAACCGCTCGAGCACGCGCGTGCGCGCGAAGTACGTTTCCACGTCGTCGCGAAAGATCACCGTGAGAAACGAGAACCCGAACATCGATGTCGCGCGCACGGACTTCACGCCCGCGAGCCCCTGCAACGAAACCGACAGCGGGTACGTGACTTGATCCTCGACCTCCTGCGGCGAGCGCCCCGCCCAATCGGCATATACGATCACCTGATTCTCGGAGAGGTCGGGAATCGCATCGACCGGCACGCGCTTCAGCGAGACGAAGCCCCACGCACACACGCCGATCAACGCGGCGATGACGATGAAGCGGTTCTGCAGCGACCAACGAATGATGTGCGCGATCATGGCGGCTCAGGTATCACTCGATCTCTTCGCCGCACTCGAGCATCGCGGACCCGAAAAACGGGTTCCGCAGCTCCGCATCACGCTGCACCCAGCGCCCGACACCGAGCACCGGCGTCATCGGACACTGAAAGATTTTCACAACGCCGCGATGATGCAGATGCGCCGCCCGCGCGAGATCCGCCAGCCCGGTGCTGAACGGCTCGAACGCCCGACGGGCCGCCTTGAGATCGGGCCCGTCCACGAGCTTTTTCCCCTGCGTCTTCAGCGACTCGGGCAACGACGATGCCTTCGTGAAGGCGTCATGAAGTTTTGGATACATCTTTTGAAAACCGGGCAGATCGTCTGCCGCGAGCGCGGCGGAAACATCCGCAGCGGCCAACACCAGTGCTTCCAACTGCGCGGCATCGATACCATCGGCCGACGTCGAAGGCGCTTTTTCCGCGGCGTGACCGTGCGCGTGTTCATGCGATGACTCGGTCGTGGCGTGCGCGAGCTGCGCCTGACCATCGAGCAACAACGCGCTTTGCGTGACCACGCGTTCGCCTGCACGGAGTCCGTCGATTACCGCATAGGCTTCGTCGCCCGCATGACCAAGCGTCACCGTGCGCGGCTCGTACGCACCCTCGCCTTTTTCCACAAAAACCACCGGGCGCGCACGGGTGTGCAACACGGCGGAACGCGGCACCAGCAACGTATCCTGTTTTTCAATACGCACGCGTCCCGTGGCGAGCTGACCGTGCTTGAGCGCACCTGATGCATTATCCAATACCACCCGCACGCGCGCCGTGCGATTGAGCGGATTCATGTTGGGATCGACAAAGGTGATCGGCGCGACCATCGCCTCACCCCCATTCGCCACCGTCACCTCCACCGGCAGTCCTTCGCGAATATCCGGCAGATCCGCTTCGTACGCGTCGAAGACAAACCACAGCGTCGAAAAGTCGGCGACTTCGAAGATCTTGTCGTGCGTGTCCACGTATTGGCCCACGTACGCCGCGCGCGAGATGATCGTCCCGCCCGCGTGCGCGTGAACTTCAACCGTCGCTTGCGGACGCAGCGTTTCCTCAAGCTCGGCGATTTCGTGCGGCAACAATCCCATCGCCAGCAAACGTTCGCGCGCATCGGCGAGTTCCGACGCCGTCACCGCGCTCGGCCCCGCGCGAAAACGCTCCACGTATTGACGCTGCGCGGTTTGCACTTCGGGACTGTAGAGCATCGCGAGCGGTTGGCCCGCCTCCACGCGCGCACCGATTTCGTTGACGTAGAGTTTTTCGATGCGACCAGGCACATGCGCCGACACTACACGACGTCGCGTTTCGTCTGCTTCAAGAACGCCATTCACCCTCAACGTCTTCACCCAGTTACCACGTGCGACTTCGCTCGTCTTCATGCCGATCACGGACGCCGACGCGGGGGGCAACATCACGAGCGCGCTGCTCTGCGCATGGCCGGTGTCGCCTTCATAAACCGGCACGAGGTCCATGCCGCAGATCGTGCACTTGCCCGGCCGGTCGGACTTTATCCACGGGTGCATCGGACTCTGATAAAACGCCACCCGACGACCTCCGTCCGCGGACGCACCTCCCGCATGCGCGTGATTTTGTCGTGCAAAAAAATAGCCGCCCGCGGCGGCCACGACGGCGATGAGAACAACCAAAGTCCAGTGTCGTGCGGTCATGTCGGTTACAATGTAGCTGTTCCCGTGATACGCGCGAGTGCGCGAAAGTCCTCGCGCGTTTCCGCCCGCATCTCCTCCGCCGCTGCCCCTCCCGCGTAGTGCGTGCGTCTCAGGCGCTGCGTCGTCCGAGCGCGATCACGAGCGGAAACATCAACGCCGGCGCCAATGCCGACACCGCCAATCCCCAGTGCAGATCGCTGCGATCAGCCACCCAACCGACGATCCACGGCATGACGATGCCGCCGGCATTCCCCAGTGCCGCGAGCGCGCCAAACATCGTCGCGCCGCCATCTGGATAACGATCCGCCGCGACCGCGAGCATCGTCGGCCACAAACAACTGCCCGTGAATCCCACCACCACGCATGCGACCAAGGCCGCGTTAGGCCACGGCAAAAACGATCCCATCAGGAACAACACCACCGATGTGCTGCAGCTCCACGCGAGGATTTGAAACGAGGTCATGCGTTCACCGAGCGTGCCGATGACCATGCGTCCCAGCGTGATCGCGACGGAGAACGCGAGCAGCGACATGTTCGCCGTCCATTGCGAGAATCCGAGCGTCGTTTCCGCGTACGCGGGCAGCCATTGCGACATGCCGAGTTCGGTCGCTCCTCCGAGAAAAATCGCCGCCAATGCCGCGACAAACCACAGCTTGCGCACCAAAGCCCGCAACGGCGTGCGCACACCTTCCGGCGTCATGGAGGGAAATCCTTGGCACGCAAACGCCACCAACAATCCCCCTGGAATCACGATCAGCGACAAACAGGTGCCGCGCCAGCCGAGTCCGGTGCGCAGCGCGATCGCGCCGACCAAAATCGTCATCACCGCGCCGACGCCGTAAAACGAGTGCAGCCAGTTCATCGCCGCAGCGCGCCGCCCGGGATTCAACGCCGACACCACCGGACTCAACACCATGTCGAGCACGCCCGCGCCAAGCCCGAGCACAAACATCCAAACGCCCGTCGATAAATACGTCGGCGCAAACGCGAGCCCCAAAAGACTCAACGCGATCGTCGCGTTGCCGAGCTGCACAAACGTCTTCGCGCCGAAGCGATCCGCCAGCGGTCCGGTGATCACGATGCCGATCGATAATCCCGCGAAGGTCAGCGCACCGAGCCGCCCGAGTTGCTCCTTGGTCAAACCTTCGGCGCCGCCAAAGAGTTCGCTCAGCGTGGTCAGAAAAACCGGCAGCAGATTCAACCCGATCGCGAGCCCCATCATTGCGCCATAGCACAGATAGGTAAGCACACGCGGCCGGATGGGAGAAAGTGAAGACATCGGTCCACCCAAGCGCCCGACCTCCTTTAAGGCAATGCACCTCGCGCCGTGACAGTCCCGCTCAAACGCGTGTCATGAAATTTTGGATACACGCGATCCATGATCGCCGGACACAAAAAAGCCGGCAGGCGCCGGCTTCGCGGAAGATCGTATCTCAGGTTAGAGGCGGACGTTAAGACCCGCGTGGAAGATCGTGACGTCGCCTTCGGTGGTGTAGCGCGTCTCGCCGATGCGCAGCACCTTGGCGCCGGCGTCCAGCGCGAGTCGTTCGGTCACCTTGAATCGCGCGCCGGCATTCAGGCCAAAGGCCGCCGACGACTTCGTTTCGCCCGTCACACCGTAGCCGTAGGAACTCAAATCCAGCTTTTGATACATCGCGCCCGCCGTGATGCCGGCCTGGAGCGAGAAACGCTCCGACAACGAGAGCGTGTATTTATAATTTATGACTGCCGGGATGAACTCCATCGAGTACGAGGAGTTTTTAATATCCGAGTGGAGATAACCAGTCTCCACCTCGAGGTGATGCTGTCCGGCGAACTGAACGCCAAACGCGATCAATCCCCCTGCGCCGACTTCAAAATCATCGCCAGGGATGATCACCGCCGCCGAGGGCCGGAGATAGACCTTCGTCCCGGAGGCCGAGGGTGTTGTCTGAGCGGAAGCCGCGACACCGGATGTCGCGAGAGCCAACAGGAACAAGCTGGAGAACTTCATAATGCGACGCGCGGTCGCCAACCGACGCTCCCGCGGACCTTTAGCCAAAGGCTGTACAGCCGGCGTGAGCAAGCGTGTTCCGCCGCACCGGGCACGCATCACCAAGATCAAAAGCGACAGCGCAGGCCGAGTTGGAGCATGAGAAAACTGCTTTCGGAAAACACGTCGCTTTTCGCCGCGCGCAGCGTGCGCGCGCTCGCATGGATGGAAAGGCGGTCATCAATCTTATAACCGATGCCTGCATTGAAACCGACCACGAAGGCTTCGTCCTTTTCGTTGTAGTGATAAATCGAGCCCGGGAACGAATACACATCCGTGAAATCGATCTCCTGCAACATCACCCCAGCGGACAATCCCGCAGAGAGGAGCCAGCGCTCCGTCGTCGCGATCTCATAGCGGTAGTTCAGCAACAGCGGCGTGGCCGTTAAATCGAAATTCAGCCCGTAACTCGACGAGAGCTCGAAACGGGAGGTTTCAAACTCGACCACGTGATTGCCGCCAAACACCGCGCCCACGGCGACGGACGCTCCCGCCGCTGTATCGAAGTTATCCACATCCACAATCACCAGCGAAGGCTGGGCATAAAACCGCGGAGCGGCGGAACTGATCAACGGCAGCGCGGCAAGCACACCGGCAACAAGAGCGAAGCGAAGTGATTTCATCGAAGTAATGGAATAAAGACGCGAGACGCGCAGCCCCATGCCGGCCTCCCGCACCGCGCGTGAGTGAAGCGCGCAAACCGGCTCGCTCAACCCAAAAACGGAGCACTCGACGACCCGGCGGCATCGCCGCGGGTTCCATTTATCTCGAGAGCTTGCGATACTTGATGCGGTGCGGCTGATCCGCGTCCTTACCTTTGCGCCGCCGGTAATCTTCGAGATAACTCGTGTAGTTGCCCGACCACCACTGCACCACGCTGTCGCCTTCGAAGGCGAGGATGTGCGTGGCCACGCGATCGAGGAACCAGCGATCGTGCGAAACCACCACCGCGCAGCCGGCGAAGTTTTCTAGACCTTCTTCAAGCGCACGGATCGAGTTTACATCGAGGTCATTCGTCGGTTCGTCGAGCAGGATCAAGTTGGCGCCGCTCTTCAACAGACGCGCGAGATGCACACGATTGCGTTCACCGCCGGAAAGCACGCCGACTTTCTTTTGCTGATCCGCGCCGGTGAAA
The DNA here is from genome assembly GCA_937958045.1 of uncultured Opitutaceae bacterium. Taxonomy (GTDB): domain Bacteria; phylum Verrucomicrobiota; class Verrucomicrobiia; order Opitutales; family Opitutaceae; genus Nibricoccus. The sequence goes on along the minus strand of CALFXL010000059.1, from coordinate 73,226 downwards.
CCAAACTGCGCGCAATACGCACGGGCGTTCACGTCGCGTCCGCCGAGCTTCAGCGTTTCCTGTCCGTCGCTGATCGCTTCGAAAATCGTCGCTTCGTCCGGCAGCGAATCGCGCGATTGATCCACGTGCGCGATCTGCACCGTGGGTCCCACGCGCAGCGTGCCGCTATCGGGCTGTTCCGCGCCGGTGATGAGTTTGAACATCGTGGTTTTGCCCGCGCCGTTGGGACCGACGACGCCGACGATGCCGCCGGGAGGCAGCGAGAAACTCACGTTTTCGAAAAGCAATTTGTCGCCGTAACTCTTCGCGACTTTATCGGCTTCGACGACGAGCGTGCCGAGACGCGGCCCCGGCGGAATGAGAATCTCAAACTCACGTTCTTTCTCCGCGACGTTTTCCTTGAGCATCGCTTCGTACGCGTTGATGCGCGCCTGCGATTTCGCCTGCCGCGCCTTCGCCGATTTGCGGATCCATTCGAGCTCGCGCGCCATCGCTTTCTGTCGGCGATCTTCGGTGCGCTGTTCCACGGCCATGCGACGTTGTTTCTGCTCGAGCCACGACGAATAATTTCCCTTCCACGGAATCCCGTGACCGTGCGAGAGCTCGAGAATCCAGCCCGCGACATTATCGAGGAAATAACGATCGTGCGTCACCGCGATCACCGTGCCTTCGTAGCGCGCGAGATGTTGCTCGAGCCAGTGCACGCTCTCGGCGTCGAGATGGTTCGTCGGTTCGTCGAGCAACAAGATCGACGGCTTCTGCAAGAGCAGTCGCGCGAGCGCCACACGACGACGCTCACCACCGGAAAGATTATCCACGATCTGTTCCGCCGGCGGACAACGCAGCGCATCCATCGCCATGTCGACATGGGACGCGATATCCCACGCACCGAGAGCATCGATTTTCTCCTGAAGCTCGCCTTGCTTCGCGGTGATCTTGTCGCGCGTTTCGTCATCCGGCGCATCGTTGATTTCGTCCCACGACGCATCGTAGGCCGCGACAAGATCGGTGAGATGCTGCACACCTTCTTCGACGCAAGCACGCACGGTTTTGCCAGGCGTGAGTTGGGGCTCTTGTTCGAGAAGTCCCACGGAATAGCCCGGCTCGAAATGCACATGGCCATCGTACTCGGTGTCGCGTCCCGCGAGGATGCGCATGAGCGATGATTTGCCCGAACCGTTCAGACCGAGCACGCCGATCTTCGCGCCGTAATAAAACGACAGCGACACATCGCGCAGGATCTCCTTGCGCTCGATTTTCTTCGAGACGCCGATCATCGAAAAAATCACCTTGGGCTCATCCGGTTTTGCCATGGCCCAAGAGGTGGGGAGCCGTCGATGACAGGTCAACGGTCAGAATGACGCCGCGGCGCTCGCATCGCGCTCGGTTGCACGCGCGGCTCGTCGCGCTGAGCAGCGGTCGTTTTTCGACGTCTCCCATATCCCGAGCGCGTAAAGGCTCCGCTAAATGCGCGCCGAGCAAACGCGCCGCTTCCTCTGAAAACGGTGCTCCACGCGCGCGCGAAACAAATCTGCGCCTTGACGCATCCGCGCGCCGGCGCTTGCTTGGGCACTCCTTCATGAACCGCCTCGTCGCCAAATCCGTCGCTCTCGCCGCCCGCGTATCCGTGGTCGTCGTAGTCGCGCGTGCAGGCACGCCAGGCGGATCTTGATTCCATAAACACAATCAATTTCCCCCTCTGGCGCTGCGCCGAGGGGGTTTTTGTTGCCCCGGCTGCGCAACGCGAGAGGCGGGACCGTCATCATGCCAACTCCTCCCAGTCCCTCCGCCATCACTCGCAAGCCTTCGCCAACCACTGTGCTCGAGCTCCGCGTCCAGAATCATCCGGGCGCCATGGCTCGCATCACCGCGGTTTTCGCCGACGGCGGTTTCAATCTCGAAGCCATCCTCTGCGTGCCGCTCCCGAGCGGCATCGAAAGCCGCATGCTGCTCCTCGTCAGCGACGCGCACCGTCTCGATCAGGTCGAAGACGAACTCACGCGCCTGCCCGATGTGCTCTCCATGCGCCGCCGCGCCGATCTCGGTCCCGAATATTTTGAATGGATGGCCGAAATGGGTTCCGGCGCGCACGGCCATCATCACTGAGAACGTGCACGTTTTTCTCGCGCGTTTTCAACGTGGATCAGGTGCGGTCAATCGCTCCAACTCGCTGAGATAAGCCGTCGCTTCGTCACGACTCGCGCCGCACATCGACGCGAGCGGACGCAAACTCGCACACACGGCCGGCCGCTCTGGCCGACCAAACAACGCGCAGCGAAAATCCTCCGACAGATGCACACAACGCACCCCGGCCGGTTTGAAACCCATACCGGGGATCGATGCGATACTGGGCGCGATACAACACGCCCCGCATCCCGGGCGACATGCGATGATGGCCTCGTCGTTCACTTCAACTGCAGATCCGCGCGCGGACCCTTCGCCGCTTCCGGCGCGATCGAAATACGTGCGGCCTCGATGCCACCCGTCTCGACCAAATAAGCACGCACACGCTGCGCACGCTCTGCCGCGAGTTCGCGCAACACATCCTCATCGACCGGCATCGCTGCGAGCAGCTTCGCGCGCATTTCGTCCACGCTCGGACCCGGTTGCGCTGTCGCTGGCGATTCCGTCGGCGCCTTCACTTCGGGCGCAGCGGGCGCCGGCGTTTCACGGCGAGCCGTGCGCGAAACGGCCACCGGCGCTCCGGCGCGACGGAAACGCGGACCGATCGGCGCTTGCACCGTGCGCTCTTCCGTAGCCGGCGCTTCGACGGCCGGCGTTGGGTTAGCTGGCGATTGTTGCGCCGTGGGTATCTGTTCAGGGAACGCCAGTCGATACATCATCGTGATCAAACGCGTGCGCGCTTGCGGCGACACGGTGATCTCCTCGAGCGGCGGAACGTCCTGACCATCCGGGGCGAGACGCTGCTGCTCCTCCCACAGCAACGCGCGCAGTCCTTTTTCAAACTCACGTTCGCGCAAGGCCGGCGCATCCGCGTTCGCGTCGTAGGAACCTGCGATTTCGAGATTCAGCGCGGGACGCTCCGTCAACCCCTTCACCAGCGTATCGAGTTTTTGAATACTTTCCGGCGTCAGTTCGGCGGTGCCGGCGACAAACTCCTGAAACGCGAGTTCCTCGCCCTTGTCGCCACCGCCGAACATCGAGCCGAGCAACGAAAACGGCGAGGTCGCCGCCTTGGTCAGAATGTTACCGATCACGCGCATCACCACGCGGCCAATGCGAAACTCCGGATCGTCGATTCGTCCCTGCACGGGGACATCGAGTACGATTTTCCCCTGACGGTCGCGCAGGAGTGCGAGCGCCAGCGTAACGGGCAGCTTGGTGGCGTCGGGACTGTTGCTCTTTTCACCGAGCGTGAACTGGTCGAGCGTCACCACATTGGCCATGTCGAGACGCTGCTGCGAGAGCTTCGCTTTCACGTCCAACGTAAGCGCGCCTTTATCGAGCTGATAACCCGCGTATTTGGCCACATACGGACCGGTCGGACGCAGATCGATGCCGCGGAAATCCACCACCAGATCGGTAAACGCATCCGCGGCGAGCGGGTTGATCTGCCCGCGTATCGAAACATCGGATACACCATTCACCTTGCCCTTCAAATCGACATCGGCCCGCGCGAGATTGGCCGACGAAAGGCCGGCGACGGTGCCGCTGAGCTGATTGAGCGCCGCCACCACGTCCGGCTCGGTCGAGCGGTCGCGGAAGGTGAACGACGCGTTGTTCAGCACAAACCGATCGAGCGCGATGAAGGGCGGCGTGCTCTGCGACGGCGCTTCCTTCGCGGGCGCGGGAGCCGGCGCGTCTGCATTTTCGTCCGCCGGCTTTTTCAAAAGATCCAACACCGCGAGCGTGCCGTCTTCCGAGACCGTCACGAATCCCGCGGGATCGGTCCATTCGACCTCCGCGACGAGCAGTTTGATCGACGGCACGGTCGTGGCTTCGACGCCGCGAATGGCGAGCGTTGTCCAGCGGGCGAGCTCCGTCGTGTCGTCGGCTTCTTTCACGAGGAAATTTTCGATCGTGCTATCCGCACGCGCGGTGATCGCGGGCAGCGAAGCGCCGGCGGGCGTGTCCACATTCACACGCGCCTGCGCGGAAACCACGCCTTGCACCAAACGCACATCGGCAAACATCTCCACGTACGGGCTGAGCGGGGCGAGCGGGACTTGTGCCAGCTCGATCGCGAGGTCTCCCCTCAGCGGTTGAGGCGCAAGCGAACCATTGACGGCGAGCGAACCGCCTTCCGGGAACTTTGCGAGGAACGTGATCGGAGACGCTTTCGCGAGATCCGCGAGCGAGACGTCTTTGAGCGTCAGTGAAATATCCGACACTTCCTGGCGCGCAGGGCGCGGCGTGGTCGTGTCGTTGGCAATCACCGTCAAACCCGTGACCGCGAGCTCTCCCAGTGTCGCGTCGATCGCGGCCGGTGTATTCATGCCAGCACTACCGGAAGACGTGCCGGTCGTTTCCGCCGCAGCCCCTTCGATCTTGGGTTCCAACAAGCGCAGCAAATCGATGCCTTCGGCTTCGCGCGTCACTTCGATGCGACCGCCCGCCAAACCCACTCGCGTCACCGACGCTTTCATCGCGTCGCCATCCGCGGCGATGCCTTGCACGTCCAACTTATCGAGAGCGATCGCCGGAGCCGCGCCGGGCGCGCCGAGCTTAAACGACTGCAACGACAGCACACCATCCCGCACTTTCAACGACGGCCGTTCGCCCGCGATGGTAATGTCGTAGTGTGTATTGAAACCGAGGATACCGTCGGAGATCTCGAAGTTCGCGAAACGCGCGACGTACGGCATGTATTTTTTCAGAACGATGTTTCCGAGCGACACATCGCCCGAAGAGCGCAGCGGCGCCACCGCGAGCGTACCGCGCCAGCCGATGCTCTCGCCCGATTCCGTCGTCGCGGTGAATTGTCCCGGCGCATCGTCTTCGCCGCCCGTGCTGAAATCGCGCAGCGAAAAACTCACCGGCCCCACCGTCGTCGCGAAGGGCGCCGTCGGCAGATCTTCCGCATAATCGAGACGCGCATCCGACACCGTGAGGCGCACGATGCGCAGCGCGCGCGGTTTGTCCGTGGAAACGGGCTCAGTTTCTTCCTTGGCCGTGAACCGCTCGAGGATGTCGGCAAAATTGAATCGGCCTTCGCGATCGACCGCGACATTGGCGCGTGCGCCATCGAGCGTGACTTCGTCGAAACGCCATTCGCTCGAAAACACCGACCAAGAATCCACATTGGCGAAGGCGCGTCGCCACGCGACGAAATCGCCCTGCCCGCTCGCTTCGCGGATCGCGAAGCCTTCGATCGCGCCGGACAAGGTGAGCGGGTTGAGGCGCACTTTTTCCACCCGCACCTCGCGTCCCAATTCGGCGGCGAGACGCTTCTCCAGTTGCGAGCGCACGATCGGCGGCGCGACGAAAAAGCCGACGATCACATACAACGCAAAAACGCCGGCCGCGATCAACAGCCAGCGCAGCCATCGGGGCGCGCGATGGGATTCACGCGCGCGGGCCTGTCGAAGTTCCTTGATGCTCGGAGTACTCACAGGCGCAACTTAGTGCAGCCAAAGAACCAGGCAAGCCGCGCCCAGAGCTTCCGCCTCCCAATTTCCAACGTGGAAACGTCTTCGCAAACGCCTGGGGAAGCGCGTGATCAACGCCTTCGTTCAGCCCGTCGTGCGCGTCCAAGCGGCGATCACCGCGGGCAACTCGCGCAGATTTTTTAACGGGAAAAACCGGCCTTCCGCGACGGGCATTTGCTCGACGCGCTCATGCGCCCAGGTCAGCGGATAAGGCACATGCGCGCCCGAGCCTCCGAGCGAGAGAACAGGCAGGATGTCGGACTTCAACGAATTGCCGACCATGAGGAAATTCTCCGGCGCGATCGCATGACGCCGGAAAATCGCCCCGTACGTGTGTTCATCTTTTTCGGCGACGATCTCCACATGACGAAAGCGGTCCGCGAGACCCGACTTGCGCAGCTTGCGCGCCTGGTCGCGAAGATCGCCCTTCGTGATGACGATGAGCCGATATGCAGGCGCGAGTGCGGCGAGCGTTTCTTCCACGCCGTCGAGCAACTCCACCGGATGTTCGAGCATCGAGCGGCCGAGCTCGATCAACTCGCGAATTTCGCGCGCGCTGATTTTGCCATCGGTCAACTGGATCGCGGTCTCGATGGCCGACAGCGTGAAGCCTTTCACGCCGTAACCGTAGAGCTCGAGATTGCGCATCTCGGTGGCGAACTGCGTGCGATCGACCGTCTCCGCGTCGTGATAGTCCGCGAGCAGTTTGCGGAAGCGGATGTGCACGTTTTCAAAAATGGTCTCGTTGTGCCAGAGCGTGTCGTCGGCATCGAAACCAATCACATAATCGCGGTCGGCCATGCGGCGGAGAATCACGAAAGCGGCCGGCGGCGAAAGCAGAAAGACAGCATGCGATCGACTGCGCTTGCCTCCGCCTCGCGCGACGCGCTGCCATTTCGCATCCCTTTTTTCGCCATGGCTGTCAGCCAGTTTGCCGATAAAAACCACCCACCCACCGCACGCGCGGTGGACGACGTCCTCGGCACCGCGCGCTCCGCGTGGGCGCTGTTTTGCGAAGAACTCGCCACGCTCGGTCCGACGTTCGCCACCGAGTGGAAACACTACGGCAAAAGCGCGGGGTGGTTCTTCGTGCTCAAAAACGGGAAACGCACACTCGGTTATCTCGCGCCGCAGGAAGGTCGTTTTCTCGCGGTGATCGTGCTCGGTGAAAAAGCCGCCGCAGCGGCGCTCGACTTCAAGCTGCCCGCCGCGATTAAGCAGGCGATTCGCGATGCCAAACCTTACGTGGAAGGTCGCTCGGTCCGTCTCGAGATCACCGACAAAAAAACCGTTCGTTTCGCCATCGAGTTGGTGCGTTTCAAACTCGCCAACTGAGCCCGCGAATCGCCCGCCGCACCGATCAGAACAACTCCATCTGCGTGCCGCCCGGACGACGAAAATATTCGGTCGAGAGATCGTCGCGCAGGCGTCGATTCAGCCCGACGCGACGCGAGGCCACGGCGAACATGTCGTGCACTTGCTCCGCAAAAATGCCTTCGCCACGCAGGCGCTTGCCCCAATCGGAGACATTGAGTTCGCCGCCGCGCAATTCGCGCACGCGGTCCAGCACGCGCGCTTTTTTGGACGGCGCGTGCACGTCGAGCCATTGCGAGAAAACCGTTTTCACCGCGAACGGCAGGCGCAGCAGCACATAACCCGCGTGCTGCGCCCCGGCTTTCGCGGCGGCGTCGAGGATCGCCGGCAGTTCGTGCTCGGTGAGTCCGGGAATCACCGGCGCGACCATCACGCCCACCGGCACGCCCGCGTCGGCGAGCATGCGGATCGCGCGCAAGCGATGCTCGGGACGCGCCGCGCGCGGTTCGAGTTTTCCCGCGAGCTCGGGATCGAGCGTCGTGAGGGTGATCGACACGGCCACGCATTTCCAACGCGCGAGCTCGGCCAGCAGATCGCGGTCGCGCGTGATGAGGAAGTTTTTGGTGATGATACCGACCGGATTGCGCACATCGGCAAACACTTCGAGGCAGCGGCGCGTGAGTTGGAAGTGCCGCTCCGCCGGTTGATAACAATCCGTCGCGCCGCTCATCGCGATCAACTGCGGCTGCCATTTCGGGCGCGAAAGTTCTTTGCGCAGCAACTCGGGCGCGCGGAGCTTCACGAGGATTTTTGTCTCGAAATCCAAACCGCTGCTCCAGCCGAGATATTCGTGATGCGGACGCGCGAAACAGTAGGCACAGCCGTGCTCGCAGCCGCGGTAGACATTGATGCCGTACGAGAACGGGATGTCCGGGCTGTCGTTTTGCGCGAGGATCGTCGTGGTGTTGTCGTAGAAAAATTGCGTGCGCGGATCGGGCCGCTCGTCCGGCACGCCGTCCAGATCGCTCTGCCACGTGTCGGCATCGCACGCGACCTGCAGCCGCTCGAAACGATTCGGAGGCTGGATCGCCGTCCCGCGTCCCTTGATCGCGGAAACAGCGCGAAGATCTTCGTTCGCGGCGGGCATGGATGCGGAAGTTTCGCGAAAAAATCCGCGAGGCAATCCGTCGCGTACCGGACGCGGCGCCCTTCACACGCACGCGCTGCAACAACCCTCCGCGTGGCGCGCATTTGCAGAGAAAATCGCCGTATGAAAATTTTTGCGACGAACGTGCGCGCGAAAAAATTTCCGTAAGTCCTGCGCGTACGCTTTACGCGTGGCACTTCGCAGCCTTCTTTGGGTCGCACTCCTCCATGTCTTTCGCGCGTTTCGGTTTATTTTTTCTCGGCCTCATTTGCGCCGGTTTGGCTCCGCTGATGGCGGTGCCTCCTGCCGATCCTGCGGAACGCTTGAAGGAGCTGGTCGCCACGCAAAAAGCGATTTTCGAAAAAGCCGAAGCCGCGGGCGACCGCGTGGACGAGGACGCATTGCGCACGGAGTTGCAGCAACTCGCGAACGACTACGACAAACTCATCCGCGCGCATCAGGACTTCGCGCCGGCGTACGTCGCTTACGGACTCATGCTCGGCAAAGCCGGTATGCGCAAAGAATCCGTTACGATGCTTCTGCGCGCCAACCAACTCGATAAGGACATCCCGATCGTCAAAAACCAGTTGGGCAACTATCTCGCCGAAGAAGGCAAACCGCTCGAAGCACTGTCCTACTTCATGGCCGCGATCAAACTCGAGCCCGAGGAACCCCTTTATCACTACCAGCTCGGCATGCTGCTTTACGAGGCACGCGAAGACTTTTTGAAAAGCGCCGAATGGAGCCGCGCCGCGATCGACGACACGATGCAAAAGGCGTTTCTCCGCGCCATGGAGCTCGCGCCCGACGACTGGCGTTATTCGTACCAATACGGACTTTCGTTTTACGAACTCGAGAAAGGCGATTGGGAGACCGCGCTGACCTTCTGGCAAAATTTCGAGAAAAAGCTCCGCCCCGGCGTCGAACAAGAGGTCTGCCGCCTTCATCAAGCCAAGGTGCTGCACGAGCTGCAGCGTACCGACGAAGCCCGGCGTCTCCTCGCACAAGTCAACGATCCTGCTCTGTCGCGTCAGAAAAATAAAATCGCCGACACCCTGGATCAGCCTCCAGCCTCTCAAAATCCGTCCGCTTCAGAGAGCGCGTCCTCGTCCGATACTGTGAAGTAGGCGTCGCTTTCGGTGGCGCCTTTGTGCGCCATTTTCGTCCGCATCAAAACACTCGCCCGAGGCGTCAAGCCGCGGCGGTTGTTTCGTTTCTTCAACTCAGAATGTTCCGTTCCGTTTTCAGATTCTTCTTTCTCTTTTCTCTCGTCGGTTCCGCTTCGTTGTCCCTCTCCGCCGCCACTGAACTGCGCCTGCGCAATGGCGACATTCTCCGCGGGGAACATCTGAAAACCGAAAACGGTGTCATCTATTTCAAATCGCCGGTCCTCGGCACGATCCTGATCCCCTCCACCGAAGCGCAAGTCGCCGAGGTGCCCGACACGCCCGTCGAGAGCCTCGTCGGCCTGCCGCCCACGCAACCCGGCGCCAAACCCGCCTCGTCCACCGACGCGACCGCGACGAAGCCCGCGAAGGGCGAGCAGCCCGCCGCCGTCGCTTCCAAGCCTCCGCCCGCGCCATCCACCGCTCCGGCCAAAACCGCCAGCGCCGATGCGCCCAAGCAGAAGCGCTGGAAAGGCAAATTGGAGTTTGGTTATCAGCAACAATCCGGACGCCGCGATGTGCTCAGCGGCTCGCTGCGCATCGATTTGGAAAACAACGCGCAGACCGCCAATCTCTACAAAGCGTCCGCTCGCGCGCTCTACGGCAAACAAAACGACCAAGTGAACTCCGAACGCTACGAAGGCTCCTTCCGTTGGCGCCACGAGTTCGGCGAACGCATGTTCACGCAGACGTTGAGCAGCTATCTCTCCGACCAGGTCAAAAACATCGACAACAGCTTCGAGCAAAACGCCGGTCTCGGTTACCGCATTTTCCAGCATCAACGCCACGTGCTCAACGCCGGCCTCGGCGCCACCGCGCAATATCGCCAGGTGGAGGGCATCACGGAGGACGTCGTTTATCTCAGCGAGTTTTTCCAAGACTATAGTTACAAGATCAACGGCCGCCTCTCGCTCTTGCAGGAGTCCAACATCCTCTACTCCACCAACCCGATCGTGCAGGGCTCGCAGACGACGGAAAACTACCGCATCCGTTTCAACACCTCACTGCAGGGCCGCGTAAGCAATCGCGTGTCGCTCAACATCCGCTACGAGTTCGAGTACGACAACAGCGTGGCCGATCCCGAGCTGCGCACCGATCAACGCATCACAAGCTCCATCGGTTACGCGTTGTGAACCGTCGCACACGCCCGCTTCCGCGCGTGCGTGCAGGAACAAAACTTCGCGCCATTCGCGGTTGAATTGCGGGGAATCGCCCTAGAACGTTGCGCCCATGTCCTGGACTTATCGACTCGGCCGCCGCCTCGAGCCTTACGCCATCACCAATATCTCCCTGTTCATCGTGATCGGGCAGGTGTTTGTGCTGCTCACCTCGATGCTGGGGCTGATCGATCCGAATTTCCTGCTGCTCATCCCGTCGCAGGTGCTCGCCGGCGAATGGTGGCGCTTGTTCTCCTTCGTGTTCATCCCCCCGGCGCAAGGATGGCTCTTCATCGCCTTCGCGCTTTATCTTTTTTACCTCTATGGCACCGCGCTTGAGCACCAGTGGGGCGCGCTGCGCTACAATCTTTTTCTCCTCACCGGCTGGGCTCTCACCGTCGGTCTGTCATTCTTCTCGCCGCATTCCGCCGCCACCAATCTCTTCATCGGCGGTTCGGTCTTTTTGGCTTTCGCGCGCCTTCATCCCAATTTCGAGCTGCTGCTCTTCTTCATCCTTCCGGTGAAGATCAAGTGGCTCGCGCTAATCGCATGGATTGGTTACGGGTATGCCTTCGCCGTCGGCGGACGCGCCGACAAACTCGCGATCATCGCCGTCGTCGGAAACTTCCTCCTGTTTTTCGCCGGCGACATGCTCCGCTCGGTCCGCCAGACCGGACGTCGCCAGGTGCGACGCGTCGCCGAGGCAACCGAAACCCGAGAACCCCGCCATACCTGCGTCGTTTGCGGTCGCACCGATCTCACCGACCCCATGCTCGATTTCCGCTACGCCGCCGACGATCAGTGCTATTGCGCCGACCACCTGCCGAGCCGCCGCCCGGCCACTCCCCCGCCGCCCGCGGGACAATCGTGATCTGTCGCACGTAGTTGTTTCATGAATACAGTCCAGCTTTACAACAGCCTGATCGCCTACCTCATCGTCATCGCAAGCCTGACGGTGCACGAATGGGGTCACGCCGCCATGGCCGATCGGCTCGGTGACAATACGCCGCGTTCGCAAGGTCGCGTGTCGCTCAACCCGCTGGTGCACATCGATCTGTTCGGTACTGTGATCATCCCGCTGATCGGCATTCTCGGCGGTTTCCCGATCGTGGGCTGGGCCAAGCCCGTCATCATCAATCCGTATAATCTTCCCAAAACCGCCGACCGCGCGTGGGTCACCATCGCCGGCCCCGGCATGAATCTCCTGCTCGCGTTGCTCGCGGCAGTCGTGACCGGACTTTCGCTGCGTTTCTGGCCCGGCCATGAGTTTCTTTCGCTGCTCCTGCTGGTCATCCAGATCAACGTGAGCCTGATGATCTTCAATCTCCTGCCGGTGCCGCCGCTCGATGGCTCGAAGTTCCTTATGTACTGGTTCGGCATGAGCGAGACGACCTACATTAACTTCGCCCGCTTCGGTTGGATCATCCTGATGGTGCTCATCAACATCCCGCAGGCCCGCAGCGCGCTCTTCTGGATGATCCGCGCAGCCATGCAGCCATTCGGCACGATCATCACGCTCTTCTCGTGAAGAAAAAAGTCCGCTCGCTCACCTCGCTGCCGCCGACGTCGCAACTCGCCACGCTGCGCGCGTGGCTGGCGTTCGCCGAATCCGTTTACCAACAAGCGGAGCTCGCGCTCGGGCAGGTCGCGACGTCCGCGCACGACGAGGCGCTGTATTTGTTTCTGCGCACGCTCGACTGGCCGCTCGACAGCGATCCGGACGTTCTCGACCAACCGCTCTCGCCCGCACAACGCATCGCGCTTCGCCAGATCCTCGCCAAACGGGCCATCGACCGCACGCCCGCCGGCTACCTCACGCGCGAAGCCTGGCTCGGCGAACATCGTTTCTACGTGGACGAGCGTGTCATCATCCCGCGTTCCTATTTTCTCGAACTCATCCCCACGCTCGCGGACTTCCTGCCGCCCGGCCAGCGCGTGACGCGCGCCGTCGATGTCTGCACCGGTTCAGGCTGTCTTGCGATCCTGCTCGCGCACGAGTTCCCGCAGGCAAAAATCGACGCTATCGATCTCTCGCCCGCCGCGCTCGAAGTCGCCGCGATCAACGTCAAAGCGCACAAGCTCGCGCGCCGCGTCACGCTTCATCGCAGCGATGTCTTCGCCTCGGTCGCGCCCGTCAAATACGACGTCATTCTCAGCAATCCGCCGTACGAACCGAGCGACATCTGCGACAACCTGCCCGTCGAATTTCAGAAGGAACCCCGCATGGCGCTCGATGGCGGCAAAGACGGTCTCGACATCATCCGCCGTCTCCTCGTGCAAGCTCGCGAGCGCCTTCAACCGCACGGCATCGTCGTGATCGAAGTCGGCGAGTTGCAGCGCGCGATGAACAAGGAGTTCAAATCGCTGCGGCCGCAATGGCTCGAAACGCAGGACGGCTCCAACTGTGTGTGCCTCATCCGCGCCGAGCGCCTGCTGGCGTCGTCTCCGCGCAGCAGCAGCACGAAGCCGCCCAGCGCGATCGCCGCCAGCACCGCCGTCGCGACGCCAAAACCGACGCGCTTTCTCCCCGTCCGGTAAAACGTGACCGCCACGCACACCGAAAGCATCGCGCTCGCGATCGCGCCAAAAACGCCCAGCTCGTTGCCCGCCGCCCACCACACGCACGAGGCCGCGATCAACAACACGCACGCCCCGAACCAATTCGTGGCCCGCCGCTCGTCGCGCGAAAGCACCAGCCGGCCGAACCGGTCGAAGTGCAGCAGCAGGTTGAACATCGGCGCCGCCGTCCAAGAGAGATAGATAAAGAGATAAAACCCGATCACCACCGGCCACGTCGCCCAGCCCAGGCCGCGATCGTCCGGCGTCAGCCCTCCGATGTATCGGGAAATCAAATACGTGCCGATCACGAACGCCCATTGCAGCTTCGCGCTCTGCCGGCCCATCCACAGGAAATACGCCAGCATGCCGCGATAAACCGGGTTCCGCGCCTTGAGCGCCTCGAGCATGCCCTGCCGCGCGCACTCCATGTCGGGCTCCAGGCGCAGCGCTTCGCGAAAATGCCCCTGCGCGCGCTTCGGGTCGTTCCGGTGGAGAAAGTTCCACCCCTGGTTCGCGTGCGACCACGCGTTTTCCGGCGCGCGCTCCACCGCGAAATCGACCGTCTCCATCGCCTCCTCCTTCCGCCCGAGCCGCACCAGCGCCATCGAGCGGAGATTCGCGCATTGCACATCCTCGGGATTGAGCGCGAGCCCCCTCTCCGCGGCCGCGAGCGCCGCCTTCCAGTCGCGCAGGCCGAGCCGGATGCCCGCCAGCACCGCGAAATGCGCCTCGTTCTCCGGATCGAGCCGGATCGCCTCCTCGATCGCCGCCAGCGGCGCCTTCCCGCGATCGAGCCGGTGCAGCACCACCGCGAGGATGTGATGGCTGAACGGATCGGCGGGCGACAATGCGACCGCGCGCTCCGCGGCCTCCAGCGCACCGGCGTTTTTTTGCTGATCGATGCGGCTCAGCGCGAGGTACGCATGCCCGCGCGGCGAATCGGGATCCTCGGCGGGCGCGAGCATGGCTTCGCGTTCGGCGTCGGCGGGACGAGACTGCTGCAACAACAACTGCGCACGATCGAGGCGATGACTCATTTGGATATCTTCAGATGCGCGAGGATGTCGTCGTACAGACCGCTCTGGTTCGCGTAGAGCGCGTAGTTGCGCGCCGTGTCGAACCAGTCGCGCACCGTCGGCTTGTGCCGTTTCGCCGCCTCCAGCAGATCCCGGCCGCCGATCGGCGCGATTTTGCCGGTCTTCATCGCCTCGGCGAGCTTCGCCTCCACCGCGAGATCGACCACGGCCTTCAAATCCGCGCCGGAAAAGCCTTCGGTCTTCCTGGCAACCGCGTCGAAATCCACCGTCTCGACCGGCTTGCCGCGCAGCATCAGCCGCAGGATCGCCGCGCGCGCCGGCGCATCGGGCGGCGGCACGAAGATGATGCGGTCGAAACGCCCCGGCCGGCGAAACGCCGGATCTAGATGCCACGGCGCATTGGTCGCCGCGAGGACGAGCACACCTTCGTTCGACGCGTTCACGCCGTCCAGCTCCGAGAGCAACTGGTTGATCATCTGCCGGCCGCCGCTCTTGAGCATGTCGGTGCGGTTCGCGCCGAGCGCATCCACTTCGTCGAAAAACAAAACGCAGGGCCGGTGCGTGCGCGCCTGCTCGAAGAGCGCGTGCAGGTTTTTTTCGCTCTGGCCGATCCACATGTCGAGCACGTCGCTGATGCCGACGGCGAGGAAGCCGGCGTTGACCTCGCCGGCCGTCGCCCGCGCCAGGAACGTCTTGCCGCAACCCGGCGGCCCGTAGAGCAGGATCCCGCCTCCGGCCTTCTTGCCGTACGCCTTGAACAGCTCCGGCTGCTTCAGCGGAAGGATGATCTTCATGCGGATCTCCTCCTTCACCCGCTCCATGCCGCCCACGTCATCGAAGGTCAGCCCCGGCTTCTCCAGCTCCGCCGCCGCCTCTCCCGGCGGGGGGCGGGATCGCCTTGGGCGGCAGCGACGGCGAGGGCCGCCTCGGCAGATAATTTCCCAGCGCCTGCTCGAGCTCGGGGGCAGAGAATGACGTATCCGATTCACGGATACGCGAGAAAAGCTGCGCCGCCAGCCGCGGTTCGCCGGCCTTGAGCGCCAGCCGGGCGTGAAGCGCCAGCGCGCGCGCCGGGGCGGCCGCCGTCTTCGTGATCGATTCCACCAGCACCAGCGCGAGGTTGTCCGAGCCCTGCTGGAAAAACGTCGCCGCCATCGATCGAGAGCGCGCGTTTGAACAACGCCTCGGCCTCCGCGAGACCGCCGACCTTGAGCACCGCGTCGCCCGCATGCACGAGCAGCGGCACATTGCCAGGAGAGAAACGCAGCGCCTCACGCAACCCGGCGGGAATCAGCGGTGAATCGAAGACGTCGGACATGGCCGCCCAACAAAACGCAGCGCCCGCCCGGTGCCGAACTCAAATTTTCATCGTCCGGCACCCTCCCCCGGCCCGTCCGCTTGCGGGCTCAGCATCCCTCCGCCGCCCGCGTCAGAAGATCCGGCGCCTTCACCACCGCCCGCGCCGAAAACCAGCGGCATTCCCGCGCCAGCCTGACCGTGCGATGCCTCGGCGCCTTCGCGTCGCGCGAGCACCACACCCAGCCGTCGGCTGGCAGCGGCTCGGCGTGCCGGCAATCATGCCAGCAGGGCCAGTTCGAGGCGCAGGGATCGGACGTGCTCATGCTGGCATTCCATGGCCGGTCCACGGCCATGACAAGCTTCGCGGCCGGCATCGTCTCCACCATGGGGAAACCGCCGCCCGCCTTCACGGATCGCGCACCGGCTGGCCGGCGTTTCGCCAGCGCGCAAACGAACCGCCGTTGGCGGTGCGGAAACCTTCGCCTGCCAGCAACGCGGCCGCCTGTCCCGAACGGTTCCCCGAGCGACAATAAAAGATCAGCTCCTTGTCGCGGTTTTTCTCCAGCACCGCCTGCCACTGCCGGCGCCCGCCGCGCAGATCGCTCAGCGGCAGCAGCCGCGCCGGAGCGGCCACGCCCGACGCCCATTCGTCCGGCTCGCGCACGTCGATCAGGATCGCCTCGCCCGCCGCCACGCGCCGCGCGATCTCCGCCGGCGTGAGTCCGGCCGTCGGACGCGAACGCATGAACAGCCAGCCGGCCAGCGCCGCGCCGAGGACAAGTATCAGGATTTTCATGACAACGATTTCCGCTCGCGCCGCACCGCCATGAAGTAGAGCACCGGCACGGCGAGGCGGCTGATGAGCAGCGAGGCGATTTCGCCAAACATCAGGCTGATGGCGAGCCCCTGGAAAATCGGATCGGCCAAGATCACGCTCGCGCCGACCACAACCGCGAGCGCCGTGAGCAGCATCGGGCGAAAACGCACCGCGCCCGCCTCGATCACCGCCTCGTGCAACGGCAGGCCGTGCGAACGCCGCAGCTCAATGAAGTCCACGAGGATGATCGAGTTTCTCACCACGATGCCCGCGCCCGCCATGAAACCGATCATCGAGGTGGCCGTGAAAAATGCCCCGAGCGCCCAATGCGCCGGGAGGATGCCGATGAGCGAAAACGGGATCGCCGCCATCACCACGAGCGGCGTCACGTAGCTGCGAAACCAGCCGACCATCAGCATCGCGATCAGCGCGAGCACCGCCGCGAAGGCCAGCCCGAGATCGCGAAACACCTCGAGCGTGATGTGCCACTCGCCATCCCATTTCAGCGCGGGCGAGCGATCGTCCACCGGCTGGTTGAGATGATAAACCGGCAGCTTCGCGGACGCGCCGCCGAAGTCGCGCGCATCGAGCTTCGCCAGTTCGCGGTTCATGGCGAAAAGCGCGTACGCCGGGCTCTCCACCTCGCCCGCCACGTCAGCGGTCACATAGGTCACCGGCTTCAAGTTCTTGTGGTAACGGCTGCGCTCGCCGGTCGTGCGCTCGATGCGCACGAGCTCGCCCAGCGGCACGAGCGGCGCCTGCGGATCGCGGTCCGGGCGCACGCGCAGCGCCAGCAGATCCTCCGGAGAGGATCGCGCCGCCTGCGGCAGCTCGACGACCAGCGGCACCGGCTCGCGGCCGGCCTCTGTATGTAAAATGTCGATACGCCATCCCTGCGCGGCCAGCTCGATCGTCTGCGCGATGGCCGCCTCGCCGATGCCGTGGAGCGCGGCTTTCTGGCGGTCGATCGCGTAGCGGACCTTCGGTTGTTCCGCCTCGAGATACCAGTCGACATCCACCACGCCGGCGGTGCGCTCCATGATCGCGCGCACCTCGCGCGCGAGCGCCTGCCGCGCGGTTTCGTCGGGCCCGTAAATCTCCGCGACGAGCGTCTGCAACACCGGCGGCCCCGGCGGCACTTCCGATACAGCAACCGCCGCTCCGTGGCGCGCCGCGATGGCGGCGACCTTCGGGCGGATGCGCTTGGCGATAGCGTGGCTCTGGTCGGAACGTTCACCTTTGCCGACGAGGTTGACCTGCACGTCGGCGACATTCGGGCCGCGCCGCATGAACGAGTGGCGGACCAGCCCGTTGAAATTGAAGGGCGCGGCCGTGCCTGCGTAGATCTGCACATCGCGCACTTCCGGCTCGGCGCGCACGGCGTCGGCCATCTCGCGGGCGATGCGCGCCGTCTGTTCCAGCGTGGTGCCTTCGTCGGTGTTCAACACGAGCTGGAACTCCGACTTGTTGTCGAAGGGCAGCATTTTCACCTTCACCGCGCCGAGCGGCACCAGCGCGACCGACAACGCCAGCAACGCGACGATGCCTCCGAGAAACGCTCCGCGCCACCGCGCCGAGCCGAGCAGCGGACGCATCACCCGAAAATAAAGCCGCGTGAGAAAATCGTCGGGCGCATGATCGTGATCGACCGGCGCCGCGCCTGCCTGGACCGGCGCCGCCAGATGACGCCGCAGCACGCGCACCGCCGCCCACGGCGTGACGGTGAACGCGACCAGCAGCGAAAACACCATCGCCGCGGTCGCCCCGATCGGGATCGGCCGCATGTAGGGGCCCATCAAGCCGCCGACAAAAGCCATCGGCAGGATCGCCGCGATCACCGCCCACGTCGCGAGGATCGTCGGGTTGCCCACCTCGGCTACCGCCTCGACCGCAATCTCCGAAAACGCCCTCCCCTTCGCACCGGGCAGGCGCGCATGGCGCACGATGTTTTCCACCACCACGATCGCATCATCCACCAGTATGCCGATGGAGAAGATCAGCGCGAAGAGCGTGATGCGATTGAGCGTGTAGCCGTAGAGATAAAAAACCAGCAGCGTCAGCGCGAGCGTCGTCGGGATCGCCAGCATGACCACGAGCGATTCGCGCCAGCCGAGAAACAACAGGATGAGCACGGCGACGCCGAAAACCGCGATGCCCATGTGCAGCAGAAGCTCGTTGCTCTTCTCCGCCGCCGTGTGGCCGTAATCGCGCGTCACCGCGACGGCGACATCGGCCGGGATCAGGCGTCCGCGCAGCGAATCCACCTTGGCGAGCACCTCGTTGACGACCCTGATCGCATTCGCGCCCGGCCGCTTCGCGAGGCTGATAGTCACGGCCGCTTCCACGCCGCCGTCGAGGCCGCCCGCGGCATGGAGGACATAATTCACCGCCTCCTCCGGTCCATCGACGACCGCCGCCACATCGCGCAGATAAACCGGCCGCGCCTCGACCGCGCCGATCACGAGCGATTCGATCTCGCGGGCGTCGCGCAAAAACCCACCCGCCTCGATCAGCACTTCCCGCCCGGCGAACGGACGCGAACCGGCCTGCCCGTGGCGATTGGCCTGTTGCAACGAAGCGACGACCTGCGCCGCATCGAGCCCGCGCGAGGCGAGCGCCGCTGGGTCGAGCTGCACGCGCACCGCGCGGCTCTGGCCGCCGATGAGCGTCGTCTCGGCGACCTGCGGCAGCGATTTGATTTCCTCCTCCAACTGCGCCGCGAGCTCGCGCAGGGCAGACGCATCCCGCACGGCGCTGTGCAGCGTGAGCGCGAGCACCGGCACGTCGTCGATCGTGCGCGGTTTCACGAGCGGCGGCGCCACACCGGCCGGCAGCCGGTCGAGCTGGGCGTGCAGCCGTTGATTGAGGCGGACGAGCGCCGCCTCGATGTCGGTCCCGACCTCGTAGCGCACCACGATCAGGCTGCCGCCGGGACTCGAGGTGGAGTAGAGGTATTCCACCCCCGGGATTTCCCACAGCAGTTTTTCAAGCGGACGCGTGACGAGATTTTCCACCTCCTCTGCCGAGCCGCCCGGCAGCGAAGCCAGCACGTCGATCATCGGCACCTTGATCTGCGGCTCCTCTTCGCGCGGAAGCTGGAGCACCGCGAAAATACCGAGCAGGACGGACAGCGCGACCACCAGCACGGTCAGCTTCGAATGAATGAAAATCGCCGCCAGCCTCCCCGCGAAGCCGGAGGGCGGGGCCGAATCCGGCGTGCTCATGGCGACACTTCCACCGGCTGCCCGTCGCGCAGCGTGGCGGCGGGAGCGGCCACGACCCGCTCGCCCGGCTCCACGCCCGCGAGTATCTCGACCCATTCGCCCGCGGCACGGCCGGTCCGGACCAGCCTCAGCTGTAGTCGATTATTGGATACAACCAGAACGCTCTCCACCTGGCCGAACGGCCGGACGGCGGAGGCCGGCACGAGGCGACGCGTTTCCTCCCCGGCCGGCAGCTCGACGGCGACGAACTGGCCGGCCGGCCAGCCGGTTTCGCCCGCGAGCGTGAGCACGGCCGCGATGCTGCGCGTGGCCGCATCGGCCGCGGCGGCGATTTCCGAGACCACGGCCTCGGCGACCTCGGAGCCGTTTCGCACGCGAACGGTTGTTCCCGGCGAAAGCGCTCCGGCCAGCGAGGCGGGGACGGGCGTGAGCACCTCGAGTGGCCCGGCGAGATCGAGCGCCAGCAACGGCTGCCCGGGCAGCACGAGATCGCCGAGCCCCGCCTGCCGGACGGCGACGCGCCCGTCGAAAGGCGCCCGGATCTCCGTGTACGCGAGCATCGCCTCGGCCTCCGCGACCGACGCCCGCGCCGAGCGCACACGTTCTTCGCCGGATCGCACCGTATCGTCCGCCGCGACACGGGCCGCGAGGAGCTGGCGATCGCGGCCGAGCTCGCGTTCCGCCTGAGCCAGGTCGGTGCGCGCCCGCTCGGCCTGTGCGACATATTCCGGCGCGGAAAGCCGGATGAGAACCTCCCCCGCGCGCACCGTCTGCCCGAGCTTCACGGAAATCTCCTGCACGCCGCCCGCGATCTTCGCCGCCAGCAACGCACGCTCGGCCGCGCGCGTTTCGCCCGGGATCGAAACGATGCGCGGCTCCGTGCGTTCGACGACAGCCGCCACGACCACGGGCGTCGGCGGGAGACCGGCTCGTTTTTCCGCATCGGCACGCGAGCAGCCCGACAGCAGGGACGCGAGCGCGCCGGTTAAAAGAAGGAAGGCGGACAAAGGTTTCATGGGTGAAAAATCCGAGGCTGTTTCTCCGGGAAGGGACGGAGACGAGGTTGACGAGACATTCCCGCGCCGGCCGCGCATCAACGCCGGCAGGCGCCGCCGGGATCGCGGCTCCAGCCGAGCTTCCGGAAGATCACTTCGGCCGGGCAGAAACCGGTGAAGGCCGACTGGATGAGGTTGAGCCCCACAAAGACGGGGAGCAGCAGCCACCACGGGCTGGCGAAATGAGCGAGCGCGGTTCCGAGGAGGACAAAGCCGCCGGCGAGGATGCGGATGAGGGATTCGGATTTCATGGTGGACAATTTTTAATTTATATGCGCATATACTCATATAGTTGAACTAATGTCAAGCGCCTGTTCATTGAGGCATATGGCCAAGAAAGCCCGCCCGCTCTCCGAGGAAGCCCTCGTCCTGATCGCCCGCCGTTTCGCACTGCTGGCGGAGCCGATGCGGCTGCGCCTGCTGCACGCGCTCTTCGACGGCGAAAAGCCCGTCAACCTGCTGGTCGAGCGCACCGGCGGCACGCAGGCCAATGTCTCGCGCCACCTGCAAACGCTCACCGAAGGCGGCCTGCTTTCGCGCAGGAAGGAAGGGCTCCAAGTCTTCTACGCCATCGCCGATCCGTCGATTTTCCAGCTCTGCGAGCTCGTGTGCGGAAGCCTGGAAAAGGAGCACGCGCTGAAAGCGGAGATCTTCGCGCGCTGACGCCGGCCACGAGCCGGCCCGAGCCCAAGCTCAGGGCCTCTTTGCTGGAGGGACGACCTCCGTGTCGTCCGCCGCCGACGTTTTCTGGAGAAAATCCCCGCCAACTTTGTTTCAAGCGCCACCGCTCGGTTTCGCGTTGGCTTGGATGGAGGCGCGGTGCCCTCACCGCGCTTCGCGTCGCTGACCGCGAAAGCCCGAAGACCGCGAGGCTTGCGGGCTTGAACGTTGCAGGCTTGAGACGATCCAGCGCGGTGGGGCACCGCGCCTCCATCGGAAATTTTGTGCGGCTTCCGGCCCAAACACGGACGTTGCTCCGCAACGTCCCTACCGGCACGCGGGATTTTCGCGTCAGCGCACCAGATCGTACAACGCATAGCCGGCGAAGAGATTCGGCCGGAAAACGCAGGGCGTTTTCCAGTCGCCGCGCAAAAGCGCGCGCCGCGCGATGCGGATCTTCTTGGCGGCGCAAAACGCTTCGAAGTCCACGATGCTCACGGGGTTGGCCGGCCGGCTTTCATGCCAGCTCGTCGTATACACATCGTTGCGCGGTTTGCGTCCGTGCCAGAGCGCATCGAGTCGGTTTTTCCAGTACGCGTGATTCACGAAACCCACCGTGACCGCCGAGGCCACGCGCAGCGCTTCCGCGATCACCGCCGCCGGATCCGAAACTTCTTCGAGCGTGCGCGAGCAAATCACGCGATCGAAGTGTCCGTCGGGAAACGAACGCATGAACTCCATCATGTCGCCCTGATACGCGGTGATGCCGCGGCGCACACACGCGGAGATTTTTTCGAACTCCAAATCCACGCCGACCGCGAAGACTTCCTTCTGCTGCACGAGCGCTTCCAGCAGCACTCCGCGCCCGCAGCCAAGATCCAGCACGCGCGAACCGGGCGCGACCCAGTCCGCGATGATCTGCATGTCCACAGAACGTTTGACGGCAGTTTTTTGCATCGAAGATCAGGTGCGGATTACGCGCATGCTTCCCCGCGAAGCAAGCGTTTGACCATCGATGCTTTTCCGTGGCCTTCGGCTCAGCGACGCGAAAGGCGCACGTCGAGCCACACGGCGAGCACGAGCACCGCGCCACGCGCGACCATCTTCAACTCGGGTTCCACAGCCATCAGCGTCATGCCGTTGAGCAGTGCCGTCATGATGAGCGCGCCAAACAACACACCCCAAACCGTGCCGCGTCCGCCTTTGAGCGCCGTGCCGCCGATGACGCACGCCGCGATCGCGTCCAGTTCCATCAATTCGCCCACGGTCGTCGTCGATGCACCGGAATACGCCGTCATCATGAAGCCGGTGATCGCCACCATCACGCCCATCAGCACGTATGCGCCGATCATCACGCGATTCACCGCGATGCCCGAAAGCACCGCCGCTTCTTCGTTGCCGCCGATCGCGTACAGGTAGCGCCCGAACGGCGTGTGTTTTGTCAGATAAAAAACCACCGCCGCCGTCGCCGCGAGGATCAGCAACGAAAGCGGCACACCGCGAAAATCATTACACACCAGCACGAGTCCCACGATCGCCGCGGCTTTCGCCAGCCAAACGCCGACTTCGACGCCCGCCGATCGCACCGGCAAGTTGTGCGCCATCCGCGCCGAACGCGCGCGCCACGCGAGCCAGCCGAGCACGAGCGCGATCGCCGCCGCGAGTCCGAGACCGCCGTTGTCCGGCAGATAATACGTCGTGAGCACCGACAGCAGATTGTCCTCGTCGCCACGCGCCACCGGCACCGTGGAGCTCTCGATCACTTTCCAGAAAAGTCCCTTAAAAATCAGCAATCCGCCGAGCGTGATGATAAACGACGGTATGCGCTCCCGCACGATCAACGTGCCCATGAGCGCCCACAACACGATCGCCGCCGCGAGTCCCGCGCCCATCGCCGCCGGCGCGGACCAGCCGTGATGAAAAATCAAGACGGCCGAAATGCCGCCGATCAGGCCGACGCCGCTGCCCACTGAAAGATCGATCTGCCCCGTGAGCAGAATCATGAACATGCCGAGCGCGAGCGTGCCCACGATGGCGAACTCGATGAGCAGTTGCGTGAGATTGCGCGCTCCGAGAAACGCCGGTTCGCGCAACGCGAAAAACGCCACGATCAGCGCCAGCGCGAGCGGCATCGAGAGGGATTTAAGCAGGACGCGTACGTTCATAAAACGAGAAGCGCGCACTCCCGGCGCGCGAGAAATGGATCCGACCACAACGCCCGACTCATGCAGCCGCCTCCGTCTTGCCCATCGCCGCCGCGAGCAATCGCTCTTGCGTGAATTCGGCGCGCGTAAACACGCCGCCGACGCGGCCTTCGTGCAGCATGAGGATGCGATCGCTCATGCCCATCAGCTCGGGCAGTTCGCTCGAAACCAAAATCACCGCTTTGCCCTCCGCCGTGAGTCGATTGATCAACTCGTACACTTCGAGCTTCGCACCGACATCGATGCCGCGCGTCGGCTCATCGAGCATCACGATGGTCGGCTCCGTCATGAGCGCTTTGCCGATCACGACCTTCTGTTGATTGCCGCCCGAAAGTCCGCCCACGCGCGCATGCTGGCCCGGCGCTTTCACGCGCAGCGAATCGAAGAAGTGCTGATTGCGCACTTGCTCGGCCGGCGCGTCGATGCGACCGCCGAAACGACGGAAGCACTTCAGGCTCGAAAGCGAAAAATTAAACCCGATGTCCTGCCCGAGGACCAAACCGTAGCGACGCCGATCCTCGCTCACGAGCACGAGGCCGCGCTGGATCGATTCACGCGGTTGCGGTTTCGCGTAGGCTTCGCCGCGCAACGTCACGTCGCCCGCGAGTCGCGTGCCCCACGCACCGAAAAGATGCATCAACAACTCCGTGCGCCCCGCCCCCATCAAGCCGCCGAAGCCGAGCACTTCGCCCGGGCGCAGGTCGAAACTGATATCGCGCAAGAACGCCGGTTGACCGCGAGCGGGCGCCACGTTCAAGCCTCGCACCGACAACACCGGCGCGGCGGTCGGCGCGATCTCGGTGGCTTTGCGCGGAAACAGCTCGGTGATTTCGCGACCGACCATGAGTTTGATCACCTGCGGAATCGCCGTTTCGCGCGCGGCGAGCGTCGCGATGCTCGCGCCGTCGCGCAGCACGGTGATCCGGTCGCACACCGCGAACACTTCATCGAGTTTGTGCGAGATGTAGATGCACGCGGTGCCTTGTGCCCGCAGACGTCGCAGATGATCGAGCAACACCGCGACTTCCTGCTCGGTGAGCGCGGCGGTCGGTTCGTCGAGCACGAGCACGCGCGATTTTTTGTCCATCGCGCGCACGATCTCGACGAGTTGTTTGTGGCCGACACCCAGTTCGCCCACCGCTGTGTCGGGAGAAATCGGCAGGCCAAAATCCGCCAGCAACTCGGTCGCGCGGCGATGCATCGTGTGCCAGTCGATGCGCAGACCGCGGCGAGGTTCGCGTCCGAGAAAAATGTTTTCCGCGACCGTCAGTTCATCGACGAGCGCAAACTCCTGAGTGATGACCGCGATGCCTTCGGCTTCCGAATCGCGAATGCTCTTAAACTCCGCGACTTTTCCGTCCACGCGCAGTTCGCCCTCGTAGCTGCCATGCGGATGAATGCCCGAGAGCAGCTTGATGAGCGTCGATTTGCCCGCACCGTTTTCGCCGCAGAGCGCGTGGATCTCGCCCGCCGCCAGACCGAAGCTCACATCGCGCAGCGCGACGACGCCGGGAAAACGTTTCGTGAGCGAGCGGGTCTCGAGAAGCATTCGATCAGGCGGACAATTCATAAGAACCACGGAGGCACAGAGGGCACAGAGAAACGGATTCTGCCTCTGTGATCTCTGTGTCTCCGTGGTTCAAAAATTCACTTCAGCGACTCGGCGGTGTGGAAGCCGTCGGCAACCACGGTTGAGTGCAGGTTGTCCTTATCGACCGCGATGACCTTTTCGAAGACCGAGGGCACTTTCATCGCGCCGTTGTCGACGGTTTCCTGTGTATCCACTTTTTCACCACGCGCGACGGCGACGGCGATCTCGGCGGCGCGGGTGGCGAGGTTTTTGAGCGGCTTGTACACGGTCATCGATTGCGTGCCGCCCTGGATGCGCTGACACGCGGCGAGATCGGCGTCCTGACCGGTGACGATGACTTTGCCCGCGAGACCTTCTTCACGCAGCGCCTGGATCGCGCCGCCCGCGGTGCCGTCGTTGGTGACGACCACCGCATCGATGTCGCGGCCGGCCTTGGTGATGGCGGCGTTCATGATGCGCTTGGCGACATCGGGTTTCCAATCGAGCGCCCAATCCTCAAAAACGACTTCGATTTTCCCCGCCTTGATGAGCGGTTCGAGGATGTTGTCCTGACCTTGCTTAAACATGCGCGCGTTGTTGTCGGTCGGCGCGCCGTAAATGCGGACGATGCGTGCGGTGCGATCCTTCGGCAGACGATCGACGACATACTGCGCCTGCGCTTCGCCGACTTTCACGTTGTCGAACGTGAGGTAATAATCGACGCGCGAGTTGAGGATGAGGCGGTCGTAGGAAATGACGGGAATCTTCTCCTGATTCGCGGAGCGCACGGCACGCGTCATGGCGGCGCCATTGTGCGGCACGATCACGAGCACATCGACGCCGCGGCTGATGAGCGACTCGACATCGCGCGTCTGACGGGCGTCGTCGCTGTTCGCGGATTGGACGATGACCTTCGCGCCGAGTTCTTCGGCGCGTTTGACGAACGTATCGCGGTCGCGCTGCCAGCGCTCCTCTTTGAGCGTATCGAGCGAAAGGCCGATGACGGGGTTTTCTTTCGAGGCGAACGCCGACGGCAAAAGCGCGAGGCCGGCGGCAACGACGAGGAGAGATTTCAGCCAGGCAGGGGTACGTTTCATAATTGGGAAGAAAACGGAAAACAGACGAAGGGGCGGCGAGCGGGGTCTTGCGCTCACTGTTGAGCAAACAAACAGGGCGGTGCGCAGGAACGCACCTATGTCGTACTCAGCGCAGGAAACCGCGCACGAGCGCGTAGAGTTGTTCGGACTCGAGGAGGAACGAATCGTGGCCCAGATCGGTGTCGAGTTCCGCGTAGCTGGCGCGTTTGCCGGCGCGCAGCAGCGCGAGGGCGATGTCGCGGTTTTGTTGCGGCGGGAACAACCAGTCGCTCGTGAAACCGACCACGAGCGTCTCGGCTTCGACCGCGGCGAAGGCTTTTTCGAGCGAGCCGTACGCGGCGGCCAGATCGAAGTGATCGATCGCGCGCGTGATGTAGAGATACGAGTTGGCGTCGAAGCGGTTGATAAACGACTCGCCCTGATAACGCAGGTAGCTCTCGACCTCGAATTGCACGTCGAAACTGTACGCGGCGTTTTCAGCGACGCTTTTGCGGCGCCGCCCAAATTTCCGATCCATGCTCGCATCGGAGACATACGTGATGTGCGCCATCATACGCGCGATCGCGAGACCCGTGCGCGGACCGCCGTTGCGCGGATAATCGCCGTGATTCCACTCCGGGTCCTGCATGATCGCCTGGCGTCCGACTTCGTTGAAGCCGATGCCTTGCGCGCTCTCGCGCGCCGTGGTCGCCATCGCGAGCATGCGGCGAACATACGACGGATATTCGATGCCCCATTGCAGTACCTGCATGCCACCCATCGAGCCGCCGATCACCGCGTAGAGCGACGGAATGCCGAGCGAATCGAGCAGACGTTTCTGCGCGCGAACCATGTCGCGCACCGTGACGAACGGAAACGTGATCCCATACGGGCGACCCGTGGCGGGATTGATCGACGACGGTCCGGTCGAGCCCTGGCAACCGCCGAGGCAGTTGGAGCAGAGAACAAAAAACCGGTTTGTATCCACGGCCTTGCCCGGGCCGATGAGATTGTTCCACCAACCCGGTTTGCGATCGGTGAGCGCGTGGATGCCTGCGCAGTGGTGATCGCCGCTGAGCGCGTGGCAGATGAGCACGACATTATCGCGCGCGGCGTTGAGATGTCCGTACGTTTCGTAACGCAGCGTGAAGCCCGGCAGCGACTGGCCGCTTTCGAAAAGAAAGGTCTCGGTGGAAACGAAATCACGGGCCTCGACCAGCCCGACTTCGCCCGGCTCGAGGCGGGCTTGCAGGTCGATCGTGTCAGCGTCGTTCATGGCGTGGATCGGGTTTGCACCAGCGCGGGGCGGAGCGCACGGAGAAAAATCGGAGCTAGATGCGTGTGCGGCCGTCGCGGAGCCTCAGCCATTCGCGGCGGCGCTGATGGCGTCGTCCATTTCTTCGTTGGAAAACACCTGCTGCACATCGTCGTGACCTTCGAGCAGCTCGTGCAAAGTAAGGAGCGTCTTCGCGACGCCGACATCGGTCACGGGGACAAACGTCGTCGGGATGTACGCGATTTCCGCGCTGTCGGTCGGGATGCCCGCGTGCTCGAGCGCATGCGCGACTTTGTCGAACGCCGAGATCGGGCAACGCACCTCAAATCCATCGTCGCTCGTGATCACGTCGTCCGCGCCGGCATCGAGCGCGACCTCGAGGAGGCGGTCTTCCGTGGTCTTGTCTTTCGCGATCAGAAACTGACCCGCGTGCAAAAACTGAAACGACACCGCGCCGCTGCCGGCGAGATTGCCGCCGTGCCGCGTGAAGATCGCGCGCACATCCTGCGAGGTGCGCTGCTTGTTGTCGGTCGTGGCCTTCACCACAAACGCGACGCCGCCCGGGCCGTAACCCTCGTAGGTGGCTTCTTCAAAAATCACGCCCGGGAGTTCGCCCGTGCCCTTCTTGATCGCGCGGTCGACATTATCGACGGGCATGTTGGCTTCGCGGGCCTTGAGCAACAACGTGCGCAAACGCGCGTTGGCATTCGGGTCGCCCCCGCCGGCTTTGGCGGCGAGTGTGATGTCGCGCGAGAGGCGCGAGAAGACCTTGCCCTTGCGAGCGTCGGTGACGGCTTTGAGGCGTTTAACTTTGGACCACTTATTATGCCCGGCCATGGGAGATGAAGAAAGGAACCAAGCACCAAGTTCCAAGAGCTAAGTTCCAAGTTCCAAGGGCCTGCACATCGTTCGCGGGCTGGCTGCCCGGAACGGTGCGAATGGAGTCGTAAGCGGAAATGGCAGGGCGGATCGGCCCTCATCCAGAGAGGACAATGCGGAGCATTGTCCTCACGCGTGCCTGCCGCTTGACGGATTCACACCCGGCACTTGGACCTTCGTACTTGGCACTTGGACCTTCGTACTTGGCACTTGGACCTTCGTACTTGGCACTTCTCCGCGCGCCATGCGCGCGGAGCGCAGCGGGCTTACTTCTTCGGCGTGACGTTCTTCATGCCGCGGCCGCCCTTGGGAGCGGAACCGGTGGCGACGGGAGCGTCGTCCTTCATGCGATTGATGATGAGCTGCTGACCGATGGTGAACAGGCCGTTGACCGTCGAGTAGAGCGAGAGCGCGCACGAGAAGTTGTAGCAGAAGATCATGAAGATGTACGGCATGAACTTAAACATCTTCGCCTGCGCGTTATCGACCGAAGGCTGCGGCGTGAGACGCATCTGGATGATCATCGTGGCGCCCATCAGCAGCGGCATGATGTTGATCGGGAAACCGGCGATGCGCGCGACGGTGTCGGGACGCGAGAGGTCGGACGCCCACAGGAACTCCGCAAAACGCAGCTCCGCGGTGCTGTTCAACATCTGGAAGAAACCGATGAAGAACGGGATCGTGATGAGGATCGGGAAACAACCGCCGAGCGGATTCACGCGCGCTTCCTTGAAGAGCGCCATCGTGGCCTGCTGCATCTTCTGCGGGTTGTCTTTATACTTCTCGCGCAGCGCCTGCATCTGCGGCTGGATTTTCTGCATGCGCTTGGCCGACTTCGATGCGGAGATCGTGAGCGGCAGGAAGACGATCTTGAGGAAGAGCGTGGTGATCACGATCGACCAGCCCCAGCTCGGACCCCAGCTGTGCACCGTGGACATGATCGAGAGAAGCAGCTGGCTGAAGAATTTGAAGAAGCCGAACTGCATGACCTTGTCCTGGTCGTGCTTGAAGACATCGCCGTTGGAGAGACGCGCGTACTCTTTCGGACCGGTGTAGAAATCGAAACCGAGCGTCGTCTCCGCGCCCGGGGCGAGCGCGGGCACATCAAAACCCGCGGCACCCGTCACACCGATCGGCGTATAACGCACACCCGTTTGAATCGGCAGTTCCACGCGGCGCGTGGTGAGCCCGCGACCCGGTTGATCGGGCGTGAGGATCGCGGCAAAAAATTGGTTTTCCACCGACGCCCACACGAGCGGCACCGGCGTATCGATGTACGGCAGCGGTTCGCGCGAACCAAAACCAAACCAGCTCAGGAAACCGCCGCCTTCGAGCTTCGAGCGATTCACGAACTCGATGTCCTTGCCGGTATTGTAGCCGGTCGAAAGGTGCATGCCGGTATCGTGTTCACCGGTCGGCGCGGCCGTGCCGAGGCTCAGAAGGAAGTGCGGAAGCGCGACGGTCTGCTCGGTGAGATTGCGGAAAGTGAGCTCGTGTCGGAGCTGATAAGGATCGCCCTGCCCTTCCACACCCGTCGGCACGATCGCATAACGGCGACGCACTTCGACGCGGTTTTCCCACACGGCGCGAAACACCACTTCGGTGTCGGTCTGCGAGACGATTTCGTAGCGTGTGCCGCGACCGAGGCCGGGCAGACTTTCCTGCGCGAAGGCGAGCATCGGATCGACGTGCACCTCGTTGAGCACGAGCGGCTCGGGATTGCCTTTCGTGGCGGGATATTTCTTGAGGGCCACATCGCGGATCGCGCCGCCGAAATCGGTGAGACGCGCTTCGATGTAATCATTCGCAAGCGTGACGATGCGCGCTTCGCCGTTCTGCGTGGCGAGCGTCGCGAACGTCGTGTTGCCCGAGGGCGTCGTGTAAGCCGGTGGAGGCGGCACGGTGCCGTCCGGAGCGGGCGCGCCCGAAGTCGATTGCGGCGCGGCCGGAACCGGCGCGGGTGGCGGCGTGTTTTTAGCCGAGTAGAAGAAAGCTGCGGCCGCGGCGATCAGGAAGAGGACGCCAAGGATTGTGTTTTTTTTGTCCATTACGAAGGCAAAGGGAGAGGGATGTAGCGGGAAAAATCAGGACGCGACGCGCGCGCACGACGGACGACGCAAGGGCTTCGGCGGCACTTCGTCCACACCGCCCGGATGCAACGGCGTACATTTCAACACGCGCACCACCGCCAGCCAGGAACCGATCAACGCGCCATGACGCGCCACCGCCTGCGCCGCGTAGTGCGAACACGTGGGATAAAACCGGCAGCCGCACGCCGGCCCAAACACGGCCGGCCACACCGGCGAAAGCGTGCGTTGATAAATCGCGATCGCCAGCAACACCCCGCGCTTCGGCAAAGCCAGCGCCCAGCGTCCCGCCGCGGCGGGAAACGAATTCCGGGAAGTGGAGTCAGGGGCAGTCACGAATGCTCGGGAAAAATACGCCGGCAGGTTTCGACAAACGCGCGCTCGATGGCCGCGTACGGCAGACGATTGAGCGAACGCCGCGCGACCAGCAACACGTCATAATCCGCCGGCACGCATCGCTGATGCAGGCGAAACACCTCGCGCAAACGGCGTTTGGCACGATTGCGGAGCACGGCCCCGCCCACGGCGGCGGTGGAGGCGATCACGCCCAAACGAGGCCCGGTCACGGGCGCAGGAACAACGTCCCCACCCCGGGCGCCCGGCGCGGCGGCTGAAACATCCGCCGGACGGCGATAGTACCAAAGCGTGAAGCCGCCACAATCGAGGCGGCGGCCTTTTTCACGCGCGTCACGGAAATCGCTTTGCCGCCGCACGTGTTGCTCGGGGCGGAAGCGCATGACGCGAAAGGGAACAGTCAGCGCAGCGAAAGACGCGGCGCAAAGTCTCAGACGACGGTCAGACGCTTGCGGCCCTTGCGGCGACGGGCGGCGAGAACCTTGCGGCCGCCTTTGGTGGCCTTGCGGGCGCGGAAGCCGATCTGACGGGCGCGCTTTTTGCGATGAGGGCGAAATGTGGGTTGCATAGTAGTAAGACGAAAAAGAGCGAGAGGGTGGCCGTACCCCCTCGCCGCTGTCAAGGCAGGGTTTGCAGGGGAATGGAAGCCTTTAAAAAAACATCCAAGCGCCCCTCCTATCAGGTGCTTCGATACCGCTTTCGCACCTAGGTCGGAAGGTTTCCAGTCACATAAAGCACGATCACGATCACCGAACGGACGACAATCCCGAGAATACTCGGACCGACCAACAAGGCGATTCCTTCTGTCAATGTCCGGCCGTCGGATAAATTACGCAGTGCTTCTTCCCATGGATTCAAGAGTCTGCGGGCGTCGATACTTTTGCTGAATGAGAGCGGAAGGAGCGCGCCACCGGTGTAAATCATAACGGCGAGGATCCACACCCAGCGAAGAGCCACGGAGGATAGGCCTAACAGACCTACTCTTGGAAGCAGCGTCGAGACGCTTCCCGCGATCAACCCAATCCAAAACACCCTGCGGCAAAAGCGCCCCCGCTTTGCCCGAGCGGTTTCTTTTAAGATGAATTCCGCTTCAATGAGCTGTTTTTCCTGAACGGTAAGTTCCCGTCGCATCGCTTGCCGGAAACGAGTATGGGAGCGCGGCAAAGTAGCGATTTCAAAACAGTGCAGGCATGATTAACCCGCCGATGTGGACGTCGGCGTTCGAGCGCCCGGAGCGCCGGCGACCCGCCGGCTCCTCGGAAATTGCCGGCCAGCGGCCGGCGCTCTCGCGCACTTCTTTTATGGGAGAAACCTAAACAAAACGGCTGGCCGTTTTTAGGCGGCCAGCCGTCGGTGTTGGTAGGTTAACAGCCGATAATCACTCGAACAGATCAGGCGTTGCCGCGGCGCTGGCGGAGGTTGCGCACGAGCGCGAGCGCTCCGACCGCCGCGAGGAACCAGAGCGACGGTGCACCGCCGCCGCCTTTGCCCGTGCTTTCGCCCGAGGGGACGAAGGGCGCGGGAGTTTCGCCGCCGCCGCTCGGGGGCGGGACGGTGTCGTTGGCGGAGGCGATGCCGATCGTGGTCACGGTCGCGGTGGTGCCGGAGATCGCTATCTTGCGGATGGCGGCGTTGCCGGTGTCGGCCACGTAGAGCGTGCGGCCTTCCACATCGAGCGCAAGCGCGGTCGGACGGTTGAACAACGCGTTTTCACCCACGCCATCGGCCATGCCCGCGATGCCCGGGAGACCCGCCAGCGTGGTGACGACGCCGGCGGAGGTGACGCGGCGGATCGCGTTGTTACCGGTGTCGGCCACGTAGAGGACATTGCCCGAGGCGTCGGCGACGATCGCCTGCGGTTTGTTGAACAAAGCTTCGAGGCCGGTGCCATCGTCCGAACCGGTGACACCCGGCGTGCCGGCGAGCGTCAGTGTGGTGAACTGGTTGTCACCGCTGGCGAGACTGATGCGGCGGATGGTGTTGTTGCCGGAATCGGCCACGTAGAGGAACGAGCCGACAAAAGCCACCGCGGCCGGGTGATTGTAGCGAGCGCGCGAGACATCGGGCTTGGTCGTGCCAGGCTCCAACGGCAGCGTCACCGCGAGCACATCGGTATCGCCGCTCACGCCGGCGGCGCCGCTGATGGTGGCGACGACATTGCCGGCGAAGAGGCCTGCCTGCAGGCCTTGCGGCGTGAGGCGACGAATCGTGTGGTTGTTGGTGTCGGCGATGTACGTGACGCCATTCGTGCGGTCGAAGCTCGGCCCGCTGGGCGAGGCAAACAACGCCGCGGTGCCAACACCATCGCGGGAGCCGCGCTGCGTGGGATCGCCGGCGAGCGTGGTGATCGTGCCATCGCGAGCGATCGCGCGCACGGTGCCGTTGCCGGCGTCGGCCACGTAGAGATTGCCGAAGGCGTCGATCGCGAGATTGCCCGGAGCGTTGAGCGTGCCTTTGCCGAGCGCGCCATCGACGGCGCCCGCGGTGTTGGGCAGGCCGGCGTGGAGACGCGCGATGCCGTCCGCGGAGACTTTTCGGATGATGTTCAACGCGGCATCGGCCACGTAGAGATCGCCGAAGGAATCGACGGCCAGGCCCGTGGGATTCGTGAAGTGCGAAGCCGTGACGGCGAGCGTGTACGCGTTGCTCGTCGTCGAGCCGGACGGATTGCTGGCAACAAAACGATACTCGCCGGCCAGCGCCGAAGTGACGTTGCGCAACGTCAATGCGTCCGAGGTGGCGCCACTGAAGTTCGGGCCGTCGGCCACGTTGACCCACACGCCATCGACGAGGCGTTGCCATTGATAAGTCACCTTGTCGCCGCTCACGGAAGCGCGGAGCGTGATCTCGCGTCCATTCACGACCGTGGCGGGACCGCCCGAATCGCCGATGATCATGGGCGCGTCGCCTCCCTGCAGCGTGACGGGGGCGCTCACGGTGAAGTTGCCCGCGGCGTTGCCGACGACGACCGTGTAGGTGCCGATCTGCGAGCCTTGGATGTTGGCGATTTCCAAGGTCTCGGAGGTGGCACCGGCGATCTCGATATTATTGAAACGCCATTGATAGCTCGTGCCCGTGGTGGACGACGCGAGCGTGATCGTATCGCCCGGGTAAACCGTTTCCGGTGCGCCGGTGATGGTGATCGCAGCAGACGGCTCCGGGGTGACGGAGAACGCACCGGCGGTGTTGCCGGCGTGGGCAGAGACGAGCGCGGGCACACCGGCGGCCGGCGTGAGTTCGTACGAATACGGCGGCGTGAACACGATGTCGGTGCCGGGATCGTACTGGCCGCTGGTGCCGTCGTAGATGTTGCCGATGGTGCGGATGAGCGCGGTGGTGCCAGCGCTCTTGCCGACAGGATCTTTCACACCGGTGCCGTAATAATGATGCTCGATGAAAAGCTGGGAATTGTCGCGGGCGTTGCTCGCGTACGAATTCCCGGCGGGCGTGAAGTAGTTGTTGAACATGTGCCCGCGCGCATTGGACGACGCCGGCATGCGTTGATCGGCGCGCTCGGCCCACCAGTTGTGGTGCAGCGTGGCGGTGATCGGAACGACCGTGGCCTCGTTGCCCAGAATCATCGTGAAACGATGCGAAGTCTGCGCGGGTGTGTAGTAGAACTTGCACCAGGAAACGGTGGCGTTGGCGACGTCGTACGTGAGATCGCACATGCCGTCGGCGCAGTCGTAGAACGTGCAATGGGTGACGAGCACGCCGTTGCTGTTGCGAATGCTGATGCCGTCGCCGCCATCGGAGTAGCGCGGGCCGGTGCCGTTCTCGAGCGTGGTGCCGGGATTGGTGATGTTGAGGCCGCGGACAATCACGTTTTGCACGCCGTCGATGTTGACGGTGCCGATGATGGTCGCGTTGGCGTCGGCGCCTTGGAGCGTTTTGTTGGACTTCACGTCCACGCGTTTGCCCGAGAGCGAACGCACATCGATCGTGCCTGAAACGGTGATGATCGCAGGGCCCGCGAGCTGGAGTCTCGCGTGAAGATCGGCCGCGGTGGTGACAAAATACGTCGCACCGCCCGCGCCGCCGGTGACTTCGCGTGCGAAGCCTTGAGCGACCACCGGATTGCCCGCAGGATCTTTCACGGTGAGCACGGATGCCGTGCTGGTGACCGAGCCTTCGGAGTTCGTGGCGACCACGGTGTAGCTGCCGGCGTCGGCGAGCTGCGCAGCGGCGATCGTGTGCGTGGCGCTGGTCGCACCCGCAATGAGTCCGCCGTCTTTGTACCACTGATAAGTGGGCGCAGGCGCACCGGTCACAACAACGGTGAAGCTCACGCTCGCACCGCCCATGACCGTCTGCGTGGCCGCAGGCTGCGTGACGATCGTCGGAGCCACCGCGCCGGATTGAACCGTCACGACGCTTTCGTCGCTGATCACACTGCCGCCGAGATTGGTGATCGCGACCGTGTACGTGCCGGTGTCGGCCGTGCTCGCGCTGGCGATCTGCAACGTGGCGGTGTTGGCGGTGGCGTTGTCGGCGGTGTTGATGGGCTCGCCGTTTTTGCGCCACTGATACGTGAGGGTGTCGCTCGAATCGTAACCGGTCGCCGTCACGGTGAGCGTGACGGGTTCGCCGGAAACCACCGATACGCTGGCGGCCGGCTGCGTGGTGATCGTGGCCTTGGGGAAAGGCACGAGTTGGAAGCCGTTCACGTAGTGGTGATTTCCGAGGCCGCGCGCCGTGCGGATCACGATCTTTCCTTCGGCTGTGGCGACCGCGTGCATCGCGCCCCACTGCGTGTTGGAATCGGTCGTGGCGGCGGTGTTGAGCGGCGCGCCTGGAATCACGGTTGTTTGTCCGCCGCTGGTCGTGAAGAGATTGGGCGCGCTGCTCGATTCGGTGCGACCGCTGAGCTCGATGAAGGTCGAAGGAGCCGTTGCCGGATCGTTGGCGGGATCGAGGACGTAGCGAGCGCCTTGGTTGGGATTCGCGTTGGCCGCATATCCGTAAAACAGATAATGAGCGCCGGCAGGCAGACCGTCGAAGGTGAAGCGGAGATAGTTGCCGCCATTGTTCACGCGCCAGACCTGATCCATGAGGCCCGCGGGAAGACCGTTGGCCGCGTTAAAGTTGGTGGGCTCACCCGCGCGCGGCGATGCGACGATGAGATCGCCCGTCAACGTAATGCCCGAAGGATCGCCCGCGGGATTCACGAGACTCACCGCGTTGAGGCTGTTGATGCGGAACGGCGATTCTTCGGTGAATGTACCGTCGGCGACCACCGCGCCAGTCGCCACGTACACGGCGTTCCACTTGGTGCCCGGATACCGAGCAGCCGCGCTGAAATTCCACCCATTTCCCGGTTCGGGAATGTCCGCCACGGGCGGCGTGATGTCTCCCGAGGAAGGCACCGCCGTACGCGTCAAGGTGACAAACGCCGCTTTCGCCTCACCACCTTCGACCGTGAGCGTCACGGTCGCGCTGGTGGTGCTGCCTTGGGCGTTGGTGATGACCACGTAGTAATTGCCCGCATCGGACGCTTGAAGCGTCGCGATTGGATAGGTCGCGCTGGTGGCGCCGGGGATCGCGACGCCGTTTTTGTACCATTGATACGAATCGCCGCTGAGCGCGGAAACCGAGAGCGTCACCGGACCGCCCGCGGATGCGATTTGCGAAACGGGTTGCGCGATGATCGTGGGAGCGACGGGCGCGCCGCCATCGTTGATCACAACGGCCGCGGTCGCGCTGCTGACCGAGCCGAGGTCGTTGGTGACAACCACGTGATAGTTGCCCGCATCAGCTTCCGTCGCGCTCGCCACGGCGTAGGTCGCGGCAGTCGCACCGGAGATCGGCGAGCCGCCTTTGTACCATTGATACATCGCCGCCGGCAGGCCGAATGCATCGACGGAAAGCGTGAGCGGCTGACCAGGAGCGACGACTTGCGAAGCGGGTTGGCGAACGATGCGCGGCGCAATCGTCGGACGCCAGCTACCGAGCGAGTAGTACGGATGACCGAAGATGGCTTCGAGGGTGTAGTCGTCGGGATTCACCGTGACCGGCGTGCGGTTGAGATGACCTGTCGGCGGTGCGAGCGCGGGATCGGTCGGGCTCTGGGTGCCGGTGTAATCCGGGTCGATGGTGTTGAGCCAGTAGGCACCTGCGGCCTGACGCGCCGCCACAGACACGGCGGTGCCATCGGCGAGGAGCGTGCTGCCGAACTCGCGGGCCCGGCTGGTGTTTTCGCGACCATCCCACTCGCTCCACCCTTTGGTGGTAAAATGGCTGCCGAGTTCAGAGTTGATGATCGCGACATGCCCGTCCTGGCGCCACGGGCGGCAGAATGTGGTGGTGTTCACACCGACGTCATACGGGTAGCCATCGGCCACGAGCGCGCGCGGGAAACGGCAGTTGATGAAGACTTCGCCGTAAGGCTGCGCGTAAGGCGTGCTGGGGGCGCAGATCGGTCCGCCGGTGCTGCGGATCTGCACGATGTCGCAGTGCTGGAAGACCGCGAGCGCGTCGCCATAGATGAAATCCACGCTGCCCCAGATTTCGCAGTTATAAAAATAGCCGGAGCCGCTGATGGCGTAGAGCGTGTCCTGGCCGCCCTTGATAAGAACATTGTCGAAGATAAGCCGGTTGCCCGTGTAGGCGACGGTTTGCACCGGCCCCGCAAAAGCGGGAGCGCCGCCGATATCGCCGCCGGCGAGGTTGGGCACCGGGAGGTAAACTTCGTTGTCGAGGGTGAGGTTGCGCACCGTCACGTCGTTGGTGTCGATGCGGAAGCCGCCCAGTCCGCGCGCACCGCCTCCGTAAACTTCATTGCCGTAGTGGTAGATCACCTTCGTAGCGGTGCGGTCGGCGCCGGCACCGACCACGGTGACGAAGTTGCGCCCTTGGGCGAAATAAACGGCGTCGCGGTACGTGCCGGGCAACACGCGAATCGTGCGCGGCAGGGTGTTGTTTTGCGGAATCCAGTCGGCAGCGCCTTGGATCGTGGCGAAATCGCCGGTGCCATCCGGGCCGACCGTCACTTCGGTGGGGCCGGTCGAGGCGGTCGGTGTCTCCGGGCCTGCGGCCTTGGTGGAGAAACGCCAGGTGTTTGGGTCCGTGATCGCGGGAACCGACGCATTGTCGGAATCGATCAGGAAACCCGCGTCCATGGTGACGTAGTAGGTTTTGCCGTACGCGAGACGCTGAGCGGCGGGCAACGTGATCCAGACCTCGTTGCCGTAAACGGCCGCCGGCAGGTAGTACATCGCCTTGCCCTGCACGGTCTGAACCTTGGAGTTGTCGATGGTGGCGCTGAAAAGCGTGAACGAAACGAACTCGGCAATATCCACCGTGGTGACCACCGCGTCGTTCGAAGCATCGTGAATCCGGAACTGGCCCGACTTGCCCAGCTTGGGCGCGGACGGGAAAATCAGGCGGAGCTGCTGGTCGATCGCGAGCCCGGCGGCGTTGTTGCCCGGAGCGAAGGTGATGCTCT
Organism: uncultured Opitutaceae bacterium; assembly: GCA_937958045.1. Taxonomy (GTDB): domain Bacteria; phylum Verrucomicrobiota; class Verrucomicrobiia; order Opitutales; family Opitutaceae; genus Nibricoccus. The sequence continues at coordinate 35,292 of CALFXL010000059.1, read as the reverse complement.
GCGTGCTGGGGACGCCCACGTACACAGGGGCGCTGGTCACGGACCCGGCCGAGTTGGAAGCCGTCAACGTGTAGTAGCCGGAATGGGCGGTCGAAAAACCGGCAATCTGCAAACTGGCCGTCGCAGCGCCGCTGACACCCGCGCCGTCCGCCACCGTGACGTCATCGCGTTTCCAAACATACGTCACCGGTTCGGGCGATCCCGCGCCGACATCCACCGCCGCCGAAATCGTATGCGTAGAACCCGCCACGACGACAGAAGCCTCGGGAGACGCGGTCAGCACGGGCGCAACGACGACACTGACCACATCGCTGGTGATCGACCCGACAGAGTTGCTGACGGTGACTCGATACCTGCCTGCGTCGGAGGCCTGCGCGGCGGGGATGGCGAGTTGCGGAGCATTCGTGCCGATCGCGGTGTACGTGCTGCCGTCGTCGCTCTTTTCCCAAAGATAAGCGAGCGGCGCGGTTCCGTTGGCGCCGATCGTCAACGTATGCGCGGCACCGACGGCCAGCGCCGCGTTTTGAGGCTGTGTCACGATGGACGGCGCGACGGCGCTCGAAGTCACCGTGAGCGCGGTCGCGGTGCTGACGGCTTCGCCGCCGTAGTTGGTAACAACGACATCGTAATCGCCGCCATCGTCCGCTTGCAGATTCGTGAGCGTCAACGACGCGGTGGCCGCGGAAGGATTCCCGGCTGCATCGATGGCGACGCCATCTTTACGCCATTGATACGTGAGGACATCCGACGCGTCGAAACCACTCGCGACGATCGTCAGGGTGACGCTGCCTCCGATCGTCGCCGATGCATTGGCCAACGGTTGAGTGGTGATGGCGGCTTTCGGATACGGGATGAGTTGGAGGCCGTTGATGAAGCCGTTGTTGTTCGCATTTCGCGAAGCGCGCACTTCGAGTTTCCCGGTGTTGTCCACCTTGGCGTGGAGGATTCCCCAAATGGTGTTGAGGTTCGGATCTCCCGCAGCGTTGGACAAAATCTCCGCAGTCGCCTTGCCAGTCGGGGCGAGAGAGCCTGCCGATTCCGCAAACAGATTTGGAGCGCCATTATCGATGGGTTTCGTTTCAAACCATTTCGCGCCCACAGCATTGGCGTCCACCACCGTGAAACGTCCGCCTTGGTTGGCTCCATTGGTCGTGGCATAACCGTAAACAAGATAATGCGCCTCCGCGGGCAGTCCCGTGAAGGTGAAGCTAAGGAGATTTCCTCCCTCATAGATGCGCCACGAGCTGTTCAGCAACGCAGCCGGCGTGCCGCCCGACGGGCTGACGCGGCGCGGCACTTCGCGATTGTTGGAGGCTGTGCCCGCGTCGTCGAGAATGGCGGCTGCGGTAAACGAAACGCCCGATGCGGAACCGTCCGGCTGAAAGAGCGCGATGTTGTTCGCCGTGTTGAGTGGCACCACTTGGTAGCGCACATAGCCTTTGATCGATGGCTTGATCTCGTCGTCCGCGTGGGGCGCCAGGATATTATTCCATGTTTCACCCGGATAAGGCGCGGCCGCGCTGAAATTCCAACCATTGGCAGGCGCTGCGATGGTGATCGTGGCGGCACTCGTCGGCGCTGCCCCCGATGCGGCTTGCGTCGTGGCCAAATTCACGAACACCGCCGGGGCGTCGGCCGCGGAGGCGCTCGGCGGGAACGCGGGCGCGCCGGCGACGATCGTGAGCACAAAGAGGAAGACGTGTTTCATAAAAAACTTCCGCGCACGGATCAGCGCCAGCAGGCCGGTCGCCGCGAAGAACCACAGCGAGGGCGCGCCGCCGCCGCCGATGCCGAGGTCGCCGCCCCGATCGCCGGAGCCGGCGGGCGGGATGTCGGGCGCGGGACTTTCGTTGCCGCCGCCCGGATTGGTGGGCGGGACGGGATCGGTCGCGCGCGACAAGACGAGCGTCGAAACAACGCCATTGGGCGCGATCTTGCGCACGACGGCGTTGCCGGTGTCGGCCACGTACACGGTGCCATCGCCCGCGACGGCGAGGGCGCGCGGTTGGTTGAAGAGACTGGTGTTGGCGGTCGGGCCGTCTTGGTAACCCGCAATGCCCGGCAAGCCGCCGATGGTGGTGACGGTCGCGGCACCGGCGCTGAAGGTGATCTTGCGAATGGTGTGATTGCCAGTGTCGGCCACATACACCACGCCCGCATCGCTCACCGCGATTCCCGCCGGCGCGTTGAAGCGTGCATCGAGCCCCGCGCCATCGGTCGAGCCCGACGCGCCGGCGAGACCGGCCACGGTGGTGACTTCGTTGCGCGAGAGACGCGTGCGCGTCTGGATGTTGGTGAGCGGATCGCGATCGAGATACCACGAAAGCGCGATCTTGCGGATGACGTTGTTGCCCGTGTCGGCCACGTAGAGCGTCGTCGCCGTCGTGGTGGGGCCTTCGACGGTGACGACGTCGGCGTTGGAAACATTCACCGGCGAAACCGCGATGGCGCCGGGAGCGTTGAAGCGCGTGGCGTCGTTATAATTGCTGTTCGTCGTGGTGCTGTTGACGAAACCGGGATTGCCCGCGGAGCCCGCCAGCGTGGTCACATCGAAATTGAGCGGCGTGATGCGGCGGATGGTGTGCGCGACATTGTCGGCCACATAGATGTTGCCGGCGGCGTCGAGCGCGGTGCTCACGGGCGAGTTGAACGCCGCGGCGGCACCCGTGCCGTCGATATTGTCGCGCACGGTCGTCGAGCCCGCGATCGTGCCGACGAGGCCGTTGGCCTGCAGCGAGCGGATGGTCGCGTTGAAGGTGTCGGCGAGGAAGACCGTGTTGGCCGCACCGCCGACGATGCCCGACGGCGCGTTAAACGTCGCCTGACTATAATAGCCATTGGCATTGCCGGTTACGCCGGGTTTGCCGGCGAAGACGACGGCTTTGTTGTCCGCGATGGTGAGCTGATGAACGGTGTTCGCCGTGTCGTCGGTGACGTACAAATGCCCGGCGTCGTCGAGCGCCACGCCCACCGGGTGCGCGATCACGGGCGCGGCCACGGAGAGCGGGATCGACACGCCCGTCGTGGTGCCCATGTCGTTGGTGGCGACAATGCGATAGAGACCGCCCTCCGCGGCACTCGCCGGAGAGATGTGAAGCGTCTCGGAGGTCGCGCCGGAGTAGGCACCGCCATCGGTCACGGCGGTCCACGTCGCGCCGTTGTCGTGCGAAACTTCCCATTGATACGAGGAGACCGGGATCTCGCTATAAACATTTCCGAAAAGACTGATCCCCGCGCCCGGCGTCACCGTTTGCGGTCCGGGCGTCGTGATGATCGGCTTCGCGTATTCAACATACAAATACACGACTTCGCTGTAGATCGGGTTGCGACGGGTGACGTCGGTGATGACCGCGCGGTAGAAGCCGAGGTCGGAGCGCCGCACAAACGGGAACGAGAGCGTGTCGCTCGCCGCAGTGCCGCGTTCGCCCTTCTTCACTTCGGTGAAGGTCGTGAAGTCCGCGGTGTCGCTCTTTTGCCACGTGAACGCAAACGGCGGTGTGCCCGAGACCGCCACGGACAGATTGACCTCGTCACCGACCACCGTGTCGCGCGACTGCGGTTGTTGCGTGATCAGGAACGGAGCCGGCTGCGAGATAACGCTGAGCGTGCTGGCCTGGGTGTACGTCACGCCGCCGGCGACATTGGTGACTTTCAAGCGATAGCGGGCCTCGTCGGACTGTTGCGTGCCGTGAATGGCGAGGACGCTGGTGATTTTTTTGGCGGGCTCGGGCGTCGCCTCGGGATCCTCCGGCAAGGCGGGCTCGCGAAGCTCGCTCGTGAAAATGCGCTGCCCCTCCGTGCCGGGCGCAATCACGGGGATGTCGGTCCACGTCGCGCCGTTGTCCTTCGAAATCTGCCATTGATACGTGAGGGGATTCTGATCGGCGTCGTGCAGATGCGGCATGTCTTTGGCCACCGCGAAAAACTCCGTGATCTGATCGAGCACGCCGACCATGTCGGCATCCGGTTGCTCGACGATCGTGGGCGCGGGATACGGGATCAGTTGGAAGCCGGCATATTGGCGGCGGTTGCCCAGTGCTGAAGTGTCGGTGCGAAACACGATCTCACCGGAAGCCGTGGAGACTGCATGGATCGCGCCCCACATCGTGTTACTCCCGGAAACCGCCGGCGTGTTCGCGCGCGCGGGCGGGATGATCGTCTTTTTACCCGCAGAATCTACTTTGAACAACGTCGCGGAACCGGCGTGCCCGGCCAGATCGACAAACGCTGTTTTATATTCATCGCCGACCATGCCGGGATAGATAAAATCCGATTCCTTGCCGGCCGGGAAATTGGACGGATGCAGAATATATTTACCGCCCTGGTTGTTGGTGCTCGAATAGCAATACAGGAGATAGTGCGTATTGGGCGCCAGGCCGGTGAAGGTGAAACGAATATAAGCCGTTCCGTCGAAAACGCGCCAATACGCGTCGAGGAGAGCCTTGGGCGCCTGCGCTTCGCCCACGCTCGCATCGGTCGGCTCCGCGCGACTGGCGTGCGTGCCCAGCAAAGCGGCCGTCAGGCGAACCTGGCTGAGCGCGCCCGACATGCTATAAAGCTGGGCATTATTCAAGGAGTCGAAAATGAACGGAACCTCCTCCGTCCACGTCCCCGTCGCGCCCGGAGTTTGCGTGGGCGCAAAAACACGATTCCACGTGCTGCCCGGGACAGGCGCCGCGGCGCTGTAATCCCAGCCGTCGCCAGGCGGATCGATGGTAATCGCAACCGGCGGGGCTCCGCGCGTCGGAGTACGCGTAAGCGTAATAGCAACCGGCACCGCCTCCTGTGCATAAACAACACCCGTCACTGCAGATGTTCCCACGGCCAGACCGAGAAGTGAGGAGAAGAGAGAGCGGAATGAAGAGAAAGTTTCCATGATCGTGTCGTCCTGTGGCTGGGATTAGAACGTGCCCTTGATGCCGAAGTAGATGAAGGGTCCGTAGATGTTGTAGTTCTGTACCCAATTGCGGGAATGGAGATAGTTACGCACGGGCTCATTGGTGAGATTCTTCACCTCGATATATGCGCTATACCTTCGATAGAACTTATAGGACACGGCGGTATCGAACGTGCCGCGCGCATCGCGATACAGATAAACGAACGCCGAATCGTCGGCGCCTCCGCTGATGCGATAGGGACCATTGGTCATGTACGTACCGATCCAGCTATACGACAGACTCGCATTCAGGGCATTGCGACGATAGCTGAGATTGACTTTATATTTTTTGGGAACCGCGTTTCGGACCGGCATATACTTCGGCCGCTCGTCGAGTCCGGTCAGAGAATCCGTGCTATTAAAAGCCGAGCTCGTCTTGGCATCCTGGTAGGTGTACGAGGCGTAGATCTGGAAATCGCGAAGATAATCGCTGACGATTCCCAGGCGTTGGGACACCGAGAGCTCGATGCCCCAGTGTTTGGCTCCACCCACGTTGATCGGACGCTCCAAATTGCCTCCGACATAACTGCTCAAGTCATAGTCGTACACGCCGTCGGGCGTGATCGCCTCCGTCACATTGGCGGTGTAGTTTTCTACGTCCTTGAAATAATAGCCCAGCGAGACCGAACCGCCCTGCTTCGTGTAATACTCTAGCGAAACGTCGTAGTTATTAAAGTAGATCGGCTTCAGCGACGGGTTGTTCATCGTCACCGTATAAAACCCCTCGGTATTCGATGAGACGGTGTAGCCCGGCAGGAGTCGATCGAATGGCTGGCGCGCGATCGATTTGTTGTAGCTGGCACGCGCCAGCAAATCGCGGGTTAGATTATATTTCAGCTGAACATTCGGGAACCAATCGCCGTAGGTTTTATTCACCGTACCCACACGGGCAAAACGCAGATTGGTCAGCTCCAGCGCCTGTGCCTGATTCACGGTGAAACCGGTCACCAGTTCGCGGCCGCTCTTACCCGTGATGGGATTTATGCCCGTGTCGTTATAGGCCGCCGTGATGTCGGCATAACCGTAACCGCGCACGTAATCCATAAGCATCTCCGCCGCGCGCTCGGCGGTGGCGTCGTTGTCGGTGATCTGGCCGCGGCCGGATTGCTGCGTGCGTTCATAACGCACACCGAGCAGCGCGCTCAGCCCCCACAGCTTGAGGTTGAACATGCCATAACCGCCCTCGACACGCTCGCGCGAAAGCTTGTCCCCGGTACGCTGCGTTTCCGTACGCCACACCACGTCTTCGGTGAACTTGTGACGGTTGGCCTGAAAATACTGATCGATATACGGCAGACTGAAGTATGGGACCGGATGGTACGGCCCAAACGACGCATTGAGATCGGGCGACTTGACGGCCTCCAGAACCTGCTGGAGCTCGTCGGTCGTGCCATTGAAGAACCAGCGCGACTGCCCGTTTTTATCCGTATGACGCTCCTGCTCGCGGAAAAGCGCGCCGATTTGGATATACATCGGTATCGGTGCGACAAAGGAACGCTTCGCATCAAACTTGGCGGTCGTGAACTTATCTTTGGTATTCAGCCAGCGACCGTTGCTCACCTGGAAAGGACCGTAGTTGCCACGCGCCATCTGCACCTGCGGATAAGTGCGAACGACCGCGCCGGTGTTATTATCCACAAGACTCACGCCGGGAATCACCAGCGGAACGCCCGCGGCCGTGGGAACATTACGATTCGTACCCGGAACGCTGACCAGCGGACCATTGTTTCCGCCGACGGCGCGGCTCACGTAGTTGGACAAATCGTAGATATCCGGACCGTTGAGCTGCGTGATCATCGGATAATCGGTGCCCAACGGCATATCGATCCGGTAATCGATACCACGCAGATAAGCCGTCGCCGCACTGATAGTCATGCCATCGGGGGTCGTGTAGTGATTGGTCGACTGGGAGATGCCCGCATCGAGGTTTATCTTCCAAGGACCCTTTTTATACTCCGCCCCACCGGAGAACATCGTTCCGTGGCCGATTTTGTTGAGGATTTCCAATCCGGTGGAAATGCCCGCGCCTTTGCTGTTCGCCGCGTCTTGAATCGTATTGGCGCGAATGTCATTGGAACCGGTGATCACCGTCGAGCGATTGGCTACCCAGATCGGAATCTGATAGCCTTCCTCACTCGTGATATAATGATCCGGCATCTGTCCGCTAAAAGTGCCGGCAGTGACCACACGCGAGTCCGGCTCCGCGTTATCCGTGCTCAAATTCTGCGCGCCGCTGCTGATGAAACTCGTGTTTACCTGGCTGTTGAGATACAGCTTGATGTCCGACGTGAGTTTATAATCGAAGTTGGCGGAGAACGATGTGCGACGCGTGAGACCTGTATTGTATGAGTAGTTCATACTGCGCAAATAACTGCCGAATTCATCCCCCACCGGATGATAAGCACTCGCCGTCTGATTGCCTTCGTAGAGAGTGCGGCGATTAGCGTTCGCGGTCTCGGCGATCGCGTAGATATCGTTGTAATTCGCCGTGATTACGACGCCGAGCCGGTTGTTCAGAAACGAATTAGCAAAATAAAAATTACCCACCGGCCGGGTGCTGTACTCGTTGCCGCTCGAACCGCGGTTACGACCGAATTTGAGATTGTCTCCGTTCACCATGCCGCCCGCCTGGAACGAAATGCGGCGCTCCTTGAGGTTGAAGGCGCTTTTACTGACGAGATTGATCGAGCCGCCACCGGAGTCCGCCGCCATGGCCGCGGTCGGTGTTTTATACACTTCGATGGTCTCGTAGTTTTGGATGGAAATCTGATCGAGATTGAAGGCGCGCGTGTTGCCATCCGTGCCCGCCGCATTGGCCATACGCATACCGTCCGACGTGACGCTCGCCATCTGCGAATCCATGCCGCGAATCATGATATCGCGCGGATCGGAGCCGTTATCCATAACATCGATGCCAGGAATATTTCGCAGGAAATCGCCGAGATTCGCACCGGCGACATTTGGAAATTCGTCGGACGATAGCACGTTCACCATCACGTCGGACGCCTTCTGCTGCGCGATCGACGCCATGCGGCCTTCGCGTTCCGCCGAGACGACAAATTGCGAAAGCACCAACACTTCTTCGTCCGCAAACTCAGCACCGTAATCAGCGCTCGTGAGCCGCACGTCCACCTGGATGGTTTCGCCCGCAACGACCGTTGCCGGAACTTCTTTGCTATCGAGTCCGCCGTAGCTGACGACAAGTGTATGCTCGCCCTCCGGCAATATCAGGATGAACGTGCCATCGGCGTCTGTATAAACGCTGCGCTTCGTGGTTTTATCGACCACTTCCGCGCTCATCAGATACTTTTGCGTGGCCGCGTTGGAAACGCGTCCCTTAACAATACCGGTGTTCGATTGCGCGACAGCCGCTACGGTAAATACAAACGTGGCCGCGAAAACAGCTGTACATTTGCTCCGTGTCAGTCGGCGAAAAAGGCGGGCGATTATACTCGCCATTGGGTGATCAAGACGCGTGATCATTGTGATGACATAACTAAGGGCCATGCGGTCGATTTTTAGCCGGCAAGGCGGCGAAACAACGCGAGGATTCGGGGTCAAATGGAGTTGAACGGAGTGTGGAGTAGAGTCTGCAAAACAGGAGCCACGGCACACTACACCAACAAATGTCGGCGGAGACACACGTGCTCCGAGAGGAGAGCCACAGCGTGCTATTTATATTTTCCCACTCAACGCGACCATAGTGCGCATTGTTGACTCAACTTACGCAACCCACTTGCAGAGAGCCGCTTTTTTAGGACACGTGCGCGCGTGAATCCTCTCCTAAAGCACGTATCCTAATTATGGATACACACAGACAGCACGGCAATAAGCACGCGCATTTTCGACAATTTTATCAGTGGCATTTTTAATTACGTTGTAGCCGTTGAACCGGGGGCGCCAGGCCCGCCGTCAGCTGCCGATGGGCCGCCTGCGCGCCCAAGGTGCTATTATTTGAAATGCGCTAACGGCGTAAATTGATCACGCTGTAGCGGCGCCGAACATTTCGCATCCCGTGCTACCGATGCGCTCGCCGCCACTATTCGTGTTTATCAACAAATGGCCAGATTCGCGCCCATTCACCTGCCAGCGCGCAAGCATCCTAGATGACTGTATTCGATTATTGGATACACCGCCGGATGCTTGCTCTCTCCGCCAACAGAAAAGCGCGCCCGCGATCTACCGCGGCGCGCGCTTTATTCGCTTACTTCAAAAACGAGCAGATATACTCGGCGATGCCGTCAGCCACCTCGATGGTGAAACCGCTCCTGGCGGAAACGTCGAAGTATTCACCGGCTTGATACGCCTTGGTTTCAGTCTGCCCGTCGAGCGTGACCTTGCACGAGCCGGCGACGATCTCCATACGCTCCGCGGCATCGGTGCCGAAGTGGTAGGAACCGGGATAGATGAGCCCGAGCGTTTTCTTGGAGCCATCCGCGAAGAGGACGGAATGGCTGATGACTTTGCCGTCGAAATAAATGTTGGCCTTGGTGAGGACCGTGACGTCGGCGAATTGAGCGGGGAGTGATGCCATAAGAGGCGACGTCATCGCAGCGCAGCGCCGCCGTCGCAAGCCGAAGCGACGTTTCCAGAAACGGCCGAGGCCGGTCGTGTGGACCGGCCTCGGAGAGCGGGAGCGTTTCCGGAGGAACGTGTCGCCGCGATGCGGTTTAGTTTGGTGTGTGGACAGTCGTTGCTGGCCGCAAATCAGACCTGGTAGGGCGCGAGGCGCTTTTCGACGCGCTGTTTTTCGAAACGCGCGAAAACCGGCAGGCCGTTTTCGTACGGCACAGGCGTTTCGCCTTGGATCAAGGGCTGCGCATAACGCACGAACTGGTGGTTCATGCTGGTGCCGTCTTCGTTGATCCACTCGCGCGGGAGCTTCTTCACGCCGTTGGCGATTTCGCTCAAGGGAGCGAGGCCGGTTTCGACGCTGTAGTGATCGGTGTCGCCACGCACGAGCGTGACCATGACATCGGTTTCACCCGCGACCGCGGCCTTCACCGCGGCCTGACCGGCGAGGAAGGCTTCGTCAGCATCGGTCTTGGAACCGGCGTGCGCAGCGGCGCGCTGCGTGATGCCGAGCTTGGCGACGCGAGCCTTGATGCCGGGGAGATATTGTTCGACGAGCGACTTGAGGTATTCGCCGGCGCCCCCGAGTTGGGCGTGGCCGAAAGCGTCGGTCGTTTCCGCGGCGGAGACGTAGTTGCCGTCGGCATCGACGAGACCTTCGCCGACGACGATCATGCAGTATTTCTCGCGTTTCAACACGCGCTGCACATCGGCGACAAACTTCTCAGTAGAGAACGCGACTTCGGGGAGATAGATGAGGTGCGGAGGATCGTGCGGATGATCGCGGCGTTTCGCGAGAGCGGAGCCGGCGGCGATCCAGCCGGCGTTGCGGCCCATGACTTCGAGGATCGAAACGAGATCATGCTGCCCCATCGCTTCGTTGTCGCAGGCGAGTTCGCGCACGGTGGTGCTCACGAACTTGATCACGCTGCCGTAACCGGGGCAGTGATCGGTGGTGGGCAGATCGTTATCGATCGTCTTCGGAATACCGATGACGCGCAGCTCGTAGTTTTGCTCCTGCGCGAGTTTGGAAATCTTGTCTGCGGTGTCCTGCGAATCATTGCCACCAGCGTAGAAGAAATAGCGGATGTTATGCGCCTTGAACACTTCGAGCACGCGTTCGAAGTCTTGCTGCTTCTTCAGCTTGTAGCGGCAGGTGCCGAGAGCGGCGCCCGGCGTGTGACGGAGATTGCGGATCGTCTGCTGCGATTGCGCGGCGAGATCGATGAAGTCTTCGTTGAGGATGCCGAGCACGCCGTTGAGCGCGCCGTAGATTTCCTCGATTTCGCCATGATTAAGCGCTTCGGCGACAACCCCGGCAAGGCTGGCATTGATGACGGCGGTGGGGCCTCCCGACTGGCCCACCAAGACGTTTCCTACGAGTTCGGACATGGCGATGGTTGTGTATGAAAGGTTGAAAAAAACGTGAGGGGCCAAGGAAGCGGAGCACGCTTCCCGCTGGCAAACTCAAATTTCCACGGCAGCTAACACCGTAGCCCGCCACTGCCAGCGGATTGCGATGATAGACATCGGCGAAGGCGATTCCTCGTAGTCTTTGATAAACTGGAAAGCCGCCCAAGTTATTTATCCGCACTTTGGGCAGTCTGGCCGTCGTCACATGGCTATTGAGAGCGTCGGCCGCTGGCCGGCTTGTCGGGAATTGCCGGCGAGCCGCCGGCGCTCCCGAGTGGCGATCCTTCACTCTGCGAAACTCACAGCAGCTTGCCGGGCTGGTAAGTCGCCGCGCCTTTCACGCCTTTGGTCACACGGGCGACTTCGGCGAGGAAGGTATCAACTTGTTGCGGGGCCGCGCCGACGAAGCGGCTGCCTTCAGAAAGGATTTTCTCAAGCTTGGCGCGCGTGAGTTTGAGGCGTGCATCGCCGGCGAGACGGCCGACGAGATCGGCGTCGCCGCCACCGGAGCGCATGGCTTTGGCCGCCGCGAGCGCGTGCTCCTTGATCGCTTCGTGCGCGGTTTCGCGACCGGCGCCGTTTTTCACCGCTTCCATGAGGATGGTCGTGGTGGCGAGGAACGGCAGGTTGCGCGTGTTTTCCGCCGCGATGGCCGCCGGGAAAACATCCATCTGCTTCAACACCGTGAGCAACGTCTCGAGCAAACCGTCGATCGCGTAGAACGCATCGGGCAGGGCCACGCGGCGCACGACCGAGCACGACACATCGCCTTCGTTCCATTGATGACCGGCGAGCGCGCCCGTCATCGTGACATAGCCGCTGAGGATCGTCGAAAAACCGCAGATGCGCTCGCAGTTGCGCGCGTTGACCTTGTGCGGCATCGCGGACGAACCGACCTGGCCCGCTTGGAAACCTTCGGTGAGCAGCCCTTGTCCTGCCATCAAGCGCAGCGTGGTCGCGAAGCTCGCCGCGGCGGCGCCGAGTTGATGGAGCGCGGAGACGACTTCGAAGTCCAACGAGCGCGGATAAACCTGACCGACGGCGAAGAGCGCTTGTTTGAAACCGAGGTGCTTGAGAACGGCCTGCTCCAGTTTCGCCACTTTGGCCGCGGAACCGCCGAGCAGCGTGAGCTGATCGAGCTGCGTGCCGACCGCGCCTTTGAGGCCGCGCACCGGATAACGCGCGATCAACTCGTCAAGTCGCGTGTACGCCGCGAGCACTTCCTGGCCAAACATCGCGATGCGTTTGCCGAGCGTGGTCGGTTGCGCGGGCACATTGTGCGTGCGGCCGGTGAGCATCAGCGCGCGGTGCGCTTTCGCCTGTTTCGCGAGACCGATGAGCGCGGCGGCGGCTTTCATCTTCACGATGGCGAGCGAGCGATGAACCTGCAGCTGCTCGACGTTTTCCGTGAGGTCGCGGCTTGTAAGGCCCAGATGGATACACTCGTGCCCGGCCAGTCCGGAGAACTCTTCGATGCGCGCCTTCACGTCATGCAGCGTCGTGCGTTCGCGCGCGTCGATCGAGGCGAGGTCGATCTTGTTTTTCACCTTCTCGTAGTCGGCGATGGCCTGCGCGGAGATCTTCACGCCGAGGGCGCGCTGGCCCTTCATGACGGCGATCCAGAAATCGCGCTCGATGGCGATGCGGCCGGCGGGCGACCAGATTTCCTTCAACGCGGGCGAGGCGTAGCGTTCGGCGAGCACGTTGGGAATGGAGGCGGTGGCTTGGGACATGATTGGCCCAAGGTAAGTGACGCCAACCGCCGCTCGGCAAACTCCAAAACGAGGCACAACCGCGCCCCCTGCCCTCGCCTCGCGCTTATTTCTCCGCCGGAAACGCGCGATTGAGCGCGGCCTGCGCAATCACTTGCACCGCCACCAACGCCACGAGAAATAGCGCGCCCCAGCGCACCTCGGTTTTCATGAGGTACTCGCCTTCCACGAGGAAGATCGCGAGCGCGAGACCAAACACATCGAGCATGCTCCAGCGTCGCGCGATCGTCATGCGGCGATAAGCAACATCGGCGGGTTTGCCCGCACGGCGCAGCCACCACCATTGCCAGCTGGCGAGCCAGGAAACGAACGGCGCGAGCAATAAAAACGCACCGATCACGATCGCAGGCGTCCACGCGCCTTCGCCCCAAAGCGTCGGCACAAGTTGCACGATGCTGTACGCACGATCCGCGAGGAGCCAGTCGCTGATGCGCAAAAACGGCAGCGCTACCGCACCGGCGAGCGCGAGCCCCGACAACACCAGCCACACGCCGCCGCGCCACACATCGGCGCGCGATCCGTCGGCGATGGTCACGGGAGTCGGCTTTTCCAACGCCGCAAGCAATTGTCCGGCGAGCAGGCTCAGCAGTATCGCCACCACGAATACAACAATTCCGCTGCGCGGCTCCGCGCCGACGAGCACCTGGCCGGACGTCAGCGTGAGGATGATGCACACGAGAAACACATCGAGCATCGACCACTTGCCGAGTCGCTCGACCCACGCGAGCCACGTGGCGTTGCGCGCATCGATGCGGCCCGCGAGACAAACCGCGGCGAGCACGGCAAGTTTCGCAAAGGGAAACACCACCGAGAATCCGACCACCAACGCTGCCAGCACGTAGAGCCCGGAGCTCCACAACATCTCGATGGAATTCACCAACGAATACGGTTCCGTGCTCAGGCCCGTGCGCAGATCCATGAACGGCAGGAACAACATCGCGATGTTGCAGCCGAAGGACACCGTCAGCAGCGACGCGACCAACGCACGCCGTCTCGCGGGGAGATCGATTTCAACGTTCATTCAAATCGCCAGCGCACCTCACGTCGACAGGCAGCGCACCGCCATCTCGCGCAGCACTTCTTCCTGCTCCTGCGGGCGTTTCACGAGCGCATCGAACGCTGCGATGAACTCATGTTGATTATCGATCAGACGCCGCAGTGTCGGCAGCTTTCCCGTGTTCGCGAGTTTGCCGACATACCAGGCATTTTGGCTGAAAATATTGTACGCGCTTTTCTCCGTCGCCCCGACGAAATGCCGGCCATACGTGCTCTGCGCTTTCGGCAAACCATCGAGCCCGCGCGGTCCGAGCCGCACCTCGCCCGCGTCGAGCAGCGCGCGCACTTGGAGCAGGATGCGGTTGCGATTTTGCAGCGCGGAAATGATCGGGCGCGCATCGCCGCCCGTGAAAAAATGCCGGTGCAGCGCCTGCAGCGTCCACTTCAGATCGCCGCTGAAAAACGCTTCGGCCGCCTCGAAAAAATCGCCTTCGGCCACGTTGGGCGTGAGCTCGGCCACGTGCGCTTCCTCGATGGGTTTTCCCTCGCCCGCGTAGGTCGCGAGTTTGTGCGTTTCTTCGATGAGCAGACGTGTGTTGGCGCCGACTTTCGCGAGCAGGAGCTCCAGCGCGCCTTCGCCAAACGTCACGCCGAGTTGACGCGCTTCCGCGAGCACCACGCCGGCGAGCGCTTCGGCGTTGTCGCCATCGCCGCCCACGAGCGTGAACTCCGCGTTTTTTTCGCACCATTTCGGAAACGCACGCCGGCGATCGATGGGCGTGGCCGTGATGAGGATGGTCACTTGCTCCGGATCGTTGGCCGCGAGCAATTCCTTGAGGTCTTCGACGAGCTTCAGCGTGCTCTCGGCGCGGCCGGTCACGGAGTCCGCGAGGAAATTCACGTCTTTGAGCCACACGAGGCGTTTGCCGCCAAACATGGAGACGGTTTGCACGCTTTCGCGGAAGCGATTGATGGCGTTTTCCACTTCGCCGACATTGCCCGCGAACCCACTGAGCACTTCGCGGGAAAACTCGTCTTCCACGTCCTTCGCGAGTTCGTCGAAGCGCGCCTTGCCCGCGCGGCTGACAAGAAAGTCATCCGCTCCGCAGATAAAAATAAACGGTTTGGCGCCGGCCATGGCGGGGACGATGCGGGGTCGCTTCGCGTGAACAAGTATTAATCCGCCGCAGCGGCCTCACATCGCGCTTCCCCGCGAGCCATTCATGCACCAGCGTCGAAGCATGAAGTGGATTTGGCTGCCTGTCTTGCTGCTCGCATCGACGCCCGCCTTTGCGGCGGAAATCCCCTTGACGGTGGATTTCGAACGCTCGCGCATCGAATATCACGTCACCGATGTCTCCGGCGGTTTCTCAGGAAAACTCGTGGCCTACACGCTGGATCTAAGCCTCGACCCCGCCACGCCGGGCGGCCTCGGGCGCGCGGAGTTACGTTTTCGTTTCACCGATTTACGTTCCGGCGTGAACAAGCGCGACCAAGCCATGCGCGACTGGCAAAACACCGAGCAATTCCCCGAATGCGTCTTCACGCTCACGGCGCTCGAACCCACTCAGCAAGCGGATCGTTTCACGGCGCGCGGCCAGATCATTTTCCACGGTCATAGCCGCGACCTGATTTTTCCCGTCACCATCCATCGCGACGGCACACAGGTTTACACGGAAGGCGAAGCGCGGCTGGACGTGCGCGACTTCGGACTCAAGCCACAACGACGTTACCTCTTCTTTCCCATTGATCCCGTGGTCATTCTAAGATGGAAAATCCACGCCGACGCCGCCTCGCCGGCGCGTTCTTAGCGCTTCGCGTTTCCCCCCGCTTTCCCACCCGTTTTCCCCTGTTACATGGCATTCCTCAGCAGTTGCTTCCCTCTTAACTTTACCCGGTTCGCACCGATGTAAGCCGCGATGGATACCCTGCCTGCTGCTGACTCGTCGGGACAAGTCGGCATCTTCTTGCGAACTCGACGCTGGTGGCGTGCGAGCAGGTTTATCCTAACCCTTTGCGCAGGAGCGGCCTTTTCATCGCTCGAAGCGAAAGAACCCCTCGCATTTTCTCATCTCCCTCACGCGGCACATACTTACGGTGTCGAGGAAGGCATGCCGCATAATGTCGCGGCTACGCTCGCCCAGTCCGCCGACGGCTACCTTTGGGCCGGAACGGAAAACGGCCTGGCGCGCTTCGATGGCATTCGGTTCGTCAATTACCGCGTCCGCAACACCCCCGGACTCCCGCACAATCTCATCCGCTCGCTCTTCGCCGAACCCGACGGCACTCTCTGGATCGGTTCGCAAAAGGGACTTTCGCGTTGGCGAAACGGAAAAATCGAGCTCATCGCCGGGCTCACCGTCGGCGTGACCGGCATCACGCGCGATCGCGATAATCGCCTCTGGATCGCAACGCTGGGCAACGGTCTCCATGAACTCGTGGGCGATCGGTTGGTGCAGCACGTGGTCGAGGGCATTTTGCCGGCCGATGCCGTCCTGCGAACCGCGTTTGCCGACAGTTCCGGACGCTTGTGGCTGAGCCCGCGCGAGGGCGAGTTGATCTACCGGACGCAGGAAGGACGTTTCGAACGTTTCCAAAACGAGCACTACCGCCCGACTTCGATTTGCCAAATCACGGAGGATACCGACGGCGGCGTGTGGTTTGCCGGGGAAAATCAAGGACTCTTCCGTCTCCTCGGCGACACGCTCACGCACTACGGCGCGGACAACGGTCTCGGCCACGAACCCGTCACGCAAATCTGGCAAGATCGTCACGGACGCATGTGGGCGCTCGCCCGCCAGCTTTTCGTGATGAGCAATGCCAACGACGACGTTTTCCACCGCCTCACGCTGCCCGCCGTCGATCATTGCCGGGCGATTTTGCAGGATCACGAAGACGGTCTGTGGATCGGCACCGCCGGCTACGGCATTTCGCGCATCCGCCGCACCAGTTTCCAAATGTGGGACGCCAACCGCGGCCTGCCCGCCGACGCCGTGCGCAGTGTGGCCGCCGATCCCGAGGGCAACCTCTGGGCCGCGTTGCCGGCCGGGCATGTCGTTCGCATCGCACCGGATGGCAAAATCACGCCCATCGATTTGCCCGCGGACACCGGCCCCGAAGCGGAAATCTGGTCCATCCTCCACGATCGCGTCGGTCGCCTGTGGATCGGCCGACGCGGCTCGCTGCTCGTCCGCCACGCCGACGGCACCACCGCCACGATGAGCAACGTACGCGGCATGCGCAGCCTGTTCGAAGATCGCCACGGCAACATCTGGCTCGGCACCGAACAAAACGGGCTGCTCCGTTTCGCCAACGGCGAATTCACATCGATGAATGAGGCGGTGGGCATTTCGGCCTCCATTCCCGTCATGGCCATCGCCGAGGATCGCGACGGCGCCCTGTATTTCGGAGCGCGCATCGGCGGTCTGGTGAAATGGAAGGACGACCAACGCGTGCAGGTGTGGAATCCCGACAGCGGCGCGCCCGTCGACGAAGTACGCGCACTGTATTGCGATGCCGAAGATCGCCTGTGGGTCGGCGCCAAAGGCATGGGGCTTCTCCTGCTCCAGCCCGATGGCAACTGGCAGGCCTCGGATGATCTCTCGGCGCCTTTCAACGACATCGTTTCCGCCATCGCGGAAGACGCCCACGGACGCATGTGGCTCGGCACGCCGCGCGGCATCGTATGGGCGCCAAAGACCGAACTGCTCGCCATCGCGCGCGGCGAACGTCGCAGCAACACGTTCTCCGTCGCCAGCGAGACCGACGGCATCATCGCCAGCACAGTCGGTTTCGGCTCGCAACCGGCCTTGGCCTCCACGCCCGACGGACGGCTTTGGTTCGCCACGTATCGCGGCCTCGTCGCGGTCGATCCGACCAAAGTGCCCGTCAATCGCGTGCCGCCGCCCGTGCTGATCGAAAACGTGCTCGTGAACGGCGAATCCGTTGGCAACGGCCACGATGAAATCGTCATCGCCGCCGACGCGCGCGATCTCACCATCGAATACACCGCGCCGAGCTTCCTGCGCGCGCAACGTGTCGTCTTCCGCTACCAACTCGAGGGACACGATCCTCAATGGATCGACGCCGGCACGCGTCGCACCGCTTATTACACCAATCTCCGCCCCGGCACGTATCACTTTCGCGTCGTCGCCGCCAACAATGACGGTGTGTGGAATCTCCACGGCGCGTCGCTGCCCGTGCGCCGCATTCCCGCGTATTACGAGACGTGGTGGTTTTATCTGAGCATCGCGGTCGTCGCGGGCGTGGCGGCGTATCTGTTTTTCCGCCTTCGCACCCGGAAGCTTCGTCGCGACAACGAACTGCTCGAACAACGCATCGCCGAGCGCACCCGCGAATTCGCACGCGCCAAGGACCAGGCGGAGGCCGCCACGCAGGCGAAGAGTCTTTTCCTGGCCAACATGAGCCATGAAATCCGCACGCCGCTCAACGGCGTGATCGGCATGACCGGGCTCCTCCTCGACACGCGCCTCGACGACGAGCAACGCCACTTCACCGAGACCGTGCGCAAATCCGCCGAAGCGCTGCTCGGCATCATCAACGACATCCTCGATTTCTCGAAGATCGAAGCCGGCAAACTCGAACTCGAGAAAACCGCCTTTAGTCCGCGCGAAGCGGTCGAAGATGTCGCCGAGTTGCTCGCCGAATCCGCGTTCCGCAAAGATCTCGAATTCGCCTATCGCATCGACGAATCGATCCCGGAACAGGTCATGGGCGACCCCGGCCGTTTCCGGCAGATCCTCCTCAACCTCGTCAGCAACGCGATCAAGTTCACCGAAACCGGCGAGGTGCGCATCACCCTGGTGCGCGAACCGTGCAACGACAACCGCGCGTGCCTGCGTATTGAAGTTATGGATACAGGCATCGGCCTGTCTCCCGAAGCGTCTACGCGCCTGTTCCAGTCGTTCACGCAAGTCGATGGTTCCTTCACGCGTCGCTTCGGCGGCACGGGGCTCGGCCTCGCCATCTCTCGCCAGCTCGTCGAACTCATGGGCGGTCGCGTGGGTCTTCAATCCGCGCTGGGCCGCGGCTCCACATTTTGGTTCACGCTCGCGCTCGAACCCGTGACGTCGGCCGAGCCGGTATCGCTGCCCGATTTCGCGGGACGCCGCGTATTGCTTATCGATCGGCACGCGCTGCACCGTCACGCGCTCGCCGATTCGCTGCGCGCGCGCAAGATTCACGTCGACGAGGCGACCGACGCCGCGAGCGGCCTCGATGCGATCCGCCACGCGCTGAGCGAAAAACGTCCTTACGATCTCGCCTTGGCCGATGCGCAAGCCGACGGACTCGCTTTGGCTGAAACACTTCTCGCCGATCCTGCGCTCGCGCAAACACCCGTCGCGTTGCTCAGCACCACGTTGTTGCACGACAAACGTCCGCTGATGGACAAAGCGCGCATCGTCGCCGTTCTCCAAAAACCGGTGCGACGTTCCGCGCTGCTCAGTGCGTTGGGAAAAGCATGGGCGGCTCCCGGTGCCCCGGCTCGCAGCAACACACCAGCTCCCGCACCAGCCGCCGAGTTTGTCGCCCGCACCAACGCGCACATCCTCATCGCCGAGGACAACCCCGTGAATCAAACGCTCGCGCGTCACATGGTCGTGAAACTCGGTCATCGCGCCACGGTCGTCGCAAACGGTCGTCAGGCGCTCGAAGCGCTCGCGCGCGAATCGTTCGACCTCGTGTTGATGGATTGCCACATGCCCGAGCTCGATGGCTACGACGCCACCGTCGAGATTCGCCGCCGCGAAGAACCGGGCACACGTATTCCGATCATCGCGCTCACCGCAAATGTCGTCGCGGGCGAACGGGAACGCTGCCTCTCGCTCGGCATGGACGACTACTTGTCCAAGCCCGTGAAATTCGCCGATCTCGCCGCCACGCTCAACCGCTGGCTCGCGAGCGAAGCGGCGCGCTGACAAAAAACTTTCGCGCGCAATTTGCCGCTCCGCCCCTCGGTGGCGGCTGCATTTTGCCCACTCCCAAATCGCGCCGCGGAAAAAAATTCTCGGCACTCCCAGTGTAAGGCGTTGTGGTGACATCGGTCGCACACGCGAGCCGGCACGCAACGTGCGTTGCCGTAATGGCGTACTTCTCGCTCCCGTGTGCGCGGCCGGCCCACAGGCAACCGCCAAGCGCGGCTGCCGTCCGCGGATTATAGTGTCCGCGGATCCACTCACGGCGCCGCCCTGGGTCGCGCGCCGTTATCGCCTACCGCCTATGAATTCTCCTACCACCGAACCACCGCTTCCTCGCATCGGCATGGTATCCACACATGGATACGTCGCCGCGAATCCGCCTCTGGGCGCCGCCGACACCGGAGGACAGGTCGTTTACGTTATCGAGCTCTCCAAGAAGCTCGCGCAACTCGGCTTCGAGGTCGACATCTGGACGCGCCAGTTCGAAGGCCAACCGCAGATCGACGTCATCAACGAACGCGTGCGCGTCATTCGCGTGCCTTGCGGCGGAAAAAAATTCATTCCCAAGGAATACCTCGTCGAACATCTCGCCGAATGGGCCGAAAACGCCCTGCGCTACATCAAAGCCCACAACCTCTCGTACCGGTTTTTCAACAGCCATTACTGGGATGCCGGCTACGCGACCCAGCGTCTCGCCGACGCGCTCGACGTGCCGCACATTCACACGCCGCATTCGCTCGGCTTGTGGAAAAAACAACTGATGGAAACCGACTTCCCGGAAGACGCGGCCAACTTCGAAAAGAAGTACAACTTCAGCGAACGCATCCGACAGGAAACGCTTCTGTATCGCGCGTGCGACGCCGTCATCGCCACCACCCCGCCTCAGCTCGACATGATCACCAATGACTACGGCACGGTCACCGAGCACGTGCACATGATCCCGCCAGGTTATGACGACACACGTTTTTATCCTGTCAGCAACGCCTCGCGCGAAAGCATTCGTCAGCGCCTCGGCTTCAGCGGTCACGTCGTCCTCGCGATCGGTCGTCTCGCGCGCAACAAAGGCTACGACCTGCTCGTCGATGCGTTTTCGCTCGTCGCCAAACGCATTCCCGACGCCATGCTTCATCTCGCCGTCGGCGGAGAAAAATTGAATCCGCACGAACAAGAGATTCTCAACGAACTCACCGCACAGGTCGATTCGCTCGGCCTGAAAGAGCGCGTGCGTTTCGGCGGTTTCGTCGACGAAGCCGATCTTCCGGATTATTACCGGGCGGCCGATGTGTTTGTCCTCTCGAGTCGCTACGAGCCATTCGGCATGACCGCAATCGAAGCGATGGCTTGCGGCGCGCCTACGGTCGTCACGATTCACGGCGGACTTTTCCGCGCGATTTCCTTCGGACGTCACGCGCTCTACGGCGATCCTTTTGACCGCGAAGATCTCGGCATCATGATTGTGAAGCCCCTCAAACATCCGCGACTTGCCGCGCGTCTTTCCCGCATGGGCGCGCACAAGGCTCGCAGTCTCTTCACATGGACCGGCATCGCCCAACAGCTCATCAGCCTCGTCGAAGAACGCGTCTCCGCGGCGTCGTTCGCGGACAACGAATGGGACGAGCCTTGGAACGACGGCGATTGAACGCCATCTCTTCTTCTTTCTCACGCGTTCGTTGTTTCTTCGCAGCTTCTCATGAGCGACTCCCCCTCCACCACGGTCCGCCCGATCAAACTCTTCAGCTCCGATCTCGACGGCACCTTGCTCGGCAATCCTGAAGCGGCCAACCGCTTCAAAGCCGCGTGGGCGCAACTCGCGCCCGACTCGCGGCCGCTGCTCGTCTTCAACAGCGGCCGTCTCATCGACGATGTGCAGCACTTGATCGAGCAGGGCGAGTTGCCGGAGCCGGACTACATCATCGGTGGCGTGGGCACGCAGATCTTTAATGTGCGCTCGAGACGCATGCTCGATGAGTTCGCGTCGGAGTTGGCGCAGGGCTGGGATCTCGAGCGCGTGCGATCGACCATCGCCAGCGTTCCGGGCATCCGCCCGCAACCGGCCGAATTTCAACACGCGTTCAAGTCGAGCTGGTTCTTGGAAAACGCCTCCGCTTCCGCGTTGCGCGAGATCGAAGAAAAACTCCAGGCGGACGGACTGGACGTCTGCGTCGTTTATTCCAGCGCCCGCGATCTCGATGTGATCCCGCGTCGTGCCAATAAAGGCGGCGCGCTGTCCTGGCTCGCCGCGCGCCTGCACATTTCAACCGAAGAACTGCTCGTCGCGGGCGACACCGGCAACGACATCGGCATGTTCCTGCTGCCGGGCGTGCGCGGGATCATCGTTCAAAACGCGCAGCCGGAGCTCTTCACCGCGACGGTTCAACTGCCCATCTACACGTCGAGCCTCGTGCTCGCCGATGGTGTGCTCGAGGGGCTGCGTCACTACGGCATCATTTCCCGCCCGCCGTCCGCCGATGAAACCGGCATTCCGCCCGAGCGCATGTCCGCGGGTTTTCGTCTTCTGTTCGCCGGCACCCAACTCGGCGCGCTTTCCGACGAGGATAAACAACTCCTCGACACCGCCTACGAAAAAGCCCTCGTCGCGCTCCGCAAAAACATCACGCCGCTCGGTTTCTCCGCGTGTTCGCTGACCGACAACACCGTCACCGGCACCGACGCCAACTACCGCTCGGTCTGGGCACGCGACGGCTCAATGACCGTCATCTACACGCTCGACCTCGATGACCCGGAGATTCGCGCCACGCAGAAAGCGACGCTCGAAACACTTCTCCGCGCCGCATCACCGTCGGGACAAATCCCCGCCAACGTCCGCATCGACACCGCCGAGCCCGACTACGGCGGCGTGGGCAACATCTGCTCCATCGACAGCGGCTTGTGGGTGATCATCGCCGTCTACAACTACGTCAACAAAACCGGCGATCTCGACTTCCTGCGGACTTATGCCGAGCGGCTCCAAGTCGCGATGAACTGGCTCAGCGCGCACGACAGCAACAACGACGGCCTCCTCGAAGTGCCCGAAGCCGGCGACTGGACCGATCTTTTCGGTCGCAGCTACAACGTGCTCTACGACGAAGTTCTTTGGTACCGCACCAACGTTTGCTTCGGCCGTTTGCTCGAGATGCTCGGGCAGTTCGATCGCGCCGCCGATTATCTGCGCTGGTCGCAGAAAATTCGTAGTCGAGTTTTGGATACATTCTGGCCGACCACGCGTCCGTCCGACCCGCAGTCGCCGCCCGCGAATCGTTTCGCCGATCGTCAGTTCGGCCTCGGCGACACGCAGTACTTGTTGGCGGAAATCACGCCGTTTTCGTTCAACTGGCGGTGCGACGTTTACGGCAACATCCTCGCATTCCTCATGTACGTGCTCGACGTGGACCGCGCGCGCATCGCGTTTCGCTACTTGTGGGGAGTCGGCGTCAACACGCCCTGGCCCGTCGCCAATCTTTATCCCGTCGTCCAGGCCGGCGATCCCGACTGGCGCTCCTACTACACGGTCAATCTGCTCAACCTGCCGAATCATTACCACAACGGCGGCATCTGGCCGTTCATTGGCGGCATGTGGGTGCGCTTCATCCACCAGCTCGGTTTCCACGAAGTCGCCGTGCGCGAACTCGTGCAGCTCGCGCGCCTCAACAAACTCGGACGCGATCAAGAGTGGGAATTCAACGAATGGGCGCACGGCATCACCGGCCGGCCCATGGGCAAGGCGTTTCAAGCGTGGTCCGCGGCGTCGTTCATCAAGGCGTGCCACGAACTCGAAACCGCGCCCGGCCCGCGTCATCTCGATTGAGTGCCGCGCACGATTCGCGCTCAGTTCGTCGCGGCAGTCGCCGGCTGGAAGATTTTTTTCAGATACGCGACGTTGGCGGTGAAGTTCCACTTCACGTCCGTCGGACGGCTCGCGTCGCGCGAGCGTTCGACGACGAGCCAGCCGCGCCAGCCCATCTCGTCGAGCGTCGCTTTCACCGCGTGCAAATCGAGTCGCGTGTTGTGCTCAAGCCACACGCCATCGTCGTCCGTGCAGTGGATCTGACAAATCCTGTCGCGACCGAGCGTGCGCAGCTCCGCGAGCAGATCGCGGCCGTTTTTCAGCGCGTTTGAGAAATTGAAATAACTCTTCACCGCGGGCGAGCCGACTTCATCGAGCAAGGCGGCTTCCTGCGCGGCATCGAGCGCGGTCTCGATGCCGATCACCACTCCCGCCGCTTCCGCGCGCGCGCCGACGACTTTCAATCGCTCCACCACCGCGGGACGCAGCTCGGGATTTTTCACGAGATCCACCCTCACGCCCAACGGCAGAAAAACCGTCTTCACGCCCAGCGCCACCGCCGTGTCGAGACAGTCCTGCACCATGCGCTCATACGTCGGACGCTCCGCAAACGACTGCGCATAAAACCCCGTCATTCCCAACGAACAAAATTCGAGTCCCAACTCGCGCGCCTTCGCCAGATACTCCGCGCGCACCGCCGGATCCGCCAGACGATTGTCGAACGTCTCGCGATTCCCGAGCCCGCCCATGTCCACTTCGAGCCCCTCCACGCCGAGCTCTTTCGCGAGCGGCAACGCGCTGATTTTTTGCCGCTTCAAAATCATCAGATCGATCACCGCGATGCGGTACGGCGACTCTTCCGCAGCGCTCGCTTCGACACGCACTTTCGCGCCCGACATCAGCATCAGCGCCGCCACCACCGCGATCATGCGTCCAACCACAGTCGCACGCAGGCAATGGCTCACAACACCGGCTCTCGTTCCATCCAAACTCTCGGCACGTGTAGTCATGCCACCACTACGCCGCTCACACCATCCACAGGCAAAATCTTTCGGCGCCGTCTTCTTTCCATTACTAACGCGGTGAGATTTCGTTGCGACGATGAGGCTGTTCAGTGTTTTGTCGCCGCATGCGTTTACCCCGTTTGCTCGTTCTGTGCGCCGGTCTCACTTCGCTCGCGAGCACGCTGCCGGCGGCTGATTACGAACCTATTCCGCTCGATGGTTTCTCCGACGTGATCCACCACTGGCGAAACCAGAACGACATGTACGGCCGAGAGTATCCGCGCTACGCGCCCGGGCAGATCGTCGAGATCGCCGACAACCTCGTGCTGCGTCAGCGCGCCAACGGCGGCTGGCCCACCAACCAAGATCCCGCGCGCATCATCCCGCCCGAGGAACGTCGCGAGCTCCGCCTCTCGCGCGAGGCGACCGACACCAGTTTCGACAATCGCAACACGTATCCACAAATCGAATACCTCGCCGCCGCTTACGTGCAGGCCGGCCAGGAGCGTCATCGCGACGCGTGCCTGCGCGGCATCGATTTTGTCCTCGATTCGCAGTATCCCAACGGCGGCTGGGCGCATTCGCCTCCGCGCACCGATTCTTACTACGGCCACATCACGTTCGCCGACGATGTCATGCCCGGCGTGCTCAGACTGCTTCGCAAAATCGCCGCGGGGAAACCGCCGTTTTCTTTCGTCGATGAAACGCGTCGCGCGCGTGCCGCCGAAGCCGTCGCCCGCGGTGATGGGTTGATTCTCCGCCTCCAAGTCGTGAGCGAAGGTCGCCGGGCCGTCTGGGCCGGCCAATACGACCGCGAAACGCTCGAGCCCGCAAAGGCGCGTTCCTTCGAGCTGCCCGCACTCGTGAGCCGCGAAAGCGTGCAAGTCGTGCGTTATTTGATGAGCATCGAAGATCCTTCCCCGGAAATCATTCGCGCGGTCGAAGACGCCGCGGCGTGGTTCGAGCGCACCAAGATCCGCGGTCTGCGCCTCGAGCGACGCAAAGCCGCGGTCGTTCGCTACGATCATCACACTGCCAAAGACGATCTCGTCGCCGTGCCCGATCCCGACGCTCCGGTGTTGTGGGCGCGTTTCTACGAGCTCGCCGACAGCCAGCCGTTTCTCGCCAATCGCGATGGCCGCAAGGTCTACACGCTCGCCGAAGTCGAGCGCGAGCGCCGCACCGGTTACGATTGGTACGGGCCGTTCGCGACGGAGTTGTTGGAGAAAGAAATCCCCGCGTGGCGCGCACGCATCGCGGCGAAATCGCCAACACGCTGACGCCATGGCGCAGGCAAGCGCGACTCGCCGCGCCTAACGTCCGCCCGCGAGCCGTTCCGCCGCGCCCGCTTCGTAGCGCGCGATCCACGCGCGATGCCAGGAATCGTAATCGCCGGCTTCGATGTGTGCGCGCGCTTGCGCCGTCAGATCGATGAAGAAGTGAAGATTGTGAATCGTGAGCAGCGTGCCGCTCAGCATCTCGCCCGCGATCGTGAGGTGTCGCAGATACGCGCGGGAAAACTGCGTCGTGTAGTTGTGCACGTCTTCGGAGATCGGACGCGGATCGGCGCGATATTTTTCGTTGCGCAGATTCATCGGCCCATCGGGCGTGAAAACGAGTCCGTTGCGCGCCACGCGGCTCGGCAACACGCAGTCAAACATGTCCACGCCGAGCGCGATCATCTTCAGAATCTGCGGCGGCGTGCCGAGGCCCATCGTGTAGCGCGGTTTGTCCGCAGGCATGAACGGCGTGGTCGCGGCCACTTGTTTGAGCATCTCCGGTTCCGGTTCGCCCACGCTCACGCCGCCCACCGCATAGCCGGGCAGATCGAGCGCGGCGAGCGACTCCGCGGCCTCGCGACGCAGATCGTCGAAGGTCGAGCCTTGCGCGATCGCAAACACATGATGGCCGTTCGCGAGAAAGCCGTTGTCGGTCGCGATCTCCTTGCACTGTTTCGCCCAGCGCAAACTGCGTTCGACCGCGCGCGCGCATTCCTCGCGCGTGCACGGCCACGGCGGACATTCATCGAGCACCATCGCGATGTCGCTGCCGAGATTCGCCTGGATCGTCATCACTTCGCGCGGCCCGAGAAACAGTTTCGCCCCGTCGAGATGCGATTGAAACGCCACACCGTCGTCGCGGATGTCGCGCAGTTTCGCCAATGAAAACACCTGAAATCCGCCGCTGTCGGTGAGGATCGGCCCGTCCCAGCCCATGAACCGGTGCAGGCCGCCGAGCTCCTTCACGAGCTCGCTCGTGGGACGCAGATTCAGGTGGTACGTGTTTCCCAAAATGATCTGCGCGCCGATCTCTTTGATATGCGCGGGCGTGAGCGCCTTCACCGTGCCCTGCGTGCCGACCGGCATAAAAATCGGTGTATCCACCACGCCATGACGCGTTTTGAGCCGGCCGCGTCGCGCGGCGGTCGCCGTATCGGTTTTCAACAATTGGAAGTGCTCGGGCATGTCGCCGCCCACCCTCGACAGCCGCTTCGCCGCTGGCAACTCTGCAAGGTGTTGACGCGCTCGCCGCGCCGCGCGGACGCCGTTTTCGCGGCCACCGGCCCGCGGCCGCACTTGACCACGCGCAAATTCCAGCGGTTATTCAACCTCTGTGCTCCTCGTCATCGATAACTACGACTCCTTCACCTACAACCTGGTCCAATACTACGGCCAGCTGGGCGTGGAGCAGCGTATCTTCCGCAACAACGAGATCACGCCCGAGCAAGCCGTGGCGTTAAACCCCGATCGCGTGCTCCTTTCGCCGGGTCCGTGTTCGCCGACCGAAGCGGGCGTCACGCTCGACATCATCAAGGCTTTTGCCGGCAAAAAACCCATCTTCGGCGTGTGCCTCGGCCACCAATCGATCGGCCAATATTTCGGCGGCAAAGTCGTCCGCGCCGGTCGCCTCATGCACGGCAAGACCTCGCCCATCCGGCACAAAAACACCGATGTCTTTCAGGGCATGCCGCAGGATTTCCCCGCCACGCGCTACCACTCGCTGCTCGTCGAGCGCGCCTCGTTGCCCGACGAACTCGAGGTCACCGCGGAAACCGCCGAAGGCGAAGTCATGGGCCTGCGTCACAAATCGCTGCCGATCTGGGGCGTCCAGTTTCACCCGGAATCCATCGCCACCGAAGGCGGCATGAAGATCCTGGAAAACTTCCTGAAGCTCAGCTGAACCACGGCCGGACACGCTCCGCTTTTCACCTTTCAGCGTTCACCCGTTTTCTCTTCCTCCATGCGTTGTCCCAAATGCTCGTCCATCGAGGACAAGGTCATCGATTCCCGCATCAGCAAAGAAGGGAACTCCATTCGCCGCCGCCGTGAATGCCTCGAATGCGGCTATCGCTACACCACGACCGAGTTCATCGTCCGCGACGGTCTCGTCGTCATCAAACGCGACGGCGTTCGCGAAGACTTCGATCGCGAAAAACTCGTCCATTCCATCCGCGCCGCGCTTCACAAGCGCCCGGTTGACGCCGAGCAGATTTCCATGCTCGTCGAAGACGTAATCGATTCCGTCGAAGTTCAGTACGAAAGCGAAATCCCCACGCAGGCGATCGGCGACGCGATCATGCAGCGCCTCAAAAAAATCGACCAGGTCGCGTACGTCCGCTTCGCCAGCGTGTACAAAGAATTTCGCGACGTCTCGGAGTTCATGCACGAGATCAGCACACTCGAAAAACCGAAGCAGAAGTCTCCGTAACCACACGCGACAAACGGCTGCCGAAGCATTCACTCGCTGGCACACTCCGAGTGTCCGAGTTTCTTTCGAGCCGACCCATTCTCATTTATTTGCGGTTAGAAAACCTGCTCAATGCCATCTCCCTCCCGCGACGATCTTCGCCGGCTTCATTTTATCAACGCGCTCTTCGCGTCCGTCACCGGGCAGGATCTCTATCTCGCGAATCAAATCAAAGAAGCCATCGCGTTCAGTCTCGCGGAACTCGAAGCGCAAACCGCCGCGCATCCCGAGCTCGCCGCGCGCTATGATGCCGCTTTCACCGCCGCGGCCGCGCGCCTGCTCACGCGCTTCTTCGATGGTCAACCCAACCACGGCTTTTATCACTGGGACGCCGCCGCGACGGAAACGTCCGCCACGCCGCTTTTCGCGCGCGACGGCCTCATGCGCGGCCTCAAACACCTCGCGCCTTTTCCGCAATCCACGCTGCTCGTCACCAATCTCCGTCCCGCGTTGCTTCCGCCCGATCGACGCGAAACGCCCAAGCGCCGCCGCGAATACGAAGACACGCTCGCCTTCCTCCGCGACCTCGCCGCCGCCCGCACCGCCCCCAGCGCGAATCTGCATTTGCTGTTCCTTTGAGAGCTGCTTGCACAGGAGCAAACAAAGGGACGCAGAGTGGATGCATCCATTAACTTCAAAAGCCGACTCGCTGCCAGGCATGCTCATCGCAGCCGCCATTGAAGTTCATCGCGACAAAGGACCAGACCGCCTAGAATCGATCTACGAGTGGCGCCTCGCACGCGATCTTCGCCAACTGCGTCGTCCCCCAAAAGCTCGTCACTATCTCGCACAAGGGCTTCACCCGCGAAGAACCACTCCGTTTCGATTTACTCGTCGAAGACTGCGTGCTGATCGAAGCCAAGTGCGTCCAACGCATCTCCCGATTCATAAAGCATAACTTTTGAACTACAGGAAACTGCTCAACATTCGATCGGTTTGCTCATCAACTTCCACAGACTCAAACTCACCACCGGCATCTCCCGCCTCATCCGCCCCGACGCCAATCTCTAAAAACTCTCCCTGTTTCCTCCTGTTAAGAATCTCCCACACCTCCGCCACTCATGTCCAAAACCCTCTTCCAAAAAATCATCGACCGCGAGATCCCCGCGAAAATTGAGCACGAGGACGACCGCTGCATCGTCATCCACGACATCCAGCCGCAGGCTCCCGTGCACTTGTTGATCA
The DNA here is from genome assembly GCA_937958045.1 of uncultured Opitutaceae bacterium. Taxonomy (GTDB): domain Bacteria; phylum Verrucomicrobiota; class Verrucomicrobiia; order Opitutales; family Opitutaceae; genus Nibricoccus. The sequence goes on along the minus strand of CALFXL010000059.1, from coordinate 5,944 downwards.
TTCCGAAAAAAGTGATTCCGCGCGTCGGCGAAGCCACGCCCGCCGACGAAACCCAGCTCGGCCATCTCCTCGTCACCGCCGGAGTCGTCGCCAAAAAACTCAACCTCGAACGCGGCTTCCGCCTCGTCATCAACCACGGCCCCGACGCCTGCGAAAGCGTTCCGCATCTCCACGTCCACCTGCTCGCCAAGCGCCAGATGACCTGGCCTCCGGGCTGATCAAAACTACTTCAAAAAGGACGCCCGGCTTAGCAGAGCTTGGGCCGGGCGGAGCCTTTCAGCTGTTTCCAGCTTTGCTGTGACTTGTGGGAATCGTCGAAGGGCCAACAAAACGAAGCTGGGAGATAGGGTGCATCAAGGACTTGCCAAATATCATGTGCAAGCCTGAAATAGGCTCATAGCGACACGCATTCCGGCTGGCGGTGCCGAGGTGATATTGGGACTGGACCTTGGCGTAGGTTCTATCGGGTGGTGCTTGATCGAACACTCGATCTCACACCGCGATGTAGGTGAGGAGGGTGGGGCAAAGATTATAGACATGGGCGTACGCATTTTCCCCGCCGGAAGCGAGGGGAGCGAACGCGACTGGGCCTCAGGCAAAGAAAAATCACTCGCCGAGCCTCGGCGCATGGCCCGGTCGATGCGTCGCCAGCGTGAGCGCCGTCGTCGCCGATTAATCGCCCTCGCGCATGATCTACAGCGACTCGGCCTTTTCCCAACTGAACCAGTCGAAACGCCTGTCGAGCGAGACGAATTTTTCAAAAAGCTGGATGCGACTCTTCGACCTCCGGCTGTCGCGCCTACGGTTGAACACCACACTTGGCTTCATCGCCTGTTCGCCGCCGGCATAGAAGGTACCAAGCTCACTCCACATCAACTTGGTCGCGTACTTTATTACGCCGCCCAGCTTCGCGGTTTTCAGAGTAATGCCAAGGAGCGTGGCAAGGCTAAACAAGACCCAAAAAATGCCAGTGTAGTTTACACAGGTATCAGTAAAACTCGTGCGCTCCGTACATCACCCGACGAAGCCTTGGTCGCAACACTTGCCCGCTTGAATCCAGAAGCTGACGGCCAACGTATCCGCGGCCGCTATACGGCCCGAGAAGATCGTCGTTCAGATGTCGAGCGATTGCTCGCTGCACAAGCCGTCCATTATGCCGACGTTCTCACTGATGCGACCCGCGAAAAGCTACTAAAACGAATCTTCGATCAACGTCCTTTAAAGAACAACTCGCATCTGGTCGGACGCTGCGCTCTCTATCCAGACGAACCCCGTGGAGAGCTAGCGCTACCCTCGCTTCAACGACTGCGCATCCTTCAAAAAGTCACCGATCTCGAAGTTATCCCTCCCGATGGCGATCGCATGCCGCGTCCACTCGACGCAGTACAACGTGCATTGGTCCGCGATCACCTCTACTCACACGAAAGCATTTCCTTCACTCAACTACGCAAGCTTCTGGGCTTTCCCGCCAAGAAACCCAAAGCCAAAGCGGACAATCCCTCATTGCCGCCGATCCAGCCTCCCTTCCATGAGTTCAATCTCGAGCGAGAAGATTCCGACGAAAAACTGATCGGCGATCGCACACACTGCGCCCTCGCTCCGCTGCTCGGCGAAAAATGGAATGACCTCGATTTGGCAGGACGTGACGAGCTGGTAGCAACGATTCTTGAAGCAGAAGACGAAGAGACCGCAAAAGAAGCGCTGATCGCTCGTTACGGCGTGGACAACGAGTTGGCGCAGGCTGTTGTAGAACGCGCTCTAGAAACAGATCGAGGGCGCTTCTGTGCCCGGGCCGCACGCGAACTCTGCACGCGCTTGGACACAAGCGAGGACAAACCTACACGCTTAGCGACAGCCCTGGAATCTCTGCGCGGGAGAACCTCTCCCCAAGAGCGTGCCGCCGAAGAGGGCCTGGATTTCCTACCGCCTTACCTTCCAAGCCACCCCGGCGTGGAAGCTTTCCACGATTCCCCTCACGCACTACGCAATCCCTCCGTCTTGCGTGTCCTACGAGAGCTCCGCCTTGTCGTAAACGCGCTCATCCGCAAACATGGCAAACCCGCTCGCATCCGTATCGAGTTTGCTCGCGAACTCAAAAATCCTCCGAAAAAGCGCCAGGAGATCGCTAGGCGACAAAAAGAGCGCGAAAGCGAGCGTGAGAAAGCACGCAAGATGCTGGTCGAACTCGGCCTTCGTTCGAATATCGTCGCGGTCACTCCAACCGACATTGAGAAATGGTTGCTCGGCGAAGAGTGCGCCTGGCATTGCCCCTATAGCGGCACACCGATCCCGCCTGCCCTCGTGTTCGGCGACACTGGTGCTGTTCAGATTGAGCACATCATTCCACGCTCCATCTCGTTCGACAACAGTTTCGCCAACAAGACACTTGCTCTGGCGGAGTGGAATATTCGCAAAAACAATCGCACTCCCTACACGGCTTTTTCGGCATCGCCCGAGTGGCCCGAAATCCTGCGCCGCGTAGCAGGTTTCGTAGGCTCCGGCGCCCGCGGGAAACTCGCCCGATTCCAATGGGACGAAAGGGAAATCGAAGTCCGTTACGGAGGCTTCACCTCCCGCCATCTCCAAGAAACTGCGTGGGCCGCACGCCTAGCCAAGGACTACCTCGCCGTTCTCTTTGGTGCGGAAAAAACAGATGCCATCGACGCCACCGGTACGCGCCGGATCGAAACCATCTCGGGCGTCGCTACCGGTCTTCTGCGTCAAGCATGGTGCTTCTCCGAAGCCCTCCTTCAAAGCCCTCAACTCCCTAAGCTTCCACCCGATTCCGAAGATCGTCCCAAGAGCGGCGCCGCCGACAAACTTCGCATCGATCATCGGCATCACGCTATTGACGCTCTCGTCGTGGCACTGACCACGCCCTCCGCCATCGCCGCGCTCTCATCCGCCCTCGCCAGCGAACAGGATCTCCGCAGAGTCCGCCTTCCGCTGCCCTCAGCAAACTTCGAAAACCAGCTGCGCGAAAAAGCAGAATCGATCATCGTATCGCACCGGGTAAACCGACGCGTCGCCGGCCCGCTTCACAAGGCCATCTATTATCAGGCTCCTCGGCCCAATGGACGCCGTTTCCAACGGAAGGAATTGAAGGACCTCAAGACAGGCGACTTCGACTATATCGTCGATGCCCGCATCCGCACCGCCGTGCTCGATGCATGGGCAAAACGACCCGCGAATCAAAACGATCCTGCGAACCTTTTCGGCACGCCAGAAAACCTCCCTCGCCTAGCCGACGGCACTACCGTCAAACGTGTCACGTTACCCATAAAAGAAGTCACCACGGTAGCCCTCGGCTCACCGGAGACACCTGCGCGACAACTACACGTTCTCACCGGCGGAAACTTCTGCGTCGTCATTGTGGAATGTCCCTCCAAAAATGCGAAAGGTAAACCACACTGGGAATTCCGTCCGATCACCTTGCTCGACGCGGCACGCGCCATCGCCAATCGCTCCAATGAGGACCGTCGCACACCACTTTCGCCAGCCCAGATGCTTCTGGGTGATGACGCTCTCAAACCGGGCGAGAAGGTGGTATTTACCGTTCGTTCATCGGAAGCGCTGCGCCTAAGAAAAGGCCCCAAGAAAGGTATTATCGTGGTCGGAACCGCCAGCAAAGACGGTATCGAAGGCGCGTACCATCACGACTCCCGAGGAGATGCGATCCGCAAACGACTTGGCGCATCGGAGCGTATCCGACTTTCCCCTACAGCGTTGAAAGAGGCGGACACGCAAAAAGTCGTCATCGGCCCGTTGGGCGAAATCTATCCTGCCCGTGACTGAAGGTCGGATCATCGAAGTGCGTGAACGTCCGGCGCGCGTGCGCTTGGACACGGGACGCCTCGTGATTGAAAGCGAAACCAGGGATCGCGAACCATTGCATGCCGAGATCGCCGCGCGCGAGGTCGCCGCCCTAATATTGGCCCACCCGCAAATCGCGATAAGCGGTGCTGCGCTTGCCGCAGTCGCGGAAGCTGGCGGTGTAGTGGTCATCGGTGGCGAAGACGCCCTGCCGCGCGCGATGCTGCTACCTTTCGGCGGTCATCATGCTCCTACGCGCCGGCTCGCCGCACAGTGGGACGCCTCGCTCCCCACCCGCAAACGGCTGTGGGCTGAAATCGTGCGTGCCAAAATCGCCGGACAGGCCGCGGTCCTCCGTAGTCGAAATATGGATACAATCGTGTTGTCATCTCTGGCGAAGACAGTCCGATCCGGCGATCCCGACAACCAAGAGGCACAGGCCGCACGTTACTACTGGTCGCGACTTTGGGGCGAAAATTTCGTGCGCGATCGGGAAGCTCAGGACCAAAATCGACTCCTGAACTACGGTTACGCTATCCTACGTGCTATCGTGGCTCGTGCTTTGTGTGGAGCGGGCCTCCATCCCGGCGCCGCGCTACATCATCATCATCGCAACAATCCGTTTCCGCTGGCAGACGACCTCATGGAATTTCTGCGGCCCGTCGTGGACTCGGAAATCATCTCCTTGGTGGAGGCTGACGGCCCCTATCAACCGCTTGATGCTCCCCTCAGGCGCCGGCTAGCTTCGGTACTAGTTCAAGAGGAGTTTCGTTTCGGACGCGAAACGTGGATACCCGCTACCTTAGCCCAACAGGTCGCACAGCGACTTGGACGCGTCTTTGAAGGTAAACGAGAATCGCTGGGACTCGATGCCTTGTGGGACGAGTAACCCCTATCTGGCCTGAAACCCCGCCATCCGGCTACGAGACGATGTGGTTGGTCGCGATGTTTGATCTGCCGGTGGGCACGCCTGACAACCGCCGAGCCTACACCCAGTTTCGGAATCATCTACTATCCGTCGGTTTTTCGATGCTGCAGTTTTCGGTATACGCCCGCTTCTGCAAAAGTGAACGCTCGGCCGAACAAATCATCGCCGAAGTGAAACCCGCCATTCCGGAATCGGGTCAAGTTCGCTTCCTCATGGTGACGGAAAAGCAGTTCGCTAAGATGAAGAGCTTTATTGGGAAAAAGCCGAAACTTAACGAACCTCCACCCGAACAGCTTATGTTTTTCTAAGAGAACTAGGCCCGAAGCACCTGATAAATAGATGCTTCGGGCTTACTGAGCGTGGCCCTTCGACGATTCCCTGCAAGCCACAGCTCTGCCTGCTGCTGAAGGAACGATCTATTAAGCGTGGCCCTTCGACGATTCCCTGCAAGCCACAGCGTCTCCGTCACCGTGTCGTCAAAGGCGAGCAGCGTGGCCCTTCGACGATTCCCTGCAAGCCACAGCTCGATCATGAGGATTTCGACTTCGCGGCGAAGCGTGGCCCTTCGACGATTCCCTGCAAGCCACAGCCTCACGGTCCCCCAGGACGTGTCCGTGGTGAGCGTGGCCCTTCGACGATTCCCTGCAAGCCACAGCTTTGTGATTTCTTGGCCATGAGTTTTTAGTAGCGTGGCCCTTCGACGATTCCCTGCAAGCCACAGCCGAGCGCATCGAGCTTCGCGGCGCGACGCGAGCGTGGCCCTTCGACGATTCCCTGCAAGCCACAGCTTCGCACCGACCATTTAGCGGCGTGTGCCAAGCGTGGCCCTTCGACGATTCCCTGCAAGCCACAGCGTCTCGCGCGTGGTGGTCTCGGTATCGAGCAGCGTGGCCCTTCGACGATTCCCTGCAAGCCACAGCGAATTGCGTGCCCTCACTGTCAGTGACAACAGCGTGGCCCTTCGACGATTCCCTGCAAGCCACAGCAGCTCACCTTGGAGCGAGAAAACAGCCGTTAGCGTGGCCCTTCGACGATTCCCTGCAAGCCACAGCCTGCGTGATCCAGCCGTGAAACCAGCGCACAGCGTGGCCCTTCGACGATTCCCTGCAAGCCACAGCGACCGATTCAACGACCAGGCGGAGACCGCGAGCGTGGCCCTTCGACGATTCCCTGCAAGCCACAGCTCGGATTTAACAACTGAGA
>CALFXL010000058.1 GCA_937958045.1 uncultured Opitutaceae bacterium | reverse complement strand
AGCACAGCAGATTCTGACTCTGCTTGTTAAGGTTCGAGTCCTTATCGGGCAGCCATCCTAACGTTAGGAAAAGGTTTCCCAGAGAACATCGTTGACAGCCATTTTTCACGAACGCCTAGTTTGCGCCCTCCCCCGCCCCTTTTCTTTTTCGCTTTCGTTAGATGCCGCCCACCCATCGCCCAAGATCCTCTGATCGCTTCAGCCTTCCGTCGGCGTCTCATCCTCTCTTTGCGCACGCTTCGCTTCGCGCCGCGTCCCCGGGTCTGACGAATAGCCCGGAGTCCCTTTGCTAATAGAATATCGCGCGGGCCGTTTTTGCATTTTCTTTGTCCAAACAGTATCAAACTCTGCGTCCCCACAAAAATTTCGCGCTCTTTATTAAGAAAAAATACATCTCCGCGTTTCATTCACAACCCAGCTGCAATTTCTGCGTCTAACCCAAGACGCCCATTCAGCCCCCCAAGTTTCCTCACCTCTAAAATCCCAACGAAATAACCAACATGATCACCGCCAGTAGCCTGCCTCTCGCCTTCTTGATGAACCAGACTCCGATGGAGCTCTTCCACCACGGTGGTCCCATCATGTGGCCGATTCTGATCGTCTCTCTCGTCGGCTTCACCGTCGTCATCGAGCGCATCCTTTTCCTCATCCGTGAGGCCACCAGCCGCGAACCGGAAGTCGTCGAAAAGATTCTCGACCGCGTCGAGAACCGCGACATCGACGGCGCGATCGAGCTCGGCAAGCGCAGCAAGGACTTCGTCGCGCGCATCCTCACCTACGCGCTCACCCACCGCGACCAGTCTCTCCATAACGCCTTCGTGCGCGCCGCTAACAACGAACTCAAGCGCTTCCAGCAAGGCACCGCGGTGCTCGATACCGTGATCACCGCCGCTCCTCTCCTCGGTTTGCTCGGTACCGTTACCGGTATGATGCGTACCTTCGGTAACATGACGGGCGACATCGCCGCCGCTGCCGGTCAGATCACCGGTGGTGTGGCCGAAGCGCTCATCGCGACCGCCGCCGGTCTCGCGATCGCCATCATCGGCCTCGTCCCCTACAACATCCTCAACTCGCAGGCTGAGCAGGCTAAGCACGACATCGCCGACGCGTCCAACGCGCTCGAGCTGATCATGAAGAAATCCGAAACCTCGGTTTCTTAATAGCTGCGCGGTCCCAACCAACTAGCCGCCAGCCTTCCGATAGCGCTCGCGGCTAGCTGGGTTCCCTTTCCCTTTTAACCTATACTCCCCTCGCATTATGGCCGGTGGTTCAGGACACAGTTCAGGCGGTGGCCCTAAAAAAGCCCGCATCGAGATCATCCCGCTGATCGACGTTGTTTTCTTCCTTCTCGCGACCTTCGTGTTGTTCACGCTGTCCTTGAACAAGTCCAACGGCGTGCCGGTTCGTCTTCCGGAATCGACGACCAACGAGCCGCGCGATCCCGCCGGCACGATCACTGTCTCGATCACCAGCGATAACTCACTGGCATGGGACAAGGACCCCATCTCTCTCGACGAGTTCATCTCTCGCTTGCAGCTCTTCAAGCAAGTCGCGGGGCCGGACGGAAAAATCCTGATCAACGGCGACGAAAACGCCCTTTTCAGCTCTTCGCGCTACGTCTTCGACGAAATTCGTAAGGCCGGCTTCAGCAAGCTCCTGATCGAAACCCGCGTAGCTCAGGCAAGCAGCGAGTAAGCGCTCCCTTTAAATCCCTATTTCTTTTTACCATGCAAGGTGGTGGCTTCAATCCTCCCGCTTCGTCAGCCAAAAAGGCCCGCATTGAGATCATCCCGCTGATCGACGTCGTCTTCTTCCTGCTGGCAACTTTCGTTCTGTTCACACTCTCGCTGAACAAGATCGAATCGATTCCGCTTAATCTTCCCAAGGCCGTCCCTCCGCAGCCTAACGCCGACGCCAACGAGATCACCGTTATCCAAGTCTCTGAGGCTGATTCGGTTTTCTGGGATCGTGAGCCTATCTCGATGAGCGAAGTCACTCCCCGCCTGCTGCAACTCAGCCAGCAAAAGAGCAGTCCCAAGATTCTCGTGAGCGGCGATGATCGCGCCAGGTTTGGCGCCTTGGTCCAAGTCTTGGACAAAGTTCGCGAAGCCGGCATTGACCAAGTCTCCGTAGAAACCGCTTACCGCGCCAGCGGCCGATAATCCTCAACGACTTCTATAAATCATGCGTCGAGACCTCATCATCGGCATCATCGCTTCGATCGCAATCCACGCGCTATTTGCGTATGGCGGTGAATTTTTTAAGCCCAAACCCCAAGAAGCCGTCACTGAAGAAGAGACCGTGGTGATGGAGGTCATGATACCTCCGCCCCCGATCGAGGACGAGGAACCCGAGATCGTCGATCTTGGTGACCAAGCCGAGCAGGAGCCATCCTCCTCTCTGGCCCCGCCCAGCCTCACCGACGTTCCCACGGTTGCTTCGCTGACCGATTTCACCCAGGCTGTTCAACCGCCTCCCCCGCCGAATCTCGGCCGTCCCACGGGTGTTATGAACATCCCACCGGGCCGTCCTGGCACGGGCAACCGCGTCACCAGCAACATCGGTAACATCTTCAACCTCCGCGACCTCGACCAGCACCCGCAGATCCGCGGCGTGCAAGCCCGCCCGAACTATCCCTTCGAAATGCGCCGCGCCGGCCTCAATGGCGAAGTGGTTCTCCGCTTCGTGGTTGATACCAACGGTGATGTTCGCGACGTCGAAGTCATCCGCTCCAGTCAGCGCGAATTCGAAGCCGCGGCCATCCAAGCCGTGCTGAAGTGGAAATATCGTCCCGGTCGCAAAGGTGGCAAAGCTGTCGCCACCCGCATGCAGATCCCGATCGTGTTCAACCTCAACGACGAATAACCCGAGCGTTCCATGTCCCACCTCTCGTCGCCCATTTCCCGCCGGTCTCGAGCACGCCTCTTAGCCGCTTTCCTCGCTCTCGCGACGCCCTTCTGCGCTTTTGCGCAGGACGCCGCACGCAAGCCTGAGCTCTCCGAAAAAGCCCACCAGGCGATTCAAGTGATCTCTCCGCTGATGGATAAAGACCCTCAGCCTTGGGATGAAATCTTGGAGAAGATCGAGCCCGTCCTCCAAGCTGCGGATCCCGAAAGCTACGATAAAGCTTATCTGTCGCAGTTGAAGGTCCAGGCGCTGCTCAACAAATCCAACTACGGAGCCGCGATCGAACCCTTGGAAACGGCTGTCGGCCTCTCCGAAAAGCACGGCTACTTCGGCAATCGTGACTTGGAACTTCTCTGGCTTCTCGCTCAGTTGTATGGCCAAGAAGCCTCTGCTGCCGGCGAAAAGAATATCGAAGCCCAGCGCAGCTACTACGCTAAAGCGTACGACGCGCTTCGCCGCTGGAGCGCCCGCACGCCCAAGACCAATCCCGACGCCCAGTACTTCATGGCGTCGATCCTCTACAATCAGGCCCTTTACGACAACAAGGTCGACAAGGAGCTCCTGCGGCAGGCCCAGATCGAAGCGGAAAAAGGTCTCAGCCTGAGCATCAAGCCGCGCGAACACTTCTACGCCCTGCTCGTCAGCATGGCTCAGCAACTCGGCGACAATGTCAAAGCCGCCGAATATCTGGAGTTGCTCGTCCGCGACTACCCGAAGAACAAGAGCTACTGGCAGTCCCTGCTGAACGCGTATCTCCTCCAAGAAGAAAAGGGCTTTGTCCCTGCCATCATCACCTTGGAGCGCGCGCAGAGCCACGGACTGCTCAACGAAAAAGGTGATAACTTCACCTTGGTCGGCATTCACCTGAACGCTCAGCAGTATTCCCATGCCGCCGATCTCTTTGAAGCCGGCCTGCGTAACGGTTCCCTCGAATCTTCGCAACGCAACTGGGAGCTCCTCGCCAACTGCTACCAGCAGCTCCGCAAGGACGACAAAGCGATCGCCACACTCAAGGAAGCGACCAAGCTCTTCCCTGACTCCGGTGCTCTCGAAGTTTTGATCGGCAACCTCTACTACATGGCCGATCGTTACGCCGAAGCGCTCACGCATTTCAAACAAGCCGTTGCCAAGAAGCTTGAGAAAAGCCAGCAAGTCCAAGCCTACAGCTACATCGCTTATCTAGCGTTGGAATTGAAATTCTTGGACGAAGCAAAAGCCGCCGCGGACAAAGTCATCGAAATCGATCCCGAGACGCGTGGAGCCAAGGAACTCTTGAAGGCGGTTAACGACGCTCTCGAAGAACGCGACGCCCAACTCAAAGCCCCGACAGTCACCAGCTAAAACTCTCCGCTCTTACCAATGAAGAAAATCTACTTCCTCGTCCCCATCATCGGCTGCTTGGTGTTTGCCGGCTTTTATTGGAGCTTCCGGTCACATAACGCCGAGAAAGAACGCGCGCGCGCGCTGGCCATTCAGCAAGAAAAGGAAGCTAAGCTCGCCCGCGAAGTCGAAGAGCGCCGCAAGGCATACGAAGAGGCCATTGCCCTCGCCGAGCGCCGCAAGAAAGAGAAGGAAGCTCGTGAAGAGCGCGATCGCCGTGAGCGCGAAGAGCGTCAGGCTCTCCTCGACGAACGCGAACGCGTCTTCCGCGAACAGGAACGCATCGCCAATCAGATTCGCCGCCTTAAAGACGAGGTGAAGGTTGAGCAGGAAGCCGTTTCCACTCTCAAGGAAAAGATCGCCGCACAACAGGCTGAGATCGCTGACCAGGACAAGCACGTAAAGCTCGCCCAGGAAAACGAAAAGAAGTTCCAAGAGATCCTCACCACCATTGAAGCCGTGGACAAGGCCGCCGCTGAAGCCGCCGCTGCTGCCGCTCTCGCTGCCAAAAACAAAAGCTAACCACTTACCGCGATCCCCTCATGAAGCGTTCGTATTACATCGTCCCAATCGTCCTCCTCGTGCTGTTTGGTTTTGTTTACTGGCAGCATCAAGGCGAGATGAACCAGAAAATCGAAGCGCAGAAGGCTGAAGAAGCCCGCATCCGCGCCGAGGAAGAAGCCAAGAAGGCGGAAGCGGAGCGCAAGGCGCGTGAAGACGCCGAGCGCCGCATGGCCGAGCGCGAAGAAGCTGAGCGCAAGAAGGAAGAAGATCGCATCGCCAAGCGCAAAGCTGAGATTGAGCGCATCAATTCCGACATCGAGCGCTTCACCAAGCAGCTTGCCGACAACAATAAGGAAGCCGCTTCCTTGGAAAAGCAGCTCGCCAGCCTCCGCGCGGAAAAAGAGCAGCTCGGCCGCGATTCGTTCGATCTCTCCAAGAAGATCGCCCTCGCCCACGCCAACAAACGCACGGCCGAGATCGAGGTCCAGCGCATGGCTCAAATGGTCGCCAAGCGCGCCAGCGAAAGCACGCTCACGCAGATGCCGACGCCGCCGGCCCAACCAACCCGCAAGTAAAGCGTCTGTTCTCTTTACCGCCGGCCTGCTTCACCACAGGCCGGCTTTTTTGTGTCTGTTTGGGACGATCTAGCACCTTGTTGCCAACGTAATTTTGGCTAAACTTCGCCACGCTCCAGCCGTTCGCGAACGCTCAGAAAAACTGGCCCAGCACATGAAATCCTCCCGCGCGCCTTCGTTTCGCGTTAAAGCCGCCAAACCGGAGCATCCGCTCGCGTGGTTGGCCGAGCCGCTCCTTAACGAACCGAGCTTTGTGCTAAAGTCTTGGTTCGGCGGGCGCACGATCATGTTGCACGGCAAACATCAGCTGTTTCTCACCACCCAAGGAGAACCTTGGCAGGGTGTGCTCGTCTGCACCTTTCACGAACATCAGGAAAGCCTGCGCGCCGAGTTCCCCTCGCTCATGCAGCATCCGATCCTGAAAAAGTGGCTCTACCTGCCGGAATCGGCCGAGACATTCGAGCAGGATGCGCGAAAACTCGTGCGCCTGGTAAAAGCCGGAGATCCCCGTCTCGGCATCTTACCGTCTCCCCGAAAGAAAAAGACGGCGAAAAAACGACCGATTCGGTTTGGCGATCCGCTCTGATGAAACCGTCCATCCCGCCTCACGTTCTGATTCCCGGGGAAACGGCGATTCGACATTCCATCGGTCACCCTTTGGCAACCGGTCGCGCGGGGGCGGCCACCCACTCGCTCCAAGAACCCGCGTACAGTTTCGAGCCCGGAAGTCCCGCGAATTCCATCGCGAAGATGTTCGCGCAAGCGGTGATGCCCGATCCGCATTGATGCACCACTTGCTCCGGCGAACGCGTGCCGATCAGCGTTTTCCACTCGCGTTTTAATTCCTCCGCTGGCCGAAAGGTCAGGTCGGCCGCGAGATTCGCCTTATAAAATCGATTCAACGCGCCGGGAATGTGCCCCGCCACGGGATCCATCGGCTCGCTGTCGCCGCGGTAGCGTTCGGGCGCGCGTGCATCCACCAACGCAAACGCTTCATCGTCCAAGTGCCGTAAGACATCGTCCGCGCTCCACACCCACGATGGATTTTTTCGCACTTCCAGCGGCGATGCCGGTACGCTTGCCGATACTTCTTGCGACACCAATCGGCCAGCCGCCGTCCATTTGGGCCAGCCGCCGTCGAGAACGACAACGTTCTCCAGACCGATCCAGCGCGCGAGCCACCACAGTCGTGCGGCAAACATGCCGCCCGCGTCATCGTACGCGACGATCGTCGATTTCGGAGTCACGCCATGGTGGCTCAGAAATGCCGCGAAATCCGCGGGCTCGGGCAAGGGATGCCGTCCATTCTTCCCCGTTTTCTTTCCCGTCAACGCTGTTTCGACCGGCGCGAAATGCGCGCCGGGGATGTGGCCTTCGCGATAGCGTCGCTCACCGAGTGCGTGATCGACGAGATCGTGCCGGCAGTCGAAGACGATCCAGTCGGGATTCTGCAGATTTTGAGAAAGCGTTTCCGCGGAGATCAGCATGCCGCGACGTTAGGGACTTCACACACATCACGGCAAAACAACTTCGCGCGCAGACCGCCTCGCGCCGGCGCGCGGAATTTATTTTTTCATATCGTCCGCAAACGCGAAACGAAGTCCGCGCACGTACGACTCCCATTGCACGCTGCCGTGGTCTTCGTCTTCGATTTTGCGAAATGTGTATGTGAGTCCGGGAAATTTGCGCTGAGCGAGGTGACGCTCGAAGCGCTCGATACTTCCGCGAAAATCCGCGGCTTCGTTTTCGCCGACGGTGAAGTAGAGGCGCGCGTTGAGCGTTTTGCCTGATTTCACGAACTCGTCTTCGTAGCGCAAAATCCAATCGCCGCCGATGATCGTCGCCGGCGTCGCCGCGATGTACGCGCGGAAAAGTTCGGGCTTCGTGTACATCGCATAGATCGCAAACAACCCGCCCATCGACGCGCCTGCGAGCACACGACGTTCGGGATCGGCGCGATACTCGCGTTCGATCAGCGGGATGATCGTCTTCTCGATCAGATCCAAAAACTCGCCCGCTTGCCCGGAGGTTTTCGGCCCCATGTCGGGAAAAACCACCGGCGAGAGATCTCGGCAGCGCAGTTGTCCGTAGTCGAGATCCTCACCCGCGTAGCCGATGCCCACGGTGATGAAATCCGGCACCGTCTTGTCGTACACGAGGCTGCCTTTGATGGAGTTGATTTTGAGGAAATCCCAATAGCCGTCGGTCACAAACACCACGGGATAATGTTTGTCGGGCGACTTCTCGAAGTCCGCCGGCAAGCCGATGATCAACTGATACTCGCGGTCGTCGACCGTGCGCGGCAGCACACGAACGACCGAGCCCGGCACGCTGTATTCGGGATACGCTTTTTTCTCCGTTTCACCACGAGCGCCTACCGTCAAAACGGCCAGCGCGAGAAATCCTCTCCACGTCAGGGGGCAACGCGTTTTCATACCCGTCCTCTCTGGCAGTGAACACGCGCGAAGAAAAGGCGGTGACGCGCGCAACCCACTCTATGAGTTGAGCCGGTTCGCACGCAGCGGCTTTTTCGGACACAAAAAACGGAGCGAGGATCGTCGCTCCGTTTCGGTGAGAATCGTCAGCCAAGATCAGCGCTTTGCGCGCGGATCGGTTCCGTTGATGAACTCTTCGATGTTGGTGTAACCGTCGCCGTTCAGATCGGCGGTCGCGTCGCTCGGATCGTTGGGATTGAGTCCATACTTTTTCTCCCAGCTATCCGGCAATCCATCGCCGTCGCTGTCTTTGTAGGGTTTTCCTGAATACGTCGGATAACCGCCGACTTCCGCGGGATCGGTGATGAAGCCTTGCGTCACACCGGCCTCGAGTTCGTCGATCCACTTCTTTTCGTAGCGAACGGCGGCGGCCTTCGCTTTCGATTCGGGAAGCATTTTTGCTTTCGCGACTTTGCCCGTGCGCACCATCTTCACGACACGTTCGTCCACCGCGTCGCGTTTCGGCAGCGTGGCGCCGGCGTTTTCGAGCACGTAAGCGTAGGCTTCACGCGCGTTGCGAATCGTGAGCGGCGCGTGCTTGAATGGTTCGTTCACGCGAATGGCCGCGAGCGCTTCCTCAAGCGAGTTGGTCACAAATTTCATCTGACCAACCTCGGCCTCCACTTTCGCGATGTACTGCGCGCGCTTCTGAGGATCGGAAGGCGCCAGCTTCATCTTGTCGGCCAACATCTGCTCGCGCGTCACGACCGACGGTTGCACGCCGCCATCCCAGTTGTTCGCGGACACTTTGGGATGACCTTCGACCACGTTTCCATCGACGTAGGCTTTACCGAAGTTGTTCACGACGGTCTTGCTGCGCTCGCTCTCGGGCTTGAGCAGGCGATACGCGATCGGTCCGTTGGGCGTGCCGGGGCCGGGTTTGAAGTAATTGTTGATGATGTTGAAAAAGCTCCGGTGATCGCCGCCGTCGATCGTGCGATGGCGATAGTTGAAGATCACGTTGTTCACGAACGTGAAGTCGCCGATCATGCCGACGCTCGGATTGCGCCCGGTGTTGGAGGCCCAGAGATTGTGATGAAACGTGCTGTTGAGGCCGCCGATCGTGGAGCCGAACGCGTGGTGGTACGTGTTAAGCGCTTCCGAGAAAATCGAGTTTTGGATCGTGATGTTCACGGTCGGCAGCTTGAGCTCCGGACCGCCTTCCGGCGGACGATACATGTGGCGGTACATCGACATGTTTTCGTCGAGACCCCACGAGGCCGAGACGTGATCGATGATGATGTTGCCGACCGGATTGCCGCCGAGCGAGTCGTTGCGCTCGGTCGCATCGGTCGCACCGCGACGGAAACGCATGTGGCGAATGACGACGTCGTGCGTTTCCAGCTCCACCGTGTTTCCCGCGATGCACACGCCATCGCCCGGAGCGGTCGCGCCGGAGATCGTGATGTACGGCGCGCGAATCACGATGCGGTTTTTGAGGTGAATGATGCCCGCGACGTTGAAGATCACGATGCGCGGCCCAGCGGCTTCGCACGCTTCGCGGAAACTGCCCGGGCCGCTGTCGTTGAGATTCGTGACAACGTACACTTTTCCGCCGCGACCACCGAAGGAAAACTTGCCACCGCCCTCCGCGCCGGGAAACGCCGGGATCGGCGCCTGCGGCAGATCTTCGGGTTTGGATGCGCCGGGGAGATACGGTTTTCCCTTCGCCGCCCACGCTTCAATCTCGGGCATCTGGCTCGCGAACAATGCGTCGAGTCGGCGCTTCTCCGCTTCATTGCGCTCGTCGGTGACTTTCTGCACCGCGGGATCGATGCGCGGATAACCTTGGGCCAGCGCATGGGCGGTGAACATCGCACCGGACAAGATCGTCGCGGCACAGGTAAGCGTACGGAGGGTTTTCATGGGAGAAAGAGAGGACAAAGAAGACCAGTTTGGCCGGCGCGACCATAACGGAGTCTTCGTTACCCCAATATTATGGGCGGAGCAACGTCACGCGCACGCGGCGTCACAGCCTAATGCGCAAACCGTCGTAAGCGAGCTTCACCCCGGAGGGCAAAAGCGCTTCCGCGGTCGCGTGATCGGTCAGATGGGTGAGATGCGTGAGATACGTCTGCGCTCCACCGATTTCCTGCGCGGCCTGCACCGCTTCATCGATGCTCATGTGCGACGGATGCGGTTGCGGGCGCAGACCATCGAGCACCACGAGATCCGATCCGCGCGCGAGCGCCACGGCTTCGCGCGGCACGCGTTTGCAGTCGGTGTAATAAGCAAATTTCTTCCCGCTGCTTTTTTCCGTGAAAACAAGGCCGAGCGTGTTCAACCCGCCATGCGGCAGCAGCGTCGACTCGATTGTGCCTTGCGGAAGATCGAGACGCGCGGGCATCTCGACGAGTTTGAACGCCGGATATCCGCGCACCACCGGACGCTCCATGATCGTGTACGGATACACCGCCAGCACACGGCTCATGCCTTCGTCGGTCGAGTAAACGGTCAGGGCATTTCCGCCGAGCAGATCGCAGAAACGCCGCAGGTCATCCATGCCCGTGATGTGATCCGCGTGGCCGTGCGTGAGGATAAACAGATCCACCCACTCGATCTTCTCGCGCAAACACTGCAGCCGAAACTCCGGTGACGCATCGACCTGGATGTGCAAGCCGTCCATCACCACATGCACCGAGGCGCGTGTGCGTCGATTGCGGGGATCATCCGACGTGCATACGGCGCAATCGCAGGCGATCATGGGAACGCCTTGGGAAGTGCCGGTGCCGAGAAAGATGACTTCCATGAGATGTATTCGGTAAATGGATACGCGGTCGATCGTCGGCCGCGTGCGCGGATTACTTTTCTTTAAACACCATGTCGATCGCGAGCGCCGCCGCGAGCAAGAGCGCGTTGCCGGAGCCGCTTTCTTTCACTTCGATCACATACTGATCGGCCGTGGTAAACAGCTCCCGTCCGAGCCCGGCCCATTTTTTGGTGACGATGCCCATCTCGCCGCCGGCGACGTCGAGCAGACGAAAGTTCCAGCCCTTCCAGTCGCCCTTCACTTCGGCAAATTGCTGACCGTCGGCGCTAAACACGTGGAAACCGCCGCCAAGCGAGAATAGTTTCGCCTGCAGATAACCGAGCGGCGTTCCCGCGCCGTCCAAGACGTTTACTTTGGCGCGAAGAAACGTGAACCCACGCGTGAGCACAAGCACCGGTGGACGTCCTTCCGCGGTCGCGACTTCGACGCGCGTCGGCAGTTGGTGTTTTTTCACCAACAAGCGCAGGAACTTGATCCAACCGCTCAGTTTTTCCTGCGCGATGCCGATCGGCTGACCGGTCTCCGGATCGAGAAGATCGTAGGCGCCGCTCAATTTGAGGAGTCCCACATGTTCGCGCACGAAAACCATTTTCCGATCAAGTAGATGCATGGCGCAGGCGTTATCCCTGTTGGAAGGTCGCCGGTCGAGCGGTTTCGCGAACACTCGGTTCCTGCGCTGTCGCAACAAGTTTCTGTTTGCCGGCCTGCCCGCCGACGGGCTTTGTTCCCTCTTTTCCATCTTTCGATTCACCCATGAAGAGCAGCCATCATTGTGCCCAACTCACTCCGTCCCAACTCGGCGCGTCCGTCACGCTCGTCGGTTGGGTGGATTCCATCCGCGACCACGGCGGCATTCTCTTCATCGACTTGCGCGACCGAAAGGGTGTCACCCAGGTGAAGTTTGACCCGCACGTGAACGCCGAGCTCGCCGCGCAAGCCGCGTCGCTCAAGCCCGAGTCCGTCATCGGCGTGGCCGGCAAGGTCGTCGCGCGTCCCGAAGGCACGGTGAATCCGAACATCCCGACCGGCGGCATCGAAATCGACGCGAGCGCGCTCACGATTTTCAACATTTCCGACACCCCGCCCTTCCCGCTCGACGACATCGGCGGCGACAAGGTGAACGAAGACCTCCGCCTCACCTACCGCTATCTCGACCTGCGCCGTCCGAAGATGCGGAAGAATCTTCACGTTCGTCACAAGGCGACCAAGGCGATCCGCGATTATTTCGATTCGCAGGAATTCATCGAGGTCGAGACGCCCGCGCTCTTCAAATCCACACCCGAAGGTGCGCGCGAATACCTCGTGCCCTCGCGCATCCATCCGGGCCAGTTCTACGCGCTCTCGCAATCGCCGCAGCAGTTTAAGCAGATCCTCATGGTCGCCGGCGTGGAACGTTATTTCCAAATCGCCCGCTGCTTCCGCGACGAAGACCTTCGCGCAGACCGCCAGATGGAGTTCACGCAAGTGGACGTCGAGGCGTCGTTCATCGATCGCGAAGATGTCTACACCATCTTCGAAGGCATGTTGAAGAAGGTCTGGAAAGATGTGCTCGACGTCGACATCGCCACGCCGTTCCTGCGCATGCCGTTTGTCGAAGCGATGAACCGCTTCGGCGTGGACAAGCCCGATCTGCGCTTCGGCATCGAGCTCAGCGATCTGTCGGATACGTTCAAGGACTCCGCCTTCAAAGTCTTCCAAGCGACCGTCGCCGGCGGTGGCGTCATCAAAGCCATCAACGCCAAAGGCCTCGCCGATCTCACGCAGGGCGAACTCAAGAACCTCGAAGACATCGCGAAATCGCTCGGCGCGAAAGGCCTCGCCTTCATCAAGGTCGAAGGCGGCGAATGGAAATCGCCCATCGTGAAGTTCTTCTCCGAAGCTGAAAAAGCAGCGCTCACCGAGAAGCTCAAAATCGAAGAAGGCGACATGATCTTCTTCGCCGCGGCCGCGTGGGAAAAAGCTTGCGCGATCCTCGGCCGCATCCGTCTCGAAGCCGCGCAACTTCTCGTCAAACGCGGCAAACTCACCATCCGCGCCGACGACTGGAAATTCCTGTGGGTCGTCGATTTTCCGCTGATGACGTTCGACGAGGAATCCAACCGCTACGTCGCCACGCATCATCCGTTCACCGCCCCCGTGCCGGAAGACATCGCGTTGCTCGACAGCGATCCCAAGCGCGTCCGCGGTCAGCACTACGATATCGTGCTCAATGGCATGGAACTCGGCGGCGGCTCGATCCGTATTCATCAGCCCGCGCTGCAGAAGAAGGTGTTCGAAGACGTTCTGCAGATTCCCAAGGACGTCGTCGAAAGCCGCTTCGGCTACATGCTCAAGGCCTTCACTTACGGCGCACCGCCGCACGGCGGCATCGCCTTCGGTCTCGATCGCATGGTCGCACTGCTTTGCGGCACGACGAGCATCCGCGACGTCATCGCGTTTCCGAAAACGCAAAAGGGTCAGGACCTCATGGCGCAAAGCCCGACGCCCGTTACGGCCAAGCAGCTCAAGGAACTCCACATCCAAACCGTCATCCCGCAGGAATAATCCTCCGACCGGTTTACGCGTTTGTGCGGAGCCCGCGCCGCGTTTTACCAAAAAAGTCGATGCCTTCACCGCATCGACTTTTTAGTGCCCGCTGACCGCGCGCGCGGGAGATTCAGCGTCGCGTTTTCGTTCGTTTAGCGCGTGGTCCGCGTCCCAATTGTTCAGCCGCGACGATACCGCTTTCGAGCGCTCCGTGCACCGTGCCGAGATCTTCGGCCGTCGCTTCGCCCGCAAAATAAAGCGTGTGCTTAATCGGCTTCGCGAGTTGCGAAGGACCGTTCTCAAATCCGGCAACCGAATAACTGTAAGCACCGCGTGTCATCGGGTCTGCTGTCCAATCATGCGTCCAAAACTCGCGCATCTCAGCGCGCAAGATCGCGACATCGATGCTCCAGATTTTCGCGAGCGATCGCAGCGCAGTCGCTTTGAGCTGCGCACGCGTCAATCGCGCCAGCCGCCTGGTCATCGGCCCGCCCACCCAACCGACGAGCACAGGCTCCGATGACGGCACCCACCAAACCGCAGGCAAATTTCCCGGCGCGCTCATGAACGCGATCTCGCCCGGTCGCTTCGCGCGCGTGGCTGTTGGCACAAAACGCCGTCGCCAAAATCTCGAAGAAAATCGCAACGCCACGCGCACGACTTCGCCCCACCCGAGCCGTTCGATAATCCGCTCTTTGCCTTTGAGCGGCGGAGCAAATGTCACGGTCTTCGCCTTCAAAACGCCGAGCGGCAGCGTCACGATTGCTCGCTGCGCATGAATCTTCACGCGCTTGCCTTTGCCCATCGCATCGATCGTCACGCGTCCTGCCGCCCACTCGACCCGGCGCACGGTTGTTCGCAGCCGAATGCGCACGCCAAGCTCGCGCAGCTCATCGTGCAGCTGGTCCACGAGCGGCGTGTATCCATCCGCAGGACGATACTGACGTTCATCGGCCCCTGCATGATCTTCACTCAAACTGGCCGCGCTCATACGTGACGCCGGCGCCGCATTAAAACTCTCCACATGGTCGCGCGCCCCGGCGATTTCCTCCGCGGTGTATTTCTCCGTCCACGCTTCCAGAAAATCGGCCAACGATCGCCGTGTGCGCGCCGGGATCGTCTCCATCATCGCCGCCAGTTTTTTCCAGTAGCCGCGCACGCGCACCAGACGGCCATCGCGCCATTGATACATTTCCCGCGACACGTTTTTCACCTGCATACCGGCGCGCCGCGCGAGCGCCCGGAAATCGGCGTTACCGCCGTGGAGAAATTCCGCCCCCAGTTCGACCGATTGTTTCAGTCCTTTCGCACGTGCGGAAAGAATGCGTCCGCCCATTCGCTCGCGCGCTTCGAGCAGAGTGACGCGCCACCCATTTCGCGCCAGTTCGCGCGCGGCGGCCAGGCCCGCGATGCCTCCGCCGATCACGATCACGTCGGTTCCTTCGTTGGCTGTGTTCATTATGAGACAGACTTCGCCGGCGCGAAAAAGTGCGGCGCGCGGAAGCCATGCAGGCCCCGCTGTCCCGAGTTTTCAGGACGCCCGCGCAAATGCGTTTGATGCTACGCTTATCGAGCACCACTGCCCCTCAGTGGGTGCACAACCCCAACAAGCCAATGATCCCTACATGCATCACCGCTGTCGCTTCACAGCGCCCGCATCCCGTCGCTTCGACGTTCGTCACCTTGTTCCTATTGCTTTCAGGTCTTCTCGCCTCTGTCCGAGTACACGGACAATCCGCCAGCACCGGTTCGCTTTCCGGTACGGTCGTCAACGAATCCACTCAAAAAGTCCTCGAACGCGCTGCAGTCAGTATCGAGGGAACCAACTTCTACACGCAGTCCGCCGCCGATGGCAGCTTTCGCCTGAATAATATTCCAGCAGGCACTTACACGGTACGCGCCCACTATACCGATCTCGAACCGGCCTCTGCGGCGATCACCATCACTGCGGGTGAAACGACGGTTGTTCATCTCGCACTTCGGTCGGAGGAGATCGTCAACTTGGGCGAGTTCCGCGTCGCCGCCGAACGCGAGGGCAACGCCTACGCGGTTCACCAACAAAAGAACGCGGAGTCCCAGCGTACCGTCGTTTCCGCCGATGCGTTTGGCGTCATCTCCGATGCGAATCCCGGCGAGTTTCTAAAACTGATGCCCGGTCTCCAAATGGACTACACGGGCGTCGAGCCGCGCACGGTTTCGATCCGCGGTCTCGAAGCGAATGCCAATTTGATCATGATCAATGGCAATCAGGCCGCGGCTGCTTCGAGTTCTTCCACCAATCGAGCGTTCGAATTCGATCAGATCACGATTGATAATATCGAGAGCATGGAGGTCTTTAAAGCGCCCGTGCCGTGGATGCCCGCCAACGCCACCGGCGGCATCGTCAACATGATCACACGCAGCGCGTTTCTCCAAAAGGGACGTCGCATCAACGCCACCGTCAACCTCACCGCCAACTCCGACAGTCTCTCGCTTGGCCGCAGCTCCGGCCCCAACGAAAAGGCCGAGCGCAAGATCCATCCCGGCGGTTCTTTCACTTACTCCGACACGTTGCTGGGTGGCCGGCTCGGTGTCGTCGTCAGCGTCAGCCAGGTCAATGTCAGCGGCTTTGGTGGCACGGCGTACAACACCTACACCAGCAATGCATCGGGAACCTACGTGAGCCAATATAGTCGCGAAGATCACCAGAACTTCACGTCCCGCACCGGTGGTTCCGTAAACTTCGATTATAAAGTCAACGAGAGCACCACCGCGTATATTCGCACCACGGTTACCGATCACTATTACGAGTTCCGCAATCGTTTTCTCCGCCTCAACACCGGCACCATCGTCGGAACCGCCACGCCGGAACGCGTCGAAACCAGCGGCGGAAATTCGCAGCAAAACATGTCGTTCGGCGACAAGAACAGCGCCTCGTGGACAATCAACCCCGGCGTTAAACATCGCTGGGCGGACTGGACGGTCGACTACGATCTGTCGCTCTCGCGCGCGACCAATCACTACGATTATCTCCCGCGCATGTTCGGCGGCGTCACCGCGCAAAACTCCGGCGTGGGTTATATTCTCGAAAAGGATCCCAGCCGGGGCACCGCCACGCGCATCACGCAGACGGCCGGCGCGGACATTTATGATTTAAACAATCACCTCATCACCGCGAATTCCATCTCGGTCGGGACGCGCAACTCGGTCGATCGCATCACCGCCGCGAAAGTAAACGCACGTCGCGAATTCGAAGCGCGTTTCCCGTTCTATATACAGGCCGGTCTTTCTTATCAGCTTCAGGAACGTTCGCGTCGCAATCCCAGCAAAACCTGGACCTACGTCGGACCGGACGGAATCGAGGGAACCGCGGACGACAACACCGTCGCGGGCGCCAACATTCGTCAGTTCGCCGAACGCGATTATACGCCAAACATCTGGTTCGGAGAGCGCGCGCCCGATGCGTGGATCAGCCCGTTTGTGCTCGCCGACCTCTACGCCATCCAGCCAAACGCGTTTCTGGAGAATGTATCCAATTCCTACGTACAAGCCTTCCGCAGCAATCAGCGCGTATCCGAAGAAATTTACGGTTACTACCTTCTCGGCAATGTGAGCTTCGGTAAGCTCGACGTGCTCGCCGGTCTCCGCATCGAGGAAACTTACGTCGAGGGACACGGCGCGCGCCAGACGGGCACCATCAACGCCTCCACGCCGCTCGCCGATGCCATGGCGCGTCTCTCGCCCACGCGCGCTTCGACGAGCTACACGCCGGATCCGTTTAAATACCTTCACCTCACCTATCGTTTCGACGACCGTCTCCAAGCCCGTGCGAGCTACACCGAAGCGATCACTCGTCCCAACTTCGGCAGCATCATTCCCGGTCTGACCATTGGCACGGGCACGGTGTCCGCCGCCAACACCACGCTCAAACCGTCGCGCGCCGAAAACATCGATGTCAGCGTCGAATGGTATCCATCCGGCAGCAGCACGGTGAAAGCCGCGTGGTTCAGCAAAGACATCGATGATTATATCGTGAACAATAGCTTCACCATCAGCGCACCGATTCCCGAACTCGACATCGGCAACGATCTGATCGGCTACACACTCACGACGACCGACAATCTCGGCCGCGCCAAGATCGAAGGTTTCGAACTCGAGGGCCGTTATCGCTTCCGGAAATTGCCCGAGTGGTTCCGCAATCTCGAGGTGTTCGCCAATTACACGAAGCTCACCACGACCGAGGGAAACTTCAACGCCGCCAACTCCCAGACGCTCTACTCCCAACTGCCGAACATCACGCCGGAGATTTGGAATTGGGGCGTGAGCTATGAAACGCCCAAGGGCCGCGTGTATGTCGCGTTTCGCGCCAATCACGTGGACGACATCTTGCTCAACCTAAACACCAACGAATTCAAAGACGCGCGCACCGTCTACGAAGCCGAGGTCCGCTACCGCATCAACTCCCGGTACACGCTCTCGCTCGCTGGGCGCAACGTGACCGAGGCGGAAGAAGGCCAGCACTTCGCCGATGGCCGCGCGACACGCACAGGCACCGGTGGCGGCGCCGCTTTGACGCTCACACTTGCCGCGCGCTTCTGAGTTCGCGATAGCAACCATATCCCGCGCCCACTGCATCGCGGTCCCACCGGCTCCCGGTGCAGTGGGTTTTTCCTCAATCCTCGGTTAATCCCTATGCCCGCCCTCCTCTCCCGCGTTCTTGCGGCCCTGGTCCTGATTTCCGGCAGTTTGCTTTTCGGATGCAAACGCGCGCCGTCCGACGACAGCGCCGCATCGGCAAATTCCCCGGCCTCACGTCGCGTGGCCGTGGTCGTTTCCACGCTCAACAACCCTTGGTTCGTGGTCCTCGCCGACGCTGCCCAGGATCGCGCGAAGGAGCTCGGCTACGACGCCGTGCAATTCGATTCGCAAAATGATCCCGCGAAAGAATCGCAGCACTTCGACAACATCATTGCCTCCGGCTACGGCGCGATTCTCTTCAACTGCACCGACGCCAAAGGCTCCATCGCCAATGTGCGTCGTGCCAAGGCCGCCGGCATTCCCGTGTTCTGCATGGATCGCGAGATCGAGGCCAACGACGCCGCCGTGTCGCAGGTGCTTTCGGACAACTACTCCGGCTGCGTCGCGCTCGGTGAATACTTCGTCGAGCAAGTCGGCGAGGAAGGAAAATACGTCGAGCTGCTGGGCCTCGTCGCCGACACCAACACGTGGAATCGCTCCAAAGGTTTTCACTCCGTCGTCGATCGTTTTCCCGGTTTGAAAATGGTCGCGCAACAAAGCGCCGAGTTCGATCGCACAAAGGCGCTCGAGGTGCTCGAAGCGATTCTGCAGGCGCATCCCGACATCGACGCCGTGTTCTGCGGCAACGACGCGATGGCCATGGGCGCGTATCAAGCGCTCCTCGCTGCCGGCAAAGCCGACAAAGTGAAGGTCTTTGGTTTCGACGGCGCCGACGATGTCGTGCGTTCCATCGCCGAAGGAAAAATCACCGCCACCGTCATGCAGTTCCCCAAGACCATGGCGCGCACCGCCGCGGAAAACGCCGACAAATACCTCAAGGGTGAACGCAATTTCCCGCAACGTATCCCCGTGGCCGTCGAACTCGTGACACGCGACAACGTCAACAAATTCGGCGATTACGGCCGCAAGTAATCAGCCATCGTCCTCCGCTTCCGCTAATCGCTCTGTGATCAACCGCCTGTCACTTCCCTGGCCCGCGTGGGCCGCCGCCGCTGCTTTCGTAGGTCTGCTGATCGCATATCCGCCGTTCCGCGTCGTTTCGAAGAGCGTGGCGCAAAACGCCCCTGTCGCCGACGGAGCCTTCGAACCGAAGTCCTTCGCGGAAAACTTCTGGAGCGAAACGCTCCTGCCGGCGGCGAACGAGGCAGCGGACGCCGCGGGGGTGCTCACCGCATTGAAGCGAAACACGGCGGAAGCGTTGAAAGCCCACGCGCACCGGGTAGGTCTCGGCAACGCCGCGTACTTTTTCATTCGAGGCACCGGCCGCGTCAGCGCGGTCGAGCGCAGCCGCGTGCTGCTCGACGTGGATGGCGCGGTCATCGCGCTGCGCACCGGTCCTGTATTCGGAAATACACTACGCGACGGCAGCGGGCTCATCGAGGTCAACGACGTGCCGGGCCTCTCCGAATTCAACGCGCTCTCCGCCGAGTTGAACCGTCTCGTCGAAGACCGTGTGCAGCCTGCGCTCAAATCCCTCACCGTCGGCGCGACGGTCCGCTTCGCCGGTTGCGCGGAAGCGCCCGAGTCGCTGCCCGCGAGCGGGCCGTTGTTCACGCTGGTCCCCGTTCAAGCGGAGGTTCTGCCGTGAGCGATGTGGCGATATCCACCGAGGTGTTGCTCGCAGCCGAGGGCATCACCAAAACGTTCCCGGGCGTTCGCGCGCTCGAGGATGTTTCGCTGCGCGTTCGGGCCGGCCGGTTGCTGGCGCTGCTCGGTGAAAATGGCGCCGGTAAATCCACATTGATGAATGTACTCTCCGGCGTCTTCCCGCCCGACGCCGGCACGATCCGTCTCGGCGATGGCGAATCGGTGAGCTTCGCCAATCCACACGCGGCCCAGGCGCGCGGCATCAGCATCGTCCACCAAGAACTCAATCTCGTCCCCGGTCTTTCCATCGCCGAAAACATCTGGCTCGGTCGCGAGCCCCGCAGCTCCTCGGGTTTCATCGATTATCGCCGGCTTCATGCCGACACCGCTGCGATCCTCGCTCGACTCGATCTCAACGTCTCGCCCGACACACTCGTGGGCGACTTGCGCGTGGGCCAGCAACAACTCGTCGAAATCGGCAAGGCGCTCTCCACCCGCGCACGCGTTTTGATCCTCGACGAACCCACGTCGTCGCTTTCTTCGCATGAAGTGGAAGTGCTTTTTGGCGTCATCGCCGAACTGAAAAAACAGGGCGTCGGTCTCGTCTACATCACGCACAAGTTCGAGGAACTCGCGCGGCTTTGCGACGACGTCGTCATCATGCGCGACGGCCGCGTTGTCGGCGAAGCGCTTTATTCCGAACTCACGCGCGAGCGCATCGTGCAACTCATGGCCGGGCGCGAATCGAAAGATGTTTTTCAAAAATCCACGTTCGAGCCCGGAGCCGAGATCCTCAAGGTCGAGGGCGTTACGCTCGCCGGCGGTGGTGCCGGACGACGACTGCTGGTAGACGATGTTTCGCTCACGCTCCACCGCCGCGAGGTCGTCGGCATATTCGGTCTCGTCGGCGCGGGTCGCACGGAATTGTTGGAAGCGATTTTCGGTCTGCATCCCGACCGCACCACCGGGCGCGTGCTTGTCCGCGGGAAACCCGTTTCTTTTCGTTCGCCCGCCGATGCGATTCGCGCCGGGCTCGCGCTCGCGCCGGAAGATCGCAAACGCGATGGCCTAATCCTCCCGATGAGCGTCGCGGCAAACGCCAGTCTCGCCAGTCTGCGCCGCACGTTGCGCGGCGGCCTGGTCAGCCGGCGCCGCGAGTCCGACTACATTCTTCCCTACGTCGATCGTTTCCGCGTGAAGACGCCTTCGCTCACGCAGATCGTGGTGAATCTCTCCGGCGGCAATCAGCAGAAAATCATTCTCGCAAAATGGCTCGCGACCGAGCCGCAGGTTTTGCTGCTCGACGAACCGACGCGCGGCATCGACGTGAACGCCAAACGCGAGATCTACGCCTTCATCGACGAGCTCGCGGGCAATGGTCTCGGCCTGATCGTCGTCTCCTCGGAATTACCGGAGGTGCTCGCGTTGTCCGATCGCATCGTCGTCATGTGCGAAGGCCGCAAGACCGCCGAGTTCACCCGCGCCGAAGCCACGCCTGAGCGCGTCCTCCACGCCGCCCTGCCCGACCGAGCCTCCCTCGCTTCCTGACATGCCGTTATCTCCAGCCATCAAGGGACAATTCGTTCAACTCCGCTCGCTGATCGCGCTTGTCCTCATGACGATCGCGTTGAGCCTGCTCTCGCCGCATTTCCTGACGACCGACAACGGCATCAACATCCTGCGCCAGGTCTCGATCAACATGTGTCTCTCGATCGGGATGACGCTCGTGATCCTCAGCGGCGGCATCGATCTCTCCGTCGGTGCCATCCTGGGCTTCGCCGGTGCGATCGCCGCAGGTCTCGTGAAAAACGGGCTCTCGATTCCCGGCACGGACGTGCATCTGCAATTCACCACGTCCGGCGCGATCCTCGCCGGCGTGCTCGTCGGCGCGTTGCTCGGTTTTCACAATGGTGTCGCGATCACGCGTTTTCGACTGCCGCCGTTCATCGCAACGCTCGGCATGTTGAGCATCGCGCGCGGTCTCGCGTTTTTGTGGACCGGCGGATTTCCGATCACCGGTCTCGGTGCGGACTTCGGTTTCATCGGCACCGGCGCGTGGCTCGGTGTGCCGCTGCCTGTGTGGATCATGGCGGCGTTTATCGTGTTGTTTCTCGTCGTGACCAAACGCACGCGTTTCGGCCGCCATCTCTACGCGGTCGGCGGCAATGAACGCGCCGCGCGTCTCACCGGTCTCAACGTCTCGCGTATCAAGATCGCGGTGTACACTCTCGCCGGCGCGCTCGCGGGTGTCGCCGGTCTCATCGTCACCGCACGCCTCGACTCCGCGCAGCCCAACGCCGGACTCAGCTACGAACTCGACGCGATCGCCGCCGTCGTGATCGGCGGCACGTCGCTCTCGGGCGGACGCGGCACGATTTTCGGCACCGTGCTCGGCTGCCTCATCATCGGCGTGCTCAACAACGGCCTCTTCCTCCTCAACGTCCCGCCGATGCTCCAATACGTGATCAAAGGCTACGTCATCCTCGTCGCCGTCGCCATCGACCAGGCAAGCGCACCGCGCAACCGCGATTCCTGATGAACACATTGCTCCGCCTCTTCTCTTTCGTCGCTTTCGCAGTCCTCACGTCCGTCTCCGCTCGCGCCGACATGGGTGCGCTCGCGGGCCATCGTCATCGCGTCATCGTCACCAGTGACATCGGCGGCACCGATCCCGACGACTACCAATCGATGGCGCATGTTCTTTTGTACGCCGATGTGTTGGACATCGAGGGGTTGATCTCGTCGCCCTTCGAGCGCGAAGGAAAAACCAAAATCCTCGAGGTTATCGACGCGTACGAAAAAGATTATCCGAATCTGCGCACATGGTCGGAGCGTTACCCGGCGCCCGATGTATTGCGCGCGATGACAAAGCAGGGCGGCATTCATCCCGCGCCCTACTCCGGTCTGCGCGGCACCACGGAAGGTTCCGACTGGATCGTGCAATGCGCGCGTCGCGACGATCCGCGTCCGCTCCATATCCTCGTGTGGGGCGCGCTCGAAGAAGTCGCGCAAGCGTTGCACGATGCGCCGGACATTCTGCCGAAGCTGCGCGTGTATTACATCGGCGGTCCCAATAAAAAATGGGGACCCGATGCGTATCAGTATCTCGCGGACAATTTCCCGACACTCTGGATCATCGAAGCCAACGCCGCATATCGCGGTTATTTCGTCGGCGGTACTCAGGAGGGTGAATGGAGCAACGCGGGCTTCGTCGCGAAACACGTGGCCGGACGCGGTGCGATCGGGAGCTATTTCGCCGAGCATCTCGGCGGCGTCATCAAGATGGGCGACACACCCTCGGTGAATTGGCTGCTGCGCGGTCAACCCGCGGATCCTTCGCTGCCCGGTTGGGGAGGTCGTTTCGTGCGCGCGTGGGAGCGTCCGTTTGCGCGCTACGAGCGGCTCACCACCGCGAGCGATCGCCTCGAGATTTTCGGCATTTTGGAACTCGTGCTTCCGCTCGGCTCCGATGCGCCCGAAAAACCCGAAGCGCGGATGCTCGTGACGAATCAATCGCTCATCGGTTATCCCGACGGACAAGGAAACATCCGCTTCCGTTTCTGCCCGCGCGATCCGAAGGAATTCACGTACGAGATCCGCAGCAATGTGCCGTCGCTCGATGGGAAAAAAGGCGCGATCACCGCATATCTGCCCGGGCCTGGCGCAGCGTTGTCGCCTTCTCCGCGTTTCCCCAACTGGTGGACCGATGATCCTTCGCCGGCGATGGCCGAAGGCATTCACCACGGCGCCAGATCCGTGAGCCAATGGCGCAAAGATTTTCTCAACGATTTCGCCGAACGCATGCTCCGCTGTGCTTCACCCAAACCATGAAAATTTTCCTCATCCTAGTCGGCTTGATCGCGGCGTCGTGGTCTTTCGCGTCGGAAAAACCGCGCGTGCTCGTTTCGACGGATGTCGGCGGCACCGACTACGATGATTATCAATCGATGGTGCACGTGCTCCTCTATGCCGACGTGCTCGATATCGAAGGGTTCGTGTCATCGCCCTGCGGAGGTACGGGACGCAAAGAACGCATCCTCGAGGCCATCGATCTCTACGAGTGCGACTACCCGAATCTGCGGACGTATTCTCTCGATTATCCAACGCCCGACGCATTGCGCGCCATGACGTTTCAGGGCGAAACCGAGACCGCGCCTTACGCCGGTGTTCGCCGCACGACTCCAGGGTCCGATTGGATCGTGCAATGCGCGCGTCGCGACGATCCGCGTCCGCTGCATGTCTTGATCTGGGGTGGCATCGAAGATCTCGCGCAGGCGCTTCACGACGCGCCCGACATCCTCCCGAAGTTACGCGTCTACTACATCGGAGGTCCCAACAAAAAATGGAGTCCCGACGCGTATCACTACATCGCCACGCACCATAAGGATCTTTGGATCATCGAATCCAACTCCACCTACTTCGGCTGGTTCGTCGGCGGAAATCAGACCGGCGATTTTGCGGGAAATACCTTCGCCGAAAAACACGCCGCCGGACACGGCGCACTCGGAGATTTTTTTGCCAACGGAATCCAATTCGACGGACGCAAGCGCACCAACCTGAAGATGGGCGACACGCCGAGCGTCGCGTGGCTGCTGCGCGGCGATCCGTCGATGCCGTTTCAACCCGGTTGGGGCGGCCGCTATGTGCGCGCGTGGACGCGGCCTTATGCGTTGTTCAACCGACTGACGACCGCCGCCGATCAGGTCGAGTTCTGCGGCATCCTCGAACTCGTGCTTCCGCTCGGCGAAAACGCTCCGCCCAATCCCGAAGCGCGTATGGTGATCGAAAACCAATCGCTCATCGGCCA
Source organism: uncultured Opitutaceae bacterium (assembly GCA_937958045.1). GTDB lineage: Bacteria > Verrucomicrobiota > Verrucomicrobiia > Opitutales > Opitutaceae > Nibricoccus. The sequence goes on along the minus strand of CALFXL010000058.1, from coordinate 69,600 downwards.
TCCCGATGGAGAAGGAAACATCCGTTTCCGCTTCTGCCCGAAAGAGGCCAAACTCTACCGCTACACCATTCGCGGCAACGTGCCGGCGCTCGACGGGCGCACGGGAGAAATCACCTCCACTCCCATTCCGCTGACGGCAACGCTCGCCCCGGATCCCGCATATCCCAACTGGTGGACCGACGACCCGTCGCCGGAGCTGATGGAAGGCACGCATTACGGCGCCCGCACCGTCAGCTGCTGGCGCGAAGAGTATCTGCGCGATTTCATCGAACGTCTCGATCGCTGCGCGCAGCCTGCGTCCGCCGCCCGCAACGCCATGTCGAAATAGCCCGCGTCGCTCGCATGTTTCGCGAAGACTATCTCTCGTCAAAAATCCGCTGGCTCCTCGCGGCCGGATGCTTCGCCGCGACGATTGTTCGCGCGGACGACGCGTTGCCCGCGACCATCAACAATGTCGAGTATGGCTCAGCTGGCGGCGAGAGACTCCTTCTCGATATTCGTCAGCCCAACACGCACGCCGCCGGCCTGTTTCCCGTCGCGATCTATGTTTACGGCGGAGGCTGGACCAGTGGCGACAAAGCAAACCCCGACGACGCGCCCGCGCTCGAACTCTTCAGCGAGGCCGGGTTTGTCACCTTCGCGATCAACTATCGCCTCGCGCCGCAACATCGCTGGCCCGCGTGCCTCAACGATGTCGAGACCGCGATCCGCTGGGTGAAAGCCAACGCCGCCCGCTACCACGGCGATCCTTCGCGCATCGCGCTCGCGGGTTATTCCGCCGGCGGCCATCTCGCGTGTTTCGCCGCCACGGTCGTGGATGAAAGCACGCGCGTTCAGGCCGTGATCGGCTTCGCGCCGCTCACCGATTTCGTTCAGGAACTCCCGAAACGCGGCAACATCCTCGGACGCGCGCAACGCGGCTTGCTCAACCGACCCGAAACGCTAACGCCCGAATCGCTCGGCATGCTTCGCGCCCTTTCGCCGATCAATCACGTGCGCGCCGGACTTCCGCCGTTTTTATTGCTGCATGGTGACAGCGATGGATCGGTGCCCTACGAGCAGTCCCTCGCGTTTCAATCCAGGCTCCGAGCGGAAGGCGTGCGTTGCGATTTGATCACCTTGCAAGGAGCGCCTCATCGCCTGACGCGCTGGAGCGAATTTCAGCCGGATTATCACGACCGCGCGATCGCCTGGCTGCAGGAAGTTTTCCCCAACAACCCTCCCGCGTCCCCAGCGCGGCATCCTCAACCAGACTCCAACCCCGTGCCATGAACCGACTCACTCGACTAGTTTTCATCGCGGCCGCGCTCTTGTTCGCCGCCTCCTCTTCAATTGCCGCGGAAAAACAGCGCCTGCTCGTGCTCACCGACATCGGCGGCGATCCCGACGATCAGATGTCGACGGTGCGTTTGATGACTTACGCGAATCACTTCGACATCGAGGGTCTGGTCGCGACGCACGTGAACGGCCGCGTGAATCCGCAACACATCGAACGCATCGTGTCGGCGTACGCGCAGGTGCGCGATAATCTCGAACTCCACGAACCCGGTTTCCCGACCGCGCAATCTCTTCGCGAGCGCATCGCCGCGGGTCTTCCGCTCGATCACATGGACGCTGTTGGCGAAGGCAAAGACTCGCCCGGTTCGGAGCTGTTGATTCGCGCCGTCGATCGCGACGATCCGCGTCCGTTGTGGGTCACCGTCTGGGGCGGTCCCAATGTCCTCGCGCAAGCGCTCTGGAAAGTCCGCGCCACACGCTCCGCGGAACAACTCGCTGCGTTTGTCGCCAAGCTTCGCGTGTACGCGATCTCCGATCAGGACAACAGCGGTCCGTGGATCCGCAAAAACTTCCCCGACCTTTTCTACATCGTAACGCCGGGCGTGAATGCGGGCGGCGGTTTTCATCACGCGACGTGGATCGCGATCGGCGGCGATAAATTTCACGGCCGTTTCGGCGGCGCCGATTTCTCGCTCGTCACCAACGAATGGCTCGATCGCAACGTTCGCCGCAAAGGTCCGCTCGGCGCGGTATATCCGCGTTGGGAGTTTATGATGGAGGGCGATTCGCCATCGTTCCTCTTCCTCGTCAACAACGGCCTTAATCATCCCGAGCGTCCCGATTGGGGCGGCTGGGGCGGCCGCTACGAACTCTACACGCCGCGCACGGAAAAATGGTTTCTCGAGCCGGAGACGCGTCCGATCTGGACGAATGTTCAAGACGAGGTCCTCGGCATCGACGGCGAGTGGCACACGACCAACCATGCCACGATCTGGCGCTGGCGCTCCGCGTATCAAAACGATTTCGCCGCGCGCATGGATTGGACGATCAAGCCCTACGCGGAGGCGAATCATCCGCCGGTCGTGAAACTCGATCATCCCGCGTACATCACGGCGCGGCCCGGCGAACGCGTGGAACTCAGCGCGACGGCCAGCACCGATCCCGATGGCGACGCACTTTCGTTCGAGTGGTTTTGCTACGAAGAACCGGGCACGCGTCGCATGTCCAATTCGGCGACTGGCGTGAAACACGAGATCAACGGTTTCGATCAGCCGAAAGCGTCGCTCGTCGTGAAAACTTCCCGCGTGATGCCGCCCGGCACCGGCACGATGCATATCATCCTCGCCGTGACGGATCATGGCACGCCGCGCCTCACGCGTTATCAACGTGTGATCATCGATGTGGTCGCGCCGGAAGAAAAATAACGCGCCGTCGTCCGCGCGCATTTCCTCGCTTAACAAGTCCTCTCACGTGCGTCGTCTGCTCGCTCGCACGACGCGCGAATGGCGTGATACTCGCCGCATGAGTCGCGCATCGTATCGCCGCTTCGCTGCCTGCTTCACCCTTGTCGTCGCTTGCGCCGCGTGGGCGGAGATTGCGCCGGCATCCCATGCGCAATCGATCGACGCAGCGCTGAGTTTTCGTTCTTGGACGCAGCAAAAAGGTCTGCCGTCCAACGAAGTCACCGGACTCAGCCGCAGTCGTTCCGGTTATCTGTTGGTCGGCACGCCCAACGGTGTCGTGCGTTTCGATGGTCAACATTTCAGCGCGATGGCGCACACGGCGGAGACCACCGTTCACGATCAAGGCATCGCCACCTTCGCGAGTATTCCCGGCAGCGACGACATCCTCGCTGCGCCACGCGTGGGTGGATTGTTGCGTCTCTCCGGCGACGATTTCACCGAGCAGCCGCTTCCCGAGCGCTTCGCGCATCTGCCCATCGAGTCGTTGTTTTTCGAAAACGACATCACGCTGTGGATCGGTTTTCAGGGCGGCTTCGCGCTGCGCAGTCAGGCGGGTCGCATCCAGGTGTTCGATCAAAGCGCGGGCCTGAGTCCGCACGAACCCATCCAATTCGCGCGCGATGGCCGCGGCGGCATCTGGCTCGCGAGCGGTGCATTTCTCGCGCGTTACGAAGAGGGTCGTCTGCTCGAAACATCTGCCCACACGCTCGAGTCTCGCGAACGTCTCCGCATCGCATCGTCGCGCGACGAAGGTCCGTGGGTGGTGGTTGGCGAAAACGTCTCCCGCTTCATCGAGGGCGAACTGAAACCCGTCGCTCGTCTCGAACGCACGACCGGCGCGTACTACATTCAGGCGCTGCTCGAAGATTCCGCGGGTAATCTCTGGATCGGCACGCGTTCGCGCGGTCTTCATCGTCTCACCGTCGACGGCGCGCTCAGTCACATCGACGAAGCGCCCGAGGATATTTCCGCGCTCGTCGAAGATGTGGCCGGCAATCTGTGGGTCGGCACCGCCAGCAGCGGCATCATGCGCATCAAGGCCGGCGTGCTTTCGATCTTCGATCGTTCGGCCGGTTTCCTCGAAAAACGCAGCCTCACGCTCTGCCGCGATCACGACGGCATGCTCTGGTTTGCGAATCGCGACGGCGGCATCGTCTTTCGCGATTCGTCGCGCGGCTTCGCGCCTTTCGAACCGACGCGCGCCTGGCCCGACTTCAGCGCGTACTCGGTTTCGCCCGCGCGCGACGGTGGTATTTGGGTGACCACGACACGCGGTCTGCTGCGCGTCACAATTGATGGCATTCAAGAAGACCACTCGCATGACTTTCTCACGGGCCGCGCGGCGCCACGCGTTTCGCTCGCGACCCAAAACGGCGATCTCTGGCTCGCGCTCGAAACCGGCGGCGTCTGCCGCATTCGCGATAAACAAGTCACCACGATCGCCCTTCCGCCCGAGTTTAGCGCGACGCGCATTCGCACCTTGGCCGAAGCGCCCGACGGCAGTTTGTGGGCCGGCTGCAACGATGGTCGTGTGCTCCGTCTCGGCGCCAATGAAGTTTTCGCGTCCATCGATCTCGGTGCCGCCGCAGCAACCGCCGGCGCGATTCAAGCGCTGTATTTCGATGAGCGCGGTTCGGTCTGGATCGGCACGCAAAAAGGCGGACTGCTCCGTCGCAACCAACAAGGCGTGGCCACCGTGACCACCGCACAGGGTCTCGTTTCCGACAACATCACCCAAATCATCGCGGATGACGCCGGCGCGTTGTGGTTCGGTTCGACCGGCGCGATCTTTCACATCGGCATCGACGAGCTCGAAAAATTTTTCCGCGGACACAGTTCGCGCATCTATCCGGTCACGATCGGACCCGACGAAGGATTGTTGGAAGCGACCTGTTCCGCCGAATATCAGCCGTCCGTGTGGAAGATGGACGACGGCACACTCTGGTTCGCCACGCGCCAAGGCATCGTCGCCATCAATCCCGCCAAAGTTCGCCACGCCCCCGAGCGTCCTCGCGTGAAGATCACCAGCGCGTGGCTCAATGAGACGCGTTTGCCGCTTTCGCCGGTGACGCGTGCGGAGCCCAACCCGCATCTGATCGAGCTGCGTTATTCCGCGCCCAATCTTTCCGTGCCGGAGCGCGTGCGCATGCGGTATCGATTAACTGGATACGATCCGGACTGGATCGACGGCACTTCCGCCGCCAGCGCGCGCTACACGCGTTTGCCGCCGGGCACGTATCGCTTCGAAGTTGCCGCGCTGCTCGCAGGTGTTCCCGGAGCGGAATCGGCCGACTCGATCACCGTCGTCGTGCGTGCGGCGTGGTGGCAGACGCTTTGGTTTCGCCTGCTGAGCGCCGCCGCCGCGGTGGCGCTGGTGGTGTTGGTCGTGCGGCATGTTTCGCATCGCCGACTTCAGGAAAAACTCGCCCGCCTCGAACGCGAATCGGCGCTTGAGCGCGAGCGCGCACGCATCGCGGAAAACATCCACGACGATCTCGGCGCCGGTCTCACACGCATCAGTCTCCTCACACAATCCGGTCACGATCGCGCGAAACAGCAGCTCGATCGTATCTACGAGATCGTGGGCGATCTGATGCAGTCGATGGACGAAATCGTGTGGGCCGTGAATCCCACCAACGACGATCTCGACAACGTCGCCAATTACATCGCTGAGTTCGCGCAGAGTTATCTTTCCGATGCCGGGCTGCGTTGTCGTGTGAAAATTCCCAAAGCCCTCCCACATCACGCGCTCAAGACGCAGTTCCGCCATCACCTTTTTCTCACCTGCAAAGAAGCTCTCAACAATGTCGTGAAGCACGCGCATGCGACCGATGTCGTGCTGGAAATCGCCGTGGAGAACGATCGTTTGATCGTCACCATCACCGACAACGGCGTCGGTCTGCCCGAGCCCGCCGAAAAAAACTCGCACCGAAACGGACTGAAAAACATGCGTTCGCGCGTGCGTGCGATGGGCGGCGAAATCACATTTTTGCGCGCTTCTCCGCAAGGCACCATTGTCACGCTCGTCGCAAGCCTTACGCCTGATGTTTCCGCACCATGAAACTTCGCGTCTCCATCGTCGATGATGACGAACCCACCCGGCAGATTCTCAAGGAGCTCATCCTGGAAACACCGTCGTTGGAATTCGTCAGCGAACACCCGAACACGGAGTCAGCCATCGAGAAACTGCCGAAGGAAAAACCCGACGTCGTGCTCACCGACATCAATGTGCCTCAGATCAACGGCATCGAATGCGTGCGCACGCTCAAGCCGCGGCTGCCCGACACGCAGTTTCTCATGCTCACCGTCTACGCCGATGCGAACCACATCTTCGCCGCGCTCTCCGCTGGCGCGACCGGCTACTTGCTGAAGGGCACGAGTCGCGCGCAATTGCTCTCCGCGATCAAACAGATCGCCCAAGGCGGTTCGCCGATGAGCTGCTCCATCGCGCGCAAGGTCGTGCAATCCTTCGCCCAGCCCGCGCCCGCCGGCCGCAACGACATGGAGAAACTTTCGCCTCGCGAAACCTCCGTGCTCGAGCTGCTTTCCAACGGCTATCTCTACAAGGAAATCGCCGACCAGCTCGGCTTGAGCGTCACCACGATCGATACCTACGTGCGGCGCATCTACGAAAAGCTTCACGTCAACTCGCGCGGTCAGGCAGTGGCCAAATTCCTCGGGCGCTGAGCGGCGGCTGTTTCGCGCCACCGCTTGCTGACGCGACCATACGCCGCACGTTGCGCGGTGTATGAAAATGCTTCGTACCCCTCTGCTTGCGGCGACGCTTGTGCTGCCGCTGCTCGGCGGTTGCTCCAGCGCCTATTATGGAGCCATGGAAAAAATCGGCGTGGCCAAACGCGACATCCTCGTCGATCGCGTCGGCAACGCCCGCGAATCCCAACAGAAAGCCAAGGAGCAATTCGCCAGCGCGCTCGAAAAATTCATCGCGGTCACGAACGTGGAGGGCGGCAACCTCAAGGCCAAATACGATCAGCTCAACAGCGACTTCAAACGCAGCGAAGCGCGCGCGACCGAGGTCCGCGAGCGCATCGCCGCCGTCGCCGATGTTTCCGACGCGTTGTTTTCGGAATGGAAAAAAGAACTGAAGGCCTACTCGGATCCCAATCTGCGCGCGCAAAGTCAGCGCCAGCTCGACGAAACCCGACGTCGCTACGACGAACTCATGCGCACCATGCGCGCCGCCGCCGCCCGCATGGATCCGATTCTCGCGAAGTTCCGCGACCAGGTGCTCTTCCTCAAACACAACTTGAACGCGCAAGCCATCGCCGGCCTCACCTCCACCGCGAGCAGTCTTCAAGGCGATGTTTCGCGTCTGATCGAAGACATGGAAAAATCCATTCGCGAGGCCGACGAATTCATTCGCGCGATGACAACGCAGTGATCGCCGCCCACGCGAACACGCACCGCCGTTGTAAAAACCGCTCCTTGACTCCGCGGCGTTTCCGGGCGTTAGCTGACGCTCCTTCATGCGACCCATTCTGCAGGCGCTCCGACTTACCTAGACGCACGATCCGAGAGAACCGGCATCGGTTGATCGTGCGTCCGTTGATTTCTGCGCCCCGCCGTCGCTCCTCCGTGTGAGTCGATTATGGCGTTTCGTCGTCTTTTTCCCTATCCGTCCGTTTAACCGTTTCATTTTCTCGTCTCATGCAACCGTCTCCCGTTTCCAAGTACCGGCCGTTTCCGCCGGTTCACTTGCCCAATCGCCAGTGGCCTAATCGCACCTTCACCCGCGCACCGATCTGGTGCAGCGTCGATCTCCGCGATGGCAACCAGGCACTCGCTCAGCCGATGAGCGTCGAAGAGAAATTGGAGTACTTCGATCTCCTCGTGAAAATCGGCTTCAAGGAAATCGAGATCGGTTTCCCTTCCGCGTCGCAGATCGAATTCGATTTCTGCCGCCGCTTGATCGAGGAAAACCGCATCCCCGACGATGTCGCCGTGCAGATCCTCTGCCAGTGCCGCGAGGACTTGATCACGCGTTCGCTCGAGGCGTTGCAGGGCGCGAAGAACATCATCTTCCACCTCTACAACTCCACTTCGCCGAAGCAGCGCGAGTACGTGTTCAACGCCACGCGCGAAGATATCGTGCGCATCGCCACGCACGCCGTCGGCTTCCTCAAAGAAAAGATGCAGCCGCTCGCCGCCGCCGGCTCGCGCGTGCGCCTGGAATATTCGCCCGAGAGCTTCACCAGCACGGAATTGGATTTCGCGTTGGAGATCTGCGAAGCCGTCACCGATGTCTGGCAGCCTACGGCCGACAACAAAATCATCCTCAATCTTCCCGCGACCGTCGAATACGGTACGCCCAATGTGCACGCGGATCAGATCGAGTGGATGTGCACGCACCTCACACGTCGCGACCTCACCATTGTTTCGCTCCACACGCACAACGACCGCGGCACCGGCGTCGCCGCGACCGAACTCGCTTTGCTCGCTGGCGCCGATCGCGTCGAGGGCACGCTCTTCGGCGTGGGCGAACGCACGGGCAATCTCGATATCGTCACCACCGCGCTCAATCTCTACACCTACGGCATTGAGACCGGTTTGGATTTCGGCGACTTGAATCACATCCGCGATGTGTACGAACGCTGCACGCGCATGGAAGTGCCGCCGCGCCAACCGTACGCGGGCGAACTCGCGTTCACCGCGTTCAGCGGCTCGCACCAAGACGCCATCAAAAAGTCCTGGGCCCATCAGAAGCCCGGCCGTCCGTGGGACGTGCTCTACATTCCGATCGATCCCGCCGATGTCGGCCGCAGCTACAAGGCGATCATTCGCATCAACTCCCAATCCGGCAAAGGCGGCGTCGCCTACATCTTGGAAAAGGAGTTTGGTTTCCAGTTGCCGAAACTGATGCACAAAGAGATCGGCCGCTTGGTCAACGACCTCGCCGATGCAAAAGGCACCGAGCTCACCACGTCCGACATCCACGCGCTCTTCCTCCGCGAATACATCGAGCGCCGCGAACCGGTTTCGCTCGAGCACTTCAAGAGCACCGAGCGCAACAGCCTCGTCACCTGCGAAGCTTCGGTCACCATCAACGGCAAACGCCACATGCTCACGGCGTCGGGCAACGGCCCGATCGATGCGTTTGTGCGCGCGCTCGGCACCACGTCGTTGCCAAAGGTCGAAGTGCTCAACTACGCCGAACACTCGCTCGGCCAAGGCGCGGAAGCGCGCGCAGTTTCGTACATCCAAATCAAAACCGACCGCGGCCTCACCTACTTCGGCGCCGGCATCGACACGAACATCGAGCTCGCGTCGATCAAAGCGATCGTTAGCGCGCTCAATCGTTCATTGGCTAAATGACGCTCATAATTGCCGTCCTCTTCAAAGGCGGGCCCTCACCGGCCCGCCTTTTTTGTCTCAGTTTTCTACGCTGTCTTTTACTCACGCCAAGACGCGAAGCCTCAAAGGTCGGCTTACGATCGCACTTCCGCCCCCTCACTTTGCGCCTTCGCGCCTTTGCGTGAGCCCCACTCCCGAAACCGAGAACAACCTTCCACCGAGCCGCATTCGTTTTGTACTGTCCGCACGAATCCCCTTTTGCCGCTTCCTGTCTCCCCTCGTCCGCTTTCCTCAACCATGCGACTCCCCTTCGCCACTGCCCTGCTCGTCCTCGTCTGCACCCTGTCATTCGCCCGCGCCGCCGAAAAGATCGACCGCCACACACTCGTCACGCGCCACAACCCCGTCATCACGCGCGTTGATCCCGACGCCACACTCACCGTCGGCAACGGCAACTTCGCCTTCGGCTGCGACATCACCGGCATGCAGACCTTCGCGGAGTTTCATCACCGCAACGGCATTCCCGTCGAAATCCTCTCCCGCTGGTGCTGGGTCACCGACCCGAATCCCAACAACTACACCCTCGCCGACGCCTCCAAGCTCTACAAACACCCCGACGGCAGCGAGCAACCGTACGCCACCCTCGCCTCCACGCCTGCCGGTCAATACCTGCGCACCAACCCGCGCAACCACCCGCTCGCGCAGGTCTCCCTCGAATACGACAAGGCCGACGGCACGCCGCTTGCGCCCGAGGATATTCAAGAACCCAACCAAACCCTCGACCTGTGGACCGGCATCGTCACCAGCCAGTTCAAACTCGACGGCGTGCCGGTCAAAGTAACCACCGCCTGCGCCCCCGACAGTGACACGGTCGCGCTCCGCATCGAATCCGAGCTTGTATCCAAAGGAAAACTACGCGTCCGCCTCGCCTTCCCCCGCGGCCACAAACTCGACGTCAAAAACACGCCGGGGTTGGATTGGAGCCAGCCGGAATCGCATAGCTCGAGGCTCACGGAACAGAATGTCATCGCACGCGAAATCGGAACCACGAGGTACTTCGTTTCGACGACCACACCGGTCGTTGAAAGAGGACCGCACACATTTTTGATCAAAGACGAGTCATCCAAAGGCATTCTTGATCTTGGACTCGATTTCAGTGCGTCCAGCCCGATCGTCGCAAACACCTCACGTTTCTTTTTCGACAATCCGAGTTACTTCAAAAAATCCGCCGCCCACTGGAAGTCCTTCTGGCTCTCCGGTGCCGCCATCGACTTCACCGGCAGCACCAACCCGCTCGCGAAGAAAATCGAAGAGCGCATCGTCCTCTCGCAATACCTCATGGCCGTGCAGATGGCCGGCGATGTTCCTCCTCAGGAAAGCGGTCTCACGTGCAGCACGTGGTACGGCAAACATCACACCGAGATGATCTGGTGGCACACGGCGCACTTCGCGCTTTTCGGTCGCGACGCGTTGCTAGAAAAAAATCTCGATTGGTACCAATCCCAGCTCCCCGCCGCGCGCGAACTCGCAAAATTCCGCGGATGGAAAGGCGCGCGTTGGGCAAAGATGACCGGCCCCGAGATGCGCGAAAGCCCCGGCGGCCCTCCGCTCATCGTCTGGAACCAGCCGCACATGGTTTATCTTTGCGAACTCCTCTATCGCAACAACCCCACGCCCGCCACACTCGCCAAGTATCGCGACCTCGTCCTCGAAACCGCCGACTGCCTCGCGTCGATGGTGTGGTTCGATCCCGCGCGCAAACAATACGTCCTCGGCCCGCCGCTCTGGATAGCCCAGGAAATCGGCGATCAAGCCACCAGCCAGAATCCCGGCTTCGAGCTCTCTTACTGGCGTTGGGCGCTCGACGTCGCGCAGCAGTGGCGCAAGCGCCTCGGTCTGCCGCGCGAAGAAAAATGGGATCACGTCATCAACAACCTTTCGCCACTCCCGCAGCGCCACGGCATGTACGTCGCACTCGAATCGCAACCCGACACCTGGGACAACATCGAGAGTCGCCACGATCATCCGCAGATGCTCATGCCGCTCGGTTTCCTTCCCGGCGGCCCCGACGTCGATCGCGCCACGATGGACCGCACGCTCACCGGCGTGCTGCAGCAATGGGATTGGGAAACGAAAATTTGGGGCTGGGATTATCCGCTCGTCGCCATGACCGCCACCCGCCTCGGTCGTCCCGCCGAAGCGCTCGAAGTGCTCATGCGCGAAGGCCCCAACAACAAATATCTCCCCACCGGCCACGCGCCGGTGCGCAGCGACGAAGCCCTTCCCAAAGACGCCCCACCCGGCGCACGCAAACGCGAGATCGCGGTTTATCTTCCCGCCAACGGCGCCTTCCTCTCGGCCATCGCGCTCATGGTCGCCGGGTGGGACGGTTGCACGGAAGAATTCCCCGGCTTCCCCAAAGACGGCACCTGGACCATCCGCGCCGAAGGCGTGAAACGCCTCCCCTGAGCCGTCGCTTGCACCGTGGACGCGCGGGCCTATCGTCGCGCGTCCCATGAAGTTCACGCCCGCCAAACCGCCGATCACCGGCGAAACTCTCGACTCGCTCACGGAAAAACTCCGCGCGCGCGGCGAGCCCGCGTTTCGGGCCAAACAGATCCTCGAATGGATCTACAAAAAACGCGCGCGTTCGTGGGACGACATGACCAATCTCTCGAAGCCGCTGCGCGCGTGGCTCGCGGAGACTTTCGAGCTCATGCCCGCTTCACTCGTGCTCGGCAAACAATCGGCCGACGTCACCGACAAGCTCCTCCTCGAACTCGGCGACAAATCACTCATCGAGACCGTCATCATCCGCGCGCCGCAGGATGGCGTCGGCATCGAGCATTCGCGCAAAACCATCTGCATCTCCACCCAAGTCGGTTGCGCGATGGCGTGCGCGTTTTGCGCGAGCGGGCTCGCCGGGTGGAAACGCGACCTTAGCGCGGGCGAGATCGTCGCGCAGCTTTTGCAGGTGTGTTATCGCGAGGACAGCCGCACCCTCCGCGCCCGCGAAGAAATCGCGTCTTTCGACAACATCGTGGTCATGGGCATGGGCGAACCGCTCGCGAACTACGACGCGCTCGTTCGCGCGCTCACCATTCTCAACGCCGACTGGGGCCTCGGGTTCGGCGCGCGCCGCATCACCATTTCCACCAGCGGTCTGGTGCCAAAAATCCTCAAGCTCGCCGATGAGCCGCTCGGCTTCCGTCTCGCGGTTTCGCTTCACGGCGCGACCGACGAAGTCCGGGAGAAAATCATGCCCGTCAACAAGGCCTATCCCCTCAGCAAACTGCTGCCCGCGGTGAAAACATTTTCGGAGAAACATGGCCGCATGGTGACGCTCGAGTTCATCTTGATCGAAGATGTGAACGACTCGATCGAGCAGGCGGGCGAGCTTCGCGACATCGCGCGCGATCTGCATGCGCACGTGAATCTGATTCCTTACAACACCGTCGAAGGTCTGCCGTGGAAACGCCCCAGCGTGAAACGCCAGGAAGACTTCGCCGATGTGCTGCGCGCCGCGCGCATCCCCGTCACGTTACGTCGCGAAAAAGGCCACGACATCGACGCCGCCTGCGGTCAGCTCCGACTAAAAACGGAAAAGGAACGCGAGCTCGCGACCAGCGCGTGATCTCAAGCGCGCTCGGCAATCGCGGCGTTTTTGAGGGCGCGTTGTTTCTGACGCGTCGTGGTACGCGTTCCCATTTCGTCGTCGGATGCTGTGCAACATTTCTCCGACGCGTGGGGACAACGGTCCCTGCCCGCTTCGCTGCGAACAATTACACTTGCTCATAAAAAAGGCGGCTCGGTGAAGAGCCGCCTTTTGCGTTAAAGCGAATGTATCCGTTTTTTGGTTACAGCGACTGCGCGGCTGCGACAACGGCTTCGGCGGTGATGCCGAGCTCCTTGAAGACCGTCGCGCCGGGAGCGCTGATACCGAAGCGGTCGATGCCGATGACTTTGCCTTCGAGGCCGACGTACTGGTACCAGAGGCCGGTGACACCGGCTTCGATCGCGATGCGCTTGCGAACCGAGCTCGGGAGCACCGACTCGCGATACTCGGCCGACTGACGGTTGAAGCGTTCGAACGACGGCACGGAAACAACGCGCACGCCCGCGCCGAGCTGCTTGGCCGCGGCGACCGCGAGCTGCACTTCGGAGCCGGAGGCGAGGAGAATGTGCGTGAGTTCCGCCGTTTCCTTCACGGCGATGTACGCACCCTTGAGCACGCCCTGACGGCGGATTTCGACCGGAATCTCGTTGAGGTTCGGGAGGTTTTGACGGGTGAGCGCGAGGAGCGTCGGGCCATCCTGACGTTCGAGAGCCGCGGCAAAAGCGCCGGCGGTTTCCTCGGGATCGGCGGGACGGATGACGTCGAGATTCGGAATCACGCGGAGACCGGAGACCGTTTCCACGGGCTGGTGCGTCGGACCGTCTTCACCCACACCGATCGAATCGTGCGTGAAGATGTAGGTGACGGGCAGCTTCGCGAGCGCGGCGAGACGGATCGACGGACGTGCATAGTCGGCGAACACGAGGAAGGTCGCGCACGAAGTGCGGAAAATGCCGTCGTACGCGATACCGTTGTTGATCGCGGCCATCGCGTGTTCGCGAATGCCGAAACGGATGTTGCGGCCGGCGCGGTTGGTTTTGTCGAAGTCCTTGTCCGCGGCGATGTAGTTGAGCGTCGAGCCGTAGAGGTCGGCGCTGCCGGAGATGAAGAGCGGCTGAGCGGCGGCGATGGGTTGGAGCACATCGCGGCCGGCGGCGCGAGTCGCGAGCTTGGCGTCAGTCGGGAACACCGGGATCTGCGCGAGCAGGTTCTCGGCATTGATCGGCGTGTTGCGCGATTCGAGGAGAGCGGCTTTGTCCGGGTTGGCGGCTTTCCACGCTTCGAAGGTTTTGAGCCACTTCTTGTAGTTGCGGATGAGGCGCTTCTTGTGGTTCGCGAAATATTCGCGGACGTCGTCGCTGATATAGAAGTGCTGATCGGCGGGCAGACCGAGACCGGCGCGAGCGCCGTCGGCAAACTTGGCGCCACCTTCGCCGTGCCCCTTTTGCGTGCCCTGCACCTCCGGAATGCCTTTGCCGATGATCGTCTTGGCAACGATGAGCTGGGGTTTGCCGGAGGTGGCTTTCTTGGCCTTGTTGATCGCCTTCAAAATGGCGACTTGGTCGTGGCCATCGACGAGGACTTGGACATCCCAGCCGATCGACTTGAAGCGTTTCACGACATCGTCGCTCTGCGATTTGTCGGCCATCGCGTCGAGGGTGACGTCGTTCGCGTCGTAAATGAGGATAAGGTTGTCGAGGCCTTGGTGACCGGCGAAGGCAACGGCTTCGAGCGCGACGCCTTCCTGCATGCAGCCGTCGCCGGCGAGCGCGATGACATGGTGATCGAAGATCGTGTGCTCGGGCGTGTTGAAACGCGCTTCGGCCATCTTGGCGGAAACGGCGTAACCGACGGCGTTGGCGATACCTTGGCCGAGCGGACCGGTGGTGGCTTCGACGCCGGGGGTCTCGTGGAATTCAGGATGGCCCGGGGTCTTGCTGTGGAGCTGACGGAAGTTCTTCAGTTCTTCGAGCGGCAGATCGTAGCCGCTGAGGTGCAGCCAGGTGTAGATGAACATCGAGCCATGGCCGGCGGACAGGATGAAGCGGTCGCGGTTGAGCCATTTGGGATCGTCGGGGTTGTGGACGAGGGCGTTCCCGAAAAGGACGGCGCCGATTTCGGTCGCGCCGAGCGGCAGGCCGAGGTGGCCGGAAGAGCATTTATGGACGGCATCGATGGCCAGACCACGGGCTTGAGCGCAGGCTTTCGCGAGGATTTCTGTTTCGAGTTTCATGAGGAAAGGGGATGAACGTTGACGGCTTCGCGCGGGACGCGCGCACGTGACCGGAAATTGAAGGATTAAGCCGCGGACTGCGCGGGGTGGAAGCCGAAATTCGGGCAATCCCACCAACAAAAAAGCGAGCCCGGGATGGGCTCGCTTTGAGAAAGAGATCGCGGCGCGGTTGCGACGGATTACTTGGCGGCGGCGGCGCGGTTGCGCTTCACCTTCACGGCGACGGCGGCCTTGCCGAGGCGCTGACGGAGATAATAGAGGCGGGCCTTCATCGCTTCCGACTCCTTCTCCACTTCGATCTTTTCGATGTTGGGAGAATTAACCGGGAACACGCGCTCCACGCCTTCGCCGTAGCTGATACGACGGACGGTGAACGTCTCATGGATGCCCGTGCCTTTGCGGGCGATGACGATGCCAGCAAAAACCTGGATACGCTCTTTGTCGCCCTCGCGTACTTTGGTGTGCACGCGCACGCCATCGCCAACCTTGAACGGCGGCAGGTCGCTCTTCACTTGGTGGGCGGTGATTTCTTTAATGACGGGATTCATGACGGTGTTTTTCGAATAAATCTGGGCGGACTTGGCGGGTTTTCTCCAATCGCTGCGCGTACCGCCACTTCTCGATTTTGCCGTGATCGCCCGACAGGAGGACGTCTGGCACGGACATGCCGCGAAATTCGGCGGGACGCGTGTATTGAGGAAAGTCGAGCAACGTGCCGGTGTGCGATTCGTGCGTCAATGACTTTTCTTCCCCCAACACACCTGGAATAAAGCGACTGAGCGCATCGATCACCACCGCGGCGGCCAGCGTACCGTTTGTGAGCACATAATCGCCGATGCTGATCTCCTGATCGATCACACAATCGCGGATGCGTTGATCGATGCCTTCGTAATGACCGCTGAGAAAAATGATGTGCGACTGTTGCGCGAGATCCTGCGCGATCGCCGACGAAAACGGCACGCCATCGGGCGTGAGATAAATGCGACGGCAACCGGGCGTCTGCAGTTGCTCGATCGCGGCGAAAACCGGCTCGGGTTTCATCACCATGCCGGCGCCTCCGCCAAAAGGACGATCGTCGGCGGTCTTATGTTTGTCCGTCGTCCACGCGCGCAAATCGTGGACTTGCACCGAAAGCAGTTTCGCGGCGATGCCCTTCCCCAGGATGCTTTCACCGAGGAAGCCATCGAGCATGCGCGGAAACAACGTCAGCAGATCGATGTGAAGCGGCATGACAAAAAATCAGTGAGCAAGACGGCAGTGGACCAGACGCCAGGAATAAAAAAGCCCCGGAACGCATCCGAGGCTTGGGAAATGGCGCGACGCGTTTAGCGCGTGGTCGGCAAAAATCAGGCAGCCGAAGCAGCCTTCTTGGCTTTTTTGATAAGCGACTTGGCGGTGTCGGTCGGGACAGCGCCTTTGCTGATCCAGTACTCGGCGCGCTCGGCATCGAGAACGAGCGGCTGGCTCTTAGCCTGCGGGGTGTACGTGCCCAGCAATTCGACCGGACTGCCGTCACGACGGGAGCGGGCCTCAGCCACAACAACGTGGTAGACAGGTTTGTGAACGGCGCCGACGCGCGAGAGACGGATTTTGAGAGCCATGTGAAATGGTTTTCGAACGGTTGTGTTTTTGGAAAAGCCGTGAAATTCACCGTCGCGCGCAATCCTTGTCAAGAGCCGACATTTTGTATCGGCCTTTCGGTTCACCGCTCTGCGCGCGCTGATCGGCGCCGGGGACGCTGACTAAAAGTGTCCGGAGCGCACGAACAAAGTCGCCTGTTCTCACGTCATGCGCGAACACTCGTCCCTTGCGCGACCGATCTGATCACCTCCGTTCTCCGCGCGCACACTTTCTATGAATTGGAATAATAATCGGCGATTTCTCTAAAACCCATTCAACGCAAACCGATTGGGTGATTAATCCCCGTTATGCCCCCTTCGCTGTGTCAAAAACTTGCTGGTTGTTTGCGCCGCCAAGGCACAACGCATGCTGACCGCGCCACGGTCCTGACCGGACCTTCCTAAGACACATATGAAACAGCAATCCGTGGCACCAACGGGCAAAGAACAGCCCTTCGAAATCAACGAGCTCTTCTTTTCGACCACGGATCAGCACGGCATCATCACCGCGGGCAACGAAGTGTTTTCGCGGACGAGCGGCTACTCATTCGCCGAGATGATCGGGCAGCCGCATAACTTGATTCGCCATCCGCACATGCCCCGCGCGGTCTTTGCGCTGCTCTGGCAAACGGTGCGCGCGCGCAAGCCGTTTCTCGGCTACGTCATCAATCAAGCGCGCAACGGAAATCACTACTGGGTGTTCGCGTCGATTTTTCCCGCGAGGGACGGCTATCTTTCCGTGCGCTTCAAACCGTCGACGCCGCTACGCGATTCCGTCGCCACGCTCTACGGGAAAATGCTTGAAGCCGAAAATGTCGCGCTCGCCAGCGGACTCACCCCGTCCGAGGCGATGGAAGCCTCCAAGCGCATTCTCACCGAAGCGCTGCCGGCTCTCGGCTTCAGCACGTACGACGCGTTCAGCCGCCACTGTCTCAATGGAGAAATCAAAGCCCGCGACGCGGCACTCGTCGCGAAACGACTTTCACTTTTCCCAAGCACCGTGCGCTGCACGTCGCGCATCGAGATGCTCTATCGTCAGAGCCTCTCGGTGTACGAATCGCTCAACAACTTGTTTCGCAAACTCGACGAGCTCGCTTCGCTCAATGTCGGTATGCGTGAGAAAGCCGCCGCTGTTCACGAGCTCGCGGAGAATTTTCGCATCGATGCGCTCAACGCCCACCTCGCCTCCGATCCGCTCGGGATGCGTGGACAGACCTTGGGCACCATCGCCAATTTCCTCAACGGCTGCGCTCGCGATCTCGGCAGCGATGTCGATCATCTCGCCTCCTCCATCACGAGCACGTCCTCCACGATCGACGCGGTCGCATCGCATCTCTCGGAGTCGCGCTTGTTGCTCGAAGTGTCGCTCTTCTTCCAAGCCGAAATCGCCTCCACGCGCGACAAAGTCGTGCGCTCCGAAAAATACAAACTTCTCCGCGCGCTTCACGAAACCTTTGCGTCGGTACTTCACCGCACGACCACAGCCCTGCGCGCATTGCGGAACCATCTGCCCAAGCTCGAAGCCAACAACGAATCGCTACGCAAAGACATCATCACGCTCCAAGTCGCGCAGATCTCCGGCTTGGTCGAAGCGGCGCACTTGGCCGAAAGCGCCGATCTCAGCGGCATGTTCACCAGCCTGCGTTCGCAAATCGAGAAAGCCGGCGGCGAATCGCGTGCCTTGTGCGATGTCGTCGCTCGCTTGAGCAGCCTGACCTTCACCACACCGGCCGCAGTTTCTTCGATCGACTCGACCGCCGAGCAAATCGCGGAAACGCTGAGCCAGATCGCCGCGTAAAGCCCCTCCCCGCTCCGCGGCGAGGTTGCGGGCTTGACCGGTCTGCGAGCCGGCGCGAAGGTCCGCGGCTTATGCTCAAAGCAGGCATCGTCGGGCTGCCCAATGTCGGCAAGTCCACTCTCTTCAACGCCCTCACCCGCTCCCGCAAAGCCGAGGCGGCCAACTATCCTTTCTGCACGATCGATCCCAACGTCGGCGTCGTCACCGTGCCCGATGAGCGCGCGTACGTTCTTCAAAAGATCGCCAAGACCAACGTCGTCATTCCCGCCGCCATGGAGTTCGTGGACATCGCGGGTCTCGTCAAAGGCGCCAGTCAGGGCGAGGGTTTGGGCAATCAATTCCTCGCCAACATCCGCGAGACCGATGCCATCGTCCATGTCGTTCGTTGCTTCGAAGACGGCGATATTCTCCACACGATGGGCAGCGTCGATCCCGTGCGTGACATCGAAGTCATCACGACCGAGTTGATCCTCGCCGACCTCGATTCCGTCACCAAGCGCATCGAGAAAACGCAGAAGAAAGCGAAGTCCGGCGACAAAGACGCGCAAGCCGAGGTCGCGCTGCTCGAACGCCTCAAGCCGCACCTGAACGAAAACAAGCCGGCCAACATTCTTCCGGTCACCGAGGAGGAAAAAAAACTCCTCAATCTCTTCCAGTTGCTCAGCGCCAAACCCGTACTCTACGCGTGCAATGTCGCCGAGGGCGATCTCGCCAACGCCGAGCAAAACCCTTTCGTGCAGAAAGTGGCCGCCTTCGTGAAAGAACACCACGACGCCGCCTACGTGCCGATCAGCGCACGCATCGAGGCCGAGCTCATCGATCTCTCGCCTGAAGAAGCGAAGGAGTTTTTGAAGGATCTCGGCGTCACCGACTCCGGCGTTTCCAATCTCATCCGCGCCACCTATTCGCTGCTCGGTCTGCAAACCTACTTCACCGCAGGCGAAAAAGAAGTGCGCGCGTGGACCATCCGCAAAGGTTGGAAAGCGCCCCAGGCCGCGGGCGTCATCCACACCGATTTCGAAAAAGGCTTCATCAAAGCCGAAGTGGTTTCCTACGAAGATCTCGTCCGCCTTGGCAGCACCGCCGCCGCGCGCGAAGCCGGTAAATACCGCCTCGAGGGCAAAGAGTATGTCTTTCAGGACGGCGACGTTGCCCTTTTCCGCTTTAATAATTAATCCGTTGGCCGTGCTTTCTCAGCCCATCGGTTGACGCGGCCCCAACTGTCTTTACTCGTTCGCGTTCACCTCTAAACACAACAAAACAACTATTATGGCTTACGAACTCCCCCCTCTTCCCTACGCCGCCGATGCCCTCGCTCCGCATATCGATGCGAAGACGATGGAAATCCATCACGGCAAACACCACCAGGCGTACATCACCAACGCCAACAATCTCCTCAAGGATCACCCGGCTCTCGCGGCGCTCGACGTCAATGAGCTGATCGCCGATCTCAGCAAGGTCCCCGAGGCCATCCGCGGTGGCGTTCGCAACAACGCCGGCGGTCACAGCAACCACGCCTTCTTCTGGACGATCCTCGGCCCCAACAAGGGCGGCTCGCCCAAGGGCAAACTCGCCGAAGCCATCAACAGCACCTTCGGCAGCTTCGATAAGTTCAAAGAAGAGTTCACCAAGGCCGCCACCACGCGCTTTGGCTCTGGCTGGGCTTGGCTCTATGTCGGCAGCGACAAAAAACTCGCCGTCGGCTCCACCGCCAATCAGGACAGCCCGCTCATGGGCAAGGCCGTCGCCGGCATCGAAGGCAAGCCCGTCATCGGTCTCGATGTCTGGGAACACGCCTACTACCTCAACTACCAGAACCGCCGCCCCGACTACATCGCGGCTTTCTGGAACGTCGTGGACTGGGACGCCGCCGAAAAGAACTTCCTCGCCGCCTCGGCCTAAAACCGACCTCGACCGCTTTTCTCCAAGCCGCGCTTCATGCGCGGCTTTTTTGTGCCCGCATCACGCGAGCGCCGCCACACGCGTTTTCAACCACGAAAGTTCTTCCGGGAAAATCGTGTGCGCGCTGCCGGCGTACACTTGTCGCGTCACTTCCGCGCCGCTCGCGCGAAAAACCTTCACACTCTGCTCGACATGTCCGAGCGGGATATGCGCGTCCAACTCCGCACATGCCACCAGCACCGGCGTGCCTTGCAGATTCGCCGCCGGTCGCGCCCGCTCCAGCGGACCGATCAACGCACCGCTTAATCCGCCGACAAATCCATAGCGCCGGGGATGCGTCAGCGCGTATTCAAGCGAAAGACACGCGCCTTGGGAAAATCCCGCGATCCCGATGCGCTCGCTCGGCACGCCAGCCGCGAGCAGTTCGTTCACGCAGGTCTCGATCACGTCGAGCGCGGAGCTCAACCAAGGTTCATTCGCTTCCGCCGGTACGAGAAATCGCTGCGGATACCAGGTGTTGTTGGTCGCCTCGGGCAGAACAAAACTCACCGTCTCGCGATTGAGCGCCATCGCGAGCCCCGCCATATCGCGCGCGGATGAACCGCGCCCGTGGAGCAAAATAACCGCGGCGCGCGCGGAGGCGAGCGGAGCGCCCAGACGAAGACCGCTGCGCGCGTCGTGAAGAGACTGCGTCATGTATTCAAATTTCAAATACGATCGGCGCGGTGCGCAAGTCTCGCCGCGCACCGCCGGCCGAGCGAAGTTTACTCGACGTTGAGCGTCACGGGGATGTTGCCGCGCGTCGCGTGCGAGTACGGACAAACGATGTGCGCCTGATCGACGAGCTTCTGCACTTCGGATTTTTCCAGTCCGGGCACTTTGATGGTGAGCGTCACTTCGATGCCAAAACCTTCGCCATCATCACGCGGACCGATGCCGACTTGCGCCGTAACCGTGGCATCCGGAGAAATTTTTACGCCGGTCTTGTTCGCGACAAATTTCAGCGCGCCGAGGAAACACGCCGAATATCCCGCGGCAAATAATTGCTCCGGGTTAGTGCCCGGACCGCCGCCACCGCCGAGTTCTTTCGGCGTGGAAAGCGTCACGGCGAGCACGCCGTCCGCGGTGGATGCTTTACCTTCCCGACCGCCGGTAGCGGTCGCCTGCGTGCGATAGAGAGTCTTCATAGGCCAGGCAAGAGACGCGCGGTTTACTTCGCCGCAAGTTTCGCCGCGATTTGCGCGGTGTGACGTCCTTGGAAGCGCGCGATCTCGAGTTCGTTCGCGCTCGGCAAACGCGAGCCGTCGCCATCGGTGATCGTCGACGCACCGTACGGCGAACCGCCCGTGATCTCACTCATGTTGAGCAAACCTTTCGCCGCGTACGGAACGCCGATCACGACCATGCCTTGATGAAACAAAAACGTCTGCATGCTGATGATCGTCGTTTCCTGTCCGCCGTGCTGACTCGCCGACGATGTGAAAACACCGCCGACTTTTCCGACGAGCGCGCCGCTGCTCCAGTGGCCGCCGGTCGCATCGAAGAACGCCTGCATCTGCGCCGTCGCACTACCGAAGCGTGTGCCCGAACCGAAGAGAATCGCGTCGGCTTCGTTCAGCTTTTTCGGATCGGCAATCGGGATGTGCGCGAAACTTTTCTTCGCCTCAAGCGCCCCCATCTTCGTGAGAATTTCCTCCGACAAAGTCTCGGCGACTTGCAGCACTTCGACTTTCGCGCCGGGCACTTCGCGCGCACCCGCGGCGATCGCTTCGGCGAGTTTATACACATGTCCGTAGAGACTATGGAAAATGACTTTTACGTGAACGCTCATGATAAGAAGGAAGGTTGAGTTTATAAAATGAATCACACGCCAGTCGGCGTTGATTCAGGAAACGCGACGCCGTGCACGCGCAGAACACGCGTCTCAGTTAAAAGCTTTCGGCGGACTCAGCGGCGGAAGCGTGCGCTCGATTTCGCTGCGCATCTCTTCAAACGGCCGGGGTAACCGCAAGGTCGTGCCTAGCGAATCGACCGGCTCGTCGATCGCGAATCCCGGAATATCCGTCGCGATCTCGAACAGGACACCGCAGCGCTCTCGATAATAAATCGAGCGGAAATAACTGCGGTCGCGCACGGCCGAGACAAGATAGCCCACGGCATTCAGCCGCACTTGCATCGTACGCTGACTCGGATCGTCGGGCACACGAAAGGCCAGGTGGTGAATCGTCCCCACACCGCCCAACCCGCCTACCGTCTGTGGATCTCCGACGACATCGACATACGTGCCCGGACCGCCCTCGCCCGATTCAAAACGCGCACGGCTGCTGGTCCGCTTCACGAGGCGAAATCCCATTTCACCTTCCAACAAGCGTTCGGTGACACTGCGTTCGTGCACGAGCAGCTCCGCCGTGTGTAATCCGCGCAATGCGTGTTCTTCGGCGATGCCCGCGCCAGTCCATCCGCGACGTGGGTCGTTCGCGGCAGCGACGATCTCGATCGCGATGCCATCCGGATCGGTCAGCGAAATGACATCTTCGTCGAACCGTTGCACGCGCTCCGCCGACACGTGGTGACGCGTGAGTCGCTCCATCCAAAAATCGAGCGCCGCCGGCGACGCCGAAAAGCTCAGTCGCCGAACTTGCCCCGCGCCCACGCGGCCGCGATGTCCCGCATGCGGCCAATAGAAAAACGTGACGATGCTTCCCGGCGTTCCTTGCGCATCACCATAATAAAGATGGTACGCGGTCGGATCGTCGAAGTTCACCGTGCGTTTCACTAAACGAAGACCCAACAGGCCCGCGTAGAAATCGATATTCTTCTGAAGGTCGCTGGCGATGGCCGTGACGTGATGCAAACCGCGGGGAAAAGCATTCATAGGGAGAGAAAAGAGGCGCGGGATGAGTTTAACCAAAATTATTGGAGACGCGACGGCGGGACGAAAAATCCCGCCCTTCGCCCAGTGAAAAATCAGCTGCGAGGCGCAGCGCCCGCGATGCTCAGAGAGAGCTGAATCGTCTCGGCGACTTTGTCCGTGTTTTGCCCCGGCTGAATGCCGAAATCGCTGCGATTGATCGTGAAGTTGGCGCGCAACACGAGCAAATCGCCTTTCAACTTCGGATCGCCGAGACGTGCGCCGAGTTTGTCGGCGAGATGCGTGAACGTGACCGGAACGGTGATCTCGCGCGTCACGCCTTTCACCGTGAGTTTGCCGGTCACATCGGCGATGATCTGTGAACCTTGCGAGCGCACATTGGCGACGCTCGCCGCTTCAAAAACGATCTGCGGATGCGCCGCAGCATCGAGCCAGTGCTCGCCGCGCAAATGATCCGTCATGAGCGGATTGCCGACCGTGAGCGACGCGACATCGAGCACGATGCGACCTGTCGTGGCCGCGGGCGCATCGACATCGAATCGTACGGAACCGCTGATGCCCGTGCCTGTGCCCGTGATCGATTCGAGCGGCGCATCGAGCGAAAAGCGCACGTTGTTCACGCCTTTCGGATCTTGGAAATCGAATGTCTGCGGAGAGGCGTAGGCGGTGACAAAACCTGCGGCGATAACCGCAAATGCGGTGAGGGAATTACGAATGATTTTTGTATTCATGGGAGAGTGAAAAATGGCGGTGGATCACACGTGCGCGGCGGTGCGTTTGCGCCCGAGCCAGAGTCCGAAGGCAGCGAGCGCGGCGCCGATCACCAATCCCGCGGCGAGAAACTCCACGCCGGCGACGAATGCGTCGTGAAAAACCGGATACTCGATGCCGGTGATCTCATCGTGTTGCAGCGTGATCACGCGGGTTTGCGTCCAACCGGTATGTGCGCCGGTGAAAAGCCACGTGCCAAGGGTCGCGAGCGATACGATCCAGGCGGTCGTGCAAAGAACTTCGGGGAAACGAGCGGCGTTGTTCATACGCCCAGAATATCCCCGACCGGACGCGTCGCCTACTGCACAGGACGGCTTGCCGTCATGCGCATTACGCATAACGTCCGCCTCCGCGTGAACATCGAACTCCTTCGCACTTTCTTCGACATCGTCGATGCCGGCAGCCTGAATCGCGCCGCCGAGCGGCGTCAGGTTTCGCAGTCGACACTTACGCGTCAGCTCCGCGCGTTGGAGGATGAGATTGGCGGCCCGCTCTTCGAACGCAGCGCCAGCGGCGTCGCGCTCACCGCGACGGGACACGTGCTGCGCGAGCGCATGACGCCGCTGCTCGCGAAGTTCGACGCGGCATTGGGCGAAGTGCGCAAACTCGCCCGCGGTCAGAGCGCGGAGCTGCGCATCGGTTACATCGCCTCAGCGGCGCATCGTTATCTGAACACACCGCTCGCCGCGCTTCGCCGACGTCATCCCGAAGTGAAGGTGAAGCTGCTCGACCTTTCGCCCGGCGAGCAAATCGCGGCGATGCGACGCGGTGAAATCGATCTCGGGTTGCTCGGTCTCGCCGCAGCGTTGCCCGACAAGGAATTTTATGTGCGGCGAATCGCTTCGTTTCCGATGCTGGCGGTGCTGCCCAGCGGTCATCCGCTCGCAAATGTCTCCTCGCTGACGTTGCGCGATCTGCGTTCCGAAATGTTTATCGGCGCTCAAGAGCAGGACATGCCGGGCCACAATCGCTGGATCGCGCAGGCGTGTCGCAAAGCAGGTTTTCGCGCGCGCTTCCTCGAAGACGCGCAAAGCCTCAGTCATGGACTCTCGCTCGTGGTCACCGAAGGCGCGGTGTCATTGATTCCTGAATACGCGGCCGATGCGAAGACGCCGGGCGTCACCTTCGTTCCGCTAAAACCCTCCACGCTGCGTTCGGATTTGTTTGTCGCGTGGCAACGCGGACGCGCCTCCGACGCCGTGCGAGCGATCCTCGCGGAGATTTTTGCGAAGCCCGCGCGCTGATCGCGCGTTTCGTCCAAAACCGGCGCGGTAACGACTATGCTCGGCATTGTCCGCATCCGCACCTCATCGCCCCGCCACGGCTGCTTCGATCGCGGCGATGTTTTGATTCACCGCATCGATGTAGCGATTGCGTCCGTGCGGATATGGCCGCGCGAGGAAGCGATACAGACCGAGAAGCTCGTTATCGAGTTTGGGCAGAACGGAGGTGCGCCAGAACTTCGGCGTCTTGGCGGTCAGTTCTTCGATTGAGCGATAGAGGCGTTGTTCGGCCGGCACGCCGGCGAAATTATCCGACTCCTCGAACTCGGCGAAGAGCTTCGGCAGCGCATCGAGGTAGTTCGCGGCCGACATTTGCCCGAGATAATCCGCCGTCGCCACCGCGCAGCCGATGATGCCTTCGACGGGATGTTGAAAATGCAGACGCCGGATGTTCGTCGTCGGATTTGTGCAGCGAATCGCGCCGAGGACGCCATCGAGTTCGTCGAGCGACACACCGACCGTCGGCAGATAAGACGACGCGACCGCACAACTGCGGAGCACATGCGTGAACGTGTATTTCGCACCCGTGCCGGTCTGATCGGAGCGAAGTTTTAAATAACCCGTGTCGTGCAGGAGCGCCGCCGCGATGCCGAGTTCGAACTGGCGGGCATCCATGCGCGGCTCGATGCCGGCGATGTGCCGGCCTTCCATGATCTCAACGAAGCAAAACGTGACCTGCAGCGTGTGTTCGAGATCGTGATACGGCGTGTCGATCGCCTGATAATCGAGATAGCGCCCCGCGAACATCGATTCCACATCGGCAAACACGCGCACAAACAAACCGGGCTCGACCCGTGGAAACATCCGGCGAAACACCGCCAGCGTGGCATCGGCCACTTTGAAAGCGCGTTTCGTATCAAGCGGTTGAAACATGGCGAGATGGATGCAAGACCCACGCCGATTTCGGACCGTCAGCGAGATTCCTGGCCCGCGTGTGACTAATTATTTGCAGGAAAAACCGGCAAGCCCAATCTCTGTGTTTTCCCTCTCCGTGTATCCGCGAAAACGCATGACCATCGGCCTCACTGGCGGGATGGGTTGTGGCAAATCGACCGCCGCCCGCCTCTTCGAAGAAATGGGCTTTGCGCGCCTGGATTCCGACGAAGCGGTGCGAGACCGCATCCTCACCAGCCCGGAAGTTGAATCGCTCGCGGTGACGTTGTTCGGCCCCGATGTGCTGGCTCCGACGGGCCGCATCGATCGTGCCGCGCTCGCCCGCGCCGTTTTTGGCGAACCGGAGTTGTTGCGGAAATGGGAGGCGGAAATTCATCCCCGCCTGTACGCTTTGTGGGAGCAGGAAATCGCGGCCGACTCGGAACGCCCCCTCCTCATCGAGGTCCCTCTGCTCCATGAAAAGCGTCTGGAAAATTGGTTTGATTTCATTGTCTGCGTAACCACAACCTCGGCGCGTCAATACGCCCGGCTGCAAGAGCGCGGTCTCTCCCAAACGCTCGCCGAGGCACGGATTTCCAAGCAATTGCCCTTGGCTACAAAAACAGAGCTAGCTGACTTCGTGCTGTCCAACGACGGCACACTTCACTTCCTGCGCGATCAGGTCGCGTACCTGATCGCCCGCCTCGGGAATAATCGCTGAGCGTCCGACCTCGCCGGCCACGCCCGCACCTCGCGGGCCGCATCGTATCTTTTAAACGCACATTTTATGGCAGACTCTCCTTCCGACGGCGACACAGCCGCCACTCAAGCCGAAGGCGCCGCCGCGCCCAAGAAAAGGACCCGCACGGCCTCCTCAACTCCCCGCGCGCCGCGGGCCAAAAAGAGCACGAAGGCCACGTCCAAATCCCGGGCTGCGAAAGAAGACGCCTCTCCGGAACTGCCTCTCGAATCGGCTCCCGCGCCTGCTCCCGAACAACGCGCCCCGGAAGCGCCGGCACCCGCCGCGCCCGAACCTCAATCCGAAGCTCCTCGCGAGGTTTTCAAACCCCGCCGCGAACGAGCTCCCGAAGCCTCGTCCGCTGAGTCCGCTCCAGAGTCCTCGGGTGCGTCCGAGAAAGCGCCTGCCTCGGAATCCCCGGCTCCGGCTCCCGCCCGCGATTTCGACTCTTCCGAAAGCGCTCCCGCCGCCCAAGCCGCGTCCAGCGAAGCGCCCGCAGCACCCGCCGAAGGCACGCCCGCCGAGGGCCAGCGTCCCCCTCAAAACCAAGGCGGCGGCGATCAGCCTCAACAACCGCAAGGCAACCGCCAGGGCGGAAATCCCAACGAGCCGTTCTGGAAACGCGACAAACGCGGCAAGCGCAACCGCGGCAAACACGGCGGCAATGGCGGCAACTGGCAGCAGCACGAACGCCCGAAGCATCCGCAACAACCACCTCCGCCCAATCTGAATCCCGTCGTGGGCGATCTGCCCGACGCCGCTCGTTTCGCCGATCTCGAGGCTCTGGCCGCGACCGCGAACGAGATCGCCTCCGGCGGTGGCGAACCGCTCTACGTCGATCATCTCTACACGCTGACTTTGCACGACCTCACCGCGGAAGCGCGTCGTCTCGGCGTCGCTTTCGAGGGCGCGCCCAACCGCAAGCAGCTCCTCGCGGCGATCTTCAAGTTCGCCGCCGAGGCCAAGCGTCCGATTTTTGACCGCGGCTACATCGATCTCACCGACAAGGGACACGGTTTCATCGTGCATCCCAAACTCAACTACCGCGTGTATCCGGAAGATTCCTACTTGCCGGAATCGCTGATCAAACAGCTCGGTCTCAAACGCGGTCACGAGGTCGAGGTGCAGGTCGAAGCTCCGCGCGAAAACGAGCGCTGCCCGTCCGTCGTCCGCATCGTCAGCGTGATGGGACGCGATCCCGCCGAGATTTCCAAAGTCACGCCGTTCGAGGAGCTGATCCCGTATTATCCGCTCAAGCGCATCCTGCTCGAAGCGCCCGAGATTCATAAGGACGTCTCGATGCGCACAGTGGACATCCTCACGCCCATCGGCTTCGGCCAGCGTGGTCTCATCGTCGCGCCGCCGCGCACCGGTAAAACGGTGTTGCTGCAAAACATGGCCAACTCGATCTCGCACAATTTTCCCGAGGCGAAGCTCATCCTCTTGCTCATCGATGAACGCCCTGAGGAAGTGACCGATTTCAAACGTCACACGAAGGGCGAGGTCGTCAGCTCCACTTTCGACGAATCGCCGGAGAGCCACGTGCACTGCGCCGAGATGGTCGGCGAAAAAGCCCGCCGTCTCGTCGAGCAGGGCGAACACGTGGTCATCCTCCTCGATTCCATCACGCGTCTCGCGCGCGCCTACAACGCCCTCGCCTCCAACTCCGGCAAGATCATGTCCGGCGGTATGGAAGCCACCGCGCTCCAGCGCCCGAAGCGTTTCTTCGGTGCCGCGCGCAACATCGAAGGCGGCGGTTCGCTCACCATCATGGCCACCGCGCTCATCGACACCGGCAGCCGCATGGACGAAGTCATCTTCGAAGAATTCAAGGGCACCGGCAACATGGAGCTCCACCTCGACCGCGGCCTCGTGGACAAACGTATTTTCCCCGCGATCAACGGCGACCGCTCCGGCACCCGCAAAGAAGAACTCATCTATCACCCCGACGAGATCCTCCGCATCCACGGCCTGCGCCGCGCCATGCAAGGCATCCCGCCGGTCGAAGCGATGGAGATGCTCATCAATCGTCTCAAAAAGACGAAAACCAACGCCGAGTTCCTCATGTCGCTCAATCGCTGAGCCCGCGTTCGAAGCACTCCGCCATTCATCCAAAGCCGCGCCCACCCGCGCGGCTTTTTTATTTCCCAAATACCGCCGCGCCCTCGTCCCATTTCCCGTGCCTTTCGCCTCCGCGTCCTCTGCGCCTCCGCGCTAAAACGGTTTTTCACCCACAATCGCAAAACTTCGGGTAAATCCCGCGTAAATCCCCGCCTTTTCGCGAGACGTTCATCGCCAAAGGTGAGTCGGTGCGTTTTTAAGCCGATATACAGTCACTCCAATGAGCTACGAAATGAATGATCTGTTGGAACTGGTGGTGGAGCAAAACGCCTCCGACCTCCACTGCCAGGTGGGCCAGCCGCCCACCCTTCGCATCGGTGGTTCGATGGTTCCGATCGAAGGCCCCGACCTCACCCCGATCGATACCGAGAAGCTCATGCTCTCGATCACGCCGGACGCCCATCAGCAAAACGTGAAGCTCAATGGCGGCACCGACTTCGGCTTCGCTTACCTCGACAAGGCGCGCTTCCGCGTGAGCATCCTCAAGTCGAAGGGCAATTACGGCCTCGTTCTCCGCCAGATCCCGAACCGCATGTTCGGCCTCCGCGACATCGGCCTGCCCGACAAAATCAAACAGCTCCTTTATCTCCCCCGCGGCCTCATCCTCGTCACCGGTCCGACCGGCTCCGGTAAATCGACAACGCTCGCCTCGATGATCAACTACATCAACGAGCATCGCGAGGGTCACATCATCACGATCGAAGATCCGATCGAGTATTACCACCCGCACAAACGCTGCATCGTCACCCAGCGCGAGATCGGCGTGGACGTTCCCAGTTTCTCCGAAGCGATCCGCCGCGCGCTGCGCCAGGACCCCGACATCATTCTCGTCGGCGAAATGCGCGACCTCGAAACCATCGAAGCCGCCATCTCCGCCGCCGAAACCGGTCACTTGGTCTTCGGCACGCTGCACACCAACAGCGCCGCCAAAACCATCGACCGCATCGTCGATGCCTTCCCGGCCAACATGAAGGAAATGATCCGCACGCAGCTCGCCTCGTCGATCCAGGCGGTCATCTCCCAAGTGCTCTGCAAAAAAATCGGCGGCGGTCGCGTCGCCGCGTTCGAGATCATGCTCGCCACGACTTCGATCGCCTCGCTCATCCGCGAAAACAAAACCTTCCGCATCACGTCCGACATCCAGACGGGCGCCAATCTCGGCATGATCACGATGGATGCGCACCTTCAGAGCCTCTACAATCGCGAGCTCATCACCGCCGACGAAGCCGTGGAAAAAGCGCAGGATCCCAATACCATGCGCGAAAAACTCCTCGCCGCCGGAGCCAAGCTCAAAGCGATCTGAGCACTTCAAAAAATCTGCAGTCCTTGGGAGCGCCAGCGGCCCGCCGGCAGTTTACGAGAAGCCGGCCGGCGGCCGGCGCTCCCGTCAGCCAACGACGAGACATAATTAAGAATGCGCTAACGCAGCATGCGTTTCTCAGAAACGCCTCTCTCCTCCGGCCCGAGCTCTGCTCGGGCTTTTATTTTTCTCATCCGCGCGCGATCAGCGCGCCCTCCAGTCCGCAACCGCTGACGATCAGCCGACGGTTCTCACCCGAGTTTCGGCCCGTTGGTCGAAACCATTTCGTGGTTCAAAACAACCGCCTCCAAAACCTCAGCGCCACTCGTGACGCGGATAACGTCGCGACAACTCGGCCTTCACCTTCGGATACTGTTCGCGCCAGAAGTTCGAGAGATCGTCCGTCACCTGGATCGGACGTTGATTCGGCGCCAGCACCTCGATCTTCACCGGCACGCGTCCGTGTCCCAGCGTGAACTTTCCTTCCACGCCGTAGAGTTCCTGTATCCGCGCGGACAATACAGGCGGACCTTCCTTCGCGTAAGCGATGCGCGAGCGACGTCCGTTCGCCATCACGATGCGCTCCGGCAAATATTCATCGAGCACCGCGAGCTGCTCCGCCGTCAGCCATTCGCGCAACACGGGCATCACCGGTTTGTCGCGAATGTCTTTGTAGCCGAGTTCGCCGTAACAAATCTGCTCGATCAGCGTCGCGCGATCGGCATCGGTGATCGGATTCACCTCCAATTCGGGAAACCATTCGGCCAGCCGGTTCACGCGCACGATCCACTGCTCCACCGATTCGTCCCACGCCTCGAGTTTCAACTTACCGGACAACACCAGCTGCGTGAGAATCGCCGCCGCCGCGTCCAACGGCACATCGTCCGCGCTCGCTTTCGCCTCCAGCACCAGATCGCGAAACCGACGCTCGCGCCGCGCGATCACGCGTTTCGCCGATTCATCGTACACGACCGCGGTCGCGTTCTCGTAGTCCGACGGGAAAAGTTCCTTCAACCACGCTTCCTCCACGGCCGTCGCGAGGCTGAGCAATGTATTCACTTCTCCACTACGCCCGCCGATCTCACTGACTTCTGCCGCGACGAGCAGCGTCGCTTCCTGAATCGCGCTTTCGCGCGCGAGCATGCCTTTGCGCTTGTGCACGAGTTCGCAACGCAGCGTGCCGCGGTCGAGCCGCTTCGCCAGTTGATCCGAAAAACCCGCGAGCACGCATTTGCGCACCTCCTCGCCGTCGACGCGCCTTTCGCTCACATCGAGGCCTTCTTTTTCGGCGATCTCCAAAAACTGCGCGAATAGCGGTCCCACTGCGCGAGCACCCTGCGCATGGATGCCCAAGCGACGACACGCATCGAGCGAGTAATTCGCCTGATGCGCGTAGCGCCACGCGCGCATCAACAGGAAAAAGTCCGACTCGTGCTCTTCGCCGAGCACCTCTTCGCGCGCGTTCTCCACCTCCTTTGGAGCACCGCGCAGCAGAAAACTCCGGCCCTGCGTCAACGCCGCCATCAACGCCACCGGCCGCACGCAACCGCGTTGATCGGCCTCCAGCAACATCCGCGCGTAACGCGGATGCACCGGAAACCGCAGCATCTTCCGCCCAACCTCCGTGATCTTCCCCGCACCCGCCCTGTCACCTGCCCCTTGGCCCTTGGAACTTCCGTTTCCTTCTTTGGCATTTGGACCTTTGGCGTTTGAGTTTTGCGCCGTTTCCACGGCGCCGAGATCGGCCAGCATCATCTCCGCCCGCTCGAGCCCTTTCGCATCCGGTTTTTCCAGCCAGGGAAACGCCGCCACGTCGTCGATGCCGCTCGCCTTCAACGTCAGCACGACTTCCGCGAGATCGAGTCGTTTCACTTCGGGCAACTCCTGCAACGCCCGTCCGCCGTGCTCACGCTCGGTCCACAAGCGCACGCATAAACCCGGCGCGGTGCGACCCGCACGGCCCGCGCGTTGATCCGCGCTCGCGACGGAAATTTTTTCGACGAGCAGCGTGTTGATGCCGCGATTCGGATCGAAGCGCGCCACGCGCGCCAATCCGCTGTCGATCACCACCGTCACGCCATCGATCGTCAGCGACGTTTCCGCGACATTCGTCGAGACGATGATCTTGCGCGCGTCGTATTTCGCCACCGCGCGATCCTGTTGTTCCGGCGGCAATTCTCCGTGCAGCGGGAAACAAATAAAATCGCGCAGCGCCCGATCGCCTTGGATCGCCTGCACTGTTCGCGAGATTTCGTACGCGCCGGGCATGAACACCAACATGTCTCCCGTCGTGCGTGCGGCCACGCGGGCGCACTCGCGCGCCGCCACCTCCCACACGGGCTCTTGCTCGAAGTTCACCGTTTTCGGCAGATACTCGATCGCCACCGGAAAGCTGCGTCCCTGCGACACCAGCACTTCGCACGGCGCGAGATAATCCTTCAGCGCGCCCGCATCCAACGTCGCCGACATCACCACGATCTTCAGATCGGGTCGCGTCGTTTGCTGAATCTGCAACGCCCGCGCGAGCGAGATATCGCCATAGAGATGGCGTTCGTGAAACTCGTCGAACACGATCGCGCGTACGCCCCGCAGCGTCGCATCGAACGACATTTGCCGGAGCAAAATGCCTTCCGTCACAAAACGAATGCGCGTCTTCTCGCTCACACGCGATTCGAGCCGTATTTGATAACCCACTACATCGCCGAGCCGCGAGCCGAGTTCCTCCGCCACGCGTTTCGCCAACATGCGCGCCGCCAGTCGACGCGGTTGCAGCACCACCACTTCGCCCGCATCGCCGAGCAGACCGTGGTTAAACAACATCTGCGGGATCTGCGTCGATTTTCCCGAGCCCGTCGGCGCCTGCACGATCAACCGCCCCTGCGCACGCAGACGGTCGATGACGGCATTCTCGAGTTCGTAAATGGGCAGTTCGCGCGGAGACATGGGCGTTCAGTGAAAGAACGTCCAAACCTTCAAAGCACCGTCGGCAACGCAAGCCCTCGCTCCCATCCGGCTCATCTGCACAATTCGCGCACACACCAACACGATGGAAATCGCGCCTGCTCCGCTCATCCGAAGCCTCCCGCCTTCGGCCTTGCCAATCCCGGCAGCGAGGCGCACGTTCGAACCTTTTCCACACTTCCAATGCCTGCTGCTCCATGAATCAGAACATCCGAAACATCGCCATCATTGCCCACGTCGACCATGGCAAAACCACGCTGGTCGACCAGCTCCTCAAAGAAGGTGGCGTCTACCGCGCCAACCAGCAGATCGCCGAGCGCGCCATGGACTCCATGGACCTCGAACGTGAAAAAGGCATCACCATCAAGGCCAAGAACACGTCGGTCCACTGGAAGGGCAAAATCATCAACATTCTCGATACGCCCGGCCACGCCGATTTCGGCGGTGAAGTCGAACGCGCGCTTCGCATGGTGGACGGTGTTCTGCTTGTCGTCGACGCCTACGACGGCCCTCAGGCGCAGACGCGTTTCGTCCTCCGCAAGGCCCTCGCGCACGGCCTCAAGGTGGTCATCGTCATCAACAAAATCGATCGCGAGAACGCCGACCCGGTCAAGATGTACGACAAGGTCCTCGAGCTCCTCATGGAGCTCAACGCCACCGAGGAACAATTCGACGCGCCCGTCGTGTACGGCTCCGGCCGCGACGGTTACATGATGTACAAACTCGATGATGAGAAGAAGGACATGACGCCGCTCTTCCAGACGATCATCGACCACATCCCCCCGCCTTTCGCCAAGCCCGACGATCCGTTTCACATGCTCGTGTCGAACATCGACTGGTCTGACTACGTCGGTCGTATCGCCGTCGGCAAAGTCCTCGGCGGCACCATTCGCGTTGGCGACCCGATCTACGTGATCCGTCACGCCGAAGGTGGCAAAAAAGTCCGTACCAAGATCAGCAAGGTCTTTGAGTTCACCGGCCTCGGTCAGCGCGAAGTCGAATCTGCCGCCGCCGGCAACATCATCGGTCTCGCCGGCTTTGAAGACGTCGACATCGGCGACACGCTCGCGATCAACGAAGACGCGCACGCACTGCCCTTCCAGCAGATCGATCCGCCCACGCTCGAGATGCAGTTCGCCGTCAACGACGGCCCGCTCGTCGGTCAGGAAGGCAAGCTCGTCACCTCGCGCCAGATCCGCGAACGCCTCATGCGCGAGCTCAAGACCAACGTCTCGATCCACATCGAAGACTCCGACCGCGCCGGCGTTTTCAACGTCAAGGCTCGCGGCGCCATGCAGGTCGCCGTGCTCGTCGAAACGATGCGCCGCGAAGGCTTTGAACTCCTCGTCTCCCGCCCGACCGTCATCGAAAAACGCGGTCCCAATGGCGAACGCCTCGAGCCCTACGAAACCGTCTGGATCGAAGTGCCTGACGAATGCGTCGGCGCCGTCATGCAGAACCTCGCCAACCGCAAAGGTCAGCTCACCAACATGGAAAAGCAGACCTCGACCACGTTGATCGAGGCCACCATCACCACGCGCGGTCTCATCGGTCTGGAGATCGACGTCATCAACATGTCTTCCGGCCGCGGCGTCCTCTCGCACTTGTTCAAGGAATACGGCCCCTACGCCGGCGAAGTCCTCACCCGCACCACCGGCACGCTCATCGCGACCGAAGCGGGCGAGACCACCACCTACGCCCTCGTCATGTGCC
Organism: uncultured Opitutaceae bacterium; assembly: GCA_937958045.1. Lineage (GTDB taxonomy): Bacteria > Verrucomicrobiota > Verrucomicrobiia > Opitutales > Opitutaceae > Nibricoccus. Next base: position 34,746 of record CALFXL010000058.1, on the reverse strand, counting down.
AGGAGCGCGGCAAACTCTTCGTCGGCCCCGGCGAGAAAGTGTACGAAGGCATGATCATCGGCGAAAATCCCCGCAACGAGGACATCGCCGTCAACGCCGTCCGCGAAAAGAAGCTCACCAACTTCCGCTCGCAGGGTGAAGGCGTCGCCGCCGGACTCACGCCGCCGACCAAGCTCAGTCTCGAACGCTCGATCGAATACATCGCCGCCGACGAACTGCTCGAGGTCACGCCGCAAAACCTCCGCCTGCGCAAGCGCATCCTCAATAACAACGAGCGCCTCAAGGCCCGCAAAGCGGCCAAGCAGGAAGGCTGATCCCAACGCAGTTCTTCACCGCTCTTCAAAAACCGCGCCCGCACCGGCGCGGTTTTTTGTGCGAGAAAAATCACGCTCATCACCGCCCGCGAGAACTCCTCAGGAGCGCCGGCCGGCAAACTGCCGCTCCAGCAGGCCGCCCAATTAGCAGACAAATGCCCGACCACTCACCTCTGCCCCATTGCCATTGGCCATTGGTCACTCGGTTGGTAGTTGGTAATTGGTAATTGGGAGTTGGGAGTTGGTCCTTCACTACTCATCCTCACCACGCATCCTTCGCCTCTCGTCATTCGCGGCGCGCCGCGTCACGTTCCGCAAAACGTCCGATAAGGCTCCGCGCTCGCTGGTGCCGGTTCGCAAAACTCCACCGGGACGCGTCCATGCGCGAACGGTTTCGCGAGCACCTCAAGCAAGCGATTCATCGGGTTTAGATTTCCTTGCTCCGCCGCCGCCAGCGCGGCCTCCACCACCTGATTGCGCGGGATCACCGCGGGATTGTTCGCCTGACGCAGACGCGCCGACTCTTCAGGCGATTCCGATTGCCGCTTTAATCGCGCGATCCACCGTGCACGCCATTCCGTGAAAGCCGCATCAATCACGATCGGTTTCTCCCCCTCCGCAGTCGCCGCGTCCGCCGCTTCGGCATTCGGCATTTGACCTTCGGATTTCTCCAGTGCTCCCGCTGGGTCCGCCGACAGCGCCGCAAACGTGTTCGTGAAGTCCGCTTTGGTCGTCTGCATCCATTCGAGCAGCGACTCGATCAAGACCACGTCTTCGACCTCCGCGTTAAACAATCCCAGCTTGCGTCTCCATCCGGCCAACAATTGCCGGTGAAACTCCGCACCAAATTCCGTCAGCGCTGCTTTCGCGAGCTCCACCGCTTCCGCCTCCGTCTTGTGCAACACCGGCAGCAACGCCTCCGCAAACCGCGCGAGATTCCACTGTGCGATCGCCGGCTGATTCCCATACGCGTATCGCCCGTGGCGATCGATCGAACTAAACACCGTCGCCGGATCATACGCATCCATGAACGCGCACGGACCATAATCGATCGTCTCGCCGGAGAGCGCCATGTTGTCGGTGTTCATCACGCCATGCACGAAACCCACGAGCATCCATTGCGCGATGAGCGACGCCTGCCGCTCGACCACACCCGTGAGCAATGCCAGCGCCGCGTTCTCCGCATCGGCTCGTTCCGGAAAATGTCGTCGCAACGTGTACTCCGTCAGCGCGCGCAAAGTCGCTTCGTCGCGTTTCGCCGCCGCCCACTGAAATGTCCCCACGCGGATATGACTCGCCGCCACGCGCGTGAGCACCGCGCCCGGCAATGCCGACTCGCGCCACACCGCCTCGCCCGTCGCCACCACCGCGAGACTTCGTGTGGTCGGGATTCCCAACGCCGTCATCGCCTCGCTGATGATGTACTCGCGCAACATCGGCCTCAACGCGGCGCGCCCATCGCCGCGCCGTGAAAACGGCGTCGGCCCCGCGCCCTTCAGTTGAATATCCAAACGCCCACCACGCGGCGTGATCTGCTCGCCCAACAAAATCGCCCGGCCATCGCCGAGCCCGGTGAAGAACCCGTATTGATGTCCTGAATACGCCTGCGCGAGCGGACGCCCTCCCGGCGGCAAACGGTTCCCTGCAAAAATCTCCGCGCCGTCCTGTCCTGCCAGCGCCTCGGCATCGAGCCCCAGCTCCGCCGCCAGTATCCGATTAAGCACTACAAGCCGCGGCTCCTTCACCGGCGTCGGCGCCACCTCTTCAAACAACACCGCCGGCAACCGCGCATAAGAATGCTCCAACCGCCACCCAGCGGTCGCAGCCACATTCACCGACGAAAACGAAGTAGATGCATCAGCCATACAGAGACCTTCCGCGAAAACGTCGCTGCGTCCAGGGCCCCCAATCAAAACTCGAATTGCCTCCCCTGCTTCTTCGCTCACTCAAATCCGCTGCAGATGCCTGCTCCGGAGAAACTTCGCCGTTTCATGCCGTGGAAAAACCGTAGCATTCAACGGCGCCAAACCCCACGCGGTCGGCAGCAACCAGAAGACCTGTAGAATGAAACCCCGCACATCTCAATCCATCGCCACACCCCGACAACTTCGACGCGCCATTGCCAAGCTGTCTCCAGCCAGCCCCTTCACCGATCGGTTTTCTACTCGATGGCGCAAACTCGAAGAAAAGGGAAAAGGACAACAAGAGCGAAAGTACGTTTGGTACGGGACTCAGCACGAACACTGGCTCGGTTGGCTTAGCGGATACGACGGTCCCGGGGCCTATAACCGCAAGAACTGGATCCGTTCTGCCGAGTACGTCTACAACCACATCGTCAATCCACAGATGCTCATCTACCTCGCCGAGGCAACGAAAGTGGACCGCAAACTTTTGGCACGCGCGGCGAAAGCGGCGCTCGTCAATTCAATTTCAATGTCATCGATGTCATCCGCGATTCGTCGCATTATACCGTGGTCCACGGTCGAAGCCGCACTCATCGCGAAAATCGAAAAATAACGCGGTGGATGTCTCTAAGCACCGCAACGCGTCCAGCTTTTGAAGCGAGTTCGCCTGACCGCAATCAACGGAGTCGCGCTGTCTTTAACCAACGAGGCCCTAGTCGTTGTCCGCCGGGCGTCCCTTGATTCGTCGTAGAGGGAAAGGGCCCATCAACCGGCCAAACGTTAACCACTCAGTTCTCTCTCGTCATGAGCAAGCATTCCTCCCCGAAAAACACCCTCTGCCTTTGGTACAACAACGACGCGCTCGATGCGGCCAACTTCTATGCCGCGACGTTTCCCGATAGTCGCGTCACCGGCGTCTTCCACGCGCCGGCCGACTATCCCGGCGGCCAGGCCGGCGAGGTGCTCACGGTCGAGTTCACCGTCTGCGGCGTCCCCTGCGTCGGCCTCAACGGCGGGCCGGTTTTCCCGCACAGCGAAGCGTTCTCGTTTCAAATCGCCACCGACACCCAGGAGGAAACCGATCGCTATTGGAATGCGATCGTCGGCAATGGAGGTCAGGAAAGCGAATGCGGTTGGTGCAAGGATCGCTGGGGTCTTAGCTGGCAAATCACGCCACGCGTATTGACCGATGCGTTCCGCGCTGGCGGCGAAGTCGCACGGCGCGCATTCACCGCGATGTTGGAGATGAAAAAAATCGACGTCGCCAAAATCGAGGCCGCCATCCGCGGCGCGTAGTTTGGCGCGTTTTCTTCGGCGCGCGAGGCATCAACCGCTCCGCGCGCTCGGTGACGCCGTGGTTTGCGATTTCTCCGACTCACGCAGCATGCGTTGCAGTGCGAGCGCGTTGGCGACGGCGTGGCCGTTGCGGTCGTTGTTGAAATACACCCACACTTCTTCCGCGCCGGATGTTTGTATCCGCTCCAGCCATACAGACAGTTCCTCCGGCGAATAATTATGGCGATACCAGCGCGTGCGTCCGCTGAAGCGCGCGTAGAGCAGACGTTGTTTCGCGGGAAATGTCTCCGGCAGACGTGGCGCGCTAACCGCGCAAAACGAGATACCGCGCTTCGCCAGCGCACGCCACACAGACTCCCGCCACCAACTGCGGTGACGAAACTCCACCACATTGCGATACGTCGGATCGAGCTGCGTCACGATGCTCTTCAAACGCGACGCGGTGTAGCGGTAACTCGGCGGAAACTGAAACAGGAAACAGCCCATCTTTTCCGCCAGCACCAGCGCGATTTCCTCATAGTACGCGCGCACCAGCGTCTTCGTTCGCACCATACGCCGCTCGTGCGTGATGAGCTGGTTCACTTTCACCGTATAAATAAATCCTTCGGGCGCATCGCGCTTCCATCGTCGCACCGTCGCGGGTTTCGGCCATCGATAAAACGGCGCGTTGAGTTCCACCGTGCGAAACACATTCGCGTAGTAGGCGAACCAGTTCTTAGTGGTCACTTCGCGGCGTGGATAAAAAATCCCGCGCCAGTGCGAATAAAACCAACCGCTGCAACCGACGTGAATGCGCATGGGTGATGGACACGCACCGCGACGAAAAGTCCGCGCACCTTTTTCTGAATCACAACGACACTCACCGCGCATAGGGCTCGCGCTCAAATCAACACTCCTTGCCAACCGCCTCTTCTACGCGCTCTCTGCGCCTCAGCGGTGAAAACATCGTCGCGAAAAGAAGCCGTATAAAAACGATTCACGCCCCGCAGTCTGGACATCGACGGAAGTGCGCAACACGGTGCGGGCCGCATGTGTGTCTTCGCCCAGCTAGCAAACGCGGAATCGGCGGTTTCGTCGTCGGTGCATATCGGTCCCTTCGCTCTCCTTCTGCTCGCCATTCCCGTACTGCTTTTCGGCGAGTTTGTTTTTCACCGCGTCGGTTGGTTGCAGCGTTGCAATGTGCCGGCGCCGATCATCGGCGGCCTGTTCGTCGCGATCGCGTTGGTGCTGCTCGATCGTTTCGCGCCAGGGTTTGTCGCGCTGCAAGGGAGCACGGCAAATTCGGTCTGGTTGTGGCCGGTGTTGCCGCATTGGGGGCTTGGCGCGCCGGGCATGACCGATGTCGAACGGCCGTTGTTGATTCTGTTTTTCACGTGCATCGGTTTTAACGCGAGCTGGAGCGTGGCGCGCAAAGGCGGTCTGCCGTTGGTGATCCTGCTCGCGCTCTCGATCGGCCTTTCGGCGGTGCAAGCAGTCACCGGCGCGTTCACGGCGGTGGCGGTCGGCGAAAATCCGCTCCTCGGCATCATGGCCAGCAATGTCGCGCTCATGGGCGGCTTCGGGACCGCGGCAGGTTTCGCGCCGGAGTTCGAAAGAGCCGGACTCGAGGGCGCGGCATCGATCGGTCTCGCCTCGGCGGCATTCGGTGTGATCGCGGGCGGCATCGTCGCCGGCTGGGTCGGCGGCAATCTCGTGCGGCGAAAACTTCATCGCGATGGCGGGCCTGTGCGTATCAATCCTTCGGATACAGTCGCCGATCAGCCGGCCGGATTTCTTGCGGAAGTGAAGGAACTCGCGGGATCCGCCGGCAGCGTGTTGGTGCACCTGATCGTGCTCGGGATCTGCATGAAGTTGGGCGCGTTTCTCAGCGTGTTTATCCAGCGCTCGGGCGTCACCTTTCCTGTCTATATGGGCGCGATGATCGTCGCCGCGCTGCTGCGCAACGCGCACGACTTGCTCGGTGGCACGCACCTGAAATCCGAACGTGTCGACGCGATCGGTTCCGTCGCGCTCATGTGGTTGCTCGCGATCGTGATGATCGATCTGCAACTCACGCAATTGCTCAGCTCCGCCCTTCCGTTGCTGGCGGTCCTCGTCGTGCAGGTGCTGTTGATCGCGTTCATGACGTATTTTGTCACGTTCCGCCTGATGGGGCGCGACTATGAGGCGGCGACGATCAGCGCGGGCATGATTGGCTACGCACTCGGCGCGACTTCAAACGCGATGGCGACGATGCGCGTGATGGTTCGCCGCTTCGGTCCGGCCCCGCGCGCGATGCTCATCGTGCCGATCGTGGGATCGTTTCTTGTCGATTTCTTCAACGCCGTGATCACCACCGCGGCGTTGAATATTCTGAAATAAACGCGCGCAGCGTCAGATCACATCGACCGTGATCTTCTGCACCTGCGACCACAGCAGCGCCTTCACGTTGGCGACCATGTCGTCGAGCGTGCACCCTGACACAAATTCGGTGCCTGCGATGATCTGTACCGCCGCGCCGGCCTGATACGTCTCATCCGTGGTCACGTCGATAACGTACGGATTGATGTCGTCGAGTTGTGGCAATGTCGTGGACACATCGTCGCCGTCGGACTCGAGCGTTTTTTCGACGAGTGTTTTCGAGAGCGTGGTGATGTTTCGACCGCGCACGATATCCACGTACAGATTGGCGCTTCCGTGCACGCGGCCCATGGAGAAACCAAAATTATCCTCCAGCGACATCGTCACACGCGCGTAGAAATTTCGAACGACAGCGCCGATACGGAGACGTCCCGTTTTGGGGAGGTTGTAGTTGATCCCGCAGCCCGCGTGACTCCAGCCGTGCACCGGAAGGTAAATGCCGAAAAGCCCATTCGGAAACCACCACGTGGAGTCATCGTACTCGAGCTCGAGATTGTTCACGACATGACCGTTTCCGGGAATCGCGAAGGAATTATCTTCGATATCGGGATAGTTTCCGACCTCGCTCATCGCGACATCGTACACGCCAAAAGGCGCGAGATACTCCTCCGCCGTGGGCGAATCCGGAAGCGCGTTTTGATCGAGGCTCACGCGAATGTCGCCCGCGCGCGGCCGGACTGACGCCGCCTGAAACAGTTTTTGGCAGTCGCGTTGAAACGCATTCGTGAGCGCGCGCCATTCGCGGAGACGCGGCAACGTCTGCGCGAGCGCCCGCTGCAAGCGCCGGCGAAACGCCGCATGGTTCGCCGCCCAGCTCATCGCATCGGGGCCGTGCTTGAGATTTGCCGCATGATACTCCTGCCAAATCCGCTGCCGGATGCTTTCCGCCGCGCGTAGTTCGGATTTCGAAAAAAGTTTTTTCGAGGCCCGCCGATAATCCGCGAAGAGACGTTTGAGAGGCTTGGCCTGCTTGGCCAGAAGCGCCAAACGATGTGCGGCCATGACGCCGCCCCGGATATTGGTGCCTGTCTTGGCGCGAAATTCGCGCGGAGGACGGTTGGTCTTCATGGGGAATCGCTTACCTGTCCCCGACATTCCGACTTTTTCAACTGGCCCCGCTGTTCTGTGCGGATGTTCAGGCGACTAAGGCGTTCACCTCAATACACGCCGGTTAGCATTGCCAAAGCCTGCGCATTTTTTGTGATGCGACGTTCCAGCATGTCCTTCCCCAGACCGTCCACCCACCCTGGGTTTTTCGCCATTTTTATCCTTCTTCTGGCTTTGTTCGGTCCTTCGTCATGGACCTCAGCCCAGGATAAAAACGGCCTCTCCTCCAAAATCCGCTCCGCACGCTCAGCGTGGCAAAAGGAGTCGAAACGCATCTCGGATTTATTGGGAAAACTGCGCGACCGCGTGCCCACCTGCAATCTGCTCGATAAAGACATCGAGAAACTCGAAGCCGATATCCGCGCCGCCGAAAAAGAACTCGCGGACCAGTTGCGCGAGATGGCCGAGGGCAAGTTTTGCAGCCAATGCCTCCGCAGCGCTTCTCAGCTCGAAGCCCAGGGCGAGCCGTTTCTTTATCACGTGCGCCGAGTCAGCGGCACCGTCGTCCCCGCGAGCCCGGAACAAATCGAAAAAGCGAAGCAAGAGGGCGCCGAAAAAATCGGGCGCATCCGCAATCGTCTGAAACAAAAGCAGGACGAAAAAGAGCGCGCACTTTCCGAGCTCAGAGACGCACATCATCAGCTGCTCGTCGCGACCGCCGCTTATCACCGCGAGATCTACAACGAACGCGATCTCCAGATCGCCCATTGGTCCGCGGAAGCCGGCGATTGGGAGAAAAAACTCGCCGCGCAACAGCAACACCTCGATGCCTTGGCAAAGTCGCCCGAGGATCCCGCGCGCGATGTCCAGATTCGCGCCGCGCAGGCGCAGTTGCGTTCGTCGTTGAGTGCGACGTCCGCGGCCGAATCGCGCGCACGCCAGACCGCGACCGCGTTTAACCAGACCGTTCGCCGCGACATGGACGCACTCGCGCAAAAGGCCGAAACAATCCCCGCCGGCCAACCGCTCATCGATGGCTGGTTCATCGCGCGCAGCATCGCCTCGCACAACATCACGTACGTCACCGGCAACGTGCGCCGTCCGCAGAGCTCCAGCGCGGCACAGGTATTGAAATCCGGCTCCAAGCCCACGGACACCTCGGGCCAGGCCTCCGAAAAATCGATCTCCGACCTGCTCAAAGGCAAATGACCCTTCCCTCACGCATGCAGCCACACCACTTCGGGAAACGCCTTTCCCTTCGCTTCTGCGCGCACGCGTTGATCGCGTCGCTCGCCATCGCCACGAGTGTTGTTCACGCGGCCGACCCCGCCGCGTATCAAGCCGCGCTCGCCTCGGGGAAAAACAAACTCGAAACAGGCGAAGTGGCGGATGCGTGGCGCGAATTTCAACGCGCGGTGCAGGCCGACAACACGCAGTCCGAAGGTTATTTTTATCTCGCCGTCGCTTCATTTCGCCTCGGCGACCACGCCGCCGCGCTTGAGTACGGCAACGCCGCCGTCGCCGCCGCCAGCGAGCGTGAAAAACCGCGCGCCGTGCAATTGGTCGAAGCGATCCGCAAAGCGAAAGACACCGAAGAATTCGCCCGCCTGGGCGACGAAGCGCAGGATAATGGCCTCAACGCCAAAGCGGCCGATTTGTATTCACGCGCGTTTCAACTCTCGCCCGATCGCGGTGACCTCGCATTCAAAGCCGCGACGCTCTACGCGAAGCGTCTGAACCGTCTGCTTGATGCCGCGGTGCTGTTCCAAGGCGCGATCGCCTCGGGCGATGCCGACGCCGCCGACGCGGCGAGCGCGGAGCTCGGTGCGCTGCATACGAGTTTGCAGCAGCTCTATAAGCATGAACTTCCTCGCGCCGTTTCGCGCGGCGATCTCGCGACGCTCGTGCAGTTGAGCCAGGCGTTTCCGATCGAGGTGCAGCCGCGCCTCGAAGTCGCTTCGCTTCACGCCGAAAAAAGCGATGGGCCGACAGTCGCGAGCTGGCTCGGCCAAGCGGTGAAACTCGGCGCGGGCTTCGACGCCGTGAAAGAGCGCGCGACGTTTCTCGATCTGTGGGGAACAAACGATGCGACGTTCAAGACGTTCATCGCCGACGCGTTTGGACCGAGCGCGGTGTCCGAAATGGATCGTCGCACGAAGGAACATCAGGCGCGCCAGCTCGAAGAGTTTTATAAGATCAAAATCAACACGGTTAAGAAGCACCTGCTGTCCGGGCCCTTCAACCTCGACATGGGCGCCGCGGCATTTCGATCGCTTCATCGTTCGCGGCTCACGAGCTTCAAAACCAACAGCGCCATCATTCAGCGTTTTCAAAAAGAGGTCCCGCAGACGCTCGAAGATTGGATCGAGTTTCCCGTCGGTTTTGTGGTGCCCGCCTCCTTCGGCGGCGACGAACGCGCCGTGCTCGATCACAACAAGCTCATCGAGTGGGACAACATGGACGCACCTCCCTACATCGATGCGAAAACGGATGGCCGTGCATTGCGCGATTATGTGAATCACCTATCGAGCGCCGGACTAAAACCCTTTCTTGGGCTCGGCGAAGACTGGCGGCTCGTCGACGCCTCCCTCCATGGCAATGATGTGTATAGTCTCACGTTTGCCACGACGCTGAAAAGCATCGGCAGCGCGAACGATGCGATCAAACGCCTGACCGATGTCTTTGGTGCGCTGCAGCCGTTCAAAGGCGCGCCCAAAGGTTACCTCGAGTACGCAGCCAACGACGCGCTCCAGGGCGGTCGCTTCTTTTTTCCACGCGCCAACGGCATCACTTTCGACGGTCGCATTTTCAGAACAAAAGAAAATCTCGCCGACGCTCCGTGGATTCTCGAGCTGCGCGTTTCGCGCATGGCGCACGACACCGCGCTTTTCCACGAACACTATTCGGTCAACGCGCAGAAATACTCATACGCGCCGTTCAGCAAACGCTTCGCCGAACAAGATGTTCGCGAAACCCTGCAGGCCGCCGCCGGTTTGAAGATCACGATCGCCGATCGCGACTGCGTGCTCGAGAAATCATCCTTCCCCTTTTCTTTCTACGATACCGACAACCGCACCGAAGCCACGCTCAGTCTCCTCGTGCGCGATACTCGGAGCGGCGAGCAATTGTTGGTGAATTACTACGACGTCGCGCTCGCCTCGGTGGAGGACATCGACGTGGAACGCGCCCAAGATGCGCAACAGGCTTGGGCACATAACCTACGTCTCACGCGACCCGCACGTTTGGTCATCACCCGTCATGTCACCGTAAAGGATGCCGAAACCGGAGAGACTGAAGATCAGGAAGACGTGCTCGTGGAAGAAGATACCCGAAAGATCACCTTCTACTCGCGCAGCTTCACCAATGCGTATCGCGGAGCCATTATCGCCGCGCTGCCGCCACCGCATAAACTCGAGAGCAAAGACGACGCTCACCGTATCGCGCGTGTGTTTGGCTACGAGGGTTTGTTCGATTCTCGACTCTATCGCTTTCTCGAAGAAGCGGATCGTTTGGGGAAATTCGACGATCCTCTTTTCCTCGGGAAACTCGCCCCCAGCGGCGCCAAGCCCGCCTTTTTCGCCCGCGCCGCCAAGGCCGGCAACGTGCGTGCGATGGTCGAGCTTCGCGAATATTATAAAGACAAATGGATCAGCTCGAGCGGCACGGACAATGACCGCGAACAAGCCTTTTTGTGGGCCGCCCGCGCCGCCGATGCCGGCGATGTCGCGTCCATGCAGTTCATGATCAATGAGGCGCCACATCGCGATCTACTCGCCACCGAGCGCTGGATGAAAGCGCTGCAGGCCAACGGCGAATGGCAGAAACGCTACGATGTGGAACTCGAGCGCCAGATCACGCGTCGCGCCGAGTTGTTGCGCACGCTCGCGCCGCTCTCGCTCGAGGCGAAGGTACGCGCGTTCGCACCGCCGCTCGAGCCTTCCCGCTCGGGTGAAATCGAAGGCAGTGCGATCGGGCAAAAATTCAAAATCTACGCCACGCCCGAAAAGCAGTACGCACCCACGGAAAAATCATACACCGATCGCTCCGGCAAAAAGGTGAAACTCTACCAGCGCGGCCAGCCTGTTTACGGAGGACCTCAGCAAGTGTGGGTGAATCGCAAAGGCATCATCATCGGCGAATATTATCTGCTCGATCACGGAAAAGCCGCCGCGAAGTTCGCCTACGACGAACACCTCGCGAGCTTCACCCAATACTTCGGCGCGCAGAACCTCACGGATGTTTCCGGTGGCGGGATTCTCAATGGCGTCGCGGTAAAAACCCAGTCGAAGACCATCGAGCTCCTGCGCTTCGAAAAGCACGCTTATCTGCGCTACATCGACCACACGCAGGAGTGATCCTGCGCGGGTCGCCGAACGAACGAAGCGCGCGTCAGCTCTTAGGCGGCCAAGTGACGCCTTTCAACTCAGGCGGCAACTGCGTCGGTTCCACGGGATAAATTTTCGTGAGATCGATACCTCCGGGCCCGAACTCGTTTTCCGGCGCACCGATGATGAGCCAGAGAGTTTCCTCCGTTTCCGAATCGTTGAAAACCTGCCGCAGCATCGACGGCCCGACCAACACGCCACCGTACTTCGGCACGGTCACGGTTTCATCGCCGATGCGCATGCGCCCCGTGCCCTCGAGCACGAAATAAAACTCTTCCTTCAGCACGTGCTTGTGCAGCGTGTTCGCGCTCTTCGGCGGCAATCGCCATAAACGCGCGCCCATTAACTCGCTGCCGGTGCGTTCGAGAAAATCCGCGTTCGGGATGCGCATCCTGTTCGATGGCCTCCAGTGAAGTTCGTCCGGAGTGATCAACCGGTAACCGTCGATAGCTTTCATGCGACGCCCAGCCTGTCTGTCTCGATGCCGCCTGGCAAAGGCGAAGACGGTGTACTCGGAGCGCAGGAGCAAAGCTGTACCGACGTTTTGAATACAGCCGACGCGCGCGTCAGGCACGCACGTTCACACGTCTGCCGGAGCGCGCCGCTTCGTAGATAGCCTCGATGATCGCGAGATGTTGCCGGCCCATCTCACCGGGAACCGGCGTGGCACGTTGGTTCAAGATGCACGCCGCAAAATCGTCCATCTGCAGCGCTTGTTGCGGCACGTTCTTCGGCACGTCGAGCGGACCTTCCTGCGTTCGCGCCGACACACCGCGATAGCTGAACGCCGGCGAAAACGCGATCCAGCCCTTCTCCGCTTCCGCGCGAAAATCGCCCGAGTTCTCCGCATAACTCGTCGCACCTTCACACACTTCGCCTTCGGGAAACTCCAAACGAAACCGCAGGCTCTCCTCCACTTCGTTGAAGAGCTTCGCGTCTGTTTTCGGCAACTCATGCGCCGCCACTGCGACCGGCGTTGCGCCAGCGGCCGCACGCACCGCGGCTTGAATCACGTAAATCCCCATGTCCATCAGCGGACCGCCTCCGGCGAGTTTCTTGTCCACACGCCACGTGCGTCGGCGAAGTCGAAATCCGTTGCTGCCCGCGATCTTTTTGAAAACGCCCCACGCACGCGTTCGCGCGAGTCGATCGAGTTCGAGGTGATGCGGCTCAAACGCGAGTCTGTATCCGATCGATAACTTCACGCCCGCCGCACGGCACGCCGCGATCATCTCGTCGCACTCCGCGACCGACACCGCCATCGGCTTTTCGCAGATCACATGTTTTCCCGCGCGCGCCGCCGCGAGCACATGATCGCGATGCAATCCCGGCGGCGTGACGACATAGATGATGTCGATGTCCGCGTTGGTCGCGCAGTGCTGCACGGTGTCGTACGTGTAGATGTTTTTCTCGGGAAAACCGTATCGCCGACTCCACGCGCGTCCTTTCGCCGGATCGCCCGTGATTACCCCCGCGAGGTGACAATGTCGCGTCGTCTGCAACGCCGGCGCGAGCTCGCCTGCGCTGTAACCGCCGAGTCCCATCAGCGCGACGCCCAGGGAACGCTTCGCAGGCGTTTTTAGCGGACTCATTTCTTCGCTGCGCGACGTCGCCGCACCAAACGCCAGCGCGGCGCTTCCGAGCGCAAATTGGTGAAGAAATGAGCGACGGGACGAAACGTGCATCGCAGGATTCATCGCACACACTGTCGCACGTTGGCTCTGACCGCAGTTCATCGGGCTCTCCTTTTGTCCGAAAATCTTATCCGAAATTTTTCCGTGCGCTACGTCTCCGAGGAGCTCATTTCCGCGTCGGTCTCGTCGCTAACGTCCTCCTCGAAACGATCCTCCAGCGATTCCAGATAGCGGATCAGCGCATTAAACGTGCGCTCTTCGGCGGCGTTTTTCGGCGTGGCATTCGCCGCCGCGAGGATCAACGCATCGACCGATTCACGCGTCACGCGCAGCGTCAGTTTGCCTTTCTTCACCGGCGCGCGATGCAACGCATGACTCAGCGCCTGCGGTGTCTCGCGCGAATGCACGAATACATCACGCTGCGCCGTGTTCAGCCAAAGTGTGACCCGCCCGGTGGCGGGAATGCGGGGACGTCGTCGTTGATACGGCATGATCCGCCAGACTCGTCGCACGCGCGACGGTTCGCTCACGACCTCACATGATTTCGCGGCGTCGCCTCCGCGCCAATCATCGAGCGTTTGACCGGATTGTTCGCATGGGGGTTTTCCCGAATGCGTTTCCCATCACTGAACGCTCTTTCGCCGCCACGGTCTGCTCGCGCATGAAAAACGAATTCGAATCCAACTACGAAAGCGTCTCCGGTTCTCTCGCGGTCGAAAAAATTCGCGCGCTTACCAAGTCCGCGCGCTTCTGCCTTTTCGGCACCGATCTCTCGCATCCGCCCGTCACGGTGCGTCCGATGACCGTCGAGAGCGTCGACGATTCGGGAAACCTCTGGTTCCTCAGCGGCCGCACCAGTCACATCAACCAACACATCGCGGGCGATTCGCAGGTACAGTTGTTCTTCACGAATCCCGGCACCGCGGAGTTCCTCACCCTCGAAGGCACCGCCACGATCAGCGACGATGCCGCGTCGCGAAACGAACATTGGACGCCGATCGCGAAGACGTGGTTTCCCGACGGCGTCGACGATCCCAATCTCACCGTGATCAAAGTGAATCCGCGCGAGGGTTATTATTGGGACACCAAACACGGCAAAACACTCTCCACGCTCAAAATCATGTTCGGCGCCGTGACCGGAAAAACGCTCACCGCCGGCGTCGAAGGTCCCGTGCATTTGTGACGCGGCCACGCAGCACGAAGGCACGCACTTGCGCGTCCGCCATCGCTGCGTCATCTCTGCGCCATGGCCAACTACGTGGCGCTGATTCGCGGCATCATGCCGACCAACCCCAACATGCGCAACGCCCGCCTCGCGGCCGTCATGGAGGATGTGGGTTGCACCGATATTCGTCCCGTTCTCGCGAGCGGTAATATCGTCTTCTCCTCAAAGTCGCGCAGCACCACCGCACTCGCCGCGAAACTCGAAAAAGCGTTCTCGCAAAAACTCGGTCTCGCGAACGACGTGATCGTGTGTTCGCAGACCGACCTCGAAGCGCTCGTGAAGAAAGATCCGTTCAATGGCGCCACCCACGGGAAGCAATGGTACCTCATGGTCACCTTTCGCAAAAACGGACCGCCGGTATTCACCCAACTCGACGCCACCAAAACCGACAGCCCGTCGATCATGGCCGATCTCGAGAAACGCCACGGAAAACAAATCACCACGCGCACGTGGAACACGGTCTGCAAAATCGTCGCGAAGATGCAGACCGCTTAAGCGCGTGGCGCGACGATGCGGTGGATCGCGAACATGCGATGCCGCTCAACTCACCCAGGGTTTCCCCGCAGGCAACAGATCTCGTCCGTAGAGTTCGTTGAGAATCGTCCGCGCCATCATGTACCACGCCGCGAGCGCGCAGGCCATGAGCTCGTAACCCGCCACCGGCTTCAACGACTGCCAGCCAAACAGCAGTTCGAGATCGAGCAGAATAAAGCCGATCAACAAGAGCGTGAAGGTCAGCGCCATCGCACCGTGAATACGCAGCGCGCCGATCCACAGGATCACCGTGAACAGCGTCCAGCCGACCATGTAGAATCCCATGTCGCGCGGCTCGAGTGTGACGATGCCGTGCTTGTTGCCGAGCATCATCAGCACGAGCGAAATCCAAAACGCGCCGTAAGCGGTGAACGCGCAGTAACCAAAATGATTGCCCGTCCTCATCTCCTGCAGTCCCGCGATCATTTGCGCCGCGCCGCCGAACACGAGGCCGACCCAGATCACGGGACCAAGCCCCATCCAGCCGACGTTGTGAAACTGCAACAGCAGCGTCGTTAAGCCGAAGCCGGCCAGGCCGACCACCGCGGGATTTCCAAGTTTGGAGTTAGCAAAAGCAGAAGCGCTCATGGAACGCGCAGAAACGCAGGCGCGTTCTTTCGCTGGCAATGTCACAACATCTCGTTCGCGGCGAAATGAGTGCGCGCATTCCCGTCGATAAGCACACGTTGATTCCGCACGCACCATGGTCGTCGACCGCATGCGCTGCGCATCCTTTGTTCCTCGCCGCGAACCGTCCCAACCTCACTGCGTATTTTCCGGATTACTTTCCCTCGCACAAACGCTTCCGCGCGCGCCGCGCATTGGGTCGACAACGTCGCGCTCCGCCCGGCACCGCGCCTCAATCATCATGGCCGCTTATCGAAATGCACGCCGACATTCCCCGCGCTTGCCCGTTGCGCTTCCGTGGCCTTTCGTCGCAGCGATGTTCACGCTCCGCGAATTGCTCGGCCGCCACCGGACGGTCCTCCTGCTCGATTCCGCTTCCTCGCGCATCCAGACCGGACTGCTCCGTCGCGAGCGGGCCGCACTCTGGGAAAGCGCCGAAACGGACGCCGGCTCGGGTCTTTTCGCATGCGTCGAAAAACTGCTCGCGCGCGCTGGTTCGCCGGAGCAACCGCTGCATTTCGCCGAGATCGACGCGATCCTCTTCTGCGATGGTCCGGGCTCCGTGCTGGGCATCCGCACGGCCGCCGTCGCGTTGCGCACGTGGAAAACCGCGTATTCACAAACTCACTACAGCTATTGCAGCCTGGCCGTGGTCGGCGCTTTCCTCGCGCGTCAGGAAAATCTCCGCAGCTTTTCCGTGATCGCCGACGCCCGCCGGGAATCCTGGCACTGTCTGTCCGTGGATCACGCCGGCGCACTCGGTCCGTTGCGACGTATTCCCGCCGCCGAGCTCACGGGCGCACTCGTGCAGCCGTCGCATTTTCGCCACTGGTCCGCGCTTCCTGCGGGTGTCCGCGGCGTGCCTTACGATCTCGCCGTGCAACTGCCCGCGATCGATGACGCGGCGCTGTTTCACGACGCGCCCGAGCCCGACGCGTTTCTTCACGAAGAGCCGACCTACGTCACTTGGACGCCGCAAATCCACCGCGCTCCGGCCTGATCGATTTCCCAACGTCAACTTTCCGAAACCTCGCGCCTCCGCTCCCACCGTGCACACACACTCGCGCCTCCCGCTCCGCTGTTGGGCTGAAATCGATCTCGCCGCCCTCGAGCGCAATCTCCGCCTCATCCGTGCTTCGCTTCCGTCGCACATGCGCTACGTGGCCGTCGTGAAGGCCGACGCTTATGGTCACGGTTTGCCGCAAACCGCTGCGCGTCTTATGCACGCGGGCGCCGATCTTTTCGCCGTCGCCAATCTCGCCGAAGCCGCCGCGCTCCGCGAAATCGGTCCCGGCTGGCCGATCTTGCTGCTCAGTCCGCTGCTGCCCGATGAAGACCGTTATGTCGCGGAGTACGATCTCATCGCAACCGTCTCCACGCTTGATGAAGTCCGGCGCCTCGACGCCGTCGGCCGCGCTTCCGGTCGTCCGGTTTCCGTGCACTTAAAAATCGACACCGGCATGGGCCGCCTCGGCGTGTGGCATGAAGAAGCTGAAAAACTCTGCACCGAAATCCTCGCCGCTCCGCACATCAAACTCGCGGGCGTGTTTACGCATTTTTCGAGCCCCGACGACGATCCCGTTTTCACCGCCGAACAACGCCGTCGTTTTCTCTCCGCACTCGCGCGCTGCCCCGGCCTCGAGCTCAACCGTCTCTTCATCCACGCCGACAACAGCGCCGGCCTCGAAACGCTCGAAGCTGCCGGCCCGTTCAACGCCGTGCGCATCGGCCTGCTGCAATTCGGCATTCTCCCGCGCCGCGATTCGCTCCTCGCGCAAGTGCGCGCCGAACCGGTTTTCAGTTTCAAGACACGCGTGGGTATCGTGAAAAAACTCCCGCGCGGCACCGCCATCAGTTACGGTCGCACTTACACGCTCAAACGCGACAGCCTCATCGCCGTCCTCACCGCCGGTTACGGCGACGGCATCCCGCGCGCCGCGAGCAACCGCGCCCAAGTGCTCATCCGCGGCTCGCGTTGCCCCGTGCTCGGTCGCGTCACCATGGATCAAACCATCGTGGACATCACCGATGTGCCCGGCGTGGTCAGCGGCGACGAAGCGATCATTGTCGGACGTCAGGGCGGAAACGAAATCTCGCTCACCGAATTCAGCCGATTCTCCGACACGATCCCGTGGGAAACGCTCTGCTCCGTCACCAAACGCGTCCCGCGCCTCTACAAAACCCAACTCGGCCTCTGAGCGACGCCGGTTGCGGACGGGGCGCCTCGATCGCGCCCACGCGCGGTCCTCCCATGGGTCCCAGAAGTCCTATAGGACCTATGAGCCCGTTCCGAAAAACCCGCGCCCGCGAAACCTCCGCCGCAATCCGGCGTCTGTGAGTGCGCATGGAAACGTCCGCCGGCTCTTCTCCGCGCAATCCTGATGTCTGGGAGCCGCTCCCACCGGAGGCATTCGACTCCGCTGCCGCGCGCCATTTGCTGCGACGCGTCACATGGTCGGCCACGCCCGCAGAAGTTAATCGCGCCGTGCGTGATGGACTGCCAGCCACACTCGGGCGTCTTTTTCCCGGCGAGACAGTTCCTTTCCCGAAACCGCCCGCGATCGCGAAACTCGAAAAGGAAGCGCCCGAACTCACGCAACGCATCCGCGCCGCCAGCGCACAGGAAAAACGGGAGCTTCAGCGCGAGGCTCGTGAGGCTTCACAACAGGCGCTGCGCGAGATGAGCATTCAGTGGCTGCAGTTCGCGTCGCAGCCCGCCGTGGCCGCGCAAGAAAAGTGGACGCTTTTCCTCTCCGACATCTACGTCGTCGCCTACGAAAAGGTCCGCAATGCCGCGCATATTTTCGATCACACCGCGATTCTGCGAGAACATGGCTTCGGTACCGCGCCCGCGTTGACCAAAGCCGTGTCGCGTTCCTCCGCGATGATTCGTTATCTCGATCTGCAAGACAGTCGTCGCGACGCGCCCAACGAAAATTTCGCCCGCGAACTTTTTGAACTCTTCGTCCTCGGCGAAGGCAACTACAGCGAACGCGACATCAAGGAAGCCGCACGCGCATTCACCGGTTATCGTCACCGCGAGGGCGCGTTCGTTTTTGCCCGTCGCCAACACGACAACACACCCAAAACGATCTTCGGACGCACCGCGTCTTTTTCCGGCGATGAGGTGATCGATCTCGCGTACGAACAACCCGCCGCCGCGACTTGGCTGCCCCACGAACTCGCGCGTTTTTATCTGAGCGATTCGCCGATTCCCCAAGAGCAGCTCGCAGCGCTCGGCGATTGGTGGCGCGCGCGAAACTTCGATCTTCGTGCGCTGGCGCAGCGTTTCTTCGGCAGCCGGCTTTTCTTCGAGCCGTATCATCGCGGCAACTACATCAAGAGCCCGATTCAATTTTATCTCGGACTCATCCAGGATCTGGAGCTCGAGGTCGCCCCGTTCGCGCGGCAGGTTCTCGGCTCGCTGCGGCAAATGGGACAAAATCCCTTCAATCCGCCCAACGTCCGCGGCTGGGTCGGCGGCCGCCAATGGATCAACTCTGCGACACTCGCTGCGCGCCGGCAGCTTGTGCACGTGCTGCTTCAGCCGATCAACGAGGCTGCGCTCAATGGCGACGAGCAACGCGATCTCGCGGCCGCGCGCGAGGCGGGCCGCGCTCGTTTCACGGTTGATCCGTCGTATTTCGAAGCGCTTTCTCGTTTATCTGCAGATGAACTCGCCGCGCGGCTCATCGATTCCTTTCTTTCCGGAGAAACCTCCCCCACCTCTCGCGACGACATTATTCGTTTTCTGAAGAATAACTCTTCGACTCCCGCCGCTCGCCGCATCCGTAGCGTTCTTGCCGCCCTGCTCCAATCCCCGCAGTATCAGCTTTGTTGATACAAACTTTCCCCGCCCCATGAACAATCCCCGGCAGCCGTTTCCTTCCACCCGACGCGAGTTCCTCCGTATGTCCGGCGCCGGCATCGGCTTGCTCGCATTCAGTCATTTCGCGCCGTCATTTCTCGTTCGCTCCACATTCGCCGCACAACCAAGTCCGGAAAGAGACCGTACCATCCTCGTGCTGGTGCAGCTCGCGGGCGGCAATGATGGTCTCAACACCGTCATTCCTTTCGAGGACGCGAATTATTACCGGCTGCGTCCAACGCTCGGCATCGCCAAAGACCAGGTGCTGCGTCTCGGCGACACGTTGGGGCTTCACCCCGCGTGCTCCGCGCTGCATCGTCTCTTTCACAACGGCAAACTCGGGATCGTCCAAAACGTCGGCTATCCCAATCCTAATCGCAGTCATTTCCGCTCTACCGAAATTTGGGAATCCGGGAGCGATTCCGATCGCATTCTCTCATCGGGCTGGATCGGTCGTTTTCTCGACAACACTTGCGCGGGCATGCCCACCGACGATCCGGCCGCGGTTCATCTCGGCGGCGAAGTTCCGCAGACGTTTCTCGCGGAAAACATCCATCCGACGTTCGGCGTCGCTTCGGGCGGCTCGCGACGCAGCGGACGCGGCGATGCCGATCTCCTCGAAAAACTCGTCGCGCAGCCCGCGGACGATGAACACCACGGCAACCACTCGTTTCTCAAACAAACGATGATGGACACGCTCGTGACGGAGAAGCGCGTGCAAAAAATCCTCGGCGCTTATCAGCCCGAGGCGACGTATCCCGGCACATCTTTCGCGCAATCGCTCAAACAAATCGCCGCGCTTATCTCCGCCGGCCTCTCGACGCGTGTATATTTTGTTTCGCTCGGCGGTTTCGACACGCACGCGAATCAACTCAACACGCACCAGACGCTCATGCGCACGCTCTCAGAAGGTCTGACCGCGTTTCAGCACGACCTCGAAGCACATCGCCTCGACGATCAAGTGACCACGATGACATTCTCCGAATTTGGCCGCCGTCCGATGGAAAACGAAAGCAAAGGCACCGATCACGGCACCGCCGCGCCGCTCTTTGTGATGGGCTCACGCGTGAAAGGCGGACTCCACGGCTCCGCGCCGTCGCTCGATCTCGGTCGCAATCAAGACCTCACGTTCTCCACCGATTTCCGGCAAGTGTACGCGACGGTGTTGGATCGCTGGTTCGCGACCACGCCCGCGTCCGTCCTCGGACAAGATTATCGCCCGCTGGATTTCATCTGAGCGCATCGCGTTCGCCTCCGAGCACGCGCCAGATCTCGCATGGTAGGGACATGCTCCGCATTGTCCGCATCCACCTCACGCGCGCGGATGCGCTTTGGCATACACTTCCTTCAAGCGCGCCATGCTCACATGCGTGTAGATCTGCGTTGTATTCAAACTCGCATGGCCGAGCAGCTCCTGCACGACACGCAAATCTGCGCCTGAGTTGAGCAGATGCGTCGCGTATGAATGCCGCAGTTTATGCGGCGTCAGATCGCTCGGCAGATCGGTCAGGGCGAGGTAACGTTTCAACATCAACTGCACCGCGCGAACCTGCATGCGTCCTCCATTGCGCGTTGCCAGCACCGGCGCATTGCGATCGGTATCCGTCGCGAACTCCGTGCGGAACTTTTTAATCACCGCCGTTGCAATCGTGCCGAGCGGACACACGCGTTCTTTGCGACCTTTGCCCACGACACGCGCCACGCCGGTCTCCAGATCGATGTCTCCATAGTTCAACGCCACCGCTTCGCTCACACGCAATCCGCCTCCATACAACAGCTCCATCGCCATTCGGTCGCGCCACGCGGAAAAGGCATCGATCGACTCGTTCTCCAAAAGTCGCATCGGCGCATCGAGCAGCCGCGTCACCTGCTCTTCGGTGAGAAATCGCGGCAATTTTTTCTCCAACTTCGGCAGCGGTACACCGACGAAAGGATTGCGCACTACCGCACCGCGCTGGAGCCAGAAGCGGAAAAACGCCCGCAGTCCCGACACGTGATTGTGCAAGGTGCGTCGATCAAAGCGCCGTGTGGATTCGATCACAAAGTCGCGCACCGTCCGGCGATCCGGCGGTTCGATTTTTTCCGCAGGGAAAACCGTTTCGAGCAGGCTTTGCTCATCGAGCCAGCGGAAAAAATCCTCCACGGCCTGCGTGTAGTTGCGTACCGTGTACCGCGAATACCGCCGCTCGGCGCTTAAGTATTCGACAAATGGATACAGCCAAACACGCCGCGCCTTTGCCATCGTCGCGGAGTGGTCCGCACCGGCAACGGCGTCACTGGGACTTGGCGAGTTTTTCGACATCGTCCTTCACCCGCTGCGCGTGCAGCCGCAGCGCGCCTTCGGGATCGATCCCTTTCGCTCGACACGCGGCGGCGATTTCAAAAAGCAGTCGTCCCGCATCGGCCGCCGTGAGCTCGGCGCCAAGCGATTGGATGCGCGTGGTGTTCACCGCATCGCCCACCGGGAGTTTCTTTTTCTCGATCTGCTTCCAGATTGCTTCGGCATACATCAACGCCGGCAAGCGCGGCGGCAGATCCTTAAAAACGCTCGGCGACGTCGCCTCTCCTTTCGCGGCTTTTTCCTGCGCTTTGATTTCCTCCCATTTCACCACGACCTCCGCACCGGTCGCGAGCTTCGCATGATCGCCGAAAACGTGCGGATGCCGCCGGATAAGTTTTTCGTTCACCTCACGCGCCACGTCGTCGAGCGTGAAATGCCCGGACTCCTCCGCGATTTGCGCGTGGAAAATCACCTGGATCAACACATCGCCCAGCTCTTCGCGCATGTGCGGCATGTCCAGGCGGTCGATCGTGTCGAGCAACTCGCTGCATTCGTCGATCAGGCAGCGGGTCAGCGATGCGTGCGTTTGCTCCTGATCCCACGGGCATCCGCCCGGTCCGCGCAGACGGGCGATGGTGTTGCGAAGCTCTTCCATGGCGTTCATGCGGCGAAACAAAAAACACCTCCTCCGCAAAAACCCACTCAAAACTCCCGCGCGCGTCCGTTTGCTCTCGCCCAAACCTCTCAACGCTGGCCGCCGCCCGGCGCCAGCATGCAAAGACTCCACTCTGGTCTGGTTTTCGCGACGTTTCGTGTTTTTCGTACTTCCCGAATGTCCGACAAACTCACCGAAATCATGGCGTGGAAGCGCCAGGAGGTCGCGCCGCTGCAGCGACTTGTTTCCCTTGAAGAACTTTCGCGTCTCGACGCTTCGCTGCCGAAGCCGCCGTCGTTCGCGGCCGCGTTGAAGCGCGCCGATGGCAAGCTCGGCGTCATCTCCGAGATCAAGCGTCGTTCACCGTCGGCCGGCGCGATCGCCGAATCCATTTCCGCCACCGAGCAGGCGCGCCGTTATCAAACCGCCGGCGCCAGCGCTCTTTCGGTGCTGACCGACACAAAGTTTTTCGGCGGCACGCTCGATGATCTTCGCGGCGTCACTCAATTTTTCCGCGAAAACCCGCCCGCCGTCCCCTGTTTGCGCAAAGACTTCATGGTGCATCCGATCCAAGTGCTCCAGGCGCGCGAAGCCGGTGCCAGCGCGATTCTCATCATCGTCCGTGCGCTCGACGACGACGACATCCGCATGCTCTTCGATGCGGCCAACGCCGCCGGGCTCGATGCGCTTTTCGAGATTCATAACGAAGCCGAACTCGACCGTGCCATTCGCCACGATGCCCGCATCATCGGCGTCAACAATCGCGACCTCGCCATCTTCAAAACCGACCTCGGTCTGAGCGAACGCCTCATCCCGAAATTCCCCGCCGATGTCATCGCCGTGAGCGAGAGCGGCATCTTCACCGGCGCCGATGCCGCCCGCGTGAAAGCCTGCGGCGCACACGCGATCCTCGTCGGAGAGGCGCTCATGAAATCGCCCGACCCCGCCGCGCTCATCGCGGAATTTCGCGGCTGAGATCAGGTGACAATCGCTGCTCGCCGCAAATTCAGTCCGGAACAGAACGTGCGCGACAGCAACCATGCTTCGTTCTTCAACCCCATATCCTCCATGAGCCGTTCACCCCGCATTCTTCTCGCTCTTCTCGCCTGCATCGCCGCGTTTCTCGGCGGTTGCTCCACGCCCACGATTGTCGATGTCGAAGGCAAAGATGTCGCCTTCGTAAACGACATGATGACCGCCCGCGGCGAAGGCGACTACGCCGGTTATTATTGGAAACTGCGACTCATCAGCGTCGATGGCCGCGCGCCCAACCGCGCGTTTCGCGATAAAAAAACAATCCTGCCTAGCGCGGTGATTCCCGCGGGACGTCGTACCGTGCTCGTCGAGAGCACGCGGCAATCGGTCAACAATCCGAAGGAACAAACCACCGAGCGGCTCACGTTTCCGGTCACGGTTGAAAAAGGAAAAAACTATCTGCTGACGATCCAAGGCGGTTATCCCGTCGTGGTCGAAGACACCCGGTGATTTCAGGGAAATCTCCATGCCGCTCACTCCCTCCGCCACGCGCGAGTTACTCACCAAGCTCGGCCATTCACCAAAACGTTTCCTGGGCCAAAACTTTCTCGTCGACGGCAACATCGTTCGCAAATCGCTCGAGCTCGCCCAAATCGCCGCCCGCGATGTCGTCGTGGAAGTCGGTCCCGGTCTCGGTACGCTGACGTCCGCGCTGCTCGCGGCCGGTGTCGAACTTTGGGCGGTGGAGAAAGACCGCACGCTCCACGCGCATCTTTCCGAAACGCTCGCGAAGAAATACCCGACCACGTTTCACCTGCTGGAGGGCGACGCGATCGATCATCCGCTCGCGGCGCTTCCGCCGGAACGCGCGGAACGATTCAAGATCGTCGCCAATCTTCCTTACGCGATCTCCACACCGTGGATGGACGCTGTATTGAGCGGACCACTACCGGAGCGTCTGGTGTTGATGCTTCAACAAGAAGCCGCGCAGCGCTACGCGGCCACGCATGGCTCGAAACAGTTCAGCGCGATCTCGATTTTTCTCCAATGCGCATACGACATCGCGCCGGGACACAAAGTTGCGGGCGCCTGTTTTTATCCAAAGCCCGACGTCGAGTCGTATTTGCTTCACCTCGTGCGCAAACCCACGCCGTTCATTTTCAAGCCGGAAACCAAAGCGCTCATCCGCGCGTGCTTCCAACAGCGGCGCAAACAAATCGGCGCGCTTCTGCGTCAGCACTTGCCCGACGAAGGTCGCGCGTGGCTCGCCGAACTCACAGCCGCCGGTCTCTCCGCGCAATCGCGGCCGGAAGAGATTCCGATTTCGCTGTGGACCCGTCTTGCCACTTCCGCCACGTAACTGAGGCTTCTAGCTTTTCAACTTCCCCATCGTATCCGCTTCATGAATTCGCATCGTCCCCGTCGCTCCCTGTTCCTGGCTATCGCGCTCGCTCTGCTTGCGCCGCTCTCCGCGCAAGAAGATGAAGGCATTTATGGAGCCATCGATGAGTACAACCAGTACATCAGCCCCGGCGGATTTTTCACCATGCCGATTCCGGTGCTGCCCGAACTCGGCGGCGTCGTACACGACACGCCTTCGGTGGTCACTTTCCGCGACATGTACGGCACACACGTCTTTGTCGGCCGCGTCGCCATCGAGGAACCGTTGCGCACCGAGTTTGTGAGCCGTCCGCGCAAGGAGTTCCTCGCAGGCGCGTTCGCTACGCACATTCTGCCGCAGTACTCGCGTCTCTACGAAGGCACGACGACTTCCGTCGCGAAATACCTTTCCACCGTTCACGACGGCGCAGTGTTTGTTTCCGCGCTGATTCCCAACGGCACGTCCTTTGCCGATCGCGTCGTTCTTCTCGAAGGCGAAACGATGCCCGCGGCGAAACGTGGTTTCCTCGTCTTCATCAAAAACGACGAGCTGGTCATCATCAGCACCGAGCTCTACGAACGCGTGTTGCTTCGCGATACGTTTAAGAAAACGCCCGAAGAAGAGGATGCTATTCTGCAGCGTCGTCTGCTCGCGCTCGCCAACTCGATCACCTTCGCCGCTCGTCCGAAGCCCGCGCCCGCTCCGACGGCTCCTTGATCCGGCATGGATATCGAGGCGTTTCTTTCCATCCTGCTCATCGGCGCGCTCGCTGGCTGGCTCGGCGGCGTGCTCACCAAAGGCAAGGGCTTTGGCCTCGCGGGCAACATCATCGTCGGTGTCATCGGCGCGTTGCTGGGAGGTTTTCTGTTCAAGCTGGTCGGCATCACCGCCAGCGGACTGCTCGGCCAGTTGATCTTCGCGGTCGCTGGCGCGGTCCTGTTCGCTTATCTGCTGCGTTTCATCAAACGTTAGTGTCATCATGATCCGCTCACGTCGCTCCCGACCCCATGTGCGACGCCTGTTGGCGATAGGATTAATCGCCGCCGCGGTCTTCGCCAGCGGTTGTGTCTATCTGCGCTTGCTGGAACTCAAGCGGCAGTTCGCGCAATTCGATACGTATTTTTCCGCGGATACACGCGAAGGCGTGGACATCATCTGCCGTGAACCGCTCCTCACTCCGGGCGATCTGCGCTGGCTCGGCATTTTTCCGGAGACTCTCACCACGCAACAAAAGGAAGAGCGCTGGCGCGTGCGCTGGGTCAAAGATGCGCCGCCGGGCGAACCTGAAACCGCCGTGTACGATGTCGAGCTCGCCGCGCGTTTTGAAAATGGACGTCTCGCGCACGTCACGATTCCCGAGCGCTACTTCCAATATTTTCCCAAGGAATTGTTCGTGAGTCTGCTTCGCTCCGCGGGCGGCGCGCGCATCGATCGCGGTTCGCGTTCAGCCGAAGTCGAAAACACACCGATGCCGGAAAAACCCTCCGTCGCTCCACCGACACTCGAAGCGATTCTCGGTTTGCTCGGTCGCCCCGCCGAACGCTCGCAACAGAACGGTCTCGAACACTTTCACTATCGTTACCACGCGATCACGTCTGAAACGAAAGCGAAGCCGATCGCGGTGACCTTCATCTTCGAGCCGGACACCGGCCGACTGCACACACTCACCGCCGTGCTGCCGCGCGGCACGTTGCACTTCAAGATGTCGCCCGCGAAATAACCGCGCGGCTCATTCACCACTGCAGTCATTCCTTGCGCAGCTTTCTTCGCGCAAAAACAGCCGCGTTTCTACGACGCGAGTCGCACGAAGCGTCGCGTTAATTTTTAGCAAAAAACGCTCAATTTTCTCCGGCGTCGAGCCGTTGCTATCGGTCCGATTTCACGCCCGGAGCATCACGCATTCCCGCGGCGTGAGTCGTTGTCGCTCCGACCGCGGCCGCTTGGGCGGTTCGAGATTCGGGAGCGAGGTTCTTTTTCCGACCGCCGTCCGGCTGTCTTCAAACACACATGAAACTAACCACACATCCCGCTTCGTTTCTTCGTCGCACCGCCGCCGCGGTTTTTGCCGCTGCGCTCTCGTACGGCAGTCTCGCCGCCAACGAGTCCGAGCCCATCGCGCGCGTCGCGATCGGCGCCGAGATCGGCACCGCCGGCTACGGCCCGGTCGCCGTCATCACCGCGAACAAATATCTGACCGCCTCCGTCGGTTACACCTGGCTCGATTTCGAAGACACGTACGACAGCGATGACGCGTCCTACGACGGAAAGCTGAAGTTCTCGAATATCCAGGCTCGCCTCAACTGGCATCCGTTTGCCGGCAACTTCCATCTCTCCGCTGGCGCGTTCATCAGCGACAACACGGTCGATATCGTCGGCCGCCCGAAAGCGGACTCCACGTATGAATTCGGCGGAAACGTCTACACCGCGGCGGAAGTCGGCACGGTGGCGGGCAGAATGAATATCGTCGACGACACCGTTCCGTTCGTCGGCCTGGGCTGGACCAAGACGCCCGCGAAGAGCGGCTTCGGTTTCTTCTTTGAAGTCGGCGTGCTCTTCATCGATGCGCCGCAAGCCACGCTCACGTCGCGCGGCGGCACGCTCTCGAACGATCCCGAACTCAAAGCAGCGCTCGCTCGCGAAGTCGACGACATCAACGACGACTTGAAAGACCTCGAGTTCTACCCGGTCGTGCAGCTCGGATTGATCTATCGTTTCTAATCAGAAACACCTTCACAGGCACACGCGGAGTCACCGCCTCCGCGTGAAAGCCCGACCGAAAGATCGGGTGCGGTTCCGTACCGCGCTCAATCTTCCATATTAATGTCTTTATTGCGGTGACGCGGGCAACCGGCGCGGAGCCACGCGTAGATGAAGCGGTCGAGATCGCCATCGAGCACGCCTTGCGTGTCGCTGGTGTCCACACCGGTGCGCAGGTCCTTCACCATCTGGTAAGGCTGCAACACATAGCTGCGGATCTGACTGCCCCAACCGATTTCGCCTTTCTCGCCGTAGAAGCGCTCCATCTCACTGCGCTGTTCGTCCTGTTTCTTTTCGTACAGACGCGCTTTCAGAACACTCATCGCACTCGCGCGATTCTTGATCTGCGAACGTTCGTTTTGACACACCACCACGATGCCCGTCGGCAAGTGCGTGATACGTACGGCGGAGTCGGTCGTGTTAACGCCCTGACCGCCTTTGCCGGATGAGCGGTAAACATCGACGCGGATTTCGCTGTCGGGGATGTCGATATTAATCTCGTCGTTGATCTCCGCGATCACGTCGACCGCGCAGAACGAGGTGTGACGACGCTTGTTGGAGTCGAACGGACTGATGCGCACCAAACGATGCACGCCGCGCTCGGCCTTCGCGTAGCCGTAGGCGTTTTCGCCTTTGATCAACAGCGTCGCTTTGCTGATGCCCGCGGAATCGCCCGCTTGGATATCCTGCACTTCCACTTCGAAACCGCGACGCTCCGCCCAACGCGTGTACATGCGCAGAAGGATATCGGCCCAGTCGTTGGACTCGGTGCCGCCTGCGCCGGCTTGGATCGAGAGAATCGCGTTGTTGCGATCGAACTGCCCCGTGAGGAAGGACGCGATTTCGAGGTTATCGAGTTCCTCGACCATCGCGTTCACACTCGAGGTGAGTTCCTCCTCGAACATCTCTTTTTCGTCGGGCGCCGCGCCTTCGATGAGCTCCACCATCACGTCGAGATCGTCGACCCTCTTCTTGAAGGCCACGACCGGCAGCACCGAACGTTTCAAACCGTTCAGCTTCGCGATGTGTTTTTGCGCGCGCTCGTTGTTATCCCAGAACGACGGCTCGCCCATCTGAGCGTCCATCGCTTCGATCTCTCGCTGCTTTTGTTCGCAGTCAAAGAAACCTCCATAAATGGCCGGCTCGCTTCTTGATGTTCTCGATGTGGGAAAAAGTCTCAGGTGCGATCATGGTCTGAATAATAAAAGTGTTTCTCTCTCGGTAAACGGTCATGGCCGCAAACGAAGCGCTACGGTGCAAGGCTGAAATCCCCTCGCCGTTCGGCGCATCGCCTCAAAAGCGGCGCAGCTGCGGGAAATACTTGCGATCGTCGATCAATCGCTCGGTCGGTGACGGCAACTCCTCCGCACGCTCTGTCGTCGTCGGCGCCGTCGCCTTGGACGCGGACGGCACATTCGCCGAGGCACTCGCCGGCGAAAATGACGAGGCGCCCGTCGCCCCCGAGCTGTTCATCATCGGCGCTGGAATCGTCGCGCCCGGCATGTCTTCCAGATAAGGATTTCGCGCCGGTGTCGCCTGATAGTTGCCACCCACAACAGCACCAGGGTTTGGCAGCCGCTCCTGGGTTTGTGTTTCAGGCAAACGCGAACTGCCCGACGTGCGCTGCGACGCATTGCGTGTCAAACCCACGTCGCTTACCGGAGAACCGCTGAGTCCCGACAGCGCCGCCCGATCCGCCGGCGTGAGCCAGCGCGCCATGTATTCATTAAATGGATGCGCGTCTTCCCTCGTTTCCTCGGAAGCGCGGTCGTTGTCCGAGGTCCGTTGAAACTCTTTCTGTTTCGCGCGACGCTCTTCTTCGGCCAACTGCTGCACGCCATCCACCAGCCAGCCTTCGGATTTCTCCGTCTCGGCTTCCGCTTCTTGCGCGTTCGGCTTCCGCGAACGCGTCGAGCTGGGGGGCGTTTCGACCGAAATCGTCGGCACGTCGACGCGCGGCCAATTTTCAGGCACAGCTTCGCCGGAAGTGGGTGGAAGTTTCTCCAGTTCGCGACGAGCGTCTTCGATCGTGCGCGTTTGCGGTGCGTCCGCCAACAGGGCTCCGACCGCGCTGAGCGCGCCCAGGATCGCAAGCATGGCGCGCCGGTCGTTCATGGAAGCAACTCAGGTTTTGATGAAGATGCCCTTCAAGTTCATTTCGAGGGCCTGCGGATTCGGCGAGAAACGGAGTCCATCGGCCTTGCTGATCTTGCCGGCTTTGATGAGGCGGTAGAGATCGCGATTGAATGAGAAGGTGCGCGAATCGCTCGAGCTTTCCAGCAAGCCTTGGATTTTCTCAAACTGCCCGTCGAGGATCAGCGTCCTGATCGTGGAGTCGGCATAAAGGATTTCGTTGGCGGGCACGCGACCGCCGCCTTCGAGCGCGGGGATCAACTTTTGACAGACGAGGCCGCGCAGCGATCCCGAAATCTGGCGACGCGCCTGCGCCACTTGTTCCGGCGGGAAAAATTCAAACAAACGCACGAGCGCCTGCGCCACCGTGGACGCGTGCATGGTCGAGAAAACCAAGTGCCCCGTTTCCGCCGCCGAGATCGCCGTCTCGAACGTTTCGCGATCGCGCATTTCGCCGATCAGGATGATGTCGGGATTTTGGCGCAGCACGGATTTGATCGCGAGCGGGAAGCTCGGCACATCGAGCCCGACCTCGCGCTGATTGAAGACCGATTTGTCGTCCTGGAAGGTGTACTCGATGGGATCCTCGATCGTGACGACGTGTTTGTCCTGGTTTTGATTAATCCAGTTGAGCATCGCCGCCATCGTGGAGCTTTTGCCCATGCCGGTGGCGCCACAGAAAAGCAGGATGCCATCCTTGCCTTGCGCGAGATGCAGCAAGGGATCGGGGTTGAGGTTGAGATCTTCGAAACTCGGGATGCGGCTTTTGATGTGACGAAAAACAATGCTCACCGTACCGCGCTGGTGGAAGGCGTTGACGCGAAAACGTCCGATATTCTCGGCCGCATACGCGAAGTCGATCTGCCCTTCGTTTTCCCAAATCTGCTTAAACACGCGCGGCACGTGATCGTCCACGAAGGCCTGCGCTTCCATGCCCGAGATCGGGTCCATGTCGACCTGCTTGAGTTTACCGGACAAACGCACGTAGCCGGGCTTGTTCGACTTCACGACCACATCGCTGGCTCCACTTTCCACGGCCAGTTTGAGCAAATCGTTGAAAATCTCCGTGTGTAAGGACTGGGACATAAGCGCGGGGAATCTAGAAACGTGGGGGCATTGCTAAGGCTCTGACCGCGCAAACTCCACCTGTTTCATTAACCTGCTGCGGTTTCACAGGTTATTATCGGAATAAAACCGCCACCATCGGAGCGCGCTCGGCACCGCGGCGGGGAGCCGCCCGGTGACAGGGAATGCATTTTTTAGATTCACGCGCGCCCGCCAGTCGCTCAACGTGAGGGCTACGCGTTTCGCCGCGCAACCCGTGCATCCACGCGTTCACCACGAAACGAAATTCCGACCTTCCATGAAACTCCGTCCGCTCACCGGTGCCATCACCGCTCTCGTGACTCCGTTCAAGAACGAGGCCGTCGCCTACGACGATCTCCGTAAGTTGCTGGAGTTTCAGATCAAATCAGGGATCCACGGTCTCGTCCCCGTCGGCACCACCGGCGAATCGCCCACGCTCTCGCACGATGAACACATGGATGTCATCCGCGCGGTCATCGAATACAGCCGCGGCCGCGTCCCCGTGATCGCCGGCACCGGCTCGAACTCCACGCAGGAGGCCGTCGAGCTCACCCGCCTCGCCCACGAGGCCGGCGCCGATGCCATGCTCGTGGTGGCTCCTTATTACAACAAGCCGAGCCAGGAAGGTGTCTTTCGCTATTTCTCCGCCGTCGCCGAAGCCACCAACAAACCCATCATCACGTACTCGATTCCCGGTCGTTGCGGCATCGAAATCAGCGTGCCCGTCATCGAACGTCTCCGCGCCAAGTATCCACATGTCCGATACATCAAGGAAGCCGGCGGATCGGTCGATCGCGTGGACCAGATCAAGCAAGCGCTGGGCAAAGACATCACCGTGCTCAGCGGCGACGACAGCCTCACGCTGCCCTTCATGGCCGTCGGTGCGGAAGGCGTGATCAGCGTGGCGTCGAATCTCCTTCCGAAGGAAATTTCCCTCCTCGCCCAGCTCGCGCTCGCCGACGAGTTCGCCAAGGCCTCCAAGCTCCACCGCAAACTCTACCCGATTTTCAAGGCGCTCTTCATCGAGCCCAATCCGGTTCCGGTCAAAACCGCCCTCCATCGCGCGGGCCGTATCGCTTCTGCCGAGGTGCGTTCGCCGCTCAGCGAGATGACCGACGCCAACAAGCAAACCCTCATCGCCGCGCTCTCCGCGATCGGCAAATAATCCGCCATGCCGCTCCGTCTCGCAATCGTCGGCGCCCGCGGTCGCATGGGCCAAGCCATCGCCACCGCCGCCCAATCTCTCGGTCATTCCGTCGTCGCTTCGCTCGATCAGGGCGACGATCTCGCCGCCGGTATCCAAAAAGCGGATGCCGTCATCGACTTCAGTTTCCACGCG
This sequence comes from uncultured Opitutaceae bacterium, assembly GCA_937958045.1. Classification (GTDB taxonomy): domain Bacteria; phylum Verrucomicrobiota; class Verrucomicrobiia; order Opitutales; family Opitutaceae; genus Nibricoccus. The sequence goes on along the minus strand of CALFXL010000058.1, from coordinate 2,905 downwards.
GTCACCGCCGAAGTCATTCGTCTCGCGGTGGCTCATCAAAAGCCCCTTGTCATCGGCACCACGGGGCACTCCGCCGAAGAGAAGAAACATCTCGCCGCCGAAGCTGCGCACATTCCCTGCGTCTGGGCCGGCAACTACTCGGTCGGGGTTAATCTTCTCTACGCGCTCACCCGTCGTGCCGCGAGCACGCTCGGCTCCGATTACGATGCCGAAGTCGTCGAGATGCATCATCGCTTCAAGAAGGACGCCCCCAGCGGCACCGCTTCGCGCCTCCTCGAAATCATTCTCGAAGAACGCAAACTCACCGCCGATGCGCTCCGTCATGGACGCGAAGGCATCACCGGCGAACGCACGTCCGCCGAAGTCGGCATTCACGCCCTTCGCGGCGGCGACGTTGTCGGCGAACACACCGTGATGTTTGCTGCGCTCGGCGAGCGCATCGAACTCACACACAAAGCCTCCGACCGCGGCATCTTTGCTCGCGGCGCCATCCGCGCTGCCGAATGGCTTGCGGCCGGTCGTCCCGCCGGCGTGTACGACATGCAAGACGTCCTCGCGCTTCGCTGATGCGAAGCGCGAAAGTCCGAAACCAGAAGACCAAATTCCGAATGAGCGAACGGCCATCGGATATAGCTCGCCGCCCCGTCCGCATTCGGATTTCCGCCTTCGGATTTTTCTCATGATCACTTCCATTCAAGGCGTTCTCACCGAAGCCACCCCGTTGCGCGCGATCATCGAGATCAATGGGTTTGGTTATGAGGTAAACATCCCCATCACCACCGCGGAAAAACTGCCGGCGACGGGTTCGACGGTAAAGCTGCACACGCTGGTGATCTACCGCGAGGATTCGCAGACGCTTTATGGTTTCGCGAGCACGGCGGAGCGCGATTTTTTCCGTCTCATGATCGAGCACGTCACCGGCGTCGGCCCCAAGGTCGCGCTGACGATCATGAGCAAGTTGTCGCTCGCCTCGCTCGAATCCGCGATTCGCATGGGCGACGTCGCCACGCTCTCGAAATGCCCCGGCATCGGCAAAAAAACCGCCGAACGGCTCATCGTCGAACTTCGCTCGAAACTCGGTGCGGGCAGTCAGACTTCCGCCATCGAAGGTTCGCCCGATGCTGCGGCGACGGCTGGCGACTCGCGTATCCGCGATGCCGTTCTCGCCCTCTCGGCGCTCGGTTATAAAGCCGCGGATGCCGACGAAGCGATCCGTCGCGCGAGCCTCGTGCTCGGCCCGCAAGCGACGACCGAGCAGCTCATAAAAAAGGCGCTCGGCTGAGCAGCCAAGCGCCTCGAAAATCGGTACGCGATTCGCGAAACTTATTTCTGGAACTGGAAGGCCGCGATCGGCTCTTCGGTATCCTGCGCCGGACGGAACTCCAGCAACGGCGTTTGCTCCGGTTTCTTGTTTGTTTCGAAAGTCAGCTGAGCCTTATCGACCGGACGCACCGGGGCAAACGTCAGCTCACGCGTCCATTCGAGGCCGGGCGTATCCTCCAATTGGATACCGGTAAGAAACAGTCCCGGACGTATGGAGGAGTCCGCCGGTTGCTTGGAAAACACCGGCACAAATTCTTCGACCTCGGGAGCGGGCGTCGTCACGACCGCTTGCACGGGAGCGGCGGGCGCTTGCTCGGTGGTTGTCGCCAACACCGTACCCGACGGCTGATTGCCGGGCGCGCCGGGACGCGTTTGGAGCACCACCACGACGGCCACACACGCGGCAGCCGCGACTGCCGCAAAGGAATAGCCCCAGTTCCACACCGGGCGGCGAACGGTCTCCGCGGGGGCCATCTTGCGATCGGCCGTGGCCAGCGCGCGAGTGAGCACCGTCGAAGCCGGCGCGGCGCTGCGCTCGTATTCGAAAAGCTGCGAACACGCCTTCTGCATGCGGCAGTACTGGAGGTACGTGCGACGGCGTGCGGGATTGCGTTCGATCTCGGCTTCGAGCTCGGTGGCCTCTTGGGGGCTGAGTTGCTGATCAACGTACAAATTGAGCAGCTCTATAAATCTACTTTCTTTCATTTGAAATCGTCCCCCATTTTCGCGCGGAGGCTTTCGCGGGCGCGGGCGATGCGGCTTTTCACCGTACCGACGGAGATGTTGAGGATCGCGGCAATCTCCTCATAGGAAAGGTTTTTCACATTCCGCAGAATTAGGATCTCACGGTGTTTCGCGCCAAGCTTTTCCATGCACTTCGCGATGCGGTCCACGAACTCCTGCGTCACGGTGACATCGTCGGGCGTTTCCGCCTCGGCGGCGAAAAACTCGGACAGCGGTGTCTCGTTGGTTTCGCTGACGGGTTGATCGAAGGAGACGGTTTTGTCGCGCTTGCGACGCCACCAATACCAGTAGCGATTCCGGGCGAGGTTCGTCGCGATCTGATACAGCCAGGTCGAAAAAGCCGACTCGCCGCGAAAATTCACCAAGCCGCGATGCGCGCGGATAAATGCGTCCTGCGTCACCTCTTCGGCATCTTGTTGATTGCGCAACAACTGATGCACCATCGCATAGATGCGATCCCAGTAGCGCGTCACCATTTCGTCGAAGGCGGACTGGTCGCCACTCTTAAAGCGGTCAACCAGTACGCGGTCCAGAGCCACGTCCTGAGCTTTCGTTGACATACGTTCAACGGAACTTTGATGGGCGTATTTTTCGATTGTTCCCACTTTTTCAGGTCAGGGAGGACTCGTTGAATGCGCAAAATGTTGCGTCAAAATTGATATGTTTGGACAGCGCGCGGAACTCGCCAGCCCAATCTTCTCGGTAGGTTGCGAGGCGCTCCGAAAAAATCCTTGCAAAACAGAGGGGGAAAACCTTTTTCGACCGTTCCTTCGCTTGAGGGTTGATAGCTCAACGGTAGAGCAGCGTCCTTTTAAGTCGTTGGTTCTGGGTTCGAATC
>CALFXL010000057.1 GCA_937958045.1 uncultured Opitutaceae bacterium | reverse complement strand
AATCCAGTTCGCCGTGTTCATGTCGTGCGTGCGGCGGCGGTCGTCGCCGGTGTTCTTGCGGAGCTCGAGGAACTCGAAGATGTCGTTGTGCCAGGATTCCAAATACGCGCAGCCGGAGCCTTTGCGTTTGCCGCCCTGATTGACGGCGACGAGCTGGTCGTTGTGGAGCTTCAGGAACGGGATGACGCCTTGGGATTCGCCGTTGGTGCCGGCGATGTAGGCGCCGGTGCCGCGGACGGCGGTCCAGGAACCGCCGAGGCCGCCCGCCCACTTGGCGAGGAAGGCGTTTTCGGCGATGCCGCGGTACATGATGCCTTCGAGCGAATCGTCGACGTAGTAGAGGTAGCAGGACGAGAGCTGCGAGTGGAGCGTGCCGGAGTTGAAGAGCGTGGGCGTGGAGCTGCAGAAGCGGCGGCTCTTGTAGAGTTCGTAGAGGCCGGTGATGCGGGCTTCGCGATCGCCCTTTTCATCGAGGAAAAGGCCCATGGCGACGCGCATCCAGAAGAACTGCGGCGTCTCGATGCGGCGCGGGGTTTTGCCGGTTTTGTCGATGATGAGGTAGCGATCGTAAAGGGTCTGGATGCCGAGGAAATCGAACTCGAGGTCGGAGGAGGGATCGAGGGCGGCGGCGAGGCGCTCGACGTCGAAGTCGAGGAGGCGCGGGTTGAGGCGTTTGATGGTGACGCCGTGTTCAAGGTAGGCCTTGAAGGCTTTGCGGTGGGCGTCCTTGAGCTTGCCGATGCCGTCACGGACGATGTCCCAGCCGAGCACTTCTTCGTAGATGTAGGAGAGCTGGATGCGGCCGGCGAACTTCGCGAAGTCGGCGTCCTTTTCGATGAGGGTCTTCGAGTTGAGGACGATGGTGGCGTCGAGGTCTTTTTGGGAGATCTGGTCGAAGACGGAGCGGAGGAGTTCGGCTTCGATCTGCTCGTTGGTGAGATTGAGGTCGAGGCCGATGCGGGCGAATTCGATGCGTTTCTGGAGATCAACGCGGTCCCAGAGCACGGATTCGCCGTCGGCTTTTTTCACCATGATCATGGCGCCTTGCTGCGGGAGCGGGGCCGCGGGCGTGGAAGTGTCGAGGCCGGCGGCGCGGGCGGCGTTGCGGTTGGCGCGGTAGAGGATGTATTGCTCGGCGACCTTGAAGTGGCCGGCCTTCATGAGCTCTTCCTGGACGATGTCCTGGATTTCCTCGATGTGGATGAAGGATTGTTTCGAGGCGAGGGCGCGCGAGGCGACGCGCTCGGTGATGTCGACCGCGGGGGCGGAATCGCGTTGGAGCGAGAGGAAGGCCTTGCGGATGGCGATCTCGATCTTCTGCGCGTTGAAGGGGACGATCTGGTGATTGCGGCGGATGACGCGGACGGTGGCGAAAGGCGCGCCGGCATCGGTCGTGAGTTTGCGCGAACGATTCAGGAGGAGACTCTTGGCGACATCGTAGGCGTTGTTGTCGATGAGCGTTTTTTCGAGGAGCTCGTAGAGATCGTTGAGCGAGATGCGCAGGGGGGACTGGCGGCGGGCGAGCTCGGCGAGGTTGGCGGCGACTTCGCGGATGATGCGGGCGACGAAGGTGCGGTTGGCCTCGGTGAAGATGTTGGTTTCGCCGCGGGCGAGGAGGACGTTGGTGAGGGCTTTGCCGACGGTGTCGGCGACTTTGCCGAGCTCGAAACGTTCGTCGCCGGTGGGCGCGGTGAGCACGATCTCAGGCACCAGGGGGAAATCCGCAGCGATGAGATCGCGCCACGCGAAGTGGGGCTTCTGATCCTTCGGGGTGTTGATGATGGTGTGTTTGAGAGCGAGGTCGGAAGAGATGTTCATCGAGATGCGGAAGGAGGTGGATGCGGTGTCGTGGAAAACTGGATACAACGAAGGCGTGGTCGGGCGTGAGGGCCGGGAGAGCGCGCCGACCAAAAAGGCGGGCGCGCGAAACGAACGGTGAAGAGACGGGGAGTTTTTGGGGGGAAGAAAAAGCAGGCCGGATGCGCCGCGGTGTCAGGGGGGGGCGCGACGCACCCGGGCGAGTCGCTCACAAATCGTCGTCGCTGGTGTGCTGCAGCGAGGACGCCTTTTGATACTCGGTGACGCGGCCTTCGAAGAAGTTTTGTTCCTTCTTGATGTCCATCATCTCGGCGAGCCAGGGGAGCGGATTCTTGATGCCGCTGGTCAGCGGCGCCAGGCCGCAGCCTTCGAGGCGGCGGTCGGCGATGTAGTCGATGTAGGTGAGGAATTCGTCTTTGCTGAGGCCGACGGAATCGGCGGGCAGGCAGTCGCGGATGAACTCTTTTTCGAGGGAGACGGCCTCGGCCATGGTGGCGCGGAGTTCTTCCTTAAATTCGTTGGTCCAGATCTCGCGGTTTTCCTCGATGAGATCCATGAAGAGATTGCGGAAGACCTCGATGTGGTTGGACTCGTCGCGCAGCGTGTAGCGGAACATCTGGCCGATGCCGGGGAATTTGTTCTGGCGATAGAGCGAGAGGATCATGCCGAACAGGCCGTAGAACTGCGTGCCCTCCATGCACTGGCCGAAAAGGAAGATGTTCTTGGCGAGGAGCTGCTTGTTTTCGGCGACGGTGAGGTCGAGATCGCGGCGGAGGTTGCGGGAGTTTTTGACGACGAACTCGTTTTTGCGGGCGATGGTGGGGATATCCTCGAACATCGCTTCGCACTCGTGCGGGTTGATGCCGAGCGAGGAGATCATGTAGAGCAGCGAGTCGGCGTGAATGTTTTCCTCGTGCGCGTGGCGGCCGAGGACGAGCTTGAGCTCGGGGGCGGTGACGAGTTCGCGGACGACGTGCTGGATGTTGTCGCCGACGATGCCTTCGGCGGCGGAGAAATAACCGATGCCCATGCGGATGATCCAGCGCTCGATCTCGTTGACCGCCTTTTCGTCGCGCCACTGCTCGATGTCCTTGCCCATGGGAATGTCCTCCGGCTCCCAGTGGTTGGCCTTCATGGTGCGGTACAGATCGTAAGCCCACTGGTACTTCAGCGGGAGGAGGTTGAAGGCCATGGATTCACGGCCGTTGATCACCTTTTTATCGGCGAAAGCGGCTTCGGCTTTGGCCTGGTCGAGGATGAACGTTTTGGAACCAACTTGAAACGACTTTTGCATGGCGGAGGAAAAGGAGGACTGCGGAAGAAAAGGACGGTGGAAAACGGAGACGAAAAACGACGGGAAGAGACAGCGGTGGAAACGTTGGCGAGTGGGGTGGGCTGCGCCGAAGAACGAGACTTGTTGTCGGGAAAAGGCGGCGGGCGAGCTTGGGTTGTTGGAACTTATTGACTAGTTATTGACCACAACCCGTTGTGGTCGCTGCCCGACGGCGCCACAACCGATGGGGTTCTCCGCTGGACGCGTCAATGGGTTTTCTAACGTTGTGCAGAGATTTTTCCGCAAATTTTGTCTTGCCGCTTAATGCTCCGCTTTCCCCCGAGGGAGAAATCCGCGCGGCGCGTATTTCTGCTCAAAAACGTGTTCGAAAACTGAGGGGTTTTGGGCGCTTATTTTGGGTGAAAAAGGTGCAGTGATCGGGAGCAAATACGAGCCCTTGAACCAGCGTGTGCGTGGGCCTTGCGCGGATGTGTATGAAGTGGTGTGAGCGCGTGTGATTTACGCGACGCGAATCTCAGAAGAACGACCCCGAAATCCGCTCAAGGCGTGGCGCCTCCTCGCGCGCCAAATCCCGATGTCGTGCGCGTGTTCGTGCGTGTTTGAACGCGGTGCACGCACCAGCATCTGCGCGTGTGGTTCTCGCGCGGGATGTTTCGCGCGAGGAGCGTGAGGTGTCGCGATGCGGAAACGCGTGAAACTTTCGGCTTCCGTTTTGTGCGCCGCTTCCTAGCGTCCCGCCTTCCCGCCTCGGAGAGGTGGCAGAGTGGTCGATTGTACCTGACTCGAAATCAGGCGTGCCCGCAAGGGTACCGAGGGTTCGAATCCCTCCCTCTCCGCCACTTGGCGGCAGGCGACGGCGGGACCACGCAGAGCGAGCGATGAGCCGAGCGCGACGTTGTGTCGAAGCGCGCGAAAACAGCGTCGGCCGATTCTGACGGGTTGAATTGCCCGCGTTTGCACGCGAGTGCGCAGTGTCGTTTTTGGCGGGCTACCCCGTTTCGCTCGTTTTCCAGCTTCAGGCGACAGCGGTTTCACCCCTGACCCCTCCCTGTACGATGAAGCAATCTCTTCGTTTGATCGTGGCCTGCGCCTTGTGCGCGCTGGCCCTTTTCGCGACGTTGTCCGCGCGGGCGGCGACTCACCTGATGGAAAATCTCGGCCGCGGCGTCGTGGCCGTGCGCACGAGCGCCAACGAAACCTTCGTGAGCTGGCGTCTGCTCGGCACCGAGCCGCTCGATACGGCGTTTAATCTCTATCGCTCGACCGGCGGCGGTGCGCCGGTGCTCGTGAATGGCGCGCCACTCACCGGTGCGACGAGCACGGTCGATACCGGCGTGGATTTCTCGCAGCCGGTTTCGTACTTTGTGCGCGCGATCGTGGGCGGCAGCGAACTCGCGCCGAGTGCGGCGTTCACGTTGCCGGCCAATGCGCCGCAACAACCGTATCTGCGCGTGCCCTTGCAACGCCCCGCCGGAGGCACGACGCCCGATGGCGGCAATTACACGTATTCGCCCAACGATAGTTCCGTCGGCGATGTCGATGGCGACGGCGAGTACGAGCTCATTGTGAAATGGGAGCCGAGCAACGCGCAGGACAACTCCAACGGCGGCTACACCGGCAATGTCTTCCTCGATGCGTACGAACTCGATGGCACGTTTTTGTGGCGCATCGATCTCGGCGTGAACATCCGCGCGGGTGCGCACTACACGCAGTTTCTCGTGTACGACTTCGATGGCGACGGAAAGGCCGAGGTCGTGTGCAAAACAGCGCCGGGCACGCGCGACGGCACGGGCGCGTTCATCGCGCAGGCGGGCAAATTCATCGGCACGCCGTCGGCGCCGATCGATCACAACGCCGATTACCGCAACAGCGGCGGCTACATCCTGACGGGGCCTGAGTTCTTCACGATTTTTGCGGGCGACACCGGCGCGGAACTCGCGACGACCAACTACGTCGTGCCGCGCAACAACAATCCCGCGAGCGCCGATGTGAGCGCGTGGGGCGACAACTACGGCAATCGCGTCGATCGTTTCCTCGCGGGCGTCGGCTATCTCGACGGTCAACGTCCGAGCATCTTGCTCGCGCGCGGTTACTACACGCGTGCGGTCGTGGTCGCGTGGGATTGGCGCGATGGACAACTCACGCAGCGCTGGATTTTCGACACGGGTTTCGACAACGAAACTTCGCCCTTCGCGGCGTGGCGCGGACAAGGCGCGCACTCGCTCACCATCGGCGATGTCGATGCGGATGGACGCGATGAAATCATCTATGGCGCGGCCGCGATCGATGACGACGGGCGCGGACTTTATTCGACGACGCTCGGACATGGCGACGCGTTGCATTTGTCCGACATGGATCCGAGTCGTCCCGGTCTCGAAGTGTACATGGTGCACGAATCGCCGGGCAGCTACGGTCCCGCGGGCAGCGAGTTTCGCGATGCGCGCACGGGCGAGTTGATCTTCGGTGTGAGCGGTCAAGGCGCGGATATCGGTCGCGGTGTCGCGGGCGATATCGATCCGCGTTTCCCCGGTTACGAAATGTGGGCCTCGCGCGGCGGCTTGATGTCGTCGACCGGCGTCGAGATCAGCGCGGCGCGTCCCGGACAGATGAACTTCATGATCTGGTGGGACGGCGATCTGCTGCGCGAGCTGTTGGACGGCATCACGATTTCCAAGTGGGACTGGAACACGAGCACCGCGAGCCCGCTGCTCGTCGCGACCGGCACAGGTTCCAACAACAGCACCAAAGCCACGCCGAATCTCAGCGCGGACATTTTGGGCGATTGGCGCGAAGAGTTGATCCTGCGCGAAGAAACGAACGACGCGCTGCGCATCTACACGACGACGATCCCGACGACGCATCGTCTGCCGACCTTGATGCACGACCGCCAATATCGCCTCGCGATCGCATGGCAAAACGTCGGCTACAATCAGCCTCCTCATCCGGGTTATTTTATCGGCGACGGCATGGCCGCTCCGACGCAACCCGACATCGTGACGTCGCTCGCGGAGTTGCCCGCGCTCGCGCCGGAATTGTTGTCGATCAATCGCTACGACCCGGTCACGACCTCCACGGGCGGGACCACGGTGAAATTCCGCGTCACGTTCAGCACGGCGGTCACGGGTGTTGATGCGGCGGATTTCGTGCTCGCAGCGACGGGCAGTCTTCAAGGCACGGTGAGCACGGTGGCGGCGGCCAGCCCGTATGTATATGATGTGACCGTGAGCGGCGTCACCGGCACGGGACAACTCGGCATCGCGCTCTCGCCGACCGCGACGATCTTCGGACTGGGTGGCGTCGTGGTCCCCGTCGCGCATCCGGCGGGAGAAACCTACAATCGCGCCACGCTCGCGTGGACCAATCACAGCGGTGGCGCGTGGGAAAATGCGGCGAACTGGGACGGCGGCGTGATCGCCGAAGGTGTGGGCGATGTGCCGACCTTTGGTAATTACGACGTCGTCGCCGACACGCAGGTCGTGCTCGGCGCGCCGCACACGGTTTCGGGACTTGTCTTTGGCGATGCCGATCCGGCGACGGCGGCAAGCTGGACAATCAGCAACAACGGCAATGCGGCCAACACGCTCACGTTTGATACGGTCAGCGGTGCGCCCGTGGTAACGGTGAATGCGCTCGGCGCCGGCGCGACTGCCACGCTCAATGCCGTGCTCACGGGCGACTCCGGTTTCTCGAAAGCCGGCGCGGGTGTGCTCGCACTCACGCAGCCGGTGGAAATCGCCGGCACGCTCAATGTCACCGCGGGCACGTTGCGCCTGTATCCAGGAAGCAACTACACGCCCGCGACGATCAGCGTGGCGGCGGGCACGGGCCGGTTGGAAGTCGACGGCGGCACGCTGAGCACGACCGGCGCCACCACCGTCAACGGCAATGGCGGCGCGCTCGTCGTGAAGAGCGGTGTCGCACAGCTCGCGGCGGTGAACACCAACAACAGCACCAATAATTTGATCCGCGTGGAAGGCGGCGTGTTTTCCGCATCGAGCATCAACATCCCGCGCAGCAGCGACGCCACGCCGTCGTTCGCGTTTGGTTTGGTGGTCACCGGCGGCGAAGCCACGGTCGCGGGCACGATCGGTGTGGGCACGAATAACTCGTGGGGCTCGATGTCCGTCGAAGGCGGCTCGCTCACCGTCGGCGGTGCGGTCACACTCGGCAACCAGGCTTCCGCCGGACGCGGTGGACAACTCCGCGTCACGGGCGGCACGTTTGTCGTGACGAACGAGGCCGAAGGTCTCGTGATCAATCGCCGCGCGGGCAACGTCGCGCGCGCGAATTTCTCGGGCGGCACCGCGCTCATCGAGAAAGTGATGCTCGGTTTCAACAACACGGTGAACGCCGGCTCGGCCACGCTCACGGTGGATGGTGGCGCATTGCGCATCGGCGGCGGCGGCATCGTGTCGGCCGGCGTAGGTCCGTTTGTCGCGAGCGTTGTTCTCCAATCCGGCACGCTCGGCGCGGAGAAAAATTGGACGTCTTCGCTGCCGATGACGCTTTCGGGCAACATCCACATCGATGCGGAAAGTCAGCTCGGCGTGCCGACCGAGATCACGTTGAACGGAGAGCTCTCGGGTGGCGGCGGCCTCACCAAAACCGGTGCCGGCACGCTCGTGCTCGGCGGCAACAACACCTACAGCGGACCGACCATCGTGCAGGCGGGAACGTTGCGCGTGGACGGCAGTCTCGCGGCGGAAAGCACGGTGACGATCGCGGGTCCGGCGACGCTCACGGGCTCGGGCAACATCGGCGGTCCGGTGGTGCTCGCGTCGGGCGGCTCGCTCGCGTTTGGCGGCGTCGCCGGAGAAATGTTGAGCCTGCCGAGTCTCACGTGGGATGGCGGTGCGCTGCGTTTGCGTCTCGGTGCAAACGGCGTGTCCGATCAACTCGCGATCGCCGGCGAATTCGCGAAGAACGGCGAAGGCCCGTTTGTGTTTAACTTCACGCCGGATTCGAACCTCGCCGCGGGCAACACGTATACGCTGGCGACCTTTGGTTCGACGTCGTTCACGGCGGACGATTTCGCCGCGACCGGCTTGCCGCCGTCGCATCGCGCGATGTTCTCCATCAATGGCTCGAGCCTGCAAGTCAGCATCGTCGTCGATGTCGCGGTGAGCCTCACGGGACTGCGTCAAACGTACGACGGCACGCCGCGCGCGGTGGAAGTGATCACGTCGCCCAGCGGTGTGCCTGTGACGGTGACTTACGATGGCGAAACTACACCGCCGAAGTTGCCGGGCGGGTATGCGGTCGTCGCGACGGTGGATGGCGATGGGTACGCGGGCTCCGCATCGGGCGTGCTCGAGATCGACATCACCGCGCTCGTGAAGAGCGGTCTCGAACTCAACAGTGACATCGACGGCTCGGCCCAAGTACTGACGCCGATCAACGTCACGCTCAACGGCAGCGCCGTCATCTCCGGTGATCTGCTCGTGCGCGGCACGCCGCGTCTGCGCCTCAACGGCAACGCAGTTGTCGCCGGTGTTCTCGTTGAATCCGGAGAAGCGACGCCGACCACGCACACCGTGACGCTCAACGGCGGCGCGATGCTACGGCATCTCGTGCAGCGTGTGGATGCGATCGAGTTGCCCGCCGTCGCCACACCGCAACAACCGGCCGGCACGCGCAACGTCTCGCTCAACAACGCGAGTCAGAGCATCGGTGATTTCGCGACCTTGCGGAATCTCACGCTCAACAGCGGCGCCGGCCTGCGCGCGATTCCGGCGGGTGTTTACGGCGCGTTCACCGTGAACAGCGGCGGTTTGATCCTCGGCGTTGAAGGCGCGACCGAGCCTGCGGTTTACGAACTGCAAAGCCTCACGCTCAACGGAAGCACCAGTGTCCAGATCGTAGGACCGGTGGTGTTGCGACTCGCCAATGGCCTCACGGTCAATGGAGGCAGCGTGGGCGCGGCCGGCGCTCCCGATCGACTCGTGGTCGAGATCGCGCAAGGCGGACTCACGCTGAATGGCGGCGCCGATCTCTTCGGCCGCGTGCGGGCGCCGAATGGCACGGTGACGATCAACGCAGGCTCGATCCTGCGTGGTCAAATCAGTGCCGATCGCCTGCGCATCAACGGCGATGGCATCCTCGAAGATCCCGCGGTGATCGAATAAGCCGATCCGCGTCATCGCCTTCGTTTAACTCAGGAGCCCGCACCCGATGCGGGCTCCTTTTTTGTTGGCTGACGCGATATCAACATGGATGCGGTCGATTTAGATCGACCGACGTGTATAAGCGTTGAAAAAAATGGAGCCACTCGGGCGGGGGATGGTTTCCGCCAAGTGCTTTCCAGCTATGAAAACCCCAGTACTGATCGTGCGCTGCGTCGCACTGTTTGCCGTTGTTTTGTCGGTGTCAGGATGCGCGAGTTACCATCGCATTGCGGAATATCCCTCACATAACACGCCCGCTGCGGTGGGCGTGACTTCGAAGCCGATGAGCAAAATGTCGGAGCTTCCCGTGGGCGTTTTTTATGATCCAGATCGACAGATTATCATTAGCGGCCACCAAAAAGGCTTAGGCGTCGGAATGATGTTTGGACTCGTTGGCGTGATGATCGCCGATCAGTCCAATAAGTCGTCGGCGGAGAAAAAATATGGAGGGTCTGCAGCGAGTACGACCGCCGACCTAGGTATGCTGACGCGAGAACTCTTGGAGGCGGAACTGAACAGCGCCGATGCAGTGAACTGGTCTTTAGCCGAAAATGAAGGCCAGCTCCGACTTTCGCCGTATGCTGTTTTCACGGTGCTGAAATCCGGAAAGGCGCGGCTGTATGCAATGTTGCGCGCCGAGATCATCGGTGCGACGGGCGAACCAACCTGGTCTGTTCGTTATTTCGCACGAGCGCCCGGCGAGTATTCCATCGAAGGAGATGATGGGTGGATGATCGACGATCGCTTTGTATCAGGCATGAGGGTCGCACTGGCGCGAACGCTACGTGTTTGTCGCGATGATACACACGGACGTTTGACGGGGACCAAGACGATCACTGCTCGAGGTATCCTACCGTACATGAACGTAGATAATCTCGATTGGCGTTTTATCGTCGTTCAGGAGTCCGAAGACCACTTGGTCGCACGCCTATGTGCAGGCGATGTGATGGTGTCGGCCGGTACTCACGTGTTGGATCGCGCCGATTTCACCGTCACTCCGGCGACCTTCAAGGATCCGAGAAAATGACAGCGCGGCACTCGTCCCACGGAAGAGTGCCGTGACTCATTGTTTTTTATGGATGATGCGCGGGGCGGCTTCCATCTGACCGCGGGTGACGCCAAGCTGATTGAGCAGCTTGAGCTCGCGCCAGAGATCGGCGCCGGAAATTTCGCCGCGGAGAAGGCGCTGATATTGCGTGATCGTGCGCACTACATCCGCGGGCGTTTCGTTGACGAATTCGACGCGGAAGCTGCGCGCGCCGAGCGCGAGGAGACGGTCGATGTACTCGGCGCCGGTTTGCGCACGGTTGTTGTAAACGGTGTTGCGACAGCCCGCGTCGGCCTTGAGCGGAAACTCCGCGCCGGTGCGATCCTTGAGGCGTACTTCGTGTTTTTCGCAGGGGCGACCGCAGTCGTGATAATCTTTGCCCGTGGAGAGAAACGCGCAGAACACGCAATGCTCCATGTGAAACATGGGCATGTGCTGGTGGATCGTGAGGTCGAACCAGTGCGCGGGCGCGGCGGCGAGCAGCGCTTCGAGCTGAAAGATGTTGAGATCGTAACTGGCGGTGACGCGCTCCAGCTTGTATTCAGAAATCAAATACTCGGCGGTGAGCGGGTTCGCGACGTTGAGCGAGAAGTCGCCGCGTTTGCGGTCGCCCGCGAAGAACGTGAGATGGTCGTGATTGCGCACGAGGTAGCCGTCGGCCTCGCATGAGCGCACTTGTTTTAAAATCCATTCCTCGCCGGGCTTGCTGATGCGCGGCGGGGCGACCCAGATGGAAGAGCGAAGGTTGAAAGGTGAAGAGTGAGAAGACTGCCAGGCGCGGAAGCGGGCGACGGCGTCGCGGTAGTTTTTGGGATTCTCGAATTCGCAATACACCGTGGCCACGCCGGCGCAGGTGAGGGCGGCGTCGAGTTGATCGAGCGTGCGAACGACGAGGATGAGCTCTGGCGCCGTCCCGGCGACGGCGGAAGTTCCGAGTGACAAGGGCGAAGCGACAAGGGCAGTGCGGGTGGGGTCTTGGCACTTGGTACTTGGCACTTGGTACTTCGCTTCGTCCTGCGGACGAAGCGTCCACCGTTTCGGTTTCGCGCGGAGGCGTTCGATCTCGGCGACGAGTTCGCGTCGCATGCGGTTGAACTCGGCGAGCGGCAGCATGACCGCGCCTTCGAGGTGGTTTTCGACCCGACCGAGTTTGAAGGGCGTGCCGCCGAGACGGTCGAGTTGGGCGACGAGCGTCTCGTGCGTGAACGGACGATTTTGCGCGGTCTCGAGTGGAGTCGCCGAATCGAGTCGGGCGACGTGGCCTTCGCCATCGTCGGCGATCAACGTGAGCGGCTGGCCCGCGCGGCCGTGCACTTCGAACGAGAGGGGACGTTGGAAACGGATCTTATCGCCCTCGAACGTCTGGCGCACGCGACGATCGAGCGCGGGATCGTTGGTTTTCCAAAGAAGCTGGCCGGCGCGCACGCGGCGAAAATCGATGTCGCCGTGACCGAAGCGCAACGTGACCTCGGCGCCGCGTGTATCCACTTGGTAAATACGTCCGCCTTGTTCGCGCGCCTCGGGATTGCCCGCGTCGAAGACCACGCCGTCGCCGGCTTTCAGCGGAGCGAGGGGACGAAGCGTGACGGATTCGTCGCCTACGCGCGTGATTTCGCCGAGGAAAACGCCGCGCTTGGTGCCGAAGCGGCCGTGTGCGAGCTCCTGATTATTGATGCCGCGGAACCAGCCCGTGTATTGTCCGCGGGAAAACGCCATCTGGAGTTCGTAACGGTCCGCCGCGTCGACCGGGACGGTCGTTGCGGTGGAAGTACCAGGTTCCAAGGGCGAAGTGCCAGCGGGAGAAATGCCGAAACCCGGAGACCGAAGGCCGCCCGCTTCTTGGACCTTGTTACCTGTTCCTTGGCCCTTTCTTTCCGCTTGGCCCTTCGCGGCAGCATCCGCCGCCGCGTTCAGCTGCTCCATCACGCGGTCGAGCGTCTGGCGATAGATGCGTGTGATGCTGGCGACGTATTCGGGGCTTTTGAGGCGGCCTTCGATTTTGAGCGAGGCGACGCCGGCGCGCACGAGATCGGGCAAGACATCGAGTCCGGCGAGATCTTGCGGGCTGAGCAAATAACGGCGGTCGCCAAGATCCACTTTTTCGCCGTCGGCGTAGAGATCGTAGGGCAGGCGGCAGGCTTGGGCGCATTCGCCACGATTGGCCGAACGGCCGCCGAGCGATTCGCTGGTGAGGCATTGACCGGAGTAGGCGACGCAGAGCGCGCCGTGGACAAAAACTTCGAGCGGGAGCGGGGCCTGGCCGGACGCGTGTTGGGCGGCCTGGATTTTTTCGATTTCGGCGATCGAGTTTTCACGCGCGAGGACGACGAGCTCGGCGCCGAGTTGGCGGGCGAACTCCACGCCGGCGGTGTTGGTCACGGTCATCTGCGTGGAGCCGTGAATGGGAAAATCAGGCGAGAGGCATCGGATGAGCCGACAGATGCCGATGTCCTGGACGATCGCGGCGTCCACGCCGGCGGCGATGATCGAGCGGAGAAACGCTTCGGCGTCGGGGAGTTCGTTGGTGAAAACGAGGGTGTTAAACGTCACGTAACCGCGCACGCCGCGCCGGTGCAGAAACTCCATGAGCGCGGGCAGATCGGCCAAGGTGAAGTTTTTGGCGCGCATCCGCGCGTTGAAGCGCTCGAGCCCAAAGTAGATCGCGTCGGCGCCGTTTTCGACCGCTGCCCGGGCGCATTCCCAATCACCGGCGGGCGCGAGGACTTCCGGCCGGGCATAGCGGCGCGCGGCAACGGGGGGGATGACGGTGGCGGAATCGACGGCGGACATGAAGGGCGCACACGTTAGGCCCGGTGGCGGTGCGAGCAAGCGAGGGATTGCGTCGGCGGTGGACGCAAAAAAGGCGGACCGCGCAACGGTCCGCCTTCGGATGTTAAGCCAGAGCAGGAAAAAATCAGGCCTTGCGAGCCGCGAAACGGCGGCGGAGCGCGATGCCCGCGAGGAGCACGCCGGCGCCGATCAGGCCGTAGGTGGAGGGCTCGGGGACGGGGACGTTGCCCTGGCTGGGCTGGGTCCAGAGCACGAGCTGCGTGCGGCCGTCTTCCGGATTGCCGGTGCCCGAGAAGATGTAGGCCGTTTCACCGAAGGCGGCCGACGTGAGCGCGCCGCCCACCGCAAAGATATCCGGAGCGCCTTCGAGATAGCTGAGGAAGGCATTGTTGAGGGCGATTTCCACGTAGCTGCCCTGATCCGCCCACGTGATGGTGGCGGAGCCGAAGAGCGTGCCAGAGCCGAGATCGTTGTAGATGTTTGTGGCGTTGATTTGGAAAGCCGAGAGGGCGCTGATCGACGTGTTGACGTCAAAAACGCTGAAAGTTTCCGAGCCGCTCCAGCTGGAGAAGCTGCCTTGGGGCAGATAATAACGGAGCGAGGCGGAGATGACCGTATCCGTGATGGAGGACGTGTCGAAAACCGCGAAGTTGCGGAACGAGAATAAACCGATGTTGCCGACAGCGTAGCTGTCGTAGTCTTCGAGGACGTGCGTACCAGCCGAAGAATAGCGGCCGCGGTCGACGGAGTTCAGGACGATCTGAGCTTGCGCAGAGGCGACAACGAGCGCCCCGAGGATAACGAGTTTCGCAGAGCGGGAAACCGTAGAGAGGATAGCTGGAATTTGCATATGATTAGCGGCTACTGACCTTGGGGATGAGTTTCTGGGGTGTTTCCTTCAACACGAAACGTGGATATCTCCCTAATTTAGGGGTTTCCCTCACTCAGCAAACACGGCTTTGCCGTAGATGCATTTCGTCGGCAAAAATGCGCTTTGTGCACCAAGTTTTTGAAAATTAGCAGCTTAATGCGATACCGCCGGTGCCGGGACCGCGGAAGGCCGTGAAGCGTAGGGGGCGAGGCGTCTGAGGCGCACTGCCAGGAGCACGGTGGCGCCCATGCAAAGCGCGGACAGGCAGCCTACCCAGCCGTAGCGGAAAAGATGTCCGCCTGCACCTTCGTAAACGATCAGGCCGGCCACGAGATTCGCGAGGCCGCCCGCGGCTTGTTGGACGGCGGAATTCACGCTCATGAAACCGCCGCGGTAGCGCGCGTCCACGGCGTTGCTCAACATGGCCATGGCTGGAGAAAAACGGCCGGACATCGACACCATGAACAGCGCCGTTGCGAGCATGGCCGGGATCAGCGGCAGCGGAGGCAAATTGGCGACCATCAAGGCCGTGGCGGCGGCGGCGGCGCTCATCGTCATGAGCACGTGCAGCTTTTCGTGACGATCGCTCAGGCGACCGATCACGGGTGTGCTAAAGAAGGTCGCGAGGCCGCCCGCGAAGTAAATCCAGGGCAATTGCGCTTCGCTCAGGCCGACATTGGCGACCATCGCCGGCGCCATGAACGGGATCATGCAGCCACCGGCGAACACGAGCATGGCGCTCATCATCAAGCCGCGTTGATGCACCGGGTGCTGGAGGATGGCTTGCATTTGTTTCCACGGATGCGCCGCCGCATGGACCGAGCGGATGGGCGGGATGGTTTTCCACGCCAGCGCGAGCACGACCACGCTCATGCCGACCAAGAGGAAAAAGGGCGCATGCCATTCGAACAAACCCGCGAGCCACAGGCCCAGCGGCACGCCGAGCACTGACGCGAGCGGGAACGCCGTCATCACAAATGCCATGCCGCGTCCGCGACGCCCGGCCGGGATGATGTCGCCGACCATCGCCACCACGACGGAACCTGCCACGCCGCCAAAGCCGCCCGCGAGCAGACGCGCGAGCAGCAGCCAGCCGTAGCTCGGCGCGAGGGCGCAAGCCAGCGTCGCCAAGCCAAAGCCGCTGTAGAGCACGAGGAGCGCGTGGCGTCGATCGAAGCGATCCAGCACAAAACCCGCGAGAAAACCGGTGACCGCCGCCGAGATGCCGTAGGCCGCCGTCAAATGCGTGAACTGCGCAGGCGTGATCGAAAAAATCCGCATCAGCTGCGAGCCGAGCGGCAGGATGATCATGAAATCGAGAATGTGCGTGAACTGCACCGCCGCCAACGTGAGCAGCGCGAGACGTTCGTTGATGACCGCGGACTGACCTTTCTGCATTGAACCAATCACGATGCATGGCCGACCGCGCAAAAGCGAGAATGAGCCCGCCCAAATCCACCGGATATTCTACGCGGTTCAGAGCCGGATGGCCGCCGCTTAACGTCTCAACGTCACCCACGTCGCGCCCCAGCTGCCGCTCGTTTCGTCGCCGAGGCGGAAACCGGCGACCATCGGGGAACGGCGCAGCCACGCGTGAACAGTTTCACGCAGAGTGCCGGTGCCTTTTCCATGGACGATACGGACTTGGAAAATCCCTTTTTCGCGGCACGCCTCCAAATAAGCTTCGACGGCGCCGGTGGCCTCGCCTGGGGCGAACGTGTGCAAATCCAGCTCGCCGTTAATGGGAATGCGCACCGGTTCGTCGTCTGGCGTGTCCATGACGCGACGCGGAGTCCGCTCAAGGCGTGGCTTCGGGCGGGGTGGGCGGCACCGGCGGTTTGGCGGCCGGTTTTTCGTCGGTTTCCTCGAGGGCCTGAGTGATCGTCTGGCGGACGGCTTCGCGCGGTTTCTCAACGGCTTCGTCGATCGCCTGACGGATCTGTTGTTCGACGCCGCCGGTGGCTTTTTTGAATTCGCGGAGCGATCGGCCGATGCCGCGAGCGAGCTCGGGCATGCGCTGGCCGCCGAAAAGCAGCAGCGCCACGAGGAAAATCAGCATCATCTCGCCCCCGCCGACATCGAAGAGGGCGAAAAGGAAAGAAGTGTTGGCGGCAGCGAAAAACACGGAGGCCAATCTGTAGGAGTGAAGCGCGGCGGCGTCTAGCCTGCACCGCGATTCTCCCGGCGCATCAGGATGGTGCGTGACGGGGAAATCGCGGAAAACGTGCGCTTATTTCACGTCGATGCGAACGACGAAGCTCTGGGTTTGGCCCGGCGCGACCCAGTGGAGCCCGATCTTGTGTTCCGGAGAATTGGCGGGGCCCATCCACGGTTCCACGCAGTAGAACGGCGCCTGCTCGTTGAGCGTCCACGTGACGACGGTCGTTTCGGGCGGCGGCACTTTGTCGGTACCGATCTTGATCGAGACCTCGCCCGGTTGGTGTTTGGGACCAAACGTGACGACGTTCGATTTGAGGCGCGTGTGGAAGAGATCGATGAGCGCGGGATTCGAGAGATCCTCGACGGCCTTGAACTGCGGGCCGGGCGCGATGCTGCCGTTGGATTGGTCGAGGCGCAGCGTCGCGGCGGCGGGGATGCGGATGCCGTAATCGCCGCGCGTGAGACCTTCGTTCCACGGCACAGCGAAATAGAAGTGATGCCCTGCGCACCACGGCAACGGCTCCGAGCCGAGGTTTTTCAGCGTGAATTCGCAGGAGAGCCCGAGCGGCTCGAAGCGATACGTGACGAGAAACTCGTAGTCGTACGGATACGCGGCGCGGGTGTTGTCGTCGGGGATGAGTTGCGCGCCGAAACCGCGGTCGTCGCACCACGTAAGTTTGAACTTCGACTGACGCGCAAAACCATGCATCGGCATCGGCCGGCGCTCGCCCTTCGGATCGCGCCAGAAGTGGATGTCGCCTTGGTCGTAGGTGCGTGCGTTAAAAGGAAACAAGATCGGATTTCCGCCGCGCGCCATGATGGCGTCGTCGAACGATTGCAGCTCCGGCCAATAGATCACTTCGCGCACGGAGCCATCGCCGAGGGTGATGTTCCAGTGCATGAGCCGGGCACCGTGTTCCGGCATGGCGAGAAAGGTCGAGTTGCCGGCCTGCCAGCGAATGATGTCGCGCCCGAGGTAAGGGATCTTTTCCATGCGCGTTGATGTGAAGCGTACGGGAGATACAGGCAAAATTTTTCTGAGCGCGGATTGAAACAAAGGGCTACCTTGTAACGCGTTTGCGGCCCGCGGTGCTTGCATGTGCCCACCCCCGGGCTCAATCTCGCGCCTCACTTCCCCCATGTTGCGCTTATTGTTGAAGTTTGCCCTGTTGGTAGGCGGTCTGACGGCGGCTTTCGCCCAGGCCGAAACGCCTGAACAAGCCGCGGCAGCGACGACTCCGGTGCGCGCGGAAAAACGCGTGATGGTGATCCCCGTGCGCGAGCCGATCGACAAGCCGGTGCTGTACATTTTGCGCCGCGGTTTAAAGGAAGCGATCGATCAAAACATGGACGCCGTCGTGCTCGATATGGACACGCCCGGCGGCCGGCTGGATGTCACCTTCGATATCTTGGAGGCGTTGGAGAAATTTCCCGGCGAGACTTACACCTTTGTGAACAAAGACGCGATTTCCGCCGGTGCCTTTATCGCGGCGGGCACGCATGAAATTTATTTCGCGCCCAACGGCGTGATCGGCGCGGCCGCTCCGGTCAGTGGCACGGGTGAGGCCATCGAGAAAACGATGAAGGCTAAAATCGTGAGCTATCTGAAAGCGCGTGTGCGCGTGCTCACCGAAGGCAAAGGCTATCGCGGCGAAGTAATCTCCGCGATGATCGACGAATCGTCGGAACTGAAAATCGACGAACGCGTGTTGAAGAAAAAAGACGAGCTGCTCTCGCTTACCGCCACGGAGGCGGCGGAGAAGTTTGGCGAGCCGCCGCAACCCTTGCTCGCGGCGGGAATCGTGAAGGATGTCGATGCGTTGCTCGACGTGAAGTTTGGTGCGGACGCCTATTCGGTGAAGCGGCTCGAGATCACGTGGTCGGAGAAACTCGCGCAGTATCTCAACGCGATCAAACCGGTGCTGCTCGGCCTCGGCATGCTCGCGATTTTTATCGAGATGAAGACGCCGGGCTTCGGTGTGTTTGGCATCGCCGGCGGCATTCTGCTCGGGATCGTTTTTCTCAGCAGCTACGTCGCGGGCTTGTCGGGTCACGAACCGATGCTGCTGTTCGCGCTCGGCGTGGTGCTGGTGGTGTTGGAGATATTTTTGTTTCCCGGCGTGGTCGTGGTCGCGCTCACAGGCGTCGTGTTGATGCTCGGGTCGCTCGTGTGGGCGATGGCGGATGTGTGGCCGAACGAACCGGTTTCGGTCACCGGCGATCTGTTCGTCGGCCCGCTCTACAATCTGCTCGCGGGCGTCGCCATCGCGGCGGTGCTAGCGCTGCTTTTCGCGCGTTTTATTCCCAAGGGATGGTTCTTCGAACGCTTCGCCGTGGCGGAGGCGTTGAGCGGTCCGGCGCAATCGGCGGGCGTGGCTCCGCATCTCGCGACGCAAGTGACGTCGCTTGTCGGACAACGCGGCGTCGCGGTGACTGCCTTGTATCCGAGCGGACAAGTCGAGATCGACGGACAACGTTATGAAGCGCGCGTCGACCTCGGCATGGTCAACGCCGGCACGCCCGTGGTCGTGGTGCGCGTGACGGATTTTGGTCTCGTGGTGGAGGCAGTGTCATGACGGCGATCGTGATTTGTTTTCTTGTCGGCATTCTGCTGCTCGCGGCGGAGATCATCGTGCCCGGCGGCGTGCTCGGTACGGCGGGCGGCATTGCTATGCTGGCCGGCGTGGTGCTGGCGTTCACTTATTACGGCGGATCGGGCGGTTCGATCGCGACTTTGGTGTCGTTGGTCGCGCTCGGCGTCACGGTCTATCTCGAACTGATCTGGCTGCCGCAATCGCGGCTCGCGAAACAACTCAGCGTCAGCGCCGCCAACGAAGGCACGAGCCAGCCCGCGATCGCGGATGAGGCCGCAGTGATCGGCCGCGAAGCGACCGCGCAAACCACGCTCGCGCCGACCGGCTATGTGCTCGTGGAAGGCCGCCGTTATGAAGCGTATTCACGATCTGGATACGTGAATACGGGTGAAAAGCTCCGCGTGGTCGGCCTCGATAATTTTCGTCTGATCGTAAGCAAAACCTAAACTCCCACTTCTATGCTAAATTGGACCCTGATTGGATTAATTGTTGCCGGTGTCGTATTGCTCGTAATCGGCGCCATCATTTTCAGCCTGATTGGCGCCTACGTGAAGGCGTTGTTCAACCAGGCGACGGTGAGCATGTCGAAGCTCGTGGGCTTCAAATTCGCCGGCATCCCGTATGGTTTGATCGTGGATGCACGCATCACCGCCGTGCGCGCGGGCATCCCGCTGAGCGCGGAATTGATCGCCTCGCACTATCAAGCGGGCGGTAACGTCGTGCCGACGGTGCAAGCGATCATCGCCGCGAAGAAGGCCGGCATCGCTCTCGATTGGGACCGCGCATGCGCCATCGACCTCGCGACCAAAGGCTCGAACAAATCGGTCGTCGAAGCGGTGCGCACCTCTGTCGACCCGAAGGTCATCGATTGCCCGAATCCCGAGCAGGGCCGCACGACCATCGACGGCGTCGCGAAGGATGGCATCCAGGTGAAAGTGAAAGCCCGCGTGACGGTGCGCACGCATCTTGATCGTTTCGTCGGCGGCGCGAAGGAGGACACGATCATCGCCCGCGTGGGCGAAGGTATCGTGACGACCATCGGTTCTGCCGAGAGCTACAAGCAGGTGCTGGAGTCGCCCGATAGCATTTCCAAGACGGTACTCGCGCGCGGTCTCGATGTGGGCACGGCGTTCGAAATTCTTTCGATCGACATCGCCGACGTGGATGTCGGCGAAAACGTCGGCGCGAAACTCCAGGAAGCGCAGGCCGAGGCCAACAAGAACATGGCGCAGGCTCAGGCCGAAATCCGCCGCGCCGCGGCCGTGGCGCTCGAGCAGGAAATGAAAGCCAAGGTGCAGGAGATGCAGGCCAAGGTCGTCGAAGCGCAGGCGGAAGTTCCGCTCGCGATGGCCGAGGCGTTTCGCTCCGGCCGCCTGGGCGTGATGGATTATTACAAGATGGAAAACGTGCAGGCCGACACCGCCATGCGCACCTCCATCTCGAAACCGGAAGGCGGCACGCAATCGAAGTAATCAACGTCGTCTCTGCTGCGCCGGGCGGTGTTCGCGCGGCCCGGCGCAGACGATCTTCCGCAATCTCAACATCTCTTTTTCCATGGAGTGGATCAGCGAACATCTCATCCAAGTCTTGATCATCGTCGCGGCGATCATCGGCTCGTTGCTCAACAAGCGCAGACAGGATCAGGACGCGGAGGACAGTCCCGAATCGCCCTATAAACAGAGCGAGATGGATATCGAAGAGATGGAGCGCACGCGCCGCATCCAGGAGGAGATCCGTCGGAAAATCGCCGAGCGCCGCGCGGGCGGTGCGCAGTCGCAGCAACCTGCTCCGCAACCGACTTTCCGTCGCGAACCGCCGCCGCTGCGTGAAGTGATCGCGGAGCGGGTCGAGCGCCGTATTGAAAATCCCACTACACCGCGTCCGTCGCCGTCCGCCGCGCGCGAAGCGGCCATGCTCGAGCGTCAGCGCGAGCTGGCCGGGCGCATGGAGGAGTTGGAGCGTCAGCGTCAGGCCGCGCTGAAACAGAGAAGCCGTTTGCAGTTTCCAGGTGAAGCGGCGGCGAAGAAAGCGACCGCGCCTGCGCAGGCGGCACGCAGCGCTTGGTTGAAGGAATTGCGCGATCCGGCGAGCGCGCGTCGCGCGATCGTGCTTCGCGAGATTCTCGATCGTCCGGTGTCGCTTCGCTGAGCGGAGACGCTCAACCGAGACGGCGTTTGGTTTCTTCCAGGGAAAGTCCCTCGATGCGCAGGACTTTCTGACGGGATTTTTCGCCCTGAAAAACCGTCACGGCGCGGCGCGGCAGATCGAGCGTGTCGGCGATGAATTCGCAGAGCGCGTCATTGGCGCGGCCTTCGAGCGCAGGCGCGTGAACTTTTATTTTCAGCGCGTCGCCCAACCAGCCGGCGATCTCGGTGCGCGGTGCGTTGGGGATGGCTTTGATCGCGAGTGTGCAGTGCGCGTCCGCCATGGTTTCACCCGAGCGCTTCGGTGAGCGAAGCGATGATTTCGTCGGCGGGCTCGCTGCCGATGGAGAGGCGCAACAGATCGTGCGGAATCCCCGCGGCCTGCAGCATCGCGCGGCCTTCGGCGGTGGTGACGAGATCGTAATGCGCGAGGTAGATGAAGGGACAGATCAGCGTGTTTTTCATGCCGAAGCTCGGGCCTTTCGGCAGACGCAGGCGATCGTACACGCGACTGAGATCGTCGACGGTGAAGCTGACCATACCGCCGATCGACGAGGGAGAACGGGCGAGTTTCAGGTAGTTGTCGCGCGATTCGGGTTGGAGCGTCCACCACACGTTTTTCACGCGAGGATGATTGCGCAAAAACTCCACGACGACGGGCGTGGTGCGGTTGATTTGATCGATCAACGGTTCGAAGTCGCCGATTTGCGCGGCGAGCCGGGAGAGATCGCGACTGTAGATGGGCTCGAGCGCGACTTGGATGAAGCGACGAAGCTCGGCTGCCCAAGGGCTGCCGGCGTTGATGGCGATGGCCCCCGCGACGACATCGCCTTCGGAGGCGCTGTATTTGGTGAGGCTGTTCACCGCGATGTCCGTGTGCGGGAGCACGTCGACATTGAGCGGTGAAGTGATCGAAGGATCGGCGATGAGGATGGCGCCGTGGAGTCGGCAAAGCGCATAGATCTCCGCAAGGTCGGGAGTCTGGATGAGCGGGTTGGTGGGCACCTCGGTGATGATGCCGGCGATCTCGGAACCGCGCTCGGCGAAGAGATGTCGCAGGCTCTCAAGGTCGAAAACATTGAGGACGGAAACGTAGTCCTGCGCCGGGCGCTGGGTGAACTTTTGGAGGATTGCGATCGTATCGAGATATAACCAGCCGAGTTGAATCCACAGATGGCGGCCGCGCGCTTGTTGAAGCTGATCGGCGGCGCGAAACGCGGCGTACACAGCGTTCATGCCGCTGTTGGCGAGATAGATGTCGTCGGCTGCCGCGCTTTGATAGGCACGGGCGAGCGCGCCTTTGACGCGGCTGGCGGCGTAACCGGAAAACGTCGTTTCCGGAAACGGCGCAGCAAGTTCGCCGACGCGCACCAGATAGTCTTCGGCTTCGCGCGACGACAGGAGAGCGCCGGTGTGTTGGAGAAACGTTTTGGCGCGCGCGAAGGTGTCCGCATTGGCCGGAAACGCCACGCCGCTCACGCAGAAGTGCTCGACGACGCGGGATTCGACCGGCGCGAGCCAGTCGCGCAACGCGGCGGCGGCGCGAGCGGAAGCGGTGGGCCAGAGTTGCCAGCCATCGAGATTGAGCGCGCGAAGCATGTGAACCGCCGTTTTCTTGAGATACGGATGTTTCACGAAGCGCGGATAGCCCGAAGTCATGTGCTGCGTGATGGCGGGATCTTTTTCCTCGTAACCGATCACCGCCTGCATGGTGGGCAGGCTGGCCGAGACGGCGTGAGGAGTCCCCGCAGGGATGCACTGACCGAGTGGCAGATGGCTGAATGCAGGCATGGAGATGCGCAACGTGGAGAAACCCGGCGCGATGAGCAACGCCGGTGTTGAAAGCCTGCGTGAGACGAACGACGATCGCGGTTTATGAAATTGGTTTCCTGGAACGTGAACGGCATCCGCGCGGTGCTGAAGAAAGGGTTTCTCGACTATATGGCCGCCGTGGATGCGGACGTGATTTGCCTGCAGGAAACAAAATGCCACCCCGGCGACGTGCAGCATGTGGGCTGGACCGCGGGCTACGAAGCCACGTGGGCGAGCGCCGTGAAAAAAGGCTACAGCGGCACCGCGATCTTCAGCCGCGTGAAGCCGAAATCCGTGACGCTCGGCATGAACGTGCCGGTGCATGATCAGGAAGGCCGCGTGATCACGGCGGAGTTTGCGGACTTTTATCTCGTGAACGTTTATCAACCCAACTCGCAGCGCGGGCTCACGCGTCTCGAATACCGCACGCAAGAATGGGATCCGGCGTTTCTCGTGTACCTGAAAAAACTCGAGCAAACGAAGCCCGTCGTTTTCTGCGGCGATCTCAATGTGGCGCATCAGGAGATCGATCTCACCAATCCGAAGACCAATCGCCGCAACGCCGGCTTCACCGACGAGGAGCGCACCAACTTCACGCGTCTGCTTGAGAGCGGTTTTGTGGACACCTTTCGCGAGTTCGAAAAAGGCCCCGGGCACTACACGTGGTGGAGCCAGATGATGAACTGCCGCGCGCGGAACATCGGATGGCGTGTTGATTATTTTGTCGTCAGCGAAAAGCTGCGCCCGGCACTCAAACGCGCTTGGATCAGCCCGGAAGTGATGGGCAGCGATCATTGCCCCGTGGGTTTGGAAATCGCCTGACCATGAGCACCGCCCCGACCAGCCGCCGCGCCAAAACCAAAACCGCGACGACTCCCCCGCGTCGCAAACCGACCACCACGCCGTGGGCCAAGGTGCGTCGCTCGCCGATTCACGGGCGCGGATTGTACGCGACCCAGCTAATCCCGCGCGACACGCGCATCATCGAGTATCAAGGCGAACGCATCACCAAGGCGGAGTCCGATCGTCGCGAATTGAAACGCCTCGCGAAACAAGCGCGTGGCGGCGATGGCTGCGTGTATATTTTTGAGCTGACGAAACGCTACGACATCGACGGCTCGATGGCGTGGAACACCGCGCGGCTCATCAATCACTCGTGTACGCCCAATTGCCGCACGGAGATCATTCGCGGCAAGATCTGGATCATCGCCAAGCGTGACATCGAGCCGGGCGAGGAGCTCACATTCGATTATCGCTACGGCTTCGACAGCTGGCGCGATCATCCGTGTCGTTGCGGTACGGAGCGCTGCGTGGGCTACATCGTCGCCGCCGAGTATCGCTGGCGTGTGCGAAAGATCCTGCGCGCGGAGAGAGCCGCCGCCACGCGTGCGAAGAACGCGCGGGCGAAAAAAGCGGCGGCTTGAGCCGCGGCGCGTCAGAGCAGTTCGCGCAATAAGCGTTTCACCACAGGACGCGCGAGTCGCGCGAGGTGCGGATTCGCGTAACCGATCCATGCGACGGGCGAGGTCGTGTCGAGCGGCGCTTTGATGTATCCGCCCAGTGGATACTCCACGATGCCGCCGGCTTCGGTGAGAATGATCTCGGTGCAAATGTCGTACGGATGGCAGACAAGCGGCGAATCGAGCCCGAGTTTCTTAAACGCGAGCGGACGCAGATCGGCGATCAGGCGATCGCGTCCCGTGAGCAGTTCGTGCAGCTGGCCGCCGGTGCTGATGTATTGATCGTCGAAAACCAGCGGAGAACCGCCCGGCGCGGCAGGGCCGTTGAGCGTGGACCAGAGTTTTTCCTCGAATTGAGCGAGCAGCGTTTTGCCGTCGGGGAAAAATTTGGAGATCGAAGCAAAACCGTGGCGGAAGTCGCGCGCTTGAGATGGCCGGACGGCGAGGGGCGAGTTCTCGCCGGTGCGCAGATCGTGCGCGGTGCCGAGGACACCGCGCGGACCGCGTCCGCGGATGGCGGAGAGCTGGTCGGAGCGCCATTGTTTGCTCGTGGGGACTTCCGTCATCGCGGCGACGACAATATCGCGGAGGGCTGTGCGCGGGCCGCGTTGCGGCGCGAGCCCGGCGAGGATCCACGCGGAGCGTTTATCGTACATGAGCCCGCGCGTGCCGTCGATGGGGTCGAGGATGCATTTCCAGATGGTTTGCGCGACGGGCGTGCCGTGGGGAAACGTAAGCGTATCCGTTTCTTCGATACCCTCCATGACGAGTTCGACAGGCCAGCTTTGGGGCCAGTGTTTTTCGAACCAGGCGGTGATCGCGTGTTCGCCGATGCGATCGACGTGATAGATGGTGTCGGCGGCCGTGACGGCGGCGATGCGGGAAAAACCGGCGGCTTCGCGGGCGCGCGCGGTGACGAGCACATCGCGGATGTGGCTCTGCAAATCGCAAAGCAGGCGGCGGGCGCGGGCGAGAGTGCGAGCGGTCATGGCGCGGACGTTGGCGGAAAATGAGGCGAGGCCAAGCGCGATGAAGGCATACGTTTGGATGATAAGCCGCGCGGCAGATTGTGCAGATCTTGCGGTTGCGACTTGCGGAGCGAAAGCGTCCTCGCAATCTCGCCGTCGCATGTCGTCCAGTACCCCCGCCCCTCAGGACCCGGTGCATAGCGAGTCGTTTCTGGCTTCGTTGATGCGCCGCCAGCTTCAACTCTCCGTCGCGTGCGCCGCGGCGTTTCTTATTGTTCTCCTCGGATTGCCCCTCGCGAATTATTATGCGCCGGAGTTGATGGCGACGCGCGTGGCCGGCTTCACGTTGAGCTGGTTGATTCTCGGCGTCGTGTTTTTCCCGGTCGTGTGGGTGATCTCGTACGTGTTCATCAAGCGCTCGATCGGCTTGGAAGAAGCGGAAGTGCGTCAGGTCGAAAACGAAAGGAAGGGCTGAGCCATGGGCACGACTTCGTTTTTGTTGGCGGTCGTCGATTCGGGTGGGGTCGATGGCTGGATCGTGGCGTTTTCGGCGATCACGGTGATCGTGACGTTGTGGATGGGGTTTCGCGCGGCGAAGACCTCGAAGACGGCGAGTGATTTCTTTGTCGCAGGCCGCTCGGTATCGGTCGGTTGGAACGCGTCGGCGATCTCCGGCGAATACCTTTCGGCGGCGTCGTTCATGGGCATCGCCGGCATGGTGATGTCGTCAGGTTACGACGCGTTGTGGTATCCGGTGTGTTACGCGTGCGGATATTTGTTTCTGTTGTTGTTCATCGCGGGACCGCTGCGTCGCTTCGGTGCCTACACGATTCCGGACTTCGCGGAGGGACGTTTCGATTCGCCGCTCTTCCGCAAGATCGCGGTGTGCTTCGTGTTGTTCATCGGATTTTTCTACACGATGCCGCAGATGAAAGGCGCGGGTGTGACGCTCGCGTACATTTTCCCGAGTCTGCCGTATTGGGCCGGCGTGGTGTTGGTCGGCGGCGTGATCACGCTCAATGTCGCGCTTGGCGGCATGAAGGGCATCACGCTGGTGCAGGCGTTTCAGTATTGGATCAAGATGTTCGCGATCAGCGTGCCGATCTTCGTGGTGATGGCCGTGTATGGCGGCTACGGCGCGCATATCGGTGCGAACAAAACGGTGGTCGAAAATGCCGCGCCGATCGTTGAAGTGACGCGTCAGCCGCTCACCGAAAAAGCGCCTCGCGACGAAGTGTGGGTCGCGCCCTTTGGGCCGCTCACCACCAAGGCGGTGAACGCTGCGGCGAAAGCGATGCCCGAGGAAGAGCGCGCGGTGTTTCTCGCGGAGAAACAGAAATCGTATTCGCTGCTCTACACGTACTCGCTGATCATCGCGCTCGTGTGCGGCACGGCGGGACTGCCGCATATCCTCGTGCGTTTTTATACGAATCCCGACGGCGGCGCGGCCAAACGCACGACGATGTGGGTGATGATTTTGATCGGCGTGTTTTATGTGTTTCCGCCGGTGTTTGGCGTGCTCGGGCGCAATCTGTTGCCGGAGTTGTACGCGGGACTCGGAGCGAAAGGCACGGACAAGATCGTGCTCGAACTGCCGCGACTCATCGCGGAAAAATACGGAGTGCTCGGTTCGATCCTGAGCGGCATCACCTGTGCAGGCGCGTTCGCGGCGTTCATGAGCACGTTTAGCGGATTGCTGGTGTCGATGACCGGCGCGCTGGCGCACGATGTTTACGGCCGGATCCTCCGTCCGCAATCGACCGCGGAGCAACGTCTGCGCGCATTCAAGTTTTCCGCGGTGCTCATCGGCGGCGTTGCAGTGCTGCTCGGTTGCTTCGTGGAACCGCTCGAGATCAACTTCATGGTCGGCCAGGCCTTCGCGATCGCGGCGGCGAGTTATTTCCCGCTGCTTTTCATGAGCGTGTGGTGGCGCGGCATGACGATGAAAGGCGCGGCCACGGGCATGCTCGCGGGCGGCTTGTGCGCGTTGATCGCGGCGACGGTGACCAATCTCGCCACGCTCTCGCTTGATCCCGGTCCGA
This sequence comes from uncultured Opitutaceae bacterium, assembly GCA_937958045.1. Lineage (GTDB taxonomy): Bacteria > Verrucomicrobiota > Verrucomicrobiia > Opitutales > Opitutaceae > Nibricoccus. The sequence continues at coordinate 24,051 of CALFXL010000057.1, read as the reverse complement.
TGGGCAAACTCTTCGCGGGATTCAAAGGCATGAACGACTTCTGGGCTACGCATCCATTGCTGCGCATCCTGTGCGAACAACCGGCGATCTGGGCGGTGCCGTTGGCGATCGTGCTGATGGTGATCGTTTCCAAACTCACCTCGAAGGATGTGCCGTCCGACGTGCGGATGAAGATGCTCGTGCTGCACGCGCCGGAAAAACTCGGCCTCAAGCAAGAGTACATCCAGGAGCATCAGGCCGGACTCGGTCACTGAGGTACTGATCAAAAGCGTGGTCGTTGAAGCAGCGGAGGCGCGATGGACGGCGCCTCCGTTTTTGCGAGATAACGTTCACAGGCAGGGACAATGCCCCGCATTGTCCTTTTTCGTTTTGGCGTTGAACGAGTGCGGCGCTCACGGAGCGTCCCTTTGCCAAGAAGCGCTACTCTGGAGCGGTCACGCACGACGTTAACGCGCTGCGATGTTCTTTGCTTTGCCTTGAAGAAGCGGCCGGAGACGATGCCGGTCTTCATGAGCTTTTCGTATTGGCAGCTTTTGTTGAGCGTGGTGCCGGTCTTCGCCCTGGTGGGCGTGGGCATGGGATTGCGGCGGGCGCGATGGCTGACGGAGGAGGCCGACGCGAGCCTGCTGAAGATGGTGGTGAACTTCCTCTATCCCTGCCTGATCTTCGAAAACGTGCTCAACAACGCGGCGCTGAAAGAGCCGTCGAATCTCGTGCTCGCGCCGCTGATGGGCTTCGCGGTGATGTCGGCGTGCATCTATCTCGGGCTGTTTGGCGCGAAATTGCTCGGGTTAAAAAAGGGCACAGGTCTGCGCACCTTTGCGTTTGCGGTCGGCATCAACAACTACGGTTATGTGCCGATCCCGCTCATGGCATCGCTCTTCGGCCAGGAGAGCGTAGGCCTTTTGCTCGTTCACAATGTCGGTTGCGAAGCGGCGATCTGGACGGTGGGGATTTTTGTGTTGTCCGGGCTCTCGTTGAAGGAGGGCTGGCGCAAATTGGTGAATCCGCCGGTGATCAGTCTCGCGGTCGCGGTGGCGGGAAATCTGTTCGATGTCGGTCCGCATATGCCGGCGGCGATCACCGAGGTGGTGCATCAATGCGCGGTCTGCGCGATTCCACTCGGCTTGATCCTGATCGGTGGCGCGCTGGAGAAATACGTGGGGATGCCGCGGACATTGTGGGAAACACGTGTGTCGCTCGGTTCATGTCTGCTGCGGCTCGGCGTGTTTCCGGTGCTCTATCTGGTGATCGCGCGGTATCTGCCGTGTACGGTGGAATTGAAACGCATCCTCGTGGTGCAAGGGGCGATGCCGACGGGCATTTTGTTGATCGTGATCGCGCAACACTACGGCGGACATTCGCTCACGGCGGTTCGCGTGGTGGTTGGCACGACGGTGCTCGGCGTATTGACGATTCCGCTCTGGCTCCAACTCGGCCTGAGCTGGATCGAGTAGCCGCTTATCGAGAACGCATTGGTTGTACAGCTACGCGCTCAAAAAAACGGACGCGAAGATTGTAATGCGGTGTCCGTTGACGGGGCAAACGTGCCCGCCTAGCTGGCGGGCATGGATTGGTTAACCGACCCCCAAATCTGGATCTCCTTACTCACTCTCACCGGGCTCGAGATTGTGCTCGGTATCGATAATATCATCTTCATCTCGATCATCGCGGGGAAACTCCCCGCAGAGCGCCAATCGTACGCGCGCAAGCTCGGCCTCTCGCTGGCTCTCGTGACGCGTATCGCGCTGCTGTGCAGCATCACGTGGTTGATGGGACTCACCGCGACGTTGTTCACGATGCCGGTGCTCAATGCGCCGATTTCGGGCAAAAGTCTGATCCTGCTCCTCGGCGGGCTTTTCCTGATCGGGAAAAGTGTGAACGAGATTCACAGCAAACTCGAAGGCGAGGAAGGTCATGCGACTCCGAAACGCGGCGCCTCGTTCGCGTCGGTCATCGCGCAGATACTGGCGATCGATGTGGTATTCTCGCTCGATTCGGTGATCACCGCGGTGGGCATGGCGGAGCATCTGTGGGTGATGATCACTGCGGTGGTGATCTCCGTGGGCGTGATGCTGGCTTTCGCAGGGACCATCAGCGACTTCGTGAACAAGCACCCGACGTTGAAGATGCTCGCGTTGAGTTTCCTGATTCTGATCGGCATGACGCTCGTCGGCGATTCGCTCGGCCGCCACATCCCGAAAGGCTACATCTATTTCTCCATGGCGTTCGCCCTCGCGGTGGAAGTGTTGAACCTGAAACTTCGCCCCAAAGCGAAACAGCCCGTCGAGCTGCATCAGCCGTATCGCTGAGACGACGCGGAGTTGTCTCCAGTTTTTGAATACAAAAAAGCCGGCGATCTCGAAAGGCGCCGGCTCGAAAAGGCGATCGGGGAGACTTAGGTCTCGACCGTGAAGTTGATCGGAATGACCACGCTGGCCTTGACAGCTACGCCGTCTTTGCTGGCGGGCTTGAACTTCCACTTCTTGACCGCGGCGAGCGCGGCTTGCTCGAACTCGGTGTGGCTGGATTTCGATACCGAAGCATCAGCGACGGAACCGCTCTCGTCGATGATGACGCGAACGGCGACGACGCCGGAGATGCCCTGGCGCTGCATGTCGGAGGGGAATTGGGGCGGCGGAGTTCTGACCGGCACGGGACGCACATCGAAAGCCTCCTCCGCGGCGGAAACACTGGCGACGGCCAGAGAGCCCGCGATCAGGCCCAAAGCTAGAGTTTTAGTGAGGATGGTTTTGATGTTCATGACTGAAGATCGTGAACCGCTCGTTTGAACGAACGATGCACGGAGCGTCACAAACGGTATCGCCGGCCGGAAGTGTAGCCGAATCGTATGTGTGAGGGTTCTTTGTTTAGGGGGTGGGCGTTTTGGCCTATTTTCCTTGAGGGGGATCCCTCACTTCGGACTGCAAAAAAGAATACGCGCGGCCGACACCGCTTTGCTCTTGCCCGATCCGTCGCGCGCTTTGCTATGGCGGGCTCTCATTTTTTCAATGGATCTGCCGAATCCCGATCATGTGCTCCGCATCACGCAGGAGCTTGGACTGAAAGTTCACCAAGTCGCCACGACTGCCCAATTGCTCAAAGAAGGCGCGACGGTTCCGTTCATCGCGCGCTACCGTAAAGAGGCCACGGGTGAACTGGATGAGGTGGCCATCACTGCGATCCGCGATCGTCTCGAAAGCCTCGCGGCGCTCGACGACCGCCGCGCCGCCATCGTCGCTTCGCTCAAAGAGCGCAATCTCCTCACCGACGAGCTCTCCCAAAAAATCGCCGCAGCCGAGACCCTCACCGCGCTCGAAGATATTTACCTGCCGTTCCGTCCCAAAAAGCGCACCCGCGCCACGATCGCGAAGGAGAAGGGACTCGAACCGCTGGCCGAACTCATCTGGGCGCAAGATCCCGCCACCGATCTCGCCGCCGCCGTGCAGCCGTATGTGGGCCGTGAATACACCGCCGACGATGGCAAGAACGTGAAATCCACCATCGCTTCTGCCGACGAAGCGCTGGCCGGGGCGCGCGATATCCTTGCCGAGCGCGTGAGCGACGATGCCGCCGCTCGCGCCAAGCTCCGCGCACTCTATCAGAAAGACGCCGTCATCACGTCGAAGGTCATCGCGGGCAAGGAAACCGAAGGCGCGAAGTTCAAAGACTATTTCGATTGGAGCGAACCGCTCGCGAAGGCGCCGAGCCATCGCGTCCTCGCGATGCGCCGCGGCGAAAAAGAGCTCTTTCTCATGATGCGCATCACGGTCAACGAGACCGCGGCGCTCGCCGAGCTCGAGCCGATGTTTGTGCGTGGTTCGTCGCCTTGTTCCGAACAGGTGCGCCTCGCCGTGCAGGACAGTTTTAAGCGCTTGCTCGCGCCAGCGATGGAGACCGAGATGCGTCTCGAGTCGAAGAAGCGTGCCGACGAGACCGCGATCAAAGTTTTCTCGGAAAATCTTCGCGAGCTGCTGCTCGCGTCGCCGCTCGGTCAGAAAAACGTCCTCGCGATCGACCCCGGTTTCCGCACCGGCTGCAAATGCGTCATCCTCGATCGTCAGGGAAAACTCCTTCACAACGACGTCGTTTATCCCGACCAAGGCGCGGCCAAAACGGAAGAGGCGAAGGAGAAGCTCCTCGGCTTCGTGAAGTTTTTCCAGATCGAGGCCGTCGCCATCGGCAACGGCACCGCGGGACGCGAAACAGAGGCGTTCGTGCGCTCGCTCGGACTGCCTGCCTCCATTCCCGTCGTCATGGTGAATGAGTCTGGCGCGTCGATCTACTCCGCCAGCGAGGTCGCCCGCGAAGAATTTCCCGATCACGACATCACCGTGCGCGGCGCGGTCTCGATCGGTCGTCGTTTGATGGATCCGCTCGCGGAACTCGTGAAGCTCGATCCGAAATCGATCGGCGTTGGTCAGTATCAACACGACGTCGATCAAAACGCCCTCAAGCGCTCGCTCGACGACTGCGTCATCTCGTCGGTGAACGGCGTCGGCGTCGAAGTGAACACCGCCTCGAAACAACTCCTGAGCTACGTCTCCGGCCTCAACGCGCGCACCGCCGCCGCCATCGTGGCGCGTCGCAACGAAAAAGGGCCGTTCTCCTCGCGGGCGGAGTTGTTGGAAGTTTCCGGCCTCGGCCCGAAAGCCTATGAGCAGGCCGCGGGCTTTTTGCGCATCCGCGGCGCGAGTAATCCGCTCGATGCCTCGGCGGTTCACCCAGAAAGTTATCCGATCGTGGAAAAGATGGCCGCCGATCTCGGCGTGACCGTCGCCGACTTGATGAGCGACGCCAAGCTGCGCGCGAAGATCAAGTTGGAGAACTACGTGACGGACAAAGTCGGTTTGCCGACGCTCAACGACATCCTCGCCGAGCTCGCCAAGCCCGGCCGCGATCCACGCCAGAAGTTTGAAGTGTTTTCGTTCACCGAAGGCGTGAACAAACCCGAGGATCTCAAGCCCGGTATGAAGCTGCCCGGCATCGTCACCAACGTGACGGCCTTCGGTGCGTTCGTGGACATCGGCGTGCACCAAGACGGACTCGTCCACGTGAGCCAGCTCGCCGACACCTTCGTGAAAGATCCGGCCGAAGTGGTGAAGGTTTCCCAGAAGGTCACCGTCACCGTCACGGAGGTCGACCTCGCGCGCAAACGCATCGCCCTCTCGATGCGCAGCCGTCCCGAGCTCGGTGGCAAAACAGGCGGCGGAGGCGGCGGCCAGCGTTCCTCCTTCGGCGGCGGTTCCCGCCCCGGGCAGGGCGGTGGCGCTCCGCGTTCGCAGCAGTCGCTCAACGGCGACTGGTTCAGCGCCGCGCTCAACAAGAAGCGCTGAGTTTTCTTCGCGTTAGATTCGCTTCTTTAATGAAGCGAAAGATGGTTTGTCGTGCCTATGGCGGAACAACTCCGCCATCCTCTTGGACGAACCCAAACGCGATGATTAATAACGAAACCCCTTCATCGGCCGCGGACCGCTTGATTGTCCGCGGGATTCACCTCGACATCACCGACGCGATTCGAAACGCCGTCGTGGAAAAAACAGCCCGCCTGTTCCGTCACGACGACCAGATCATCCGCCTGCGCGTCGATATCGAACTCGACAAGACGCGCGATGTGACCTCGCGCTTCATTGCCAAAGGCCAGATCGAGATCACCGGTCCCGACCTGGTCGCTTCGGTTGCACAAGACGACGCCTACAAGGCGATCGATTTCCTCGTCGACAAACTCGACGGCTTGCTGCGCAAGCGGCACAGCCACCGAAAGGAAAAAATCCACCGTCCGCGCGCGTTCGGCGAGGCCGACGCCGTGACCGAAGCCACCTGACGCTTCGGGATCGGGCCTCCCTTCGCGCGGATGGCCATCGCCACGAAAAAAGCCGGACCACAGCGGTCCGGCTTTCGTTTTTGAAAGGGGAAAACGACGATCAGAACATCGTCAGCGCATGCGCGCTTTCGAGCAGCACCCACGCGGCCCCGGCCGCCGCGCCCGTCGCGAGGAGGGCTTTGATCATCTTGCGGCGGCGCAGACGCGCGTCGTAGCGATCGGTGCTGAACGGCTGAAGGCTGCCGCTTTCGGTGATGAAGCTGACAAATTGGGCGTTCCGCAGGCGGGTCGTGTGGATACGGCTGTTGTCGACGCGGCCCATTTTGATGGCCGGACGATGAAACAGATTTTTGATTACACGTATCATTGCGTAGCGGTTCGTATCCTATCGGCAAAATAGGTTCGTTTTTTCAATGTGAAATAAGCAGCGTCCGAACTTTTCACTCATTTTTGCCCATGCATCACTTCCACTACGTCGGCCAGAACCTGCATTGTGAGTCCGTCGATCTCGCGGCGATCGCCCAACTCTACGGCACGCCCACCTACGTTTATTCGGCGACGACACTCGCGGATAACTACACGCGACTCGCTCAAAGTCTCTCCGGACTCGACCTGCAGATCTGCTACGCGATGAAGGCCAACTCGAACATCGCCGTACTGCGCCACTTCGCGAATCTCGGCGCGGCGTTCGACCTCGTGAGCGGCGGCGAAATCCGTCGCGTGCTCGCCGCGGGCGCGGATGTGAAGCGCAGCGTCTTCGCCGGCGTGGGCAAGACCGAGGCCGAGATCAAACTCGCGCTCGAAAACGAGATCTTCGCGTTTCACGTCGAGAGCGAACCCGAGCTCGCGCGCATCAATCACGTTGCCGGCAAGCTCGGCGTGAAAGCGCCCATCGCCATCCGCATCAATCCCGACGTCGATGCGCACACGCATGCGAAGATCACCACCGGCAAGAGCGACAACAAGTTCGGCATTCCGCTGAAGTTCGCCGCCGCCGCGTACGAAGCCGCCGCGAAATTTCCCAATATCGAGATCCGCGGCGTGCAAATGCACATCGGCTCGCAGCTCACCGATGTCACGCCGTTCGTGGAAGCCGTCACCAAGGTCCTGCCGTTCGTCAACGAGCTGAAGGAAAAGTACGGCATCACGTATTTCTCGATCGGTGGCGGCATCGGCATCGTTTACCACGATGCGCTCGCTTCGGGCCAGCAGGCCTGGTGGGACAACCAACCGGCCGACAAACGTCCGCTCACGCCCGAAGTTTACGGCGCCGCGCTTCTGCCGCTGCTCAAGCCGCTCGGCCTCAAGATCCTCCTTGAGCCCGGACGCAATCTCGTCGGCAACGCCGGCGTGTTGATTTCGCGCGTCGAGTATCTGAAGCGCGGCCAGGGAAAGAACTTCCTCATCGTGGACGCCGCGATGAACGACCTCGTGCGCCCTGCGATGTACGAAAGCTATCACGAAATCGTGCCGCTGCATCGCGACACCACGCGTCCCGCGCTCGTCGCCGACGTGGTCGGTCCGATTTGCGAAAGCGGCGACTGTTTCGCGAAAGATCGCCAGCTCCAGCAAGTGGGCGAGGGCGAGTGCATCGCGTTCATGAGCGCTGGCGCGTACGGCTTCGCGATGGCCAGCCGCTACAACACGCGCGGCACCGCGGCCGAAGTGCTCGTGCAAGGCTCGAAGTTCGAACTCGTGAACGCGCGTGAGACGTTCGAGACCATCATCGCCAACGAAAAAATCCCGAGCTTCCTGAAGTAAGGTTTTTAACCACAGAGGCACAGAGATCACAGAGAACTTAGCTGACTCCATGGAGCCTCGCTGTGTCCTCAGTGCCTCCGTGGTTCAAATTGGCCGAAAAATTTGAAAACCACCGTCCACACGCTCCGTAAGCTCAAGGGCCAGCGCCCGATCGTGGCCGTGACTGCGTACGATGCCATCATCGCTCGCTTCGCCAGCGAGGCGGGCGTGGATGTCATTCTCGTCGGTGATTCCGTCGGCAATATTCACCTCGGTTTCGATACGACCGTGCCGGTGACGCTCGACATGATTTGCCATCACACGGCTGCGGTCGCGCGCGCGAAGCCCAACGCACTCATCGCCGCCGACGTGCCGTTTGGCGAAGCGCATTACGATTTCGAACGCGTGCTGCGCGCTTGTCAGCGTCTCATGCAGGAAGCCGGCGCGGAGGTCGTGAAGATCGAAGGCGGCGCCGTGCTTGCGCCGACGATCGCGCGCCTCGTCGAAGCGGGCGTGCCCGTGTGGGGCCACATCGGCCTGAAACCGCAGCAGGTCCACGCGCTCGGTCGTTATAAAAAATTCGGCACCACTCCCGCGGAGGCTGACGCCCTTCTCGCCGATGCGCTCGCGCTCGAAAAAGCCGGTGTGTTTGCGCTGCTCATCGAGCTCACCGATGCGGAGGTTGCGAAAAAAATCTCTGCGGCGGTCTCGATCCCCGTGATCGGCATCGGCGCCGGGCCGCACTGCGACGGACAAATCCTCGTGTACACCGACATGCTCGGACTCACGCCCGGCTACGTGCCGGCGTTTGCCAAACAATTCGCCGACGCCGGCGCGCAAATCAAAGCCGGCTTCGCGGCCTACACCGAAGCCGTCCGCGCGCGCAAGTTTCCGGAGTGAAGGTGGAACGCGCTTTCCCGCGCGTTGAGAACCACCGTCCGCGTTTCGCCCGGAACAACTATCTCCTCGCATCGCCCAACGTAACGTGTGCGGAGCGTCCGCTCCACCTTGAAGCGCCCAGAATCCGCCGCTTCCATTCGTCTCAATTAGTGTTCATCAGTGGTTAAAACCTCCGTCTCTTTTCCCTCATGAATTTCGCCATCATCGGAGCCGGTGCCTGGGGCACGGCGTTTGCGATCCACCTCAGCCGACTCAATCACACCGTCACGCTTTGTCCGCGTCGGTTTGAGCAGGCGCTTGCGATCTCATCCGCGCGCGAAAACACCGACTACCTCCCGGGCATCGCGTTGCCGCCGAGTATTCAGATCGGACACGAACTCACGCCGGTGCTAATGGAGGCCGAAGTCGTGTTGCTCGCGTGCCCGTCGCAGGCGTTGCGCGAAACCTGTCAACGCATCCGCGAACATCTCTCGCTCGCGACGCAGCTTCGCTATGTCGTGAGCCTCTCGAAAGGACTCGAGGCGGGCACACATTTGCGCCCGACGGAAATCATCGCAGAAACGCTGCCGCACTACATCGCCGGGGCGCTCACGGGACCGACCAACGCCGCTGAATTGGCGCGCGGTCTGCCCGCGGCGATGACGCTTGCGGTCTCGCACTTGGATGATTTTGCGGTCGCGCTTCAAACCGCGTTGAGCGGACTGACGCTGCGCGTGTACACGACGGATGATGTCGCCGGCGCCGAAATCGGCGGATGTCTCAAAAACGTCTACGCGATCGCCGCCGGTTGCTGCGACGGACTCAAACTCGGCGACAATGCGAAGGCGGCGCTGCTCACGCGTGCGCTGGCCGAAATGGTGCGCGTAGGCACGGCGCTGGGCGCGCGTCCGGAAACATTTTATGGCCTCAGCGGTTTCGGCGATCTCGTGGCGACGTGTCATGGCGATTGGAGCCGCAATCGCGAGTTTGGCCAACGCATCGGCGAAGGCCGCACTGCTGTGGAATTACTCACGGGCCGCAAGACCGTCGTCGAAGGTTTTAAGACCGCGGAGTCGTTCAGCGAACTCTGCGATGCGCGCGGCATCGATGCGCCGATCTTGCGTGAGACGCGTGCGATGCTGCGCGACGGCAAACCGCCGGCGCACGTGCTCGCGAGTTTGATGGGACGCGAGCTGAAGCGCGAGTGAGCGACGCGGTTCGCCGCGATCACCATGGCCCGGCGAGTCGGCGCGGATTTTAAGTTCAAAAATCGCTGCAGCTCGTTTCGCTGATTCACGTGCGCCTCACGTTTCCCAGTCTCCGCGATATCGCGCTTGGTCCTGAGGAGGTTGTCTGGACCGATGCCTCGGCGCTGACGGTGGAAAATCTACGCGCCGCGTATCGCTCCGGCGTATTTCCGTGGCCGGGCGGAAGCGATGAACCGATTCCGTGGTGTTCACCCGATCCCCGGGCGGTGCTGATTTTTTCCGAACTCAGCCTCGGGCGCACGCTGAAGAAATGCATCAAGCGCGGCGGTTACGTGTGTACGATCGATCGCGCGTTTTCGGAGGTGATCGCGGCCTGCGCGGAGGCGCCACGACCGGGCCAACACGGCACGTGGATTTCGCCGGCGGTGATGGATGCGTACACGCAGCTGCATCGCGCGGGCATGGCGCACAGCGTGGAAGTGTGGCGCGACGACGTGTTGATCGGCGGGTTGTACGGCGTCGATGCCGGCGGGGTTTTTTGCGGCGAGAGCATGTTTCATCGCGAAGACAATGCCTCGAAACTCGCGATCGTTTTTCTCGTGCGACATCTGCAAGCGCGCGGGCTTGGCTGGCTCGATATTCAACAACTCACGCCGCACATGCTGAGGCTCGGCGCGCGCGAAGTGCCGCGCATCCGGTATCTCGCGCAACTCGAGCGCGATCTCGCCGAGGCGCGACGGTTGTTTTGATCAACGAGCCGCCATCGCCAATCCCGCGAGTCGCCCCGTGGTCCATGCCGCCTGGAAATTGAAACCGCCGGTGATGCCGTCGATGTCGAGCGCTTCGCCCGCAAAATAGACGCCGGGCTGCAAACGACTCTGCATGGTTTTGAAATCGACCTCGCTCAGGCGTACGCCGCCGCAGGTGACAAACTCGTCCTTGTTGGTGCTCTTGCCCGTGACGGAAAAATCCGACGCGGTGAGCTGCTCGGCGAGCGCGTGTAGTTTTTCGTTGGATACGGCGGTCCACGTCGTCGTGGGCGGAACGCCTGCGGCGGCGACAAGACGTTCCCAGAGTCGTTGGGGAATCGCGGGGAACGCACTTGCGGTGCCGATTTGACGACGCGGTTGAGCCGCACGTACGGCGGTGAGCGCGGCGCGAGTTTCGTCGAGATTTTTTCCGCCGAGCCAGTTTACACGCAGCGTGAAACGATAGTCGCGCGCATGGAGTTCGCGGGCGCCCCACGCGGAGAGTTTTAAGATCGCCGGACCGCTCACGCCCCAATGCGTGATGAGCATCGGTCCCGATTCGCGCAGCGAAGTGTCCTGAATGCTCGCGACAACGCCGGACACGGCGAGTCCACTGAGTCCTTCGAGCCGCGGATCCGCGAGATTGAAGGTGAATAGCGACGGCACGGGCGGCTCGATCGTGTGGCCGAGTTGCGCGGCGAGCGACGGCGCGGTTTTGGGTCCACCCGTGGCGAGAAGCAGTCGGTCGCACGTGAGTGTTTCGCCGGTGGAGAGGGTGAGCGAAAATGCTGTGGGATGTCCGGATGCCGGCGAACTGACAGCGTTCCGAGTTTCGATCGCGGTTAAGGCGCAGCGTGTGCGAATCTGCACGCCGGCGCTGCGAGCGGCATTCAGCAAACAATCGAGGATGGTTTGAGAATCATCGGTGACCGGAAACATGCGGCCGTCGGCCTCGGTCTTGAGTTCGACGCCGCGCGCGGCGAACCACTCGATCGTGTCGCGCGGTTGCCAGCGATGAAACGCACCGAGCAGTTCGCGACTGCCGCGCGGATAACGTTTCACGAGTTCGCGCGGGTCGAAGCAGGCGTGGGTGACATTGCAGCGCCCGCCGCCGGAGATCTTCACTTTCGCGAGCAGGGTGGGCGATGCTTCGAGAAGAATGACTTCGCACGCCGGGTCGGTTTCCGCACAGGTGATGGCGGCGAAAAAACCAGCGGCACCGCCGCCGGCGATGACTGCGCGCGGTCGATTCATAAAACGCGCGAGGCTGCGCCGCGGAATCGCAGGTGTCGAAAACGAAAACGCCCCGCGCGCGGCGGGGCGTTGAAGGTCAAAACGAGGACGACTAGGTCGCGCTTTCGGCTTTTTTCTCGGCCGACGATTCGCGTCCCTTGGGCAACGCATCGAAACGCTGTTGTTGTTCGGGTGTCAGGAGTGCACGGATACGCGCCGCATGCGCTTCGCGAATCTCGCGATTGCGGGCGATCTTGGCGGAGCGATCGAGCGATTTGTCGTCGCTGACGGTGCGGAGGGCGGCGTTTTCCTCTTTGAGGATGGCGGCGACCTGGGACTTTTGTTCGTCCGTGAGCTCGAGCGCGGCGGCGAGCCTCTCCACGCGGCTGATGCGCGGAGCCTTTTCAGGTTTCTCGGCTGCTTCGGCGTGGAGGAGTTGCGCAAGAAGGCCACTGGCGAGAGCCAGCGCGAGCAAGAGACGCTTGAGGGTATTCATGCGGGGTAGGACGCGGCACGGAAAGGCGGCGGTCCGCCATGGACCCCCTATCGGTTTTCCCTCCCGATTCGCGCCGAGGGGAGGTGAAAAGAATCCGTGCGGATGTTGGCAAGTGTGGCGATGTGCCAAAAGAAATGCCGGCGCGCACGGAGCGGCCGGCATGCAGTAACCGGAGAACGCGGGGAATGAATGATGGGGTTATTCTCCGCCGCGACGGCGCTCGGGACGTTCGCCGCGGGGACCACCCGGACCACGTTTGTTGAGTTCGGCGAACTTGGCTTTTTGCTCGTCGGTAAGAAGCGCAGCGATCTTGGTGTTGGTCTTCTCGCGGAGCTCCATAAGCTTCGAGCGACGTGCTTCGCGATCCCCGGAACGGTCTTCTAAAAGTTTGCGCATTTCGGCGCCGGATTCTTCGAGGATCGGTTTGATGGCCGTTTTTTGTTCGTCGGTGAGCGCGAGGGCTTCGCCGAGTTGTTTGAGACGATCTTCGATGCGCATCTCGGCGCGCGGGCCGCCGGGACCGGGACGACCGCCTTCGGGCGGTTGGGCGAGAAGTGAAGGAGCGGCGAGACCGCTGGCGAGAGCAAGCGCGAGAAGAGCGCGTTTCGTGGCTTTCATGGGTATGATTTAGATTTCCTGAACGGGAACTAGGACACACAACGAGACGCTGCCACGCCTTCCAGGTTTCCACGAAACATGCTGACCTTTGCTCAACTCGCTCAAGAAGCCGAACGCACGGTCGCGGCGACGCGTCGTCGTTTGCCGGCGGCTTTGCGCGAGGCGGCGCGCGAATTGCCCGTGGTGTTTCACGATTGGCCGAGCGATGAAATCCTCGGCGAAGAATTTGAGCCGGACATCCTCGGATTATTTGTCGGCGATCCGCACGGCATGGCGACAGGCGAGGGTAATTCCGTGCCGGCGCAGATCCTGTTGTTTCTGGAAAACATCTATGACTTCGCGGAAGGCGATCTGGCGGTTTTTCGCGAAGAGGTGCGCATCACCTATCTGCATGAGCTCGGTCATTATTTTGGCTGGGATGAGGACGAGCTCGAGGCGCGCGGTTTGGAGTAATCGCTGTGAACAACGACGCGCACATCCGTGATGCACTGGCGACGTCAACGCTTTCGCTGGGTGCGCGCTTGCGGGAAGTGGCAACGGCGTTTCTGAAGCTCGGGTGCGTATCGTTTGGCGGGCCGGTGGCGCATCTCGGTTATTTCCACAACGAGTTTGTGGTGAAGCGACGCTGGCTGAGTGAAGAGGCGTATGGCGATCTGGTGGCGCTGTGTCAGTTTCTGCCCGGACCGGCGAGTAGTCAGACCGTATTCGGACTCGGGATGGGACGCGCGGGATTGGGAGGCGCGATGTTGGCGACGTTTTGTTTCACGCTACCGTCGGCCGTGCTGATGATTCTGTTCGCGTATGGTGTGGCCTCGATGGGCGATCTCGGTGGCGCGGGCTGGTTGCACGGACTAAAACTCGCGGCGGTCGCGGTGGTCGCGCAGGCGGTGTGGGGCATGGGCAAAAAACTGTGTCCCGACGCGTCGCGGATCGTGCTGGCGTTGGTGGCTGCGGGTGTCGTGCTCGTCACGGCGCAAGCGTGGATGCAGATCGTGGTGATCCTCGGCGGTGCGTTGGCAGGCTGGCTCCTTTATCGACGCGAATCGATGGGAGCTGCCGCTCAAACGTCGCGCGCGGCAAAGTTGTCCGGACCTCACGCGTGGGCGCTGGCGACCCTGTGCGTGTTTGCCCTGTTGCTGTTGGTGCTGCCCTTGCTCGCGCAAACGACAGGACAGCGCGCCTTCGCCATGGCGGATGGATTTTATCGCGCGGGATCGTTGGTGTTTGGCGGCGGGCATGTAGTGCTGCCGCTGATACATGCGGAGGTAGTGACACCGGGATGGGTGACGAATGATGTGTTTCTCGCGGGCTACGGCGCGGCGCAGGCGGTGCCAGGGCCGTTGTTCACCTTTGCGGGTTATCTTGGCGTGGCGATCGATGGCGGGCCTCACGCGTGGCTGAGCGGGGTGGGCTGTTTGCTCGCGTTGTTTTTGCCCGGCTGGCTGCTGGTCGGCGGCGCGCTGCCGTTCTGGCAATTGCTTCGCGGAAAAAACTGGATGCAAGCGGCGCTGCGCGGCGCGAATGCGGCGGTGGTCGGGTTGTTGCTCGCGGCGCTTTATCACCCCGTTGGCACGAGCGGTGTTAAAGACGTGACGGATCTGGCGGTGGCGCTGGGGGCGTTTGCTCTGCTCGAGTTCGCACGTGCGCCGTCGTGGCTGGTGGTCGCGCTCGCGGCAGGGGCAGGACAATGGCTGCTGTGAAACGCGCTCAGACGCCGCGGAGACCGCGCAAATAAGCGACGAGACTTGCGAGCGCGGCGTCGGCGATGCGTTGCTGAACGGCCACGCGATCGAGTCCCGGACAATCGATACGTTCGGTGCGGACGACGTTTTCCCCGCCAGCCGCGCGTCGATCGACCAGCGCATACCATGCGAACGGATGCGGAGCATCGTGTGCGGACGAAGGTTCTGCGTAACCGGTCGTGGCGAGCGCGAGATCGGTGTTGAAAAGTTGCGCGGCGCCGCGGGCCATCGCGGCTGCGACCTCGGCGGAGACGCCGTTGACCGGTTCGGCGAGCGCGGGGGCGACGCCGAGCAGGCGGTTCTTCGCATCGAGCGAGTAAGCAGTCACGCCGCCACGGAAAAAATGCGATGCGCCCGGGATCACACCGATGCGCGCTTGCAGATGTCCCGAGGTAAGACTCTCGGCGACGGCGAGCGTGAGCGGCGGAGGCGCGAGCATCAAATCGCGGAGAGAGCTCATGACGGCATCACGAATGCGAGACGTGTAGTGAAAAATCCACTACGCGTGGCTGTCGTGGTTGGTGGCGGGCTTGGTGCCGTTGGTGCCATTGCGCGACGACTGATCGCTGACGACGTGACGATTGCTCGCGTTGGCGGCGTCTTCGGACAAGACGGTGCGAATCGCGCGCGCGAGGTCGGCGATTTTGTACGGTTTGGGCACCATGCCGCGGAAACCGTGATTACGGTAATTGGCCATCACCGGATCGCTCGAGTAACCGCTGGAAACGATCGCCACGACTTGGGGATCGAAGGCGAGCAGTTCTTGCATCGCTTCAAGTCCGCCCATGCCGCCGGGGACGGTGAGATCCATGATGACGAGACGGAACGGATTGCCCGCGGCTTTGGCTTCTTTGTATGCGGAAACGGCTGACGCGCCATCGGGCGTCGTGACGACGGTGAAACCGAGACGACCGAGCAGGGTTTTCGCCATCTGGCAGATGGTGGCTTCGTCGTCCATAAACAGCAACCGGCCGGTCATGCTCGGCAGCGACGTATCGGTCTCGTTCGCGGGCGGCAGATCTCCCGATGCGGCGGGCAACCAGATCGTGAACGTGGTGCCCTTGCCGAGCTCCGACGTGACCTCGATGTGACCGAGATGTTTGCGCACGATCGAATACACCGTGGCGAGACCGAGACCGCTACCCGACTGCTTCGTGGTGAAATACGGATCGAAGATGCGCGGCAGGTGGTCGGCGCGAATGCCGACGCCGCTGTCCGCGATCGCGAGCCGGAGGTATTTGCCCTGCGGCAGAAGGTTGGGCGTGCCGCGCTGCGGATTGTCTTCGTTGCAAATGGAGACGCGGATGATGCCGCCCTCGGGCATCGCCTGCGTGGCGTTGATCACGAGATTTTGCACGACCTGACCAACCTGACCTTTGTCGACATCGGCAGGCCAGAGATCGGGCGTGATGGCGAACTCGCAGCGCACCTTCGAACCGTGAAGCGCAAACTCCGCGGCTTCGCGAACGACTTCGGGCAAACGCACGGTCTTGCGGACGGGTTCGCCGCCCTTGGCAAACGTGAGCAACTGCTGCGTGAGATCGCGCGCGCGGAGCACGCCGCGTTCGGCTTCCTCGAGCCAGCGACCGACGGCGTCGTTGATGGTGGAGTCGAGCATGGCCAAGGTGACATTGCCCATGACCACGGTGAGGAGATTGTTGAAGTCGTGGGCGATGCCGCCGGCCAGGATGCCGACGGATTCGAGCTTCGAGGAGCGCAACAACTCGGCTTCGTAACGCGCGCGTTCGGTGACGTCGTGAAACACCGCGACGGCGCCGATGGCGCGCCCGCTGAGATCGTGCATCGGCGCGCAACGACCATCGACGAGACAAGCGGTGCCATTGCGACCGACGAGCGAGGTTTGTCGTGGAAATTCCACCACACGATGCTCCGCGATCGAGCGGCTGAGCGGGATGCTGGAAAGCGCGAGCGTCTTTTCGTGGCGGAGTTGCGCGAGCTCATCGACGTGGCGGCCGATCGCGGAGCCGGCGGTCCAGCCGATCATGCGTTCGGCGGCTTCGTTGATGAATTGAACGATGCCGTCGGTATCGGTCGTGAGCAGACCTTCGGCCATCGCGCGTAGAGTGACGCGGAGCCGTTCGCGCTCGGCGGCGAGTTCGGCTTCGACGGTGCGAATGTCGGTGATGTCCACGAGGACGATCTGCGCGCGACCGCGACTGATGGCGTTTTCCTCTTCGGGCAACCACCACCGGAAAAAGACACGCCGCAGCACGCCGTCGAAACGGCGCAAGGTGATTTCGCCCTCCATCTGGCATTGGTTGTTCCAGAGCGCGAGGAAGGTCTCGCGACGCGCCGCGTAAGCGTCGGGCGTGAACACATCGTCGAGGCGCGCGGACAATTCCTCCTTGGTCGGGCAGCGCACGAGTCGAAGCGTTTCGCGATTGGTATCGATGATCGAGACGGAGCGAAGCTTTTGCGCGAGTTCTTCCGGATGCTGGTCGAGATAGGCGGAGAAATCGGTGATGTTTTTGGCGCGAAGATCGGCGAGCCAGTTGCAGACCTCGGAGTAATCCTGCTCGACGATGGCGATGGGCGCTTGCTCGAAAAGATTGCGGTAACGCGTCTCGCTCGCGCGCAGCTGCCGCTCGGCTCCCTGACGCTCGGTCACGTCGTTCATCAACGTCAGCACCGCGCGGCGTCCCGCGAATTCGTGCGGCAGTGCGGTGACCTCCATGTGCATGAGGCGGCCGTCCTTTGCGCGATGTTGCCAGAGTCCGGCGACGATCTGGCCGGGGCCGCCTTTCCAAGTGTCGAGCAGTTTTTTCAACCGCGGGATTTCCTCGGGCGGGCGAACGTCGAAGACGTTCATCGAAAGAAATTCCTGTTCGCTGTAACCGTAGGCGCGCACGGCGGCGGGATTGACGGCGAGGAACTGATAAGTCTCCGCGTCGTACACCCACATCGGGAACGGATTTTCTTCAAAAAGACGACGGTAGCGCGCCTCGCTTTCACGGAGCGCGGCTTCGGCCTCCTTGCGATCGCTGATGTCCGCGTGAGCGCCGATGAAACGCACGGGGTGTCCATCGGGCCCGAAAATCGCGCGGCCGCGCGCCTCGATCCATTTGTAGCTGCCGTCCTTGCAGAGGATGCGGTACTCGACGTGGTACGCGGGCGCTTCGCGTCGCAAATGCGCATGCAGCGCGGCGAGCACGCGAGCGCGGTCTTTGGGGTGCACGCGTTGTTGCCACGACTGGCGTTGCGAGGGCAGTTCGTGCGGTTGGTAGCCGATGATTTCCTTCCAACGATCGGAAAGATGGGTTTCGCCGGTGACGTAGTTTTGCTCGAAAATACCGGCGTTGAGACCGCGCACCGCGAGTTCCCAGCGATCTTCGACCTCGCGCAGACGCGCCTCGGCGGTGCGAAGCGGCGTGAGGTCGGAAATGGCCACGACCGCGCGGCTGAGATCGGGGCGGCCGTTGGAGGTTTGCACGCTCCAATGAATCGCGCCCTCGCCGGTCGAGCCATCGGCGCGCAAGAACGAGAGTTCGCACGTCACTTCCGTGCGGCCGTCCCACACGGCGGCGAGTTGGAGGCGAAACGCGTCGAGCGCGGAGGGCGTCGCCTGCGTGTATTGACGTTCGCAATACGTCGCGAAATCGGGCGCGCCCGCGGCGCGCAACGCGGCGGGATTGGCGCTGACGATGCGGACCGTCGCGAACTGTGCGGCGAGTTCTTCGGGATTGCGTTGGAGATAGTCGGCGAGGTCGGTGACACCGCGTTGGCGAAGTGTTTCGAGCCAGGCGGCGGGTGCGGTGAAATCCTGCTCGATGATCGCGACGGGCGCGTGTTCCAGCAATTCGCGCAGACGTGCTTCCGACTGACGCAGCGCTTCCTCCGCGCGCAAACGCGGACGCAGGTCGCGCAGGATGATCTGCATGTAACGCTGCGCGCCATCGGTCACGAGCGTGGAGCGCGCGTTGACCGGAATGGAGATGCCCGAGCGATGCATCACATGCGTATCTTCGTCGACGATGCCTCCGCGGCGTCCGTGTTCGATGAAGGCGCGCCGCACAAACTCGCGCTCGGTGCTTTGATGGACGGTCGTGTGGCGGTGGCCGACGAGCTCCGCTTCGTCCCAACCCAGCAGATCGCTCGCGCAACGATTGGCCTCGATGATGACGCCCGTGTCGGCGTCGGCGACGAGGATGGCGTCGCTGGCCTGTTCGAGCAGGAGACGATGACGTTTTTCGGATGTCTCGAGCGCGCGTGCACGTTTTTCGAGTTCGCGGCGCAGGCGCCGGCTGGAACGATGGATGAGCCATGCCGCGGTTGCGCCGGCGAGACCGACACCCGCCCAGGCGGCGTTCCAAGCAAGCTGAGCCCCGGTCGCGGAGCAGCCCGCGCTCAGCAGGGGAATGGCGCCAACGCAGATGATCGACGGAATGCGATATCGGCGAATGCAACGGCTTTGATTCATTCCAGGAGGTTGCTGAAAAATGGTGGTCAGACGGAAAGCAGTTCGTATACCTTTGTCGAGGGACTTCCCTGGGCTTCGACACTTTGATTTTAGAGAACGTCTTCCGCTTGTTGTCGGCAGGAACGCTCGGCTGGTGGCGGGACGAATGCGTGATCGACGATCGGTGCCGCGGTGCTTTCAACCCATCTGCTTCAACTCATGTCCATTACTCTCCGCCCCGCCACGTCCAGCGATTGCGCGCTGGTCCTTTCCTTCATCCGCGATCTCGCGAGCTACGAACAACTGACGGCCGAGTTCGAGGCGACGGAAGAAAAGCTCCGCGCGACGCTGTTCTCCGAGCGCCCCGCCGCGGAATGCTTGCTGGCGTTTGTCGACGATGCGCCGGCGGGGTTCGCGATCTATTTTTCCAACTACTCCAGTTTCCGCGCGCAGAGCGGGCTGTATGTGGAGGATCTTTTTGTGAAACCCGCGTTCCGCAAACGCGGTGTCGGTCGCGCACTGCTCACACGCATCGCCGCGCTGGCCAATGAGCGCGGCTGCGGTCGTGTCGAGTGGACGGTGCTCGATTGGAACGAACCCGCGATCGAGTTCTACAAAACCATCGGCGCGCAGGTGCTCGACGATTGGCGCGTGTGCCGCCTGACCGGAGCCGGTCTGGCGCAGTATCGAACGAGTTGATACAAAATCATGAGCGCCAGCTTGCACCTGTGAAACGGTCGCGCACCGATATGCGCGCATGTCATCAATTCTGCTTCGCTGCGGCTGGCTGTTGTTTCTTGGGATGGTGCTCACGCTCGATGCGCAGCCGCCATCGGCGATTTTCCGCCCTGCGCTGGTCGAGTCGTTGGCGGCGGGTTATTCCTTTTCGGGGGCCTCCGATCTTTCACGCGATGGTCCGCACGGTGAAGTGTCGGTGCGTCACTTCGAAGCGAGCGCGTCGGGGCGGGTGCCGGTGGGCGAGCGCACGACGCTGATTTATGGCGTCGCGATCGGGATCAATGAACTCGATGCCGATGCCGGACTCGCGTTGCCTGATCGTCTCGGCGAATTGAGCCTCAACCTCGGCGTGCAACGTCGTCTCTCCACCCGGTGGAGTGTATCCGGATTTTTGCGACCCGGCATTTACGGCGATTTGGAGAATATGGACTCGGATTCTTTCAACGCGCCGGTGTTGGTCATGGCGAGTTATGCCGCGAGCCGCGAGTTGGTTTGGCTCACGGGCGTCGCGGCCAATCCCTTTTCGGAACGCATCGTCATGCCGGTGGCGGGCGTGCGCTGGGCTTTCGCGCCATCGTGGACGCTTAACATTGGTTTTCCCCGCGTGGGAGTTTCGTGGGCGGTGCGCGAAGGGCTCTCGCTACACGCAGGACTCGGCATCCAAGGCGGCACTTATCGCATCACCGAAAATCTCGGCGTCCCCGCGCCGGGCGTGGCGCGTCTCGCGAACACGTACGTGCAGTATCGCGAGATTCGCGTCGGCCTCGGTGCGGAGTGGGCGCTGACCAAAGGTTTTTCTCTCACGGCGGAAGCCGGCGCGATGCTCGATCGGCGCTTCGAATATTTCGATCGCAACTACACGCTCAACGGCGAAGCCGCGCCATACGTGACGCTGAAGCTCGATAACCGTTTCTGATACGGCGCCGACTGACGTCGCGGAAAGCAAGACGCGCTGTCGTTCCTTGAGCTCGGTTGGAGCGATGATGATGAGCTGATTTTCGTGGCGAAGCTTTTGTCGCGGAGAAAAGTTTTGTCATGGTCACAGTTGGAATAAGTTGAAACTGTACTGGTCACATCCGACGACGGCTGCGTCTGCGCGCTGCGGCGGGTTTCTGGTACTGATTAGGTATGAAGGCCACCGCCGTCCGTTCCTCCTCGCCCTTGTATCTCGCGCTCGCGGATGCGGTGCAGCAGCTCATCGAGCAGGGGACTTTGCGTCCGGGACATCGCGTGCCGTCGGTGCGTCGCATGGCGTTACAGCGCGACGTGAGCATTTCGACGGTGCTGCAAGCCTACACGGTTTTGGAGAGCCGCGGCTTTCTCGAAGCGCGGCCGCAGTCGGGGTATTACGTGCGACCGCGCTTGCCGCTGGAAGCGCCGGTGCCGCGCATGGCGCGGCCGATGGCAAAACCCAGCTATGTCGACGTGAACGATCTTGCGATGGCGGTGGTGGGGCGATCCACCGATCCGAGTCTGGTGCCGTTTGGCGCGGCGTGTCCGCACGTGTCGTTGTTTCCGGTGAAAAAACTCGCGCGTTTGCTCGGTGCCGCGGCGCGCTCCGACGTGAACGCACTCGGCCGCTACGCGATGAATTGGGCTTACGAACCGCTGACGCGTGAAATCGCGCGGCGGTATCTGCTCAGTGGCGCGGAGCTTTCGCACGACGAGTTGATTGTCACGATCGGCTGTTCCGAAGCGGTGAATCTCTCGCTGCGTGCGGTGGTGAAACCGGGGGACACGGTCGCGGTGGAGACGCCTGCGTACTTCGGCATTTTGGAAACCATCAACAGCCTTAATCTGCGCGTGCTGGAGATTCCCACCGATCCGCACGATGGACTGAGTCTGGATGCGTTTCGCGACGCTCTCCGCAACGGCGAGGTGAAAGCGCTCTTCGTGATGCCCGCGTTTCAAAACCCGCTCGGCACCTGCATGTCGGACGAAAAGAAATCGGCGCTCTACGAGCTGCTCGCGGAATACGATGTGCCAGCGATCGAGGACGATATTTATGGCGACCTGCATTTCAGCGAACGCCGACCCAAGCCGCTGAAGGCGTGGGATCGCGATGGGCGCGTTTTGTTGTGTTCGTCGTTCGGAAAAACGCTCGCGCCGAGTCTGCGCGTCGGCTGGGTGGCGCCCGGACGTTATCTCGAGCAAGTGCGGCGTCTCAAGTTCACGAATACGCTGGGCACGCCGATGGTGTTGCAGAAGGCCGTGTGCGATTTTCTCCGCGACGGCGGCTACGATCATCATCTGCGTTCGATCCGCCGCGCGTATCAAAATCAAGTATTGTGGTTTTCGCAGGAAATCCAGCGGCAGTTCCCGGCAGGCACGCGCTTGAGTCGACCGCAGGGCGGCTTCGTGCTCTGGGTCGAACTGCCCGCGGGCGTCGATTCCTTGAAGTTGCATACCGATGCGATCGAGCACGGCATCAACACCGCGCCCGGGCTGATTTTCTCCGTGAAAGACCGCTACAAGAACTGCCTGCGCATGAACTGCGGCATCCCATGGTCGCCGCAGGTCGAGTCGGCCTTGGCGACATTGGGCCGGCTGGCGAAAGCGCAACTCACGTCTTAACGAAAACGCGCGGCGCGCCGATGCTGCATTGGCGGTTTGCGGTGCTGCGCGCTCAACTCATTATCGCATCATGCATCCTTCGGGAAAACAGAACGTGGCGATCTTCGTCTTCGACGACGTGGAAGTGCTCGATTTCGCCGGACCTTTTGAAGTGTTCGCAGCGGCCGACGAGCTGAGCGGCGCCAAACTTTTCCATGTGTTCACCGTGGCGGATCTCCGCGCGACCATTCGTGCGCGCAACGGACTCAAGATCGTGCCGGATTTCACCTTTGAAGATTGTCCCTTGCCGCAGGTGCTTGTGCTGCCGGGCGGACAAGGCACGCGGTCGCTGCTGAATCGTCCGCTGTTGTTGGAATGGATTCGCCGGCAAGCGCGTCATGCGAGCGTCACCATGAGCGTCTGCAGCGGTGCGTTGCTGCTCGCGAAAGCGGGGCTGCTCGATGGACGCGAGGTGACCACGCATCACCAATGTCTCGATCTTTTGCGCGAACTCGCGCCCGCGGCGGTGCTGGCGCCCGAGCGCAGATTCACCGACAATGACACGATCTGTACCTCCGCCGGCATCTCGGCGGGCATCGATCTTTCGCTGCATATTGTGAGTCGATTGGCCGGTAGCGAACTCGCGGATACAACCGCCCGCTACATGGAGTACGACCGCGGAAGCTGAGCCGGCAATTAGCCGATCGGCCTGAAACGAAAGACGCGAAAACGGATAAGCACACAGCGCGCAACCGCATCCACGCCGCGGCGAACGCATCGGCGATGCGCTCCTCTCGTCGCGACGCCCGCGTGGCGTGTATTCAAATTTTAATGACATGAACTCCACCGAGTTAAAAACCGCTTCAACCACCGCGCTCGTCCTGGCGTTTGCCACGATCTATCTGGTGTGGGGAAGCACGTATCTGGGGATGCGCGTGGCCGTGGAAACGATGCCGCCTTTTGCGATGGCGGCCGGACGTTTCCTGCTGGCGGGGGCGATTTTGTATCTTTTTCTCCGCGGACGCGGCACGGCCAGGCCGACGGCCAAACAGTGGCGGCAAAGCGCGATCATCGGGCTGATGCTGTTGGTCGGCGGCAACGGCATGGTGGCGTGGGCGCTGCACGATATCCCCTCGGGAATCGCGGCGCTGCTGATCGGAATCAGTCCGGTGTTTTTTGTACTGATCGAATGGGCATGGCCGGGCGGCAAACGGCCGTCACTGCTCACCACGATCGGCTTGGTGCTCGGATTTATCGGAGCGGCTTCGCTCGCGGCGCCGTGGGATGATCCGGGCGCGGCCGGGCCGCTGCCGATGTTGCCCATGTTGATAACGATCGGTGCGTCGTTCATCTGGGCGCTCGGGTCGATTTATTCGCGTCACGCGAAAAACGTGCCGCCGCTGTTCATGGGCTCGGCGATGCAAATGCTCTCGGGCGGGCTTGGCTTGCTGATCGTGGCATGGGCGCGCGGCGAGTTTTCTACATTCGCGCTCGGCGACATTAGTGCGCGCTCGTGGGGGGCTTTTGCGTATCTCGTGCTGATCGGTTCGCTGGTGGGTTATTCGACCTTTGTGTGGCTCATGAAGCACAGCACACCCGCGCGCGTTTCGACCTACGCCTATGTGAATCCCGTCGTCGCCGTATTTCTCGGCTGGTGGCTGCTCGATGAACCAGTCGATGCGCACACGCTGATTTCCGCCGCCGTGATCGTCGCCGCGGTCGTCCTCATCACGGTGCAGAAGAGCCGGGTGAAAGATGGGTGACAACGGGGGTGCGCGCATGGCGTTTTCGATGATGCGGCGACAGATTACAGACAGGGTAAGGGAATGAGCAGGCTGGAGTGGGAGGCCGGAG
>CALFXL010000056.1 GCA_937958045.1 uncultured Opitutaceae bacterium | reverse complement strand
CAAGATACTCCGCGCCGAGTTTTTGGAATCAAGGCAAAGCATGAACGTGCGATAAATCGTGAGCCCCGTGGGATACTCCGCGCCGAGTTTTTGGAATCAGCGACAGGGATCCATACGCAGAATGCTCCCGCCTCTTGGCGCGCGTCGTCATAATGCGGCCTTGCGCTTGGCGTGAACAAAATTTGCTCTCCCCGCCATGCACGCAGCGCCCATTTTGGCTCCTTCCATCCTTGCCGGCGACCACGCCAATCTCGCCGCCAGCGCGGCTATCGTCGAATCGCTCGGCCTCGCGTGGATCCATCTGGATATCATGGACGGGCATTTCGTACCCAATCTTTCTTTCGGTCCGCAAACCGTCGCGGCGCTGCGCAAAAACTCGAAACTCTTTTTCGATGTCCACCTGATGCTGAGCGAACCGCATCGCTACATCGAGGCGTTCGCCAAAGCAGGCGCCAATCTCATCAGCATTCACATCGAACCGGAAATCGATCATCGCGAAACGCTGCGTCGCATCCGCGAACTCGGTTGTCAGCGCGGCCTCGTGCTCAATCCCGGCACGCCCGCCTCCGCCGTCGAGCCGTGGCTCGATCAGATCGAACTTCTTCTGGTCATGACCGTGCAGCCAGGTTTCGGCGGTCAGTCGTTCCGGCGCGATCAATTGGAAAAGATCGCCCGCATCGCTCAGGTACGACGCGAACGCGGTCTTTCGTTCCGCCTCGAGGTCGATGGCGGCATCGATCTTTCGACGGGACTCGAATGCCGTAGTGCCGGCGCGGATACGTTCGTGGCGGGCACGTCGTTCTTCAACGCGGCCGATCGCAAAGCCTACTCCGCCGCCGTGGCGGCGTGGTGAGTTTTTTCGTCAGCGCGCCGCCGCACGAGCGATGGCTTTGGCGCGCGCGTATCGCTCACGAAACACATTGCCGAGTTCGGTCGTGAGACGCAGCTCATCCGCCTTGTTGCGCGATGTAAGGGCGGCGCGGATACGTCCGCTGGCCGCGGCATAATCGACCGCCGACAAATCTTGCAGCGCGGTCAGCGCTTCCTCCGGCATGCCGGCGTCGATGATGGCACGCCAAGCATCGCGCAGCTCGTGATGCGTGTCCAAACACATCACGCGAATAACGAAGGACATTTCGCGGAATAGCGACCCGGTCCACGCGGGACGATAAATGAGCTGCTCCGAGCCTTCGTAAGGAAGATCGGGATCGCTGCGCAGCGCGGCGAACTCCGTCTTCTCATAAAAATCGCGGCGCACCGGCAGCCGGCGCAGCGCAAAACGTTCCGGTCCGCCCGGTGTGCCAGGTTCGAAATTCCACAACTTCTGTCCGTCCATCGAGAGCACGTACTCGATGAATGCCACCGCGGCCGCGCGATTTTTGGCACCGCGCAAGAGCGCGATCGGATCCACGGAATTCACCGAGCCACCGACCGGCGACACATACGCGATGCGTCCCGGACCGTCGCGACGTTCGATCGCCTCCTGCTGCTGACGTCCGTAAAAATCGATGCACATACCGGCCGCGGCATTTCCCTGTGCGACATCGATCGGCGGTTTCTGCGAACTGTCGGTGAAGTAGCGCGAGTTGGCCCCGATCAGCTGCATCAAGCGCAAGCCTTCGGTCCAGCCTTCCTCCACCGCGCGTTGCTCGATTTGTTTCAACTGCTCCGGCGTCGCGTCCGGCTGCTGCGCCATCAACTCGGTCAACCGGCGCTGCATTTGCTGTTGGATCACGTTTTCGAATGCCTTCGCGATCGAGCCGCTCTTGGTGGGATCGGCGAGCGCAACTTCTCCGAAGAGCCGCGGATTTTTCAGATCGTCCCAACGTGTCGGCAACTCGACGCCGAGGCGTTTGAGCGCGTCCAGATTCACCACGATGCCGTAGCTGCTGAGCACCGTGCCCATCCAGCGTCCTTGCGCATCCCAGTATTGCTCACCCGCAAACTCCTCCGGGATCACATCGGCCCGAAACCACTCGGGGTGTTTCTTCATCACACCGCTGTCCACGATGCGCCCCGCCTGCGCCTGGCGAATGAAGTCGTACGGACCACCTCCGAAAAAGAGATCGATGCCGCAACTGATCTCGGACTGGAGAAACATCGCGCGTGCCATCCGCGCCTCTTCCGAGGCCTCGGCGGGCAGCCGGGGATTTTGAAACGCCTCCTGCACTTCCGCGCTCCATTGTCGACCGAGTGTTTTGGTCCAATAAAGTTCAAACGCCGCCGTGTATTCACCTTCGAGAAAACGTGCGATCTCGCTCGTGCCTCCGATCACGCGCCAATCGATCACGACGTTTTTTCCCATGCGCTCGCGATACCAGCGGCGAAACCCGACGCCAAATTCGTGACGCAGCGCTTCGTTATGCGGCGTGATGATCACCAACGTCTCATCCGCGCGCTCTGCAGAGTCTTTCTCCGGTCGCAGCGCGAATGGCAGCGCGACGACCGAGATCAGGCACACAACTATGAGGATTCGTTTGAACATCACTCAGTGCGCGTGTCGCCGCAGTTTATTCGGACAAGACCACGACGTCGTCCACATCGGCGCATGCGTGGAACGTTTTCTCCGTCGAACGTCCCTGAAAGCGCGGGTTCAGTTCATAGATTTTCAGAGGATCGCCGCCCCGCGACGGCACAAAATCGTACTGCGCCACTTCGCCGAGATAAACCGCGTCGCCGATGCGACCCGACACGCAGTTCACATCGCGCGGCTCGCCGCCCAAGCGCCAGCATTCAGGGCGGATCGAAACCGTCACCGCCGCACCGACCGCGGGCATTTTTGCGGGATCGCCGGGTAAACCTTCGAAACGTCCCACCGCTGTATCCACAAAAACATGACCGCCTTGGGTGGAGGTGACGTTGCCCGCGATGAAATCCGTTTCTCCGATGAAATTCGCGACCGTGCGACAAGTGGGCCGACGATAAACTTCACGCGGCGTGCCGACTTGGAGAATGTGTCCGCTGTCGAGGATTGCCATGCGATCGGAGATCGAAAGCGCCTCCTTCTGATCGTGCGTCACATACACCGTGGTGAGGTTGAACTCTTTGCACACGCGCCGGATTTCGGTGCGCATTTCGAGACGGAGCTTCGCGTCGAGATTCGAGAGCGGTTCGTCGAGCAAAAGACAGCGCGGGCGAATCACCAGCGCGCGCGCCAATGCCACGCGTTGCTGCTGGCCGCCGGAAAGTTGGTTGGGCTTGCGCGCCGCGTAGCCTTCCATCCGCACCGACGTGAGCGCCTCCTCCACGCGTTTCTTGATCTCCGGGCGCGGCACCTTGCGCTCTTCGAGACCGAAAGCGACGTTCTCCGCCACCGTCATGTGCGGCCACAGTGCGTAGCTTTGAAACATCATGCCGGTGTTGCGCTTGTGCGGCTCGAGACGCGTCACCTCTTCTTCGCCAAAGAGAATGCTGCCCTCCTCCGGGATGTAGAAACCGGCGATGCTGCGCAGCAAGGTGGTCTTACCGCAACCACTGGGACCGAGGAGAAAAAACAACTCACCAGGACGGATGGTGAGGTCGAGTCCGTGCAGAGCGACTGTCGACCCGAAACGTTTGGTGAGATTCTGAATGCGGATAGAAATCATGCCGCGCAAAACGCGCCGGGAAGCAAGATTTCAGCCGGAAATTGAGTCAAAAGAATAAACCTCGTCCGCGACCGAGAAGCAGTTGCCGAGACTCCGCTTTATGGCCTTCATCTTCGTTTCTCCATCATGGCCAAATCGCCCGCCCGTCCCGCCCACGCCGATCTCGAAACCGTCCTCGTTTCGGAAGCGGCCATCAAACGCCGCCTCAAAAAACTCGGTGCGGAAATCGCACGCGTTTACGGCGACGAAGAGATCACGGTGGTCGCCATCATCAACGGCGCGATCCTCTTCACCGCGGATTTGCTGCGACACATTTCCAATCCCGTCCGTCTCGATTGCATCCGCGTCTCCAGCTATCGCAACGAGGTCAAATCCCAGGGAAAACCACGTCTGCTCAATCGGTTCTCGCTCGATCTCGCCAATCGCCACGTACTGCTGATCGACGACATCCTCGATACCGGCAAGACGCTCTCCGTCGTCGTCGATCTCATCAAAAAATCCAAACCCGCGAGCATCCGCACTTGTGTGCTGCTCGATAAAAAAGGCCGTCGCGAGGTGGATTTCTCGGCCGACTTCGTGGGCTTCGAGATTCCCGACAAGTTTGTCGTCGGCTACGGCCTCGATTTTGCCGAGCGCTACCGTAACCTCCCCTGCATCGGCGTGCTCAAACCCGCGCTGCAGAATCCGCCGGAATGGGCCTGAGCGCGTAGTTGTTTATTCAATACAAACAACGCCGCGCATCATTCGCGCAAAAGCCAAGTCGACACCAACTCGTCGGTGAGCAAATCCGCTCCTCCGCCGCGTCCGCACCATTTTAGGAATGGGACGACATGCGGCGCGGCCGTTTCCACTTCGCGCATGTAAAGCCGGGCCAGCGGCCCGCCATCGCGGAGATAACCGCTTTCGCGAAAACGCGTCAGCGTCGCCTGCACGTCGTACGGCACCGCGTGATGTTCCACGCTCCACTCTGCGCCGCGCCGCTCCATCACCACAAACTGCGCCTTCACCGTGCCATCGAGCGGAAGTCCCACAGCGCCGGTGTTGACGATGAAACGACGTCCCCACGGACGCACCGCCGCATAATGATTATGCCCGCGAATGATCCAGCGTTCATCGCAACCGGCAAACATAGGCTCGATCTCCGCATCGCTCGTGTACGGAAAAATCAAATCGTGATCCCCACGCATTGACGCATGCACAAAAAGGAGGTCGGGAGCGTCAGGCAGCCGGATGATTTCCGGCAAGGCGGCCAGCTTGCGGCGGTTTTCTTCGCCGAGTTGCGCGGCGGCGTATTGCACCGGACCAAACTGCCGCGTGCTCCACTCCGGCTTCGCGCGCGGCGTGCCGAGATCGAAGACGTAACGCTCGTGATTTCCGCGCAGCACCGGGCAGCCCAGCGACTGCACACGCTCCCAGCAGCGCAACGAATCCGGCGCGCCCACCACGATGTCGCCCGCAATCACCAGCCGGTCGATCTTCAAGCCTTCGACACGTGCCAGCACCGCCTCCAAGGCGGGCAGGTTCCCATGAATATCAGCCAGGATCGCGATGCGCATTCCGCGACTGCTGGCGTCGCTGCGCGATCGTTTCAACTCACAAAAAAGCGCGAACCGCGGACGATTCGCGCTGCCAAACTTGACGCCGCCTTCGCTCAGCGCCCGTGGCCGTATCCGCCTCGCGAATACACGGTATGCTTTCCATGCTTATGCGAATGGCCATGCGCGTAATGATGATGATGGTGGTGGTGTGCCGGATTCACGACAATCACCGGCCGCGGGTGAACCACGCGCGGCCGCACCACTTTGACGACCTTCGGAACGGGAGGGCACACAGGCGCGACCACCACGACCGGACGCGGAGCCGGTACACAGACGCTTCTGACTGCAGGCACCGGTGGCGCGTAGGCAGGCTGGGATGGATTCGCCGTCGCCGCGCTCCACAAGGCGCCTGCGGCCGCGCCGATCAATGCACCCTCAAGAGGCTTGTCATTGTTTTCGCCGATGATGGCGCCCGCCACGCTTCCTATGAGGATGTTGCGCGCGGCCTGAGGTTCGAACACTTGCGCATTGGCTGTCACGACCACGCTCAACGCGCCCATAAGCAGGAGAAGACGTGTTTTCATACACGAGCAAAGACGCCCGTCGTCTCACAAAGGTAACCGGCTCGAAACTTTTTCTATTTTTCAGGGAACACGGCAAACGCGGTCGGGAATTCTCACCGCCAACGACGTCCACCACCCGCTCCGCGTTTGGAGGTTTTCGGTTTCTTCACGGATTTCGAGAGCTTCTTAAAATCGCCCGTCTTCAACGCCGCGATCTGATCGCGCAACAAAGCCGCGCGCTCAAACTCCAGCCGTGCCGCCGCGGCCGCCATTTCGTCCTCAAGCTCGGCGATCACCGCGGCCACATCATCGACGCTCGCCTCTGCGACTTCCTGCGATTCGTCGTCGCGTCCGGTGCCATCGTACACATGCAGGCTCGCTTGCGCAGAGCGCTTCACGCTGCGCGGCGTGATGCCGTGCTCGCGATTGTACGCGAGCTGTTTCTCGCGTCGGTAGGCGGTGATCTCCTGCGTGCGCCGAATCGAGTCGGTGATCTTGTCCGCATAAAAAATCACGCGTCCATTTTCGTGACGCGCCGCCCGGCCCGCGGTCTGCACCAGCGACGTTTCGCTGCGCAAAAAACCTTCCTTGTCCGCATCGAGAATCGCCACCAGCGCGACCTCCGGAAGATCAAGTCCTTCGCGCAGAAGATTGATGCCGATCAACACATCGAAGTTGCCGAGTCGGAGATTGCGCAGGATTTCCACGCGCTCGATCGCATCGATGTCCGAGTGCAGATATTCCACGCGGATTTTCGCTTCGCGCATGAAGGCCGTGAGATCCTCCGACAAACGCTTCGTCAACGTCGTGACGAGTACGCGTTCCCCCTTCTCCACCGCACGTTTCACTTCGGCGATCAGGTCCTCCACCTGGCCCTTGGTCGGACGAATCGAAATCTCCGGATCCACCAAACCCGTCGGTCGGATCAACTGCTCGGCGATCACCGCGGATTTCTCCAACTCGTACTTTCCCGGCGTCGCCGACACGTAGAGCGTCTGTCCCGTCACCACGACAAATTCATCGAAAGACTGCGGGCGATTCTCGAGCGCGGACGGCAGGCGAAAACCGAAATCCACGAGCACTTGTTTGCGCGCGCGATCGCCGTTGTACATCGCCCCGATCTGCGGCACGGTCACATGGCTCTCGTCGATGAAGAGCAGAAAATCCTTCGGGAAGAAATCGATGAGGCAGAACGGACGCTCTCCCGGACGACGCCCAGCCAGATGCATCGAGTAGTTTTCGATGCCGTTGCAGAAGCCCATCTCTTCGAGCATCTCGAGATCGTAGTTCGTGCGCATGCGAATGCGCTGCGCTTCGAGATAACGGCCCTGCGACTCGAAGAACGCCACGCGCTCCTCCAACTCGCGCTTGATGCCCGCGATGGCGCCTTGGAGTTTGTCGCGCGAGGTTACGTATTGATTCGCTGGATACAGATCGAACTGCTCGAGCTTGCGCAGCACGTTGCTCGTGAGCGGATCGAACTCCGTCAGGCTGTCGATCTCGTCCCCGAAAAACTCCACGCGCAATCCGTGTTCGAGATAGGCGGGCATGATGTCCACCACGTCGCCGCGCACGCGAAAACGGCCGCGCACGAGATCGTAGTCGTTTCGCTCGTACAAGTTCTCGACGAGGCGCTCGAGCAGACGATTGCGACTCATCGGCAAACCCGTGCGCAGGGGAATGCGCATCTCCGAAAACTCCTCGGGCGAGCCGAGTCCGTAGATGCAGGAAACGCTCGCCACCACGATCACGTCGCGACGCGACACCAGCGCGCTGGAAGCCGAGATACGCAGCCGCTCGATCTCGTCGTTGATGGACGAATCTTTCTCGATGTAGGTATCGCTCGCGGCGACGTACGCCTCCGGCTGGTAGTAGTCGTAGTACGAGACGAAATACTCGACCGCGTTTTCCGGGAAAAAGTTTTTGAACTCCGAGTAAAGCTGCGCCGCGAGCGTCTTGTTGTGCGAAATGATGAGCGTCGGCCGATCGCAACGCGCGATGATGTTGGCCATCGTGTACGTTTTGCCGGAGCCGGTCACACCGAGCAGCGTCTGGTGTTTGTTGCCGGCCTGGATCGAGGCGGTGAGTTTCTCGATGGCCTGCGGTTGGTCGCCCGTGGGCTGGTAGTCGGCGTTGAGCTTAAAAAGCATGTTGGCAAAAGACGGTGGCGGGTGGAATCGCCAGCGTGCTCATTTCCACAAATCGAGCAAATCGGAGACCTGAAGTTCGTCGAGGCGATGCACCACCCGATCGACCTTGTCGCTCAGCTCACCCAGCGGATGCGTGGTGGCGACACCCACAACTTTCATGCCGCCAGCGCGCGCCGCCGCGATGCCCACCCATGCGTCCTCAAAAACCACGCAGCGCCCGGGCTGACGGCCGATCTTCGCGGCGGCCTTGAGAAACACGTCGGGATGCGGTTTGCCTTGGGTGACATCTTCCGCCGTCACGATGCCGGAGAAGAGTCCTGTAAACCCAAGCACGTCGAGAATCGTGTCGATGTTTTCGCGATGCGTGGACGAGCCCACCGCGAACGGAACGCCGGCTGCACGCAAACGTTGCAAAAAAGTCGCCACGCCCGGAAGCGCGTCGATGCCACGCTCGCGCACGATCTCGCGATAAAGCGCTTCCTTCCGCAGCGACAAACGGCGGATTTCCGCGGCATCCTGCGACCACGCGAGCAGCTCGGGGATGATGCGCTCGTTTTTCATCCCGAATCCCCGTTTGAAATGATCCGCCGGCAACGAACGGCCCTCTTCGGCGGCGAGCCGTTCCCAACTTTCTTCATGCTGCTTGGACGAATCGATCACGACTCCGTCCCAATCGAAAAGAACACCCAGTTCTGCCTGTGAAATCGCGGACATAGCAGGATCACTTGCGGACGCGTGCGCGGTCTTCGCAAAACAAAAAAACGATCGCCCGCCCGCGCGGGCATTTCGCCTCGCGCACTCGCAACCGCGTCCTGCGCGCTTTCGGGAACACGATTAACCCCCTTCCACTCTGGCAACCCACGCCCCTAGCTCGCCATTCCCAAGTCGTCCCTTCGGAGAGATCGCAATCATCCGGGCCCTCTGCTCCGGAGGCCGCGTGGCATTGCCTACTTCGAGTGAGTATACAACCCGCAGGATTCTATTAGTCGCGCGCTGCAGTGAGACGTAGATTTTGCACGGCCCTCTCCGGCGAAATCGACTGCCTAGGCAAAGCGACGGAATATCATTCAACCGTCGCCGAGCCACACTCACCGCGTGCAGCGCGGTACTACACAGAAACGTGCATTCTTCCCCTGCGACGACAAACGCGCGCGCCGTAAGGACGCGTGCACCAAATTTCGCGTGAACTCGTCGGCACGAGACCTGTTAAATCGTCCCTCAGCTAAGTTCTCCTGAATTTCTTGGGACCGACCGCGCCGACAAATACTGCCATTTGATTGTAAAAGGACACGTGAAAAAAAGTTGATAAGAATTCTTGCACAGGTGTCCTTAAACTACTCTTTACTACGCATCCCCGCTTCAGACTGACTTTCCCCACCCCTAGACAGGAAACCAGCCTTCTTCCCCTATTTGCTTTCACGCTGCGATCAGTTCTTTCGCAAATCGTCTCTCCGACTCTGCGCAAGTTTCTGCGTGCCTGCCCTTTTCCCTAACCCCCACACCAACCATGCCAAAATATAGCAACGAACCCGGAAAGAGTCGTGCCGTATCGAAGCGCCAAAAGCTGGGAGGCGTACTCCGCCTCGGCTTGGTCGCTTCATTGACAACTGCGGCGGTCACCCTACCCGTCGCCTCCCACGCCCAAGCAACCGCCACCGGCTCGATCTCGGGTCGTGTACAAAATGCTCACAACGGTAGTTACCTAAACAATGCCCGTATCACTGTTGAAGGTACGTCTATCGTTGTATTTACAAACTCGTTCGGTGAATTCCGCCTGGAAGACATCCCAGCCGGCACAGTCACACTGAACGTATTCTATACCGGCCTCGAGCCGCGAAGCATCCCTGTTACTGTCACCGCAGGGGAGCGCGCGGAACCAGTCATACGCCTCGCCGGCGCCGGCGTGCAAACGGATGGCTCGCTCGATGATGACGTTATTCAACTCAACGTTTTTACGGTTACTACAACGAAGGATACGGATGCTGCTTCCATCGCTACTAACGAACAGCGCTTCGCGTCTAATATTAAGAACGTTGTTTCGGCCGACGCCTTCGGCGATGTAACCGAAGGAAATATCGGTGAATTCGTGAAGTTCCTGCCCGGCATTTCGGTCGACTACGTTGCCGCCGACGTCCGTACGATCTCCGTACGCGGCTTCGCCGATAACTTCACTGCAGTCGCGGTGGACGGCGCACAGATGGCCAGCTCAGCATCGTCTAGCAACAGCCGCTCGTTTGAACTCGAACAGGTTTCGATCAATAACGTTTCGCGCATTGAAGTCGCCAAGGTCCCCACACCCAGCGATTCGGCAGCAACCTTGGGCGGCTCCGTAAACATGATCAGCCGAAGTGCTTTCGAACGCGATCGCGCTTCCTTTACGTACAAGGCCTATCTCAGTATCAATGATGAAAATCTAAATATCTGGGAGAAAACTCCGGGCCCCGGCAAAAAAGAAACCTATAAAGCGCTTCCCGGATTTGAGTTTAGCTATATCAATCCGCTTAGCAAAAAGTTAGGTATCGTTATCAACGGGCTTTCGTCTAACCAATTCAACGAACAGCATCGCTCACAACCCACTTGGCGTACTACCCCAATCGCCGGAACCACTGTTGGGCCGTCGAGTGGCTATCTTCGCAACTATCAATTGCAGGATGGTCCCAAGAACACATTCCGCGACTCCATTAGCTTCAAAGTCGACTGGAAGCCGCTTGACCGCCACGTCGTCTCGTTTGGTTACCAATTCAACTACTATAAGTCGTTCTTTGGTAATCGTAATATCAATTGGGACGTTGGCACCAACCCCACCCCCACCGGTGGTACGGATGCCTTCGATTACAGCCCTACGCATTCCTATAGTGCTTCGGGCCGTGGGAGTGTCACCCAAGGATACTCCTTCCGTGACAAGATGGGCGCCACCAATGCGTTTAACGCCACTTGGCGCTATGACGGACGCCGTTGGCAGATGGACGCGGGCGTCAATTATTCCAAGTCCAAGAACTGGTACCGCGACACCGACCGCGATCACTTCGAGACGATCACCAACCTCCAAATGATCGGCGAGTCTCGCGTGTTAATGCACAACATCGATAGCGAAGGCCCCGCGTCCATCACAGTGCTCGCGGCCAATGGCACCGAACTCGATGCGCATAACATCTCGAACTACCAACTCCAAAACAACGGTATCGACGGCGTGCGCAGTCGCCAAGTGGAGTCCTCCGATATCATCTCGGGCGCGCGTTTTAACGCCCGTTATGATTTGGATCTCGCGGTTCCCTTTGGTATCAAAGGCGGCGTCCTTTTCCATCGGCAGGAGCGTGATATCGTACGCCCCGAAAGGCGTTGGCGCTACCTTGGTCCCGACTTGGTTGCCAACTCGGGAGACGAAAGCGTGCTGCCCTTCATGGATACTTCCTATGGTGTCGATCCAGGCTGGGGCTATCCCTCGATCCAATGGATGTCTCCGTTTAAGCTCTACGATCGGTATAAAACCAATCCTGAGCAGTTCCAGGAAGACGTCGTCGGAAACGCCACTCGTCTCGCGCAGAACTCGTATTTTCTCCAAGAGGACATTACGGCTGCCTACATTTCGGCCGACACCAAGTTGATGCACGGCCGACTTCGTATTCTCGGCGGTGTACGCTATGAGAAAACGGAAGATTCTGCGCTCGGTCAGCTCTATAATGCCGATACAGGCGTCCGAGTTGTCCGTGGTGCTTCCGCCAAAACGGATTATGATGGTTTTTATCCCAGCCTCCACATAACCTTTGATATCACCCCCAACCTGATTCTCCGTGCTGCCTACGCGAAGACGTTTGGCCGTCCTGACCTGCCCAACATCCTCCCCAGCACGGAAATCAATGAATACGATACGACTGACACCGACTACGTCCCCGGTGGTCCTCCCGGCTACCTATCCATTCGTAACACGGGTCTGAAACCCTGGCAGGGCAATAACTACGATATCACACTAGAATACTATACGGACAGTGGCGGCATCATCTCTGCCGGTGTTTTCCGCAAGGAAGTCGATGGATTCTTCAGCAGTGCTCGTCGCCTCGCCACTGCTGCCGATCTCGCTCCGTTCGGTCTCGGGCCTGAATACGTTGGTTGGGAACTCCGCTCGACCATCAACGCGGGCGACGCTAAGATCAATGGCGTCGAGCTTAACTTCAATCAGCGTTTGGACATCGTTACTAAACTCTTCGACCAAGAGTCCATCGGACGCATGTTTACATTATATGCCAACGTCACGAAGATGGACCTTTCGGGAACCAACGTTTACGACTTCCCGAAATGGATCGATACCAACGGCAACGTTGGTCTGAACTTCGCGGTTAAGAAGTTTAGCGCTCAGATTAAGTGGAACTACCGTGGTGCCATGCGTCGTCAGACGACTACGTCGGGCGACTTGCCCAGCGATCGGCTTCGCTTTGATGGTATGTCTTCACAAGCCTTCTGGGATCTCAACCTCGATTACCGCTTCTCGCAGCGTTTCGCGCTCTTCCTCAACGGTCGTAACATCTTCGACAAAGGTCACGTCGCTACTCGTTATAGCGACAATACCGTCGACTACGCTACGATCGCGCGCACCGAGAAATTCGGCGTACAATGGGCCTTGGGTGTGAAAGGCAGCTTCTAAGAAGTTTAAGCGCACCTATTCGAAAAACCTCCCGTCGCCCCGCGGGAGGTTTTTCTTTGTCCCGATTGGGACGTTCGGTCATAGTTTTAGATCGTTGTCCTGATGTCCGCCCCCCTTTCCTTTCGTGTTATCGTTCTGATTTGCTGCGCCTGCGTTGCAGTTCTCGCCAACGAACCACAACTAACCACAGGAAAACTTCGTCTCGAACCTGCCGAACCCCAACTTCTTTCACTGCCCAAATTTCACGCAATCTGGCATCTCTCACCAGCACTCGCCAATCAGCTTGAAAGTGCATTAAGCAGCCTCGGATTTCGAAGTAACATCATAGGTGAGCTTTCAGCCCGAATTGATCGCAGCGGACAAAACGGAG
This sequence comes from uncultured Opitutaceae bacterium, assembly GCA_937958045.1. GTDB lineage: Bacteria > Verrucomicrobiota > Verrucomicrobiia > Opitutales > Opitutaceae > Nibricoccus. Next base: position 103,765 of record CALFXL010000056.1, on the reverse strand, counting down.
AGTGCATTATTATACCCGATGCTACGCTGCTCGACCTCTTCACCCCTCGCGAACGAAAGATTTGGTATACGCTACTTGCTACACATTCAGCAAATCGCACCTATCGCTGGCCAGTCTCTCTCAATCTCACGGAGCTGTCCGCACTTCTTAACGATCATGAAATCGAAGCTTTCTCCCATCAGATAAAGAAATGGGGAATACAAAACGGCGAACGGTTTATCTTTTATGACCTGTTCCTGCTCGAGTCCTCGCTCACCTCTTCCTCACAACGGAACCAATTATTTCGCAGCCTTCTTGGAACAGAAACTTCAGTCGTAAAATTTAAGCCACGCGAAACCAGCGAGCAAAGCTCGGCCGAACAGGCGTCGTATTGGATGGTCAATGGACGCTATCAAGCCATCCAACCGTTTATCAATGCGGTCGCTCAAGTCGAAGAGCGAGACCGCATAGATATTGCACACATCCTGCCCCGCCGGGCTCGTGCCGCCCTATACTCCTACCCAGACGAGTTTTCGCCCTCGGCCGATCCCGCCATCGATAGCGCAATCATGGCCGCGGGTTTCTTCGACGGCACAACGGATGCTAAAACAATCATTGGAGATGACATTGTCACCTTTCTGAGTAAGGAGACCTCGGTTGGCGATCAGTATTCACGACAATACGGCGACATTGTGGTGTTTGACGATGGGTCGGGCAGCCGTTGGCCATATTGCGCTGTTTATATCGCTGACGGCATCGTCTTTGGGCGTCGACCAACTTTATTTGGCCCGTGGGCATTCATGCGCATTGAAGATGTCGCGTCTATCAATCCCAGGCTTTCGAAATCTCCAATCTTCCACCGACGCAATTGCCCACCTGCAGGTCCGGTCAAATCTCACGCCACTTTCCCTGCCTGGGTTGACAAGGTGAAATTCAGCGAACCGATCGTTGGCCCCTGGGGAACGCTGCGTTACTATAGCGTCTTGCTTGCTCCTCCGGCGGACATGCTGGATCGGCTGCCAGCTCCCGACCCAAAGCCCATTTGGCGATTTCGTAGACTCAATATCGACGGGGTTGTCGATGAAATCGATCGACTGGATCTTCCTTCGAGCGAGAAAGAGGAGCTTCGTCAACTATTCCATCAATCTCGACGCTCCCGTTCCAACATCGTTGAAATATATCCAAGTGAGAATTTGATTTGGTCGCTCGCGTCTACTGCGCGATCAAGACTGTATCGCCATTTGGTGCACGGAGGTTCAGCAGTTGATTATAGTCAGGAAATATTTCTTCCCATGCGCGAATCTCCCGATTCTTGGTTCTCGCCCGGAACCATCCCTGAGTCCCTGAGGAAAACGATTATCAAATTAGCCTATTCTCGGGGGGCGGGCTGGATGATCTCTGACTACGGAGCTCTTTTTCACTCGGCTAGCACGCCTACGTCCCGAAGCCAGCTTCTACGAGCAACCTTCAGAACCCCTGCCCTCGTTGTTCTTTTGGAAAAACCTAATCAAGAATCAGTGGCTGAGATCTCAGAATACTGGCGCATCAACCAACGAAAAAGCAGTGAAGCGCTGATAAAATCTTTATCAGAAAATGATTCCGTTAGCTACCTCGATATAGTCCACCTGGTCCCTACGCTACCACGCGAGTTAACGAACACCTATCTCCTTGCTCGCGCCGACGACCCGACGGTCAGCTGTTACTGGACCGCCTTCAACTTTTCCTCTTCAACTCCCGACATGCGCGCTCTCATAACTCCCTCCCGAGAGGGAAATGAGGGACGGGAAGCTTGGGCTATCCTGGAAAAGGAATACAAGCGAATTGATGCCCCTTCCAAACTCGGCGACGTGGTTGTCTATCGAAGAAAAGGGGAGAAATTCGTGATTCACGCCTGCTCTTATATCGCTGGAAATATCGTCTATACTAAAAACGGATTCGGCTTCAACGCACCGTGGTGCTTCATGAAGACAGAGGACGTAGATCTATACTACATGATCGATGATAATATAGAGCGTATTTATTTTCGAAAGAACACTAGCTCCGCAACAGACTAATGCCATGCGGATCTGAAATTACGACGAGATCGACGCACCTCACGCGCGTCCCGCCGACGTAATATGATCCAGAATAAACTCCGCCACGGCGAGTTTGGACGCAGGGCCGAAGCTCACCAGCGAATTGTCGCGACCGATAATCATCACGGCGTTGTCGGCGGCGTCCATGCCGATGTCCCGACGGCTGACGTCGTTCGCGACGATCCAATCCAGATTCTTCTCCGCCATTTTACGCCGCGCGTAGAGCTCGACGTCGCGCGTTTCCGCGGCAAATCCCACCACGGTCTGCTGCGGGCGCTTACGGGCCGACAAGGTCTTCAGTATGTCCACTGTCGGCTCCAATTCCAAATGGAGTGCGGTTTCGCGTTTTTTGGTTTTATGCACCTCGATGTTGCGCGGACGAAAATCAGCAACCGCGGCCACCGCGATAAACAGATCGCAGCGATCAAATAGCGGCTCCGACACTTCAAACATCTCTTGAGCTGACACCACGCGGTGCACGCGCACCCCTGTCGGCACGTCGAGTGAAACCGGACCGCTCACCAAATCCACCGCCCATCCGCGTGCCGCCGCTTTCTCCGCGAGCGCATAGCCCATGCGGCCGCTGGAACCATTGCTGAGGAAACGCACCGGGTCGAGGTGCTCTCGCGTCGGTCCAGCGGTCAACAAACAGCGATACGGCTTCTTCATGCGCCGCTTGTGGCACGACTCATGCCGTCTGTCCATTCAGGGCCTGCGTCGCAAAAACCGGCGTGAGCTTCCCGCCCTCGCTGCTTCATGCTGCGCCTACGTTCGCCTTTTCAATGAGCTCTCTCTCTTTCTCCCGCGCTCTCCTTCTTGTCCGACTGCTCGCCGGCTTCGCCGCCGCATCGTCCCTTTTCGGGGCCGAGCGGGCGCATATCACGATCCTCTCAACAACCGATCTGCACGGACACATTTACCCGATCGATTACTTCCGGCAGCGCGAATCCGACGATGGCCTCGCGCGCATCGCGACGTTGATCCACCGCGAACGCGAACTCGCGCCCGATCTGCTCCTGATCGATTCGGGCGACACGATTCAGGGAACGCCTCTCGCCTATCATCACGCACGCAAAAACAACGCGCCCATCAATCCGATGATGCTCGCGATGAATCGCCTGCGCTACGATTCGATGACCATCGGCAATCACGAGTTCAACTTCGGTCTGGCCGTCCTCGAAAAAGCGCGCCGCGAAGCCAACTTCCCCTGGCTCTCGGCCAACACTTATCGCATCGGCACCGAGGAGCCGGCGTTCGGCACTTACATCATCAAGGAGGTGCAAGGCGTCCGCATGGGTATTCTCGGGCTCACCACGCCCGGCATTCCCAAATGGGAAAATCCCGAGAACTACGCGGGACTCGAGTTTCGCGAAACGGTCGGCGAAGCGCGGAAATGGGTTCGCATGCTGCGCGAACAAGAGCGCGTCGATCTCGTCGTCATCGCGATGCACATGGGACTCGATTACGAACTCGCCACCGGCAAGGGCGATGTCGGCGACGTGCTTCATGAAAACGCCGCCCTTTCGATCGCTCGCGAAGTGCCGGGAATCGATCTGATCTTGATGGCTCACACGCATCGCGATGTTCCCTCGCTCGTCATCAACAACGTGTTGCTCGCCCAAGCCGCGAAATGGGGCCAACGCCTCGTGAAAGCGGAGATTTTTCTCGAACGAAACGAATCATCCGATCGCTGGCAGGTCATCGGCAAAAGTTCCCGCTCGCTCTCCGTTGCCGGTGTGCCGGCGGATCCGGAGATCCTCGGGGCGACCTCTTCTTATCACGAGGAAACACAGGCCTGGCTCTCGCGAGAGATTGGCGAGAGTCCGCGCGCGTTGAGCGCCGCCGAGGGGTCATTTCAGGACACGGCGTTGCTCGATCTCATCCATCGCGTGCAACTCGATGTGACCGGCGCCGACGTTTCTCTCGCCGCCAACTTCAATCCCAGCGCGCGCATCCCCGCGGGCGCAGTCACCGTGCGCGACATCGCCGCGCTCTACATCTACGAAAACACGCTCTACACCGTCGAACTCACGGGCGCGCAGCTCAAAGAAGCGCTCGAGCATTCCGCGCGTTATTTCCTCCCGTACGAACCAGGAAAATCGCCACGCGAATTAGCCGACCCGACCATTCCCGGCTACCACTTTGACGTCGCGGAAGGCGTCACCTACGAGATCGATCTGCGTCGTCCGCACGGCGATCGCATTCGCGATCTTCGCTTTCAAGGCGCCCCCCTCTCACCCGATCGCAAACTCCGCGTCGCGATCAACAACTACCGCTTCAACGGCGGCGGCGACTACACGATGCTCAAAGGCGCTCCGGTCCTCTACCGCTCGAGCGAAGAGATCCGCGATCTGATCATTTCCTGGGTGGAGAAAAACCGCCTCGTTCCTTCCGAACCGAGCAATAACTGGCGTCTGGTTTACTGAGCGCGCCGTCGGGGAAACTATTCGCATCGCGCCGGCCGGCTCTTGCGGCCCGGGCGCGTATCCAGAAATCAAATACGGAAGTACCGGCGCGCTTCGTCGCGATCGGCGGCGATTTGAGCGGTCAATTCGCCGACATCGGCAAACTCCATTTCGGGACGCAAAAACTTCAGCCACTCGACACGCACCGCGTCGCCTTCGTCGAACGGACAACGTCCAAGTAGATGCGCCTCGATGCGTGGCTGATCGCTGCGCTCCACCGTGGGGCGCACGCCGTAGTTCGCCACCGCCGGCAGGGGCGCGTACGCTTTCGGACCCGAGACGCGCACAGCATACACGCCATAACGCGGACGCAGCGCAGGCTCCCAGGAGATGTTTAGCGTCGGAAAACCGATCGCTCGACCCAGACGTTTGCCACGCGCGACGACGCCTTCGGCGAAGTACGTGTAACCGAGCAGCGAGTTCGCCTCTTCCATCTTGCCCGCTTCCAAACAAGCTCGGATGCGCGTGCTGCTGATCGGCTCGCCATTGTGATTGATGCGCTGCGCGCTGACGACCGTGATGCGCTGCTTGCGACCTTCGGAAACCAGCATGTTGATGTCGCCGCGCCGGCCTTTGCCGAAACGCCAGTTTTCACCGACGTACACCGTGTTGAGCGTCGGCAGGTATTTGCGGAAAAACGGCAGCACGTCCTCCGCTTCGATTGCCGCAAACTCCGGCGTGAACGGTTGCGTGATGACAAAATCCACGCCCGTTTCCGCGAGCTGACGCGCGCGCATTTCAGGACCGGCGATGAGTCGCGTGGGATTCGCCGGATTAAGCAGCGCGCTGGGATGCGGCCAAAACGTAAGCACGCCCGCGAGTCCGCTGCTGCGACGCGCGGATTGCACGGCGGCATCGATCACGGCGAGGTGACCGAGGTGTACGCCGTCGAACATGCCGATGGCCAGGTGCAACGGCCGCGCCGGCAAGTTCGCTTTCTCCAGTCCGTCGATCTGACGCGCGGTGCTCACAGGGCAAAACTCGGAACCGCGTCGCGCACCGGCACGAGATGTTTTTCCAGCTCGGGCAACGACATCGCTTGGATCTGCTCCAACGTCAGACACTGGGCCACGGTGAATTTTCCGGAAGCCGTACGACGCAACGCTGCGAGATGCGCGCCGCAACCGATCTTCTGTCCGAGATCGTGCGCGACTGTGCGCACGTACGTGCCTTTCGAGCAGCGCAGCACGAAGTCGATATCAGGCGATGCGAAACGAGTCATCTCAAACGACGAGATGCGGATGAAACGCGGCTCGCGTTCTACTTCCTGTCCTTTGCGCGCTTGTTTGTAGAGCGGCACGCCATCGATCTTGATGGCGGAAAACATCGGCGGCAGTTGGTACTGATCGCCGGTAAACGTCTGCATGGCGGCCTTCACTTCGGCCTCGGTCAATGGAGGCACCGGACGCGTCTCAAGCACTTCACCTTCGGCGTCCTGCGTGTTGGTCACGCTGCCCAGTCGGATGGTGCCCGCGTATTCCTTGTCCAAACTCATCAAATACTGCGACGCCTTGGTCGCTTTGCCGAGCAGCACCACGAGCACGCCTGTCGCCATCGGATCGAGCGTGCCGGCGTGGCCGATGCGTCGCATGCGCAGGATGCCGCGCAGACGCGCGATGACATCGTGCGAGGTGTGATCGGTGGGTTTGTCGACGAGGAGCACGCCCTCGAGTTCTTTCGGCTGAAGCAGCATCGGATAAAAGATCAGGTGCGAATCGTCTCGGTAGCGCGCGCGATCTGTTCTGCAAGCGCGCCGAGCAATTTCGGACGAAACTCTGCGAGGGAAACGTTTTTGAGATTCAAACCCGCCGCGCACGCGTGACCGCCGCCGCCAAATTGCGCCGCGACTTGGTCGACGCGGTAGATCGGATTTTTGCAGCGCAGACTGGCTTTGAGCGCGCCGGGGCGTTCCTCGATCAGCACGCCGATCTCCACGCCGTCGATCGCACGCGCGTAATCCACGAGCCCTTCCGTGTCTTCCACGGTGGTGCCCGTTTCTTCGAAAATGCCGTTGGGCAACGAGCCCACACAGACCAGGCCCCCACAGTCCAAACGCAGCGACGCGAGGAACCGTTGCAGCAGCTGCAATTTTCCGAGCGATTCGCGCTCGTAGATTTCGTCCCCCGCTTCGGCGGGACTCGCACCGCGCGCGACAAGCTCCGCCGTGATGAGAAAGGTGCGCCGCGTAGTGGAGCTAAAACGAAACTGACCGGTGTCGGTCATGATGCCGGCGTACAACGCTTTCGCGGTGAGCTCATCGATCGGCAGATCGAGATCGAGGAAGATGCCCGCGAGTATCTCCGCCGTGGCGGCGGCTTGGGCGTCGATGAAGTTATACCGCGCGTAACCGATGTTCGACAGGTGATGGTCGATGTTGAAAAACGGCCGGGCAAAACGCTCGCGCGCTTTATCGCCGGCACGGCCGGCATCCGCGCAATCCACCCACAACGATATGCGCTCATCGTCGGCGCCGATATCGATGGGACGCACGAAGGGCATGCCCTCGACGAGATACTGCAAGCGGCGCGGAGTCGCATCGCCATTGACGCAATAAACATCATGACCCGTCGCGCGTAGCATGCGCGCGAGCGCTACTTGTGAACCGATGCAATCGCCGTCAGGACGTGCATGCCCGATCACGGCGAGTTTGCTCCCCTTCAACAAAGGAAGCGCTTGGGCAAAGGCGGTCGAAAGCGCGGGAAAATATTTCTCCACGATCAGGCGTTCTCCTTTTGTTCGCTCTCACCACTTTGCGCCTGTTTCGTTTTTTCCTGCTCGGCGATTTCGTCGAGGATGCTGAGCACGCGATTGCCGCGCTCGGTGGTGGTATCGAGCTCGTAGGTGAACTTGGGCATGTTTTTCAGCACGATGGTGCGGCCGAGTTCGAAGCGAAGTTCGGAAGAAATTTTCCGCAGCCAACGGAGCTTCTGCGCAGCGGCGTCGGCGTCGCCGAGCACGGAGATGAACACGCGACCTTCGAGCAGATCGGGAGTCACTTCGACGGAGACGATCGTGATCGGCAGCGATTCGATCTGGTAGCGCTTGCGCAGGATGCTGCTCATCTCGCGCTGGATGAGTTCGTTTACGCGAAGAGTGCGATTGGACATGGCAGCAAGAGTGGTTGAGCTCAGGTTTATCTAAAACGGAACGGGCGCAACGCGTCGGCGAAGCGCCCGTGATTCCCGAAGATCGCGAAGCGAAGGTTTAGAGCGAAGCGCGGACCTTCTGGATCTCGAAGCACTCGATAACGTCGCCGGTTTGATAGCCGTTGAAATCGTCGAGTTTGATACCGCATTCGAGGCCGGCGCGAACTTCGTTGGCGTCGTCCTTGAAGCGTTTGAGCGTGGCGACCTTGCCTTCGTAAACGACTTCGCGGCCACGGCGCAGACGCGCGGTGTTGTTGCGGCCGACCTTGCCTTCGGTGACCAAGCAGCCGGCGACAAAACCCTTCGCCAGCGGGAAGGTCGCGCGGACTTCGGCGGCGCCGAGCTTCACTTCCTTCAGATCCGGATCGAGCAGATCCGCCATCATTTCGCGGACCTTGTCGGCGAGCTCATAAATGATGCCGAACGTCTCGATGCGCACGCCGTGGTGCTTGGCGAGCGGCGTGACACCGTTTTCGAGCTTGGTGTTGAAACCGAGGATGATCGCCCCGCCCGTGCTGGCCATGAGTACGTCGTTCTTCGAAATGAGACCGACGTCGGACGAAACGATTTCGAGCGAAACCTTGGTGCTCTTGATACCATCGAGCACGTGGCGCACGGCTTCGGTCGAGCCATAGACGTCGGTCTTGATGATAACTTTAAGCGTCTTCTGCTGCGTGGCGGCGATGTTTGCGAAGAGGCTTTCGACGGAAACTTGCTTCGGCGCGGAGTCCTGCGATGCCGCGATCTTCTTGAGGCGATGTTCTTCTTCCTCCGCGAGCTTCTCGGCTTCGCGGGCATTCTTGACGGCCTTGAACGCCGCACCGCTGTCCGGCGTGCCGGACCAACCGATGACGCGCACCGGCGTGGAAGGCGGCGCTTCTTTGATGTTGCGACCTTGATCGTCGAACATCGCGCGAACACGAGCCCAGTGAGAGCCGCACACAATCGCATCGCCGACACGGAGCGTACCGCGCTGCACGATGACGGTGGCGAGCGGACCGCGACCGATATCGATCTGAGATTCGATGACCACGCCGCTGGCTTCCGCCTTCGGGTTGGCTTTCAGCTCAAGCACGTCCGCTTGGAGAATAATCATCTCCAAGAGTTCATCGATGCCCGTACCTTTGATCGCCGAAACTGGCACCGTGACCGTCTCACCGCCCCAATCTTCCGGAGCGATGTTGCGCTGCTGCATCTGGCCTTTGACCTGGTCGATGTTGGCGCCTTTGACGTCGATTTTGTTGATGGCGACGATGAGCGCGAACTTGTCGGGCTGCTGCTCTTTCACGCCGAGGGCGATCTTGAGCGCTTCGTCGGTCTGCGGCATGAAGCCGTCGTCGGCGGCGACGACCAAAATCGCGACGTCGGTGACGCTGGCGCCGCGCGAACGCATCTTCGTGAACGCCGCGTGGCCGGGCGTATCGAGGAAGGTGAGTTTGCGGCCGTTAAATTCGATCTGGTAAGCACCGATGTGCTGCGTGATGCCGCCCTCTTCACCCGCGGCCACATTGGCTTTGCGAATGGCGTCGAGCAGCGAGGTCTTTCCGTGGTCGACGTGACCGAGGATACAGACCACCGGCGGACGCGGAGCGAGGTTCTTGGCCTCCTCCTCGTCGGGATTCTTCTTTTCCTTCGCCTTCTCTTTGGCGGCCTGCTGCGCGGCGGCGTCGCCGCGGTGCTTGATCTCGAGCAGGAAGCCGTGTTTCTCCGCGACTTTGATGGCGACGGCTTCATCCAGCGTCTGATTCATCGACGCGAAGATGCCCATCTCCATGAGCTCAGAGATCAGCTTAAACGGCTTGAGGCCGAGAGCCGGCGCGAAATCACGCACGACGATCGGCGGTTTCAGTTGGATGATCTTAATGTCGCCCGAAGCTTCTGCCGCGGGTGCTTCCGCAGTCGGAGCGGCCGGTACAGGAGGCGGCGCACCGGGAATCGCGGGCGGCGGTTTTGGTGCCGATGTGCCCGACAATGGCGGGACCGGAGCCGGACTCGCGGCGCGCGGCGGGATCGGCGGCGGCGCGGAGGGACTGGAAACCGGACGAGGCGGCACCGGCGGCGTGGGCAAAGGACGCGGCGCGGAAACGGGCGCGGGCGCTTTGGCGGCCGGGATGGGCGGCGGCGCGAGCGGAGCTTTGGGAGCAAACGCCGGCGGGCGCGGCGGTGCAGCAGGACGCGCCGGCGGAACGGGGACGGCCGGTGCGGGTTTCGCTTGGCGAGCGGCCTCTTCTTTTTCGCGAGCGATGTCTTCCGCGGTCTTCACCATCACGCCGGCAGGCAACTTGGTGGTGAAACTGACAGGGGCTTCGTCGGCAGGCGCGACCGTTTTGGGCGCAGACTCGGCCTTTTCAGGAGTTTCTTTCGCAGGCTCTTCCTTGGTCGTGGCCGGCTTTTCGGCGGCTGATTTCGCAGCTTCCACTTTGCCAGCAAACTCCTGTTCGATGGCCTCAGCCGAGATGTTGTCGATCGTGCTGGAGACGCTCTTCACGTCGAATTTGCGCTCCTTGAGCAGGTTCAACAATTGCTTGTTGTCCATGCCGATCTTCTTGGCGAGTTCGTGGATGCGGATGCTCATTCAGTCGTCTTAATATATAAATTTTAGCGCGTGGAGAAGACTCAAGGTTAACGTTCGATGCGGGCCAACAGCGCCTGGGCTTGCTCCTCCGAGAAGCCGGCTTCCTGGAGATCACTGATCTCAACACCTTCAAACGCAGCGGGCGAGTTAATGCCCATGCCGAGCAGGCGCTCAGCGGCTTCGCGATCGATCGCGAGCGCACCGATGAGTCCTTCGATGGCGGCTTCACGAGGATCGGCCGACACGACTTTAAGCTCTTCGACCTCCAAACGCCAGCCGAGCAGGCGGGAAGTCAGGCGGACGTTCTTGCCGCCCTTGCCGATGGCCACAGCGAGCTGATCGGGAGAAACTTTGACGAGGATGCGGTGGTTCTTTTCGTCGAGCTGGATTTCCTTGGGCTCGGCCGGCTTCAACGCCTCGGTCGTCATCGCGCGGATGTCGGAGAAGTATTTGATGATATCGATCTTCTCGCCGTTGAGCTCGCGCACGATCGTCTTCACACGCGCGCCGCGAGCACCGACGCAGGCGCCCACCGGGTCGACCTTCGGGTCGGATGTGGAAACAGCGATCTTGGTGCGATAACCCGGTTCGCGGGCGAACGCTTCGATCTTCACCGTGCCGTCGGCGATCTCCGTCACTTCGAGTTCGAACAGGCGGCGGACGAACTTCGGGCTGCCGCGGCTGAGGATGATTTCCGGCCCACGCGGGGTCGAATCGATCGAGGTCAGCAAGCAGCGGATGCGGTCACCCGGTTGATATTCTTCGCCGGGGACTTGTTCTTTGCCGGGGAGCAGCGCTTCGGCTTTGCCGAGATCGACATAGATGTCGCTGCGTTCCTTGCGGCGGACGGTGCCGGTCACAATGTTACCGACCATGTCCTTAAAGTCGTCGTAAATACGGTCCTTCTCGAACTGGCGCAGGCGCTGCATCACGGCCTGACGAGCCGTCTGCGCGGCGATGCGGCCGAGCGTCGCCGGATCGAGTTCTTTCTCAATCACCTCTCCGAGCACAGCGCCGGGTTTGAGCGACTGGGCCTTCTCGAGATGGATTTCCGCCTTGGGATTGCTGACAGAATCGACGACCTTGAGCAGCGACCAAGCTTTGAGCTGGCCGTTTTTGGGGTTGATCTCGATCTTCAGTTCTTGCCCTGAATTTACCCCCTTGAGGGCCGCAGTCTTAATCGCGTTCACGATCGCGGCGATCATGTCGGGACGACTGATCCCCTTCTCTTTCTCCATGTACTCGAGGACGGATAAAATTTCGCTGCTCATAACGGTTGATAAATTTAGGGAAAAAAAAAGCGGGCCAAAGGCCCACTTTCTGGAAAGTGAACGGTGTACTAAAGGGGCGCAGTATCTTTCCGTGGAAATCCTTGTCAAGTCCCACGCCCCTCTCGGTTAGTTGCCAAGCGACTGCTTTTTCTCCTCGGAAAGCAGCCATCCTAAAAATCCTTGAACGCGGCCGTGGGTAAGCGGCTGCCGGACGCCGTCAATGGCGTCGATTTGACGCAAAAGTCGCCGCCACGAATCCGGCACATCACCCGTAAATCCGAAGCCCCATCCCGCCTCCGCCAGCTCCTCCGCGACACACCCGCGGGCCGCCACCAAAGGCCAGAATCCATCGCCTATCAGCGTATCGAGTCGGGGACCGGAAATCGTCTCGCCGCAAACATCCACACCGACGGTCTCGCGCAGGGCTTTCAGTCGAAACACCTTCCGCGCCGCGGCTAGGTTCCCGTCAAACGTCGATTGCGACTCGCTCCAGTGGCGAAAAACCTCCGCCAGCCGTTCTGGCCATTGCGGGCAGCTCGCGGTCCAACGCGCATATTGCAGCAAACGCGTACGCGGCTGGTTCGCGGGGCGGATGCCTTGCACTTGCCAACGCCAGGCGCCCTCCCCGCCCGCGAGCAGTTCGTTGAGCCAAGTTTCCGGCGATTGCGATGTCCGCCGCTCCCACTCCGCCAGCGGCCAACGCGTCGCGACCGCGAGCATCGGTGCGCGGTTCATGCGATAACCGAGAATCTCCATCGCGGTTTGATGACACGCTTCGATCCATCCCACGCGCTCGATCCGCAATCGCGCGTAGTGACGCTTCAATCGCCAGCGTTCATGCGCCTGCTCCGCGAGCACCGCGCGCAATGTCTCCGGAGGCAACGCCGCCAGCGCTTCGTGCGCACGCGTCAACGGATGATTCGCCAGACGCTCCACCGCCGCATCTGCCGCGTACTCTTCCAAATCATGCTGCAACAACGGCAGCAGCGACAGCACGGGAATTTCGCGGCCGCCGGCGCCGGTCGTGAAGCGCTCTTCACCGGGGAAAAGCACCACGTGCAGCACGACACGATCGTACGCGGGATCGCTTGCGTGACCATGCGAGCGCCAGTCGCTCGCGCGCAGATGCAACTCCACGTCGCCCGTTGTCACCACATTTTGGATACGCAGGCGCGCATCTTTGAAGTCCGGACCGCCGAGCAAATTCCAGCGGCCGGGATGCAATATCTCGACGCGACGTCCGTCCGCGGTGAATGCGCTGCGCGTGTCGAAATCGCCGCGCAGCCAGATTTGTTGGAGTAGTTTTTCGGGAAAAGAAAACGGTCCGTAGAGTCCTTGAATCTCCTCCACGGTCATCCCGTCCCCTCGCCCGCCAATGCTCGCTTTCATGATCTAGGCCGTCGCCATTCCCGCTCGTTTTCGCGGCGACGTCCAGTCACTTGTGCGCGTTGGCGATCCTCCGCGCGTTCGGCCCACGCAGCGAGATCCGCCGACGACAGCACCGCCGCACCAAGCGCTTCCACGGTTTGCTGCTCGGCGCGATCGTCTGTCGCGACCACATACGCGGACGGATCGCTCGCTTTGCCCACGAGGCGCTCGATGACATCGTCGGCAGTGAGCCCGCTGGGCGTGTACATATGCGTAAACGACTCCTCGCCGCCAGGCCGCTCGATCACGAGTTCATCGCCGCGTCCGTCGAACACTAGCGTCACACGCGCTTGTCCGCTGTCGTGAATCGCACTCACGCGCAACGACAGGCGTGCACGCGCGGCATCTCGATCGCGTTTCAACAAAGCCCTCAGCTCCGGCCAAGCATGCAGGATGTTGCCTCCGTCGATCAGCAGGTGTTTTTCGTGAGCCACATCACAACACTCGGCGTGAGACATGCGCCGTGCAACGACACAACTGCACCACGCGCGCGCTGTATCGCTCGCTGAGTTGAACCGCTGTCAGCGGGAGAAGCATTCGCGGTTTGCGGATCGTGCAGCGCAGCTGGCAGAGTGATCCGATGGCGACTTCTGTAACGAGCCAATCATCGACTACGCATCCTCTCGAGAACACGGCATTGAACGTGTTGATCGCGTTGGGCATGTCGCATCTCCTCAACGACACGCTGCAGTCGTTGATCCCGTCGATCTATCCGCTGCTGAAGGATACGCATCAACTGACCTTCGCGCAGATCGGGCTGATCACCTTTACGCTGCAGCTCTCCGGTTCGCTGCTTCAGCCCGTCGTCGGCATGTACACCGACAGCCATCCGCAACCATGGGCTTTGCCGATCGGCATGGCGATCAGCCTCGTAGGACTCGTGCTGTTCTCCGGCGCGTGGAGCTTCTCGACTTTGCTGCTCGCGACGGTCCTCGTCGGCACGGGTTCGGCGATTTTTCATCCTGAAGCTTCCCGCCTCGCGCGCATGGCGTCGGGCGGACGACACGGATTCGCGCAGTCGATTTTCCAAGTCGGCGGAAACTTCGGTACGTCGCTCGGACCCCTCGCCGCGGCGTTTGTCGTGATGCCGCGCGGACAAGCGCATCTGCTGTGGTTCGCCGCGGTGCCGATGGCGGGCATTTTTATTCTTCAACGCGTGGGCGCTTGGTACAAACGACGTCTCGAAAACGCGCGGCGAAAAAACTCGGCCGTGCCGCCCCACCTGCCGGCGCAACCGAAACGCATCGTCGTGCAAGCGATGGCCGTGCTCGTGATGCTCATTTTCTCAAAGTACATTTATCTCACCTGTTTCACGAGTTACTACACGTTCTTCCTGATCGAGAAGTTCCAAGTCTCAGCCTCGCAGGCGCAGATTTATCTCTTCGTGTTTTTGTTCGCAGTGGCCGCAGGCACGATCATCGGCGGACCGGTTGGCGATCGTTTCGGTCGCAAGCTCGTGATCTGGGTTTCTATCTTGGGCACGGCGCCGTTTGCGCTGTGGATGCCTTATGCGGGGCTCACACTCACGATCGTGTTGAGTGTGTTAATCGGAGGGATCCTCGCGTCGGCGTTTTCCGCGATCCTCGTTTACGCGCAAACGCTCGTGCCGGGCAAAGTCGGTCTGATCGGCGGTTTGTTTTTCGGGTTCGCGTTTGGCACGGCCGGCATCGGCTCGGCCGCGCTCGGGAAACTCGCCGACCACATCGGCATCCTGCGTGTGTTCGATCTGTGCAGTTATCTGCCGCTGATCGGACTGCTCACGATTTTCCTGCCGGCGATCGAAGCGCGTCGCCGCTCATGATTTCGCACAGCTCGCGCAATCAGCGCGCGGGCCCCCAGCGTTTCGTGAAGGGATAATAGATAAACAACGGACGACCGACGACGTCCTTGTACGGCACTTGGCCCCAGCTGCGGCTATCGGCGCTGTCGTACGAATTGTCGCCGAGCGCGAGATAATGCTCGGGTTCAACCGTGAAGGTCGTTCCGCGTCCCAAGATACCGCCATTCGCATAACCGCGATACACGCCTTCGCGGTGCGCGTTTCGTTCGAACGCTTTCGCTCCTTCGATGGGCTCGCCATTGCGATACAACACCGGCTCGCGGATTTCGATCTTGTCGCCCGGCGTGCCGACGAGGCGTTTGATGTAATACTGATCGCCGTACTGACGGCGGATGTCGGGAATGTTGCCCGTGCGAAACACAAAACCCGAACCGACTTCAGGACGCACGAAATGATACGACACGCGGTCGACGAACAACTGGTCGCCCGTCATCACGTCGAACGAGAGCACGCGTTCGCCTTTTTTCACGCGTTTGCCCGTGTTGATCCAGCTGCCGGCCGCGAGCTCGCGGTTCACACCTGCGGGCACTTGGCCGCGCTGCGCGGGACGCTGCTGGAGCGCTGCGATCAAGTTGGGTGCGTCCGGGAAAAACGCTTCGTGCGCGACCGCATCGAACTTGAAATCCGCCGGCACCGTGAAGGTCACCGTCTGATCGCCGATGCGCAGCATGAACTCCTGCACTTGCGCCGGAATTACCCCCCACGTACGGCCTTTCACGAGGCTCGAAGAAATCACCCCGCGCGGACTTCCGCCGACCGGAATCCACACTTCGCCATCGACGGGCGCATCGATCGAGCGACGTTGCGCACCGAATAACGCGAAGCGCGCGATGCGTGCGGCCGTGCCGGGTTCGTCCGCTTCAGTGCGGAACACTTCGCCGGTCATGCCGTAATACGTCGGCCACATCGAATTCGTCGGAATCTTGAACGGCTGCACGAAGTACGCGCGCAGACCGAGGATCACGATCGCGGCGACGACAAAGAACTCGATGTATTCCTGCAGCGTTGAACGCGGATAAAATTTCCCGCCCGTGCGGCGCAGCGCCGGTTCGAGCGCTTCGATGCCGAGCTTGAGTTTGCTCGCATCGGCTTTCTCGCGCAGCATGCCGCGCAACTGTTCACTTTTCTGTTGGAGATCGGCGCGATCGGCGGCGACCAACTCATCGCGTCGGTAATTCAGAATCTTGTCCGCAAGTTCCAACCAGTTGGTGGCATTGGCACGCATCTGCTTTTCGACGGACGAGAAGAATCGGAACATGTGGAAAGGAGAAGAAGGGAGTTAAGTACCCAGTACCGAAGGTCGGGTTCCAAGGCGAGACATCGGGCTTTGTGGAATCGATCTGAAAATTCGCGTCTCCGGTTTCTTAATACGCGGTTCTTGGCACTTGGTGCTTAGACCTTGGTACTTGGCGCGAGCGGAGCGCGGCACGACTCAGTTGTTCTTGAGCACTTGGATGAAGGCGTCGGGCGGGATGGAGACCTTGCCGATCTGCTTCATCTTCTTTTTGCCTTCTTTCTGTTTATCGAGGAGCTTGCGCTTACGGGAGATGTCACCGCCGTAGCACTTCGCGGTCACGTCCTTGCGCATTTCCTT
The DNA here is from genome assembly GCA_937958045.1 of uncultured Opitutaceae bacterium. GTDB lineage: Bacteria > Verrucomicrobiota > Verrucomicrobiia > Opitutales > Opitutaceae > Nibricoccus. The sequence continues at coordinate 87,392 of CALFXL010000056.1, read as the reverse complement.
CACGTTGTCGCGCGCGATGATCTTGCCCCCGATCGCGGCTTGGATGGCGACTTTGAACATCTGTGGCGGGATGATATCGGCGAGTTTTTCGCAGAGCTCGCGACCTTTCGATTCGGCTTTGTCGCGGTGGACAATGCTCGCAAACGCGTCCACGGGATCGCCGTTGATGAGAATGTCCATCTTCACGAGATCGGCCGCACGATATTCGCCGAGTTCGTAATCCATCGAGCCGTAGCCATGCGTGATGGATTTCAGACGGTCGTTGAAATCTACAAGGATTTCGTTGAGCGGCAGCGAGCAGCGCAGCATCACGCGCGACGCGTCGAGCGTGTCGGTGTGTTCGCAGACGCCGCGTTTTTCCATGATGAGCGAGAGGATGTCGCCCATGGAAGTGTTGGGAATGTGAATCGACGCGCGAATCGTCGGCTCGGCGATGTACTCGATCGTGCCGGGATCCGGCAACATCACGGGATTATCGACTTCGATTTCGCCCGCGGAGCCGTGCGTCTTCACCTTGTATACAACACTTGGATACGTGGAGATGATCTCGACGTCGTGTTCGCGGCGGATGCGCTCCTGGATGATCTCCATGTGAAGCAAACCGAGGAAGCCGCAGCGGAAACCGAAACCAAGCGCGACCGAGCTCTCGGATTGATACAGGAACGCCGCATCGTTGAGACGCAGACGTCCGAGCGAAGCTTTGAGTTTTTCGTAGTCGCTGCTCTCGAGCGGATACAAACCGCAGAAGACCATCGGACGCACTTCCTTGTAGCCCGGCAGCATTTCCGAGGCGGGCTGCCGCGCGAGCGTGAGCGTGTCGCCGATCTTGATTTCGGACGTGTCCTTGATGTTGGAAACGACGTAGCCGACATCGCCCTCCGCGAGCACATCGACCTTCTGCATCTTGGGCGTGAAGATGCCGACTTCCTTCACTTCGGACTTCTGCCCGTTGCTCATGAGCAGCATCTGATCACCGGCTTTGATCGAACCGGAGAACACGCGGGCATACGTGATCACGCCGCGATACGCATCGTAGAGAGAATCGAAAACCAATGTGCGCGTCTGCGGATAATCGCGCCAACGCGGCGGCGGGATGCGCTCCACGACCGCTTCGAGGATATCTTGAATGCCGATGCCCGATTTGCCGCTGGCGAGAATCGCTTCCTCGGCGGGAATCGTGAGGATGTCCTCGAGCTGTTGCGTGCAGAGTTCGAGGTTGGCCGAGGGCAGATCGATTTTGTTGATGACCGGAATAATCTTCAGGTCCTGCGAGGTCGCGAGATGCGCGTTGGCGACGGTCTGGGCTTCGACGCCTTGCGCGGCATCGATGAGGAGCACGGCACCTTCGCAGGCCGCGAGGCTGCGCGAAACTTCGTAGGAGAAGTCCACGTGCCCCGGCGTATCCATCAGATTGAGTTTATACCGGCGGCCGTTCTTGGCCGTGTAGAACATCGTGACCGGGTGACTCTTGATGGTGATACCGCGCTCTTTCTCCAAGTCCATCGCATCCAAGTGCTGATCGGTGAGCACGCGCTGTTCGACCGTGTTGGTAAATTCAAGCAGCCGGTCGGAGAGCGTGGTCTTGCCGTGATCAACGTGGGCGATGATGCAGAAATTACGTGTCAGAAGTTCTTCCATGGTGGCACGCAACCATCCTCGCGGAGGCTGCATTCAAGAGTTCAAAGGGTCGAGGGTGCGCAGCCCCCGCGCGAGATTCAAGCGGCTAAATCGGAAAACTCAGACAGGCTCTTCACCGGCCAATCTTTGTTCGTCCGACGCGCCAAGCCCGCGAGCACACCGCCCGGACCGAGCTCCCAGTAGTTGGTCGCACCCGCCGCAGAGGCGCTGCGCATGCAATCTTCCCATAGGACGGAAGATACGACCTGCTTCACCAAAGCCGCGCGGATATCGTCGGGCGAGGACACGGCTTGGCCGGTCGTGTTGGTGAAAACCGTGTAGCGCGGCTCGGCGAACTTCACCGTCGCCAAAAACGCTTCGAACTGCGCACGGGCCGGCTCCATGAGGCGGCTGTGGTATGCGCCGGCGACATTGAGCGACATGACTTTCTTGATGCCACGCTCCTTCGCGGCGGCGACGGCCGCTTCGATACGCGCTTTTTCTCCCGAGATGATGATCTGGCCGGGGCAATTGAAATTGGCCGCTTCCACATCGAACTCTTCGCACAGTTTGGCCACGGTCGCGCGTTCTTCTCCGACGACGGCCGCCATGCCACCGACGGTTTGATCGCACGCTTGCTGCATCAAACGTCCGCGCTCCGCGACCACGCGAAGCCCCGTCGCAAAATCGAAAACACCGGCAGCGGTCAGCGCCGTCACTTCGCCGAGGCTCAGTCCGAGCGCGAACTTCGGCTCTTCGTCGCCGACGAGACGTCCGCGTTCTTTCAACGCCGCGAGCAACGCCATGCCGTGCACAAACAACGCCGGCTGGCAGACCTTGGTCTGCGTGAGTTCCGCGTCCGGGCCTTCAAACGAGAGCTTGGTGAGCTCCCAGCCAAGCACCTGATTGGCCTCGTCGTAGAGCGCGCGGGCGGCAGCCGAATTTTCGTACAGCGATTTGCCCATACCGACTTTTTGGGCGCCCTGACCGGCGAAAAGGAGTGCGAGTGACATAATGAAAAGGCGCGTTCGTAAGCGCTGCCTCCGTACCTGCCAAGGCGCAAGTTCCACACCGGGTCACGGCGTCACGAAGCGTTTTCTCCACCGCAGCGCCACTTGCACGAGCGCGATCAACACCGGCACTTCGATCAACGGGCCGACCACGGTCGCGAACGCCACCGGCGAATCGATGCCAAACACCGCGATGGCCACCGCGATCGCCAGCTCGAAATTATTTCCCGCCGAGGTGAAGGCCAGCGTCGTCGCACGCGGGTAATCCGCCCCCACCCGGCGACTCATGAAAAAACTCACCACAAACATGATCGTGAAATACAGGACCAGCGGGATCGCGATGCGCAGCACATCGAACGGCAGCCGCATGAACGCGCCGCTCTGGAAGGTGAACATCACGACGATGGTGAACAGCAGCGCGCCCAGCGTCAGTGGCGAGATGCGACGAAGAAACACCTCCTCGTACCACGCTTCACCTTTCCACTTCACACCGAGCCAACGACTGAGCGCACCCGCCGCAAAAGGGATTCCCAGATAAATCATCACGCTCACAAACACGTCGCGCATCGCGACGGGCACGAGTTTGCCTTCGAGCCCGAAATATGGCGGCAGCACCGTCACAAAAATCCACGCGTAGAAACCGTAGCAGAGGATTTGCGCGAGACTGTTCAGTGCCACCAAACCCGCCGCGTACTCGCTGCTGCCTTTCGCGAGATCGTTCCAGACCAGCACCATCGCGATACACCGGGCGATGCCGACCAGCACCAGCCCCACGAGATAGTCCGGTTGATCGCGCAGAAATACCACCGCCAGCAGAAACATCAGCACAGGCCCGACGACCCAGTTCTGCACGAGCGACAATCCCAACAACCGGCGGTCCGCGAACACCTGAGGCAGCTTCGCATACTTCACCTTCGCGAGCGGCGGATACATCATGAGGATCAACCCGATCGCGATGGGCAGATTGGTGGTTCCGATCGTGAGCGGCGCAAAAAACGCCCTCGGATCCGGAATGGCAATCGCACCGAGCAGGAGCCCCAGCGCCATCGCCGAAAATATCCACAGGGTCAGATAACGATCGAGAAACGACAGCCGGCCTTCGGAGGATGCACTCATCGGACGGGTACTCCTTTTCGTTTTGCTTCGTCGCGACGTCCATCGATGTACGCGGTAAAAGTCCGCCGGATCTCGTCGCGGACGCGCCGAAAAACCGCCAGTTGCTCCGCCTCGGTTCCTGTCGCATGTGCCGGATCATCGAACGGCCAATGATGACGATTCACCTGCCCAGGGAAAATGGGGCAGGCCTGGTCGGCGTTGCCGCACACGGTCACCACCGTTTCCACTTCCCGCTCGAGAAACTCGCTCAGATGTTTCGAACGGTGCGATGCGATATCGATGCCGATCTCGCGCAACACCGCGATCGCCAGCGGGTGCACATAACCCGCGGGCCGCGATCCCGCGCTGGCAATTTCATAACGATCCCCGGCCAGCGACCGCAGGATGCCTTCCGCCAGATGACTCCGGCACGAGTTCCCGGTGCATAACACCAGGATGAGAGGTTTTTCTGTATTCATGAAACAAATACATTCACGGTCGTCGCGCGGCGCCCGTCAGCTCCGGGATTTCCCCGCCCGCGTTTTGCGTGTGCCGGCGCCGCACACCGGTGCGCAGGAAAAATCCACTTTCCCGAGCCGGACGAGATCGCGCTTAAAAACCGGCTTCCCGGACAAACAGTCCTGCAAACACGCCAGATTGGCGCCGAGTTCGGGCGTGCGCTCCGCCGCCGGAGGCAGGGAGTAAATTACCCAGTTTCCTTCCCGCCCGGCCCGCACCAACCCTCGTCGACGCATATAGCCGAGATGCTTGGATATCTTCACCTGCGGCTCTTCCAGCACCTCCTGAAAATGACAGACGCAGAGCGGCCCCTGCAGCAGGAGGTTCAGGATGCGCAAGCGCGTCCTGTCACAAAAACATTCGTAGATGGAAACCAAGTCCACGCCGCCAACATTCTCCCTGCGGAATATTCCTCAAGGAGAATATTGTGACGATCGTGCGGAAGGTGCGGTTTTCAGACCTCCACGCGTCGTTTGCGCCAGAGCACCGCCGCGCCGAGCACGCCGGCGAGGATCGACGACAGGAAGATCGCGATCTTGGCCGCGGCGAAATCGGCGTCGTCCGCAAACGCTTCCCGCGCGATGAACAACGACATCGTGAAACCGATGCCGGCGAGCACACCCGCGCCGATGAGTTGGCGCCACGAATACTCGTCAGGTTTCTTCGCGAGATTGCAGCGTACCGCCAGCCAGGCCGCGCCCACGATGCCCAGAGGCTTGCCCACCACCAAGCCGAGGATAATCGCCGCCATGAGCCGCTCGTGACCTTCGAAGACATCGGTCGACAACATCACTCCCGCATTCGCCAGCGCGAACACGGGAAGCACCACGTAACTCGACCACGGCTCCACCACGCGCAGCAATTTATCCGCCGGGGATTCCATGCGTTTATAGATGGTATCGAGGGCCTCCATCGCCGGCGTCGAGGGACCATGGTGCATCACATCTTCCTTTTCGTTATACGATTCGGCGCGGATCACAGCCTCCGCCTGCGCCATCAACACCCGCAGATTCGCCGGCGGGCGCGTCGGGGTCACGACCGCCAGGATCACACCCGCCAGAGTCGCGTGCAGTCCGGCGTCATGGAGAAACACCCACAGCGCGATTCCAAGAAGCGCGTATGGGAGCGCGTTGTGCACACCGAGACGGTTGAGCGCGATCAACAACACCGTCGTCGCTCCCGCCGCCATCAAAAAGTTCATGTCGAGCGCCCCGGAATAAAACAGCGCGATCACAGCAATGGCCACCACGTCATCCACGATCACGGCCGCGGTGAGAAACACGCGCAACTCCACCGGCACGCGGTCGCCCATCAAGACGATCAAGGCCACCGCAAACGCCGTGTCCGTGCCGATCGGCACGCCCCAACCCATCACCAGCGGACTGCTCCAACCGACCACCGCCGCATAAATGAGCGCCGGCGCGACGATGCCGCCAAATGAAGCCGCCACCGGCAACGCGCCGATGCGCCACGACGCCAGCCGCCCCACGGTGAACTCGCGTTTGATTTCAAGCCCGACCACCAAAAAGAAGAAGGTCAGCAAGCCATGGTTCACCCAATCGAGCAGCGGCAGGGAAAACCGCCAGCTGCCGAGCTCCACGCCCGCCTGCGTCGTCCACCACGCCTCAAAGGCACCGCCCCACGGCGTGTTCACCCACACCACCGCGGCGACCGTCATGAACAACAGGAGAAATCCCGCCGATGGACCCCAACGCACAAAATCCATCGCCTTGGTTTGCAGGCGATGCGGCAGACGTCCCTGCATCGCTTCGGCGAGCGCCGTTTTTTCCCACGGGCCGTCGTATTTGCGGCCGTTGATAAAGAAAGCCGGCGTCATCGTGACATTGCTGTCGCGCGCGGAGGTCATGTCCGCGGCCACGTGTTCCTCGGCGATGCGGCGTTCCGGCTCCAGCCACCGTTCGGGCATATCCAGCTCGAACTCCGCGGCGATCTCATCAAAATCGCGCGCGCTGAAATGCGGACCGCGACGCATCAACGCGTCATGCACCAGCCAGAATTTATCGTGCTGCGCGGCGTACTCCGCCAGCTCCGCCGCACGCATGGCCATCTCGCTTCCGGGCAACGGCCGGTGGCGGAAAACGTAGCGCATGCGATCGCCAAACTGGTCGCGCAAATCCGCCACTACTTCGTGCGCCGCATGACAGTACGTACAGGCATAACTGCCATACTCGACGAGGGTGATATCCGCACCGGGATTTCCCAAAACATGGTCGCTGGTGATATCGACGGGCTTGTCGAGTTTGGTCGGCAACATATGACGCTAAGACGTTGGACGAGATAAATCCGTCAACTCTCCATCTGGCAAAAGCGGGCTTTTTTTCGCCCGCAAACGCCCCCTTGGCCCACCTTAATGGTGATGCCCTTCGTGCCCCGCGCCATGCCCGGAGTGCCCGCCCGCATCGTCGCCCCACATCAGATGCTCATGCATCCAGTGATGGATCGCGGGTTGTCCGCGCACCAGCGTGAGCACGCCGAAAATCACGAGCGCGACTCCACTCGCGCGCACCAGCCAGCGACGACGTTGCTGCGTGATCTTTTTTCCCGCCCACGCCACCACCAATAACCCCGGCATCGTCGCCAGACCGAAAAGATACACGCCGATGACCAGCCCTTTCACTTCACCAAAACTCACGAGATAAAGCAGCGCCATCAGCGAAAGTCCGCACGGCAGGAATCCGTTCACCCACCCCACCAGCAAGCTTCTGAACAACGACGGCGATCGCCACATCCCCGCCACCGCGCCGCAGGCCGCATTCCCCTGCCACCAACGCGACACTGTCGGCGGCAACCGCAGCTCGAGCGCGTACGCGAGCCCGGCCACAATCATCAGCGTGCCCGTGATCCATCCGATCACGTTTTGAAAACGATCAAGCGATGTACGCGCTTCCACCCATTGCCCCGCCAGCAAAAGCAGCACACCGATAAACAGATACGATGTCGCTTTGCCCAAGTGATACACGAACTGTCGCGTCACGAGTCCCGCAAACCCGCCCGGCCCCGTCGACGCCGCGATGGAAAACGCCGCGCACATGCCCACGCAATGCCCGGTACCGAGCAAGCCAAGGATCAAGACGCCGATGTAATCGCCCAACAACATGCGCTCGCAGCTTCCTGGTGCTCGCGGCTCGCATGCAAACGGAATCCGACGAACTCGCGCGCAAGCCACCGCTCTCACGCGAAAAAATTCCGGCAAACTGCGCGCCCACGAGCCCATATGCTGTCCTGTTCGGCGATGCAGATCTTCCGCGCATCTGTTTTCGGCCTTGTTTGCAAACGAACCTTGCGTGCGTTTGTTCGCTCTCTCAGCCCTTCCACACGTGTCCGTTTCGCTCGCACTTCCCGGCCTCACCGCCCGTCTTGATAAACTCGTCTATCATCACGGCGGCATGAGCCTGCCCGAAGACAAGCCGCACGCGTTCGTTTATTTCATCACGATCAGCAACGCTTCCGATCGCACCATCACGTTGCTCGGCCGCAAATGGGTCATCCACCACGCGGACGGCTCCCAGCTGGTGGTCGAAGGCGATCGCATCGTCGGCGAGACGCCGCGCCTCGCTTCGGGAGAACACTTTTCCTACAATAGTTACCACGTGACCGGCACCGACGCCCGAGCCTATGGCTGCTTCCATGGCGTGGACGATCAAGGTCGCAAAGTGCATGTCATGCTGCCGCCGTTTGACATGCGCATCCCGCGCGACTGAGGCCCGCGGCTCTCTCGGCGGAGGTTGGAATCGACGCTTGCGGGGCATTTCCCCGGCCGTAATTACTGACCCTTTATTACATGAAGTTAATTGATTTGAACCGGGACGGCGGGATCGGCGCCAACAGCCACTTCGTCCAGATCGGCGACCTAAACATCGTTATCGACAGCGGTCTGAACCCCAAGGAATCCGCCATCCATAAGACGCCCGACCTGACGCCTCTGCGCGGTGTGCGTGTGGATCTGATCATCATCACCCACTGCCATCTCGACCATATTGGCAGTCTGCCCGTCCTCATGCGCGAACATAAAGACGCGCCGGTGATCATGACCACTTCCAGCCGCATCCTCATCGAGCGCATGTTGCACAACTCCGCGAGCGTCATGCTGCGCCAACAGGAGGAAAACACCGCGACGCCCGCCCCCGTTCTTTTCACACATGAGGAGATCGATCGCATCGCGAAGCGTTTCACGGGCATCCCCTATGGCCAGGCCAAGAAGTTCCGCGCGCGCAAAGACGAAATCACGTTCATCTTTCATCCCGCCGGCCATGTCGCCGGTGCCGCCGCCGTCGAGATCCACCACAAGAAACGCCAGATCTTCATCACGGGCGACGTGTTGTTCGAAAATCAGCGCACGCTCCCCGGCGCGAAATTCCCCGCCGGCCACTTCGACACGCTCGTCATGGAAACGACGCGCGGCAACACCGAGCGCCCCCAAGGCAAATCGCGCGTCGAAGAAGTCGCCCGCCTCATCACTTCGATCAACGACACCATCCAACGCGGCGGTTCGTTTCTCATGCCCGTCTTTGCGCTCGGCCGTCAGCAAGAAGTCCTCTCGATCCTCGCCGACGCCCGCAAGTTCGGCAAACTCGTCGAGTGTCCGATTTTCGCCGCCGGCCTCGGCATGGACCTCGCTGACTACCTCGACGAGATCGCGCGCAAGACCAAGCACGTCCATTTCTCGAAGAGCGTCATCAAGGATCTCAAAATCAAACCGGCTCCGCGCAAACTGGTCCCCGGCGAAGATCCTAAGCAAAACGCGATCTACATCATCAGTTCGGGCATGTTGGTCGAGCGCACGCCGTCGTACACACTCGCGTCCGGTTTGGTCGGGCACGCGCGCAACACCATTGGCTTCGTCGGCTACTGCGATCCCGAGACGCCTGGCGGCGAACTCCTCGCGGCGAAGCCCGGCGACCAGTTCTTGTTCAAAGCGGCCAACGTCAAAACCAAGGTCAAAGCCCGCGTCGAAAAATTCGAGCTCAGCGGTCACGCCGATCGCGACGAATTGCTCGAGTTCGCCGTGCAAGCCGCGCCGCGCAGTATCGTGCTCACGCATGGTGAGCCTTCCGCTCGCGCGTGGTTCAAACAAGAGCTCGCGGCAAAGCTCCCCAACACGCAGGTCATCGATCCCGAGCCGCTGCGCGCGTATCAGGTTTGAGCGATTCGCTCAGCTGCGCATCGAGCCCGCCTCCGCAACGGACGCGCAGGCTTGGTGTTGCACATTTCGCCAAGGCAGACCATTTTTAAGGTGCCAGCCCCTAACATGTTCCTCAAAAAGCACCTCAAGCGCTTCCGCGCTTGGCTCATCCTCAAAGCCACCAGCCGTGTCAGCGGACTGCGGGGCAACCGTCTCACTTATCACGATTCTCGTCTGCAGGGCTGCCGCATCACCTTCGCGGGCCGGGACAATATCGTCGAAATCGGCGAGAATGTGATTCTCCAAGGCACGCACCTCACGCTGATCGGCGACGGCAACCGCATCACCATCGGTTCGCTCGTTCGCATTCGCGCCGGCGGAAACTTCGTCGCGGAAGATGGCGGCAGTCGCATCGCCATCGGCGAAGGCACCACGATGACCACACCGACGATTGTGTGCAGCGAAGGCGGCAGCGTTTCGATCGGCTCGGATTGTATGGTCGCGATGAATACATGCATCCGCAATAGCGACGGGCACGCGATCTTCGATGCCCCTTCCGGCCGTCGCATCAATCCCGCCGCCGATGTCAGCATCGGTCATCACGTTTGGTTGGGCATTCGCGCGCTGGTGCTGAAAGGTTCCCGCATCGGCGATGGCGCGATCGTCGGCGCCAACTCGCTCGTTTCCGGCGAAATTCCTTCTCAAGCGCTCGCTGTCGGCTCACCCGCGCGTGCGATTCGCCCCGCGGTTTCGTGGACGCGCGAGCGTCATGCGGAAAACGCGAGCATGTGGGCGGACAACGAAAACGCTTCCGCGCTCGCCGCGCAGTGAGCGTCGTTTCAAACGCGCGGTCGCGCCGCCTCACGTCCGCGGCGCGTCGAGCAATTCGCGCAAGCGCGCGCACATCGCGGCATTTCCCGCCACGTAGCGGATGCGCGGCATTTTCAGATCAAACTCGTGCATGGGAAATTGTTCGCGATCGAGAAACTGCACCTCGCCGCCACCGGCGAGACACAGCGGAATCGCCGCCGCGATGTCCCAAATCTTCACGTTGTGATCGACGGTCGCATCGAGAATGCCCACCGCCACGTACGCGAGATGCAGCGTGCTGCTGCCGAGTCCGCGAATCTTAAAATTTTCCACCAACGCCGACGCCTGATGCGCGAACTGGCGATCGAACGGGCTGTGAAAACCGAGCAGACTTTGTGGATTCGGCGCGCCTGTTTTCACATGGGCTTCGCGACCGCCATCGCGCAGCCCATGACCCGGACCGCCTTCGATCAACACGCGCCGGCTCATGTCGTAAACGAAACCGTACACCGGCACGCCGTTCTCAAATAAACCGAGCGAGATCGCGCAGTGCGCGATACCCGTGGCGTAGTTGTTGGTGCCGTCGATCGGATCGAGCACCCAGAAAAAGTGCGAGGTCACGGCGATGGGTTTATCCGTAACGGCGAGTTCTTCGCTGAAAACCTGGTCTTCCGGGAAGCGGCTCGTGAGCAGTCGGACGATGTTCTCGGAAATCGCCACGTCGACCGGCGTCACGCGCGTGCCATCGTACTTCCAATGACTCGCCGCACGCCCGAACTCCGCATGCATCAATTCCGTCTGCGCCATCACGGCTGCACGTCCCGCTTCGATGCGGGCTGTCAGGTCTGAACTCATAGGCAGCCAGTGAGCCACGAGCGGCCGGGCGGGCGCAAGCGCACACTCGTGCACCGCGCCCGCCGCGAGTTCAGGAACGCTTGCGCGGACCTGCGCGCTTCTTGCGCTCGGAGTGCTGCTGCGCTTCGCGCGCTTCGGAGTCCGAGCCTGTCGCCTGTTCAAACAAACAGAGGGAGCGCGCGGTCATGGTGTATTCATCGCCGCCTTTCACGATTGGAGGTTCCTCCAGGAAACCCGCTTCGTCCGCGGTGTCCAAAATCAGCTTCCACTCGACATCGGTTTTGCCCGGCAAACACACCGCAAAATCTTCATGATGCGCGTTGAAGAAGAGCACAAACGTATCGTCGCTGATCGGATTGCCGAAGAAATCTTTCACCACGAGCGAATCACCGTTGAGCATCACGCCGATCACCTTTGCGAACTCCGCGGCCCACGCCGCGTCGTCCATCTCAACGCCTTCCGCATTGAGCCAGGTGATGTCCTTCACGCCTTCGCCACGCAGATCGCGTCCTTGGAAAAATCGCGGTTGGCGGAAGATCGGATGGTTGTGGCGGAGTTGAATCAACTTGCTCGTGAACTCGACCAACGCGTTCTCGTGCTCACCGCGTTTCCACGCGAGCCAGCTGATCTCGTTATCCTGACAATACGCATTATTATTTCCCTGCTGCGTCGCTCCGTATTCGTCGCCTCCGCGCAACATCGGAACGCCCTGCGAGAGAAACAGCGTCGCCAGGAAATTCCGCTGCATGCGTCGTCGCAGTTTTAGAATTTCCTCCGGCGCATCCAAACCTTCATGTCCCCAGTTCCATGAGAGGTTATGATTATCGCCGTCGCGATTATCTTCACCGTTTGCATGATTGTGTTTCTCGCTAAACGACACGAGATCGCGCAGCGAAAAGCCATCGTGTGAGGTGATGAAGTTGATACTCGCGGACGGCGCCTTGCCTTCGCTCTGGTAAAGGTCGGAACTGCCGCAAAGACGATACGCGAGATCGCTGGTGAGTCCGCTGTCGCCTTTCCAATAACCGCGCACGGTGTCGCGATAACGTCCGTTCCATTCGGCCCACAGCACGGGAAAGTTTCCCACTTGATAACCGCCCTCGCCGACATCCCACGGTTCGGCGATAAGCTTCACGCGCGAAATCACCGGGTCCTGGTGAATCACATCGAAGAACGACGAGAGCTTGCTCACTTCGTGGAGTTCGCGCGCGAGCGTGGCCGCGAGATCGAAGCGAAAACCATCGACGTGCATCTCGGTGACCCAATACCGCAGACTATCCATCAACAACTGCAGCACGCGCGGATGCGGCACATTGAGTGTATTCCCCGTTCCCGTATAATCCATATAATAACGTTTATCATCCGGTACGAGACGATAATAGGCCGCGTTATCTATACCGCGGAAGGAAATCGTAGGACCGAGATGATTCCCCTCGATGGTGTGATTATAAACAACGTCCAAAATCACTTCGAATCCCGCGCGGTGAAGCGCCTTCACCATCGTCTTGAATTCGGAAACCTGTTCCCCGCGATCTCCCGCGCTGCAGTATTTAGATTCCGGCGCAAAGAAACCGATCGTATTGTAACCCCAATAATCGGTGAGATTCTTCTCAACCAGATGTTGCCCCGTGATGTGATGATGCACCGGCAATACTTCGATCGCGGTTACGCCGAGTTTTTTGAAGTAGGCGATCGCCTGCGGCGAACAGAGTCCGCTGTAAGTGCCGCGCAGCGCTTTTGGCACTTCTTCCCATAACTGCGAAAATCCCTTCACATGCGTTTCGTAGATCACCGTTTCGTGCAGAGGCCGCGTCGGCGGTGAATCATCGTCCCATGTAAATGCCGTATCGACGACCACCGACTTCGGCACCCACGCGGCATTGTCACGATCATCTTTCGAGAGATCCGCCGCTTCATCGCCCACGCGATAACCAAACATCTCCTCACGCCAATCCACGCGGCCCGAGATCGCTTTCGCGTAAGGATCGAGCAGCACTTTCGCGGGATTAAAACGATGTCCCGCCGCCGGATCGTAGGGTCCATGCACGCGATAACCATAGAGCTGACCCGGACGCGCTTCCGGCAAAAAGACATGCCAGACACAATCGGTTCGCTCCGTCACAGGAATACGCGCCGTCTCCTTCGACGGATCATCGGAATCGTATAAACAGAGCTCCACGCTCGTCGCGTTTTCCGAGAACAACGCGAAGTTGACGCCATCACCACGCCAAGTGGCGCCGAGCGGATACGAGTGACCTTTCCAGATTTTTGTTGGCTGCATAAATTAGCGGGCGTTCGCCCGTTGAATAGTAATGCGCCCCGCGCATGCGTGCCACCCGGCCATTTCAAGTAAGATCAATCAGGGAACACCCGAATAAGCTCTCTGTGTTCGCCTATCGGTAAATGAACAAAATGCATGCCGGATTATTTCTGGAGGAGCCGTCAGAAATGTTCCGTGAGCCGGCGTAGTGCATTATGCCGCGAAACCTAGCGGGAAGGCGCGCATTCTGCGCTATGATTCTGCACACGTGATATGTAAGCGAATGCCTAAACTATTTTATCCGATTCAGATTAACCTGCTTATAAAAACCCACGTTCGACCGGCATCGTGCGTGCGTTACGAGCGGCACTTTCACACCCATGAAATCACTTTCCCCTTTGGAATCCGCCGCCCCCTTCACTCCCGCCAACGGCGCTCGCCAATCCGGCGACAGCGTGAGTTCCCGCCGGATTTTCATTGTAGATGATCATCCGGTGACGCGTTCGGGAATCGCCACCTTGCTCACGCAAAACGGTTCATTCGAAATCTGCGGCGAAACCGATAGCGCCCCGAAGGCGATCGAGCTGATCCCGAAGCTGAATCCCAATCTGATCATCGTCGATATCTCGCTCAAAACCACGAGCGGCATCGAACTCATCAAAAACCTCGTCGCGATCGCTCCCGCCGCAAAGACGCTCGTCCTCTCGATGCACGATGAAAACCTCTACGCCGAACGCGCGCTTCGCGCAGGCGCGAAGGGCTATCTTATGAAGGACCAGGCCGCCGACGCGCTCATCACCGCCGTGCGCCGCGTACTTCAGGGAGAACTTTATCTTAGCGAACGTATGAAAGAACGCATCCTTCATCGCTTCGTGAACAACAAGCGGGAGGAAATGACGTTCTCGATGGACAGCCTCAGCGACCGCGAGATGGAAGTCCTCGTGCACATCGGCAACGGCTACAGCACGCGACAAATCGCCGCGAAACTCGGCCTGAGTGTGAAAACCATCGATTCGTATCGTGAGCACCTGAAGATCAAGCTGCGCCTCGCAAAAGGCGCCGACCTCGTGCGCCACGCCATTCAGTGGGTAAAGAGCGAAGAGCTCGTTTGAGTTTCGCTCTCGCTTCGTTCCTTCGCGCCCAAGCCACACGCGCCGATCATCCGCGCGTGTCGCTCAAGGAAGCTACACGCGGGTTGGCATAGGCACGCCGGATCTCCTCTTCGGAGTTCGCTTCGAAAAGAAGATCCACCCATCCCATAAACCACGCCCAAGGTTGGCGCGTGAGTTCCTCATCGGTTGGCAGCACGGAATTTTCCGTCAGCGCCAGCGGTTTTCCCCGCGCGAGCGCCGCCATGCGATCGTACCATTCCTGTGGATACACGACAGGACGCCCGGGCAGCGGATAAATGTCGGTGCCCACTAAATCCACCACGTCGTGCCCCGGCCAATACGCTTCGACGCCCTCCGACGGACGATCACAGCACCAGGCCCAGAGAAGATTATGCAGTCGATGATGATGCATGAGTCGCTGCTGCAGTCGCCGCCACAGCTGCCCGTAATCGTTCGCTCCGGGTCGTGCTCCCCACCAAAACCAGTCGCCGTTCATCTCGTGATAAGGACGAAACACCAGCGGCACGCGCGCATCGCTCAATGTCCGCAATCCCTCCGCCAACAAGTCCACCTGTTCGCACCAGATACGATGCAGCCGCGAGCCTTCGGTGAGAATTTCGCGCCACTCATGCTGCGGGAGATTCATCTTCACGCCTTCCTCGAAAAGACACGGCTCCCCGATGGTCGGACTCGCTTGATGCCACGTGAGCACCACGACATGGCCCGCCTCGTGACGCGCCTTCATTTCCGCGAGCACACGCGGACGATGAGCAATATCATCCGTCGCGTGACGGGAATCGGAAAATCCCCATTCACAACCCCACACCAGCGGCGACGCGCCCGCCGTTGCCTTCACGCGATCGCTCGAAAGTTGCGGCGACGAAAAGTAGTTATGCTGCCCGGAGAGCGTTCGACGCCCGTTTATCGATTGAAGGAATCGCAACAACGCCCGCGCTTCGGGCGTCGCTTGCCGATCGATCGGTTCAGCGTCGGAGAATGAATGCGGCATGACGTGAGAATGAAGACGTTTTCAGATGCAAATCGCCGCCGGCGTGCGAAATCGACTCGGTCTCACGTGGCTCGCCTCTCACTGAATCCCACCACGTCAACTGCCATGTCCCCGCGGGCACATCGTCGACGATGATCGTCGCCTCATCCGATGCTGGTGGCGGCTTGAGCGAGAAAACCCCATCTTCGCGCCAAACCCAACCAGCGATCACCGACGAAGACCGTTTCCCAACCGCCGCCATCAGCGACGTCTGCAAACCCAAATCGAGCGAGCCAAACTCGAACCAGTCGTCACCGCCGTTGTTCTCGAGCAGGATTTCGTGCGCACCGGTGTTCAGCTCGAAACTAATTTCACGGGGACGTTTCGCATGCACCGGTCCGGATCCCGACGGCTGCGCCGGCCAGATTTCCTCCGCAATAACATGGCCATCCAGCCACACGCGGACATTCGATCCCTTCGGCCCGGCATCGGCGATCACCAGTCGCGCATGGGTTGTATTCGGAATTTCAATACGGAAGGTCGTGCGATCAGGAAAGCCATCCGCCCTTCCCTCGTCCGATCCTACTATAAACCGCGGGATGTCCGCGCACTCAGGATTGTGCCGTCCATCCGTCGGGATCGTGACCACAACCGGAGGATGGCGTTGCCAGTTCTGACCGGGGACAATCGTCAGGTTCGTTTGAGGTCCGCCGACGACGCGCGGATAAAAGGGATCGAGTGCGCCACCGGCTGCGTGTTTCAACAATTCGTTTCGGAAGCGAACGGCCGCGCCCAACTCGCCTACACGCCGGCTCGCAAGCAAGTCCGCGCCTAGCCACGGCTGTGCGACATGGATGCCTTCCCCCATCAAGCTCGCCCAAACGGTCGGCACGATGGCGATACCGGAGCGTTTCTGCGCGTCGCTCAACGGTTGATGATCGTCGCCCACTTCTCCGTAGAAAACAGGCCGAGACAAGCTGGCCGCTGACACGGGATAACGCTGCACCGCCGCAATCATATTCGGCGCGTACAAATGCGGCTGATAAAAATCCATCGCTTCATATGTGGCATCCCGCAAATCATGCGTGCTGGTGGTGATGAGATGTCCATAGGCATCCAGCGATCGAATATACGCCGCCATCTCCGCGTGCCAGGCCGCAACCGTCGCGCGGCCCTCGGGCGTGCGCATCGCATCGGTCCAATGCACTTCATTAAAAAGTTCCCATGCAAAAATCGCCGGCGACCAGCCCCAGCGCGCGACCGCATAGCGATACTTCAGCTTCGTCAGCTGCCGGGCCTTCTCCGAGGTGAAAAATTCCTCAGGTGTGTTCAGAAAACCACCATTGGCCGCGTTCCACGGATGCTCCGCCCAATTGGAGTTCACGCGTGAGCTGACCTGACCGTGATGCTGCAACACCAGCTGCACATAAACTCCATGCTCCTCCGCCAGCTCCAAGACACGATCCCAGCGCTTTGCCACATCCAGATCGAGACGTCCAAATGCCGGCGATCGCCCTGAGTGCGGATGCAGCCAATCCAAGTTCAAACGCCCCCAATGGCTCATCCATATGCGCGTCCAATTAAGCCCTTCTTGTGCAAACTCGGATAACGCTCGACGATAGAAACGCTCTACATTGCGCTCGGTCGTCCACGCCAGATTGGCGCCGATCGGCCAGAACTCGCGTCCATCCGACAACTCGAAACTCGCAGGATTCTTCGTAGAACGCCCCACCGATGGCAGACGCGTGGCCTGATCGACCACCGCTTGATCGTGTATCCGTTGAATGGATACTGATTTCCATTGTTCCCCGGCCCGCTCAAAAACCGCCGTTAGCCGATAGCTACCCGCCCAGACCGGCCGTGCGCGCACTTCGAAAAGATGTTTGCCGGAATAATAGGCCGGCAAACGCAACGTCTGCCCGTCGGGTGCCTGAACATCGGCCCACAACTCCCGCGCAAAAGCCAACTCCTCCGGGCCTTCCGCTCTAAAGGCCAACGTCACCGGCCCCTGCCTTCCCACCAGTGCGCTGGCCGCGAGCAACCAGAAGCTCACCAGCAGAAACCCGCGAGCGGTCGATCGCTTCAGTGTGTCACGACGGAGGAATGCCAAGGCCATGTAAGAAAAAGTAAGGCGAAAGTGGAAAAGCGTCCGCTGGCGAGGAGCCGGCGTATCCGTGTAGTGAAAATTTAACTACAACCATTTCCAAAATAAAAAGGCAGGAAGATCCCTCGATCCTCCTGCCTCCGGCGACAGGTCCGTACCCGCGGACCTGCCGCGCTACTGCCGATAACACCCCCGCGACGCGTCGAACTAGGAGGGAGACGCGCCGCGATGGTAGTTGGTCAGAGACATCAGAAGTTAAACGTGTTGGTAATCTGCCACGTCATGCCTTCTTGGATACGGGAGACAGCGACACGGCCGTCAGGCTGAATGGTGATCGGAACCAACTTCTTCTTTTCGCCCACATTTCGGACATTGAGTTGGATCTGCCAGCCAACTTTCTTGGTTAGCTGACGGCTGTATCCGACCCACATATCGAAGTGATCATCCGACGGACCGTAATAGGGCTTCGAGATGTCCAACGTATTGATCGACTCATCGTATTGATAGCCGAGGATACGCTTGTCTTCCCAACGGTAGGCGCCACCAATCCAAGCGCCCTTGAGCGGGCCTTCATTGAAGTTGTAGGTGGTGACACCGTTGAAGCGCCATGGTGCGATTTCCGGAGCCGAGGACCCCTGCTGACGTTTCAGCACGGTATAGGGAGCCACGATATTATTAGCCCATTCCTGACGGAATGTGTTACCGCCCCACATGGTCACTAAACCGGCGTCGGTGGCTAGATAATCGGTCCACAACTGCACCCAAGCATCGAGAGACGGGCTGATCGATACGCGAGAGGCTTCGGTTTTCGAAGCGTTGAGCGTGATATTCCAATTGCGCACGGGCTGAGCGGTAAGCTCGAACTCCATACCCTTGGAAATGGTGTCCGCCGTGGCCACAGGGCCAGATCCGGTCGAACGGAAGGCGTCTTTATAGGCAGGCTGCAGACCAAGATCCCAAAAGTTCGCTTTCGGAACAGCGGCAATCCAGTCCGCTTCGTTAGCGGAATGCATTTTAGCGAGATCAAACGGAATGCCGTATTCGTCCAGATACTCCTGGGTCGCCGGGAAGTTCATGAACACCGCGCGCGCAATTTCACGCATACGCTCAGGTTGCTTACCCGTTTTGTTCGCCATATCAGACCAGACCCCTTCAATATTATCCCACGGCCAGCCGCCGAAATCGTCCGTATAGGACGCATCCAGCAAGCTGCGCGCGTGAGTAGCCAGCCAGGTCGGGACCGCCCATGCATAATAGAGGTTACCGCCGAAGCCCGCACTGTCGTACCCGAGATTGGCATTCTTCATCTTGGTCTCGTACCACGTGGCCTTAAAGGTCAGGCGATCATCCAAGGTGGTCACCATGAATCCATACTCCTTGGTACTCGCGCTTGGATTATCGATCAGCTGACCTGCGATATCGGCGCGAGCAGCATCGGCCTTGAAGTTTTCGGAAGTGTTGTAGAACAAGCTAAGACCAGTCCGGAACGGCAGTTTTTCGCGAATTTGCCTCGGGGTATGGGCAACAACACCCCAGCTGTTGGATTTCCCGGAGACTTTCGTCGTCTGCCCATAGGGAATGACGTAATCTATGACCGTCCCATAATCAGGATGAAGAGCAGCCGAACCGGCACGAGTACTGACCGTGTCTTTTCGCCAACCGACCGTCGGCACCAGATTACCATCGAAGAAATACCCCTGCCAGGTAATCGCCACCGACTCGGTCTTATTGAAGACCCCGGCATATCGATTGGTCAATTGATTGATATCCCCGGCATCGGCATTGAGTGTATTAAACTCACCGGTAGTCCAGCCCACGTAATTTGCAGGGTTCTCAGACTGGGTAGAATCATCGACCATCGTAATTGAGCCATCGGTATTGATATAAGGATAGGAATACGGGGCGGAGGGATCAACACCGGGGGCATTCCACGTTGAGTCGAAGTACCGAAGCGTAGTCGTCGGGGTCGGTCCGATATACATATTGAGATTGCTCAAGTTGGCTCCCGAGGGGGAACTCCTACCCAACAGGCTGTCGCCGAGATAAACGAGATATTCCCACTGGCGGGATCCTTGCTGAATACCGACCTGCTGATTCGTTTTAAGGGCGAACGCGGGATCGACACCCCAACGCGACCATTGTCGGTTCAATGTCTCCTTTTCATCACGCGACGCGAGTCCGGTGAAAACATGGCGACCCAAGATCCGGCTCAAGCGGCTACGGCCAAAAATGTCTTCGAAGCGAAGCTCGCCTGTAGCGGTGAAGCGGAGGCTGTCGCGTTCGATATCGTTCGAGTTGTTTCCATATTGGCCATTGCTTCCAACGGCGGGCCGTCCAACATGCGGATTGGGTGAACCATCCGACAGATGGGTGTTCATATCCACCGTGATGAGGTACTCACCACCCTGCAGGATGGATGTCTGCCCTTCGGTATACTCCTGCTTGTCGTAGGCCAGCTCGAAACCGATTCGATTATCAAGGAACGTCTGGGAAATATTGATATTACCAGCTTTCCAATCCTGCCATTCGCGTTTGTTATGGCCGTCGATCAACTTATCGTAGAAGTTATAGACGGAAGCATCCGTAAGGGAGAAATCGCTATAATAAGCGCCGCCTGGCAATTGATTTCGGCCGTGTTTGGCAAACATGCTATAACCCGAAGGTGCCCACAGGTGCACGAACGGCATAGCCGAAATGCCCTGGCTATCCACCGTCCCGTCCGGGCCGATCGCCGCCAGCGTAGATGGTACTGGCACCATCACGCGCAAAGGGGTCGAATTCCCAGCTTCGTAAAAAGACGCCATGTTGGAATTATACATGCGCCCGAGGAAACCCGACATAGCGGCATATTCCTGCCGGTTGCTCCAGATATTCCATGTTGTATTGGGATCCAAAACTAACTGGTTCAGCGCAGGAACTCCGCTTCCCGGCACCGCATCTTTCGCAAACCAAAGAGACAAACCGTCAACAGGCGGCAAAGTACGCGGACGGTTGGCCCGCACATAGCCCCGCTCAAAGTTCGCCTTGATAGAGGTGTGATTGCCGTCGCCAAATAGTTTCGGGTCAAAGCGCAAGGCGGTGAAGAGACGCTTGTCTCGATTATAAGCAGGCTCCTGACGATAAAGCGTTTTATCATCAAGCGCCGTGACGCGCACGGCGAGTTGATTGGGAATCAACGCATAGTTCACATCGAGGGAGTTGCGCACAGAGCCGAACGAGCCAATCCGGTTTTCGAATTTGTTTCCGGTTTTGAAGCTCGCGGTGTTGATGCTGGCATTAATGATGCCTGCAGGGCTGCCGACGCCGAACAAGATCGAGTTCGGTCCGCGCTGCATATCAACACGCTCCACATTGTAACCATCCCAAGGAATCTCCGTCAGGAAGTAGTCACGAGTATTATCTGCGGAGTCCAATCCGCGAACACGCGTGTTAGTGTTTGGACGGAGCATGGTATTGGTCTCATTATAGGTCGATCCGCCACCCTGACCGGAATAGTTACCACTCATGCCTCCGACTTCGGTATTGGTCGTATAGACAAGGAGGTCCTGTGTATTACGCGCACCAGTATCGCGCAGGAAGGCGGAATTCACGACGCTGATCGACGATGCGATGTCTTTCAGCTCCGTTCGTACGCGGGATCCGGCCAGCGTATCCTTCACCGAGTAACCTGAATTTTCAGAGTCTGCCGAAACGGTGAATGGGGACAAGATGACGGTTTCGTCATCGACCGGGATATCAGAATCAGCGGCTGTCGGTGCCGGCTGGGCTACCTGCTGGGCGAAACCCTGCTGGCATATGGCCAATGCTAACGCAGACGCGGCAATATATACGCCGACCTGCGCAATGGGGCGTTTCATAGGTTTTGTGTTGGGTTAGGGGTGTGTCTTGAGCGATCGTGATCGATCGGCCCCACGCCGGCTGACGCCGGCCGTGGCAGCGTGCATACTTTATTCATGCAGGCCGAAAAGTGAATGAGTTCACTTGCCTTAAAGTTGAGATTTGTTGCCAGCCTAAATTGCGGTGATCTCACGGTCTCGAAATTCTCAATTCTTAGAGTGAAAATCCCCTTCCCTACCCCACGATTAGGACTCCAACACGCGGCACGTCACGGATGCTTCGCCTGAATTTTCTTTCGATAGCTTCCCGGGGCCTCTCCTGTGATGCGTTTGAAGACCACGCACATGTACTCCACGTGCTCGAATCCGGTTAACTCCGCGATTTTTTTCAGCGGGAAATCGGTCTCAAAAAGCAGCTGCCTGATCTTCGCTACCTGAACCCGCCTGATCTCGGCCTGGGGCGAACGCCCGAGGTGCCGCCGGAATTTTTTCTCCAACTGGCTGCGCGATGCGAACGCGTGCTTCAACACCGCTTCCACCGTGATGCCGTGACATGCGTGCTCGCGGATATAGCTCAACGCCGCGGCGACATTCTTATCTTCGATCGCGAGAATATCCGTCGATTGACGCGTGATCACACCAAGCGGTTCGATGCGGCGATCGGGCTCGCTCACGGGCTTGCCCGACATCAACTGCACCAATGTCTCCGCGGCGTGATAGCCGGATTGAAACGCATTGGGTGCCACGCTCGATAGCGGCGGATACGCGAGTTCGCAGCGAATCGTATCATTGTTGGCGCCGAGCACCGCCACCTCTTCGGGTACGAGCAAACCCGCGACTTGCGCGGCGGCGACGACTTGCAGCGCTCGCATGTCCACACATGCCATCACGCCCACCGGTTTGGGCAAACGCTTCAACCAGCTCGCGAGCGCGGCCGTTTGTTTCGCATCCCAAAACGGCGTGAGGTCGCCCGGGTACTCGACGTCAAAAACATCGCAGGTGTGCCCCGCCAGCTGAAGCGCCTCGACAAAACCATCGCGACGTTCGCATGCCCAGGGATCGGTCGAGAAGCCGCAAAAACCGAAGCTCTTGAAGCCGCGTTCCATGAAATGCTCCGCGCCCAGATGGCCGATACCCGCGTTGTCGGGACGGATCTTCGGCACGCTCGGAAACGGCGGCACGTCGTTCAGATCCACCAGCGGAATTTTCAACTCGGCACACGTATCCACCAATGCCGGCGTCGTGTGACGACTGATCACACCATTCCATTTTTTGCTGCGCAACCACTGCGCGTCATTTTCGGCGCGCGCTTCGTCATCGAGAAACGCCGACCAAGGACGATGCGAGCGCTCGTAATGCGCGATGCCTTTGAGCATCGCCATGCTTTCTTCGAAGCGGGTGAGAAAAACCAGCAGGACTTGGGGTTTCATTCCGGCAGCAACCAAAGCCTGCGCGTCCCGCCGCGCGCAGGCAATGCGAGATCACACCTTTCCGCGACGCGCCTCGAGTTGGGCGCGGATTTCCATGGTGTCTTTTTGCGTGAGCGTGAATCGCGACAGCATGATCAACGCGATCACCAGACCGATGACGGGAATCAACGCGAGGTAGAGACGAATATTAAAAATCGCTTCGGGCAATTGGTTCGGCCCCAGCTTTGAATCAAAGCCCGTCGCCGAGAGAATATAACCCGATGCGCCGATGCCCACCGCCTGACCGACTTTCATGATCCAGCTACCGCAAGCGGTGAAAGCGCCTTCGCGGCGTTTGCCGTATTGGAGTTCGTCGTAGTCGATGATGTCCGCACCGATCGAACCGTACAGCATCCAAAATCCCGCACCCGAAAACGCGATCAACCCGGAGGCGAAAATCTGCAGCCAAACAATATCCGGGGTATATAACCACCAGGTGGAAATAAACACGCAGATGGCGGTCAATTGTACAGTTGCCATCGTAGCACGCTTACCAAGCCAGCGAGCGAGTTTCGCAAAGAAAACGACACCGATGAGACCCACGATCGAGTTGGAAGCCCCCATCCAGAAATTCCATACGGACCCGACCGTCACATCGCCTCGGCAGACATAATAAACCGTGGCGTAATAACCGAGCGTCCCCACCATCGCGGTGCCCATCGCGTAGGCAAAAGCCATCGACAAGTTAGCACGGAAGGGGCGGCACTTCAGCACCTCCCAGAATGTCTCTCTTAGACGGACGCGATCGTGCTTCTTCTCGATCAGGCGGTGATAATAGCGCTCTTTGACGACGAGAAAAACAAACATGCCCACCAGGATCATCAACCCGCCCAAGATGATCGTATAAACCTGCGCACCAAGCAGGCTATTCACTTGTTGGCCGGATTCATCGGGGGTCGCCCATCCAAACGGATTCGTCAGCAACGGCCCGAGGGTCTTCCAGTCGAGGGCAAAGAGGCTGGTGAAAAAATCCGAGAACCAAGCGCCCGTGCGCTCCATCATCAATCCGAGGCGTTCGGCGGCGTTATCTTTTGTCGCGCCCGCCCATACTGTTGACGTGGAAAAAGCCGCCGCCGCGAAGAGACCAATTTCCGGCAGCTTTTGCAGCGCGGTTTTATAAGTGTACAGGCTGGTGCGTTCGTGAAGATCGGGCGTCATCTCCGCGCCCAGACTTTGCCAGGGAACATTAAAGCAACTGACGATCGTAATATAAATCGCGGAAGAGGCCACCATGTACCAGAAGTAGTTCGGAATCTCATATCCGAACATATGTACACTTCCCCAGCCGGGAGACACCCACACAAGCGCGGGCAAGAATATACCGGCCATCAGCGAGCCGATGAGAATATACGGGCGACGACGTCCCCATCGTGTCCTTGTATTATCCGACAACCATCCGAAGAACGGATCTGAAATAGCGTCGAACAATCGATTCAACATGAGCGCCGTACTGACCAACCACGGCGGCACACCGAGATAGATATTAAATACAATCCAAATGAGGCTCGGATAAAGCCAGTTGCCCCACATGTCCAAGGTGGTGCCCAAGCCATAGGCCACTTTTTGGGGGACCGGAATTCTATCGGCGTCGGCGATGACGTAGTCGCGGTTGAGAGCGCGATCGGAACTTCCAAAAAGCTTAGGCATGGGGTGAAGCGGGGACTAAAGGGGGTGATTTAACGTTTAATACGTGTCCACTAGCGACCGATGGGCGAGCGTTTTTTTCAAACCGGCGAGAGTTACCGGTCGGGCAAAGGTCACTTCCACCGTCTTCGGCTCCGACGGATAGAGCTCGAAAAAATTGTCGCTCGCGCGCCAGTCCACCCCCGGAAAATCGAACGCGAAACGGTGCTGAAACACCTTCGACTCAAAGGTGATCGTCGCCGTTTTGGGCGAGGTGAGCTTGATCGTTGTTGAGATCTTTTTCGCTTTGGGTAGCGCGAGAAACCGCGGCGGCGTCAGGAAAACGGTATCCTCGCTCACCCGTGTTTTTCCCATTTCCAGGGCGATGCGCAGGTAGAGCGAATCGCGTCCGTATTTTTCCAGCGAACGGCTTAGGTCGAGGGTTTGTTGTTTCACGCTTTCGCCGGGCGAGAGCACGACGTTTTTTCGTCCTCGTTGCAGCACGCGTCCATCGACGTGAAACAACTCCCAGCGGAGTTGTCCGCGCGCTTTTTCGGGCGCGTCGTACACCGTGTAGAGATGCACTTCGCGCACATTGCTCGTGCGGTAGTTGCCGATGATCGCGCCCTCGTCGCCGGGGATGTGCGCGCTCACGAGCGCCGGCGCAAAGAAACGTCGCGCGATGTACTGCAGCGCTTTCCAGCGTCCGGTGAACTCGATCGAACTCCACGAGGCGACGGGCCAGCAGTCGTTGAGCTGCCAATATAATGCGCCCATGCAGCGCGGCATCAGGCGACGGTAATGTTCCACGCCGACTTGCATGCAGTACGCCTGATTCAGCTGCGAAAGATAGATCAACGCGTCCTGCCCTTTCGGGAAACGGTAACGACGCGACACGTAATCGAGGATGATCTGATTTCCAGCGCGGTTCTTCTGATGATTTTCCATTACCGGCCCGAAAACATTGTCGTCCTCGGGCGGACAGAAGGTAGCGTTGGTCGCCGACGAGCTGTAGCTCTGCATGCCGAATTCCGACACGAAGCGAAACGCCCACTTCTCGTAATCTTTCACGGGGTGACGCGCGTGCCAGACATCCCAATAATGCGTGTCGCCGCGCTTCTCGCCCGCCGCATGATCGGCGGCGATGTCGCCTCGCCAAGGCGACGCCGGCCAATAGGGCGTCACGCCATCGTAAGCCGCGACAACCGGCGGAAGCACTTCGTGGAAAATGCGTTCGTAGGCGGCGCGCTCCTTGGTGAACTCGGGTTTCACCAAATCGTGCACGTTGATCGACCAGATCTCGTTGTTGCCGCACCACAACGCGAGCGACGCGCGATGACGCAGTCGGCGCACTTGATAAGCCGCTTCTTCATGCACGCTCTTCGCAAACGCATCGTCGCCCGGATACAGCGTGCAACCAAACATAAAATCCTGCCATACGAGCAGACCGAGTTCGTCGCAAAGATCATAAAAATCCTCGCTCTCGTAAATGCCGCCGCCCCACACGCGGACCATGTTCATGTTCGCCGCGGCCGCGGCGCGCAGATCGCGCGCATAACGTTCGCGATCGAGCTCCGTCACAAATGTGTGCGCGGGAATCCAATTGGCGCCTTTGGCGAAAATCGCGCGGCCATTCACGACAAACTGAAAGGACTCGCCCCACTCGTCCGCGCGCCGATCAAGCACAAGCGTGCGCAATCCAATGCGTTTTTGCCAGTGGCCGATGTAATCGCCGCTCGTCGTGGTGACAGAAACTTCGAGCCGATACAGCGGCTGTTTGCCTTGGCCGTTCGGCCACCAGAGCTGCGGGTTTTTCACCGTGATCGTGGTGCCGGTGCCACTCGCGACGGTGACTTCGCCGAGCGCGAGTTTCCATCGACAGACCACATCCGCGCCTACCAAGGCCAACTCCGGCGTGAGCGCGAGCGTCACACTGCCGTTTTTTTCATGCGTCTGCGTGACGCGGATATTCTCCAGCCGATTGATGCTCCACGCCTCCAGACGGATATCGCGCCAGATGCCCGTCGTGACGAAGCGCGGGCCCCAGTCCCAACCAAACTGACACTGTTGTTTGCGAATGCGCGTGCAGCCGCCAACCGGATCGTTGATCTCGCGCGGCGTATGCTCGGTGCGATGAGAACGGATGTACGCCATCGCGCTGCCGAAGCGGATCGAGAGCTCGTTTTTGCCCGCGCGCAACAACGGCTTCACGCTCCAGCGATAACCGATGAACATGTTTTCGGTGCGCGCGATTTCACGGCCGTTGAGCACCACCGTCGCCACCGTATCGAGACCGTCGGCAACGAGTTCAATCACCGTTTCTTCGAGAAAATCCGCAGAAACGGTGAAGGTCGTTTTATATTCCCAATCCCGCTCCTCGATCCATTGCAGCTCCGCTTCGTTGAGCCCCCAAAACGGGTCCGGGATTTTTTTCTCCCGGAGAAGATCGGTGTGGACGCAACCCGGCACCACCGCCGGCATCCAGCGTTCGTTAGAGCAATCCCGGAATCGCCACGAGGTCGCGGCAAGCGAAAGGCTTTGCATGGAAATGGAGAGAAAGGTCGGGGAAAGTGAATTCCGCGGAAATGGGGCAGTGCACCGCGGGTTTTTCGAAAATATCCGAAAACGACCTCACCTGTTAATGAGATCCTTTATCCCGAACTTGAGACGACGTCCCGACCTCGTCTTCAGCGTTTCCGCTTTAAAAGCCCGCGCGCCTGATAAATGAGCCAGGCGCCATTCGCCGCGGCCATCATCCATGCCACGGGGGGACGTTCCCGCCAGGCCGCGATGTGCACCGCCAGGACCGCCGCCGCGACGACCCAATCCGCGCGCCGCGCCGTGCGTTCGCGCCATTGGATCGCGACCACCGTCAACCAAACCGTCAGCGCCGCGGCCGACGCCAGCCAGCCGAAGCGTGTCGCGGTATCGAGTTGCGCGAGGTCGCGTCCAAGCAGCACGCCGAGCAGCCAGAAAAGCAGTTGGTTAAAATACAAAAAGCCGACCGCGAGCATCGAGATGAGCTGCGCGGTCACCGGGAATTGTCCGTTTTGATCAACCGGCACGCGCGCCAACATCGCGCAACCCGTGCAACAATAATATTCCCGCTGCGGCTCCACCCGCCGCACTTTAAACGGCAGACCACAATAACCGCAGGTCACGGGATTCATTCGCCGAGGATCTCCGAATCCAGGTTTTGAATGATCAACTCCTGGATGGTCGCCAGAAAGACGTAACACATGAACGGCATGCGCAGCGCTTCCGGAAGTTCGTCCGGGTCCATGTCGCCGATCTCGAGCGATTCGTCGTCGAACGTCTGCAGATAACGCGCGCGCAGATGCAGCCGCAGCGCCGCGCAGGCCCGCAAAATCGACTCCGCGTTTTCCTCGTCGAACGCGATCATGCCCGTCTCGAAAAACTCGCTGTCGAACATCGCCAGCAACTGCGCCACGCCATCGTTTTGCATGGCGAGCAATTCGGCATTCCACACCTCGACGAGATCGTGATCGACGTCCGTGCCGAGCGGCACGGCGAGGCCGCCTTGCAGCTCGTCGGCCGCTTTCTTGATCACGTCGAGCAGCGGCGCGACGACCGGCAGGCTCAGTTTGACTTCAATTCTTTTCATCCGGTTCGACAATCGCCGTCAGGTGCCAGCCATGCAGGGTGAACGCGTAGGCCTCCGCTTTTTCGCGCAGCCCCACCCAGACCACGGAGCGGCCCTGTTCATGGACTTCGAGCATGTGTTTGCGTGCCGTCTGCTCGTCGAAACCGAAGACTTTCTTAAAAACCAGCACGACGTACGACATGAGGTTCACCGGATCGTTGAGCACCACGACCCGATACACCCCGGCGTGTGCGAGCTCGGTGTGCACATCGTGCTGCGGTTGTGTCGTGGAAAGGGTCGTCGTCACGATCGCGCAGTAAACGACCCGCTCCGCGTCGCGCAACTCGCAAGGCATGCGATCTTGCGAGCGATCGGCCGCGCAATCCGCACGATCGACAATTTGCCCACCGCAGCTGAACACAGCTACGCGCTCCGTCAGCTCGCGTGTTTCCCTTAGCGACTGGAAACCGTCACGCGGATGAAGCGCTGGCCCGAGCCGCCGAGATCGCGCACACGGATGCGTTCGCCGGCCGAGCCAAGATTGGTGCGCTCGACTTGCTGCGTCGGCAGACCCGCGCCGTTGGTGATGCCATCACCGTAGGCATGACCCGCGGTCCATGTTTTCAAATCGGAAGAAACTTCAACCGTGTACACGACATCGGGACGATTGAGCGGACGCACAAAGCTGATCTCCGCACGACGTTCGCCATCGACCATCACCAACGAAACCGAAGTGATGTCGACCGTCTCCGCGACATTGGGCGAACGATCAAACGCGTATTCGAGGAAAGCACTCAAACCGTCGCCATCCGGATCGCTGGCGGTATCGCTGAGGCCATGCGACGCCGCCCACGCCGAAAACGCGGTCTTCAAAGTCAACGTGAGCGTCTGCGACGCCGAGCCGGTGGCATTGTTCGCCGTGACCGTGACCGTGCGCGTGCCCGCCGCAACCGAAACCGGCACGGTGCCCGAAATGAGACCCGTGGAGGTGTTGAGGCTCAGTCCCGTCGGCAATCCCGACGCACTGTATCCAGTGGGCGAATACGACGCCGTGATTTGATGAGAGAAAGGCTGGCCGATCACGACCGTCGCCGCGGACGCGCTGGTGATCTTGGGAGCGGGATCGCTCACCGTGAGGTTGAGTACCTTCGAACCCGTGCCGCCTGAATTGGTGGCCTTGAGCGTGATCGCGTAAACACCCGCGACGACCGACTGCGAAACCGTACCGGAGATGAGGCCCGTGCTCGTATTGATGCTCAATCCGGACGGCAGCCCCGATGCGCTGTACGAAGTCGGCGAGTTCGAAGCGACGATCTGATAACTAAACGAGCTGCCCGCGACCGCGCTGGCCGTGCTCGCGCTCGAGATCACGGGAGCGGCTTGCGTCAACGTCAGCGAGAAACTCTGCGTCGCCGTGCCTGCGGAGTTGGTCGCGGTCAACGTGACCGTACGGGAGCCCGCGGAGTTGGACGACGAGACCGTGCCGGAAATGAGGCCCGTGCTGCTGTTGATCGAAAGTCCCGACGGCAGATTGCTTGCGCCATACGAGGTCGGCGAGTTGGTCGCCTGGATCTGATGGCTGAAGGATTGGCCGATCACCGCATTACCGGACGCCGCGCTGGTGATCACCGGGGCTTGGGTCGTCGCACCGGCGGGAACCGTGCCCGTGATTTGGTAGCGGCCGAGGCTGCCGTAGTTCGTGTAGCCCGAGCCACTGCCGGTGCCCTCGCCCACACCTTGGATCGCGAGATAATACGTGCCCGCGCTCAAGGTCGTGGAGATCGACGGGTAAAGAGAGCCCGTCGGATTGGAGGTCGCGAGGACCTTGCCCGTCGAATCGTAGAGCGTCGCGCTCGCATCGAGATTGGCGAACGCCGTCAGTGAATTTTCCCCCACGAGCGTGAAGCTCACCGCTCCACCCGCCGTGGTAAATTGATACATGTCGATGTCGCCCGTGGTCTCGATGAAGCCGACGGTATTCACCGTGTTACCGGAAACGTTCAGTACCGCCGCATTGGCCCGCGTGTTGCCGACATCGTCAGCGATATAACCGGCCTTGTTGGCGTTGTCGGTGATGATCGCGAGGTCGTCTTCTTTGTTGTTACCCGGGAAACCGTTGGGATCGATGTAAGCACCATTGCTCCACTGCACTACGTTCGAATAATAACCGGTTCCCATCAGCGGCGCCCAGCTGGTCGCACCGCTGCCGTGGCCCGAATAATACTCGACCGTGGTCGTCGCGCCCGTGCTCAGACCGTCGTGCGACAGCCCCAAGGTGTGACCGATTTCGTGTGCAACGGCCTCCGCGACGTAGCGCGGGTTGTAGCCGAGCAGATTTGAGAAAGCCCAGCACGGTGTGGTGCTGCTGAACATGCCGGTGCCAGAACGGCTCCACGAACCGATGTAGGCCACGCCGCCCGCGGAACCGTACCATTTGTTGGTCTTTGTAATGATACAACGGATACGCGCGCCAACAGGGGCATTCTCGTAGCGGCTGCGATTCGTCGTCACATCGATGTTGAACGTGCGGTAATCCTCCGCCACGCGGCGCCACACTTCGATGATCTGCGCCGAGGAGAGTCCGCTTGCTTCCGCGACAATCGTCGCGCCGCCGTTCCAGTTGATGTCCGTGACGGTTTCACCGTCGAAATCGAGATAAGCGACCGCCGTGGCCGTGGGACGGCTGCTGAGCGCGTACGGATCCGATTCGCTTTCCGCCGGCGTCTCCGCACCGGCAGTGGCCGCGGCTGCCGCGACCGGCGTTTCGATCTGCGCATTTTCCTGCGCTTCACGCACCACCGCGCGCGAAGCCACCACGACGGGCAACTCCAAGCACACGATCAACGCCTTGTCTTTTTCCAAAAGATACGCCGCACCGTCTTTGCCCGTTTCGATCGTGTAACCGATCGTGCCGTCCTGCGGCAGAATGATGCCGCCCAAACGACTTTCGTCTTCACCGAGCGAGAAGGTGCCTTTGTGACCTGCGGCGAGTTCGCCGCCGACCATCACGTGGCCTTCGCCTTCACGCTGCACGGTGCGCACATGGCCGTATGCGATGCGATTGTCGGGCAGCGGGAGCGCCACCACGTCGCCCTGACGGAGCGAGGCGAGACTCCCGTTGATCAACTCCGTCAAACGCGCGGAACGACGTGTGCGCTCCGCCATCGACGGCGTCGCAAAACGCGGCGGCAACGCGGCCGGCGCGCCCGCCACAAACGGTGTTTCAAAACGATAAGCAGGCACCGCGCGGGCGGTCACCGTCGCCGCATCGGCTTGCGCGGCAGCTTGCGCCGGTTGCGCATCCGCCTGCGAAAACACTTCCTGCGAGAACTCCGCCGTGCCGCGATCCGCGACCACCGGTTGCGCTGCATTTTCTTCAGCCGATTTCCGGCTGAGCGAGAAAATCGCCGCACACGCGATGACAATAATACTCACCGAAAAAAACCGGCGAAACAGAGTGCCCTTCTTAAACATAATTTCTAGGTCGGCTCAATCGCCGGGACGGTCAATGAACGGACCTCTCGCGTGGGACTTTTTACCTTCTGTTTTCGCTCTGAGTGGGGGTTACTCCCCACGCGACAAAACGATACGTAAACTATCTGTGAACGTACCTCGCAGACGGAACCGCGCTTGTACGTTTTTCTGCCCGCAAAAAACGCGGCGCTTTTTCGGCGCCGCGTCGGGTGAAATGAGGGGGTTTTCTACGCGTTCAGGCGGAGGCTTGCGCGGCCGAACGCACCGCATTCGCGATCGTCGTTTCGGCTTCGGCGAGCGGCACTTTCGCGACGTCTTTTTGCGCGCGCCACTTCATCTCGATCACGCCTTCCTTGAGGCCTTTCCCGCCGACCGTGATGCGCAGCGGGATGCCGATCAGGTCGGCGTCCTTGAACTTCACGCCCGGACGTTCTTCGCGGTCGTCGATGAGCACATCCGCCCCCGCGGCTTCGGCGGCCGACGCGAGCGTTTTCGCCACGTTCATCGCCTCCTCCACTTTCGGGTCGAGCAAGCAGATCAACACCTGGAACGGCGCGATCGCCCACGGCCAGATGATGCCGTCGGCGTCGTGGCTTTGTTCGATCAACGCCTGCATCGTGCGGCTGATGCCGATGCCATAGCAGCCCATGACCATGAGCTGCGTCTGCTTCTGGTCGTCGGTGTACACCGCGCCAAACTTCTCGGAGTACTTCGTGCCGAGTTTAAAAATGTGTCCGACTTCGATGCCGCGGCGCAGCTTGAGCGGTTGACCCGACTTCGGATCGGGCTCGCCCGGACGCACGCGACGGAAATCGCCGAAGCGCGTGATCGCGAGGTCGCGTGTCACGTTCACATTGCGCAGGTGGAAACCATCTTTGTTCGCACCGGTCACGCCGTTGCCGATGAGGCGGATCGCATGGTCCGCAAACACGCCTGCGAGCGCCGACGGATCTTTGATCGTGCCTTTCACCGCGCCGAGGCTGCCGGGCTTCGCGCCGAGCACGGGCTCGATTTCTTCGGGCGTGGCGGGACGGAACAACGTAAACCCGAGCGAGCCGAGCTTGGCTTCTTCGAGTTCGTCGTTGCCGCGCAGGATGACGATGAAGGGCTTGCCGTCGCCGATGTAGACGAGCGTCTTGAACTGCTTGTCTCCAGAAACTGAATATGGAGCCGCTTCGAGCGCTGCGATGGTGACGACGCCGGGCGTGGCAAATTCTTCGACCTCGCCCACCGGGGCGGCGTCGACGAGATCGGCCGGCACGAGCGCGCTCGTGGCTTTTTCGCGATTGGCCGCGTAGCCGCTCTCTTCGTTGTAGATCACGTCGTCATCGCCGATTTCGGCGGGCACCATGAACTCGTGCGAATAGCTGCCGCCCATCACGCCGGTGTCGGCTTCCACCGCGATCGCGGTCGCGCCGATGCGACGGAAGAAACGTTCGTAAGCCGTCTTCATCGCCTGGTAGCTCGCGATCGCGCCTTCGTCCGTCGTATCGAACGAATACGCGTCCATCATGATGAACTCGCGCGCACGCATCAGGCCGTAGCGCGGGCGGATCTCGTTACGGAACTTGGTGGCGATTTGATAAAAATTCTTCGGCAGATCGCGGTAGCTGGTGATCTCCGACTTCACGATCGGCGTGATGACCTCTTCGTGCGTCGGCCCGAGGACAAACTCCGGATCGCGCGGTGCGCGTTTGCCGTCGCCGGCGCTGTCGGCGCGAAACATGATTTCGCGCGCCGCCGCCCAACGCGGTCCTTTTTCCCACAACTCCACCGGATGCACGTGCGGCATCCACAGTTCGATCGCGCCCGCACCGTCGAGCTCTTCACGGCAGATCTGCGAGATCTTCTGAATGGCGCGCAGACCGAGCGGCATGTATGTGTACAAACCTCCGCTCAACTTGCGGACCAGCCCCGCGCGCACGAGCAGCTTGTGCGAGGCGATCTCGGCGTCGGCCGGACTTTCCTTGAGCGTGGGAATAAAAAACCGGGACCAGAATTTCATGGAAGTCCGCGACCGAAGCAGCGGGCCCGAAACGGCGCAAATTTATTTGCGCGATCCTCCGAGGGGGGCGATTTACACGACTCTTTTTCGCGCATGTCCGCTCCCAACCGTCAGCCTTGGCCCATGAAATGGGTCGTCCTCGTGATCATCGTCTGCCTCGCCGGCTACACGTTTGTCACCCTCCGCTATCGCAAGATCGCCCCGCCTCACGAACCGTACAGCGACGCCAAGGAACGTTTCACCGCCACCCGCGTGCGCGAAGCCGGCTACGCGCGCATCCCCGTCAACGTCGAGCGTCCGGCCGATCTCCCGTACACCGAAGGCGGCATCCCGCGTCCGCTCGCCGAGGTCTCGGAGATTCCCGGCGGCCTGCCCCGCGAGTTGTTGGAAAATTTCGCCGAAGCACCGAAGCTCCCACAAGCCATCGGCCGCGTCGTCGCGCCGGCCACGCTGCGCGCGCTGTTTCCCTATCCGATCGTGTACAACTGCGAGCTGCCCGATCACCAGGATGTCCTCGGCGACACCCGCGTGTACACCAAAGAGCAGGACATCATCATCGTGACCGACTTCGATCGCATCGACAGCGATCTGCTCGCCCGCACGCGCGACACCACCGTTTCCGTTTCGCTGCCCGCGCATCTTTTTGAATCGGGCAAAACCTACACCATCACCCTCACCGGCGAAAAAACCTCCCGTCAATGGCAGCTCCAAGTGCATTGACGCGCCCTGCCCTTCCGCGAAACATCGCGGCCATTCTCTGAGATGAGCAATAGCGCCATTCCTCCGGCCACGACGACCACGATCAAGCCGACCGACCTCCGCGGCATCCTGAAATATGTGCCGCGCTTCAAGGACCAGATTTTTGTGGTCGCCCTCGATGGCGCCATCGTCGCCGACGAAAACTTCGGCAATCTCCTCGTCGATATCGCCGTGCTCCGCAGCCTCGCGATCAAGGTCGTGTTTGTCCACGGCATCGGTCAGCAGCTCCAGGAACTTTCCCAACTGCGCAACATCCCCATCACCGACAGCCAGGGCGCCGGCGTCACCGATGGGCCCACGCTCGATCTCGCCATCCGCGCCTCTTCGCGCGTCTCGCACATCATCCTCGAAGGGCTCACGCAAAACTCCCTCAAGTGCGCCATCACAAACGCCGTGCGCGCCGTGCCGGTCGGCATCCTCAAAGGCGTCGATCATCAATATACCGGCCGCGTCGATCGCATCGACACCGAGTTTATCCTCACGCTCATTTCCAAAGGCATCGTCCCGATCCTCTCGCCCATCGGCTACGGTCCGGACGGCAAGGCCCTGCGCATCAACTCCGACCTCCTCGCCGCCGAGGTCGCCGAAGCCCTGCACGCGTCCAAAATCATCTATCTCTCACCGCAGGCCGGACTCGAAATAAACGGCGAGGTGAAACGCGAAATCGCCGTCGATGCGCTGCGCTCGATCCTGAAGGAATCGCCTGAGGCCCTCGCCGAGCCCGTGCGCTCCAAAGCCATCCACGCCATCAAGGCGATCGAGACCGGCACCCCGCGCGTCCACCTCGTCGATGGACGCATCTTCGACGGTCTCATCAACGAAATCTTCTCCAGCGAAGGCGTCGGCTCGCTCATTTACGGAAACGACTATCAACAAATCCGCCGCGCCAAACGCAGCGACGTCCGCGCCATCTATAATCTCACGCGTGGCGCCGTCCGCCGCGAAGAGCTGTTATACCGCACGCAGCAGGCGATCGAAAAAAACATCGATCAATTCTACGTTTTCGAAATCGACGAAAACCTCATCGCCTGCGTGTCGCTGTATTTTTATCCCGACAAACCGCAGGTCGCCGAAGTCGGTTCGCTCTATGTGCTGCCGTTCTATCACAACCGCGGCATCGGCCGCAAAATGGTGGATTACGCCTGCATGATCGCCAAAGAACGCGGCGCCAAAACCATCGTCGCCCTTTCGACGCAGAGTTATTCCTTCTTCACCAGCGCACTCAACTTCGAGGAAGCCAGTAAAGACATCCTCCCTGAAGCGCGCCTGAAATTATACGAAGACAGCGGCCGCAACCCGAAGGTGCTGATCAAACAGCTGTGAGGCTCGCTGGGAGCACCGGCCGCCGGCCGGCAATTTCCAAAGGAGCCGGCGGGCCGCCGGCGCTCCCGCGCATGGCTTCCCGCACCGAACCGGCCACCGCTTCGCTTGAATCTGTTCCGGCACCTCCGGGCTTCCTTCCGCCAATTGGTGCCCGGGACAGGACTCGAACCTGCACACCTTACGGCAAGGGCTTCTAAGACCCTCGTGTCTGCCATTCCACCACCCGGGCCGGTTGGGGAAAACGCGCATAGCTTGCCCGGCGCGCGTTTATCCACGCAAGCGCCGAATCATCGCACCGCCACGCCCATCCGTTCGCCCATCAGGGCATACGTTTCGATATGGTCGCGGCTTTGCTCGACGAGGTCGTCGTCGAACGCGATGCGTCCGCGCGCAAAGAGCGTGATCACGCACGAACCGCCGAATTTGAAGAGGCCTTTTTCCTCCCCTTTCTTCACCGGCCGGTCGCTCAGATAAGTTTGTACGATGCTGCCGACATTGGTCGCGCCGACTTCGATGCATGCCACCGGGCCAAACACCGGCGAGTCGAGCTGCGTGATCATGCGTTTGTTCTGCACGAGATAGTGCACGCGCCGGCGCAGCGCCACCGGACTCACCGAATACAGCTCGCCTTTGATGAGCCGCGCTTCCGACGCCTTGCCGGCCGTCGGGAAATGGAAACGGTGATAATCCACCGGACACAGCCGCGAGATCACCATCGCACCGCCCGCGAATTGCCGCGCGAGCACACGCTGATCTTCCGGCAGATGGCCTTCGCCCAAGAGCTCGGCGAGGGAGAACTTCGCGCCTTTCACATAAAACCCGTCGGCCGCGTCCACGTCGGGAAACACCAGGTGGCGTCCATCCGCCGGGAACACCGCGACCTCGTCGCCTTCCGCGATCGGACGCGCCTCGGCTTTCAGCCGGCGATAGAAGAACTCGTTAAACGTTTTAAACGCGTACACCGATTTCGCGAAGATCGAGACGTCGAGGTCGTATTTCACGATGAACGGCAGGATCTTTCCCGCGCTCACGCGTTTGTTCATCTGCCAGCCGTAGATGTGCGAAAAAAACGCGCGCTTCACCAGCAGCCACAGGAATAAACGGCCCGCGGGATTTTCGTACGCAAAGCGCAGCCAGCCTTCCCCGTAAATGCGCTCGGTTTCGAGTTCACGGGTGCGGCGGTTATAGAAGCGAATGGGTTCGGCGGGCATGGGCGCACAGTCCACCGCCAAACCCGGCGCAGCGCCAAGAATAAATCTCGGCGCCCGCGCCGGCGGCGTCTCGTTACTCCATGATCAAGTGATCGTCTTTCACGCGGAAAACCACGTTGCGCCCTTCGGCGATCTCGCCCGACACCAACGCACGCGCGAGTCGCGTCTCGATCTGGCGCTGCAGAAAACGTTTGAGCGGGCGCGCTCCAAACACCGGATCGTAGCCTTTCTCCGCGGCCCACGCTTTGGCCGATTCGTCGAGCGCGACCGTGATGCGGCGATCGGCGAGGCGGCGGTTCAGGTCGGCCAGCAGCAAGTCCACGATGCGCTCGATCTCCTCGAGCGTGAGCGGCTTGAACAGGATCGTCTCGTCGATGCGGTTGAGAAACTCCGGCCGAAACGCTTTGCGCAGCTCCGCCATCACACTCTCGCGCACACTCTCGGGGATCGTGTCGCCGGTCACGCCATCGAGCAGATAACGCGAACCGAGATTCGAGGTCATGATGATGATGGTGTTCTTGAAATCCACCGTGCGGCCCTGCGAGTCCGTGATGCGGCCGTCGTCGAGCACTTGTAGTAGAACATTGAATACATCCGGGTGCGCTTTCTCGATCTCGTCGAAGAGCACCACCGCGTAGGGCTTGCGACGCACGGCCTCGGTGAGCTGACCACCTTCGTCGTAACCGACATAGCCGGGAGGCGCGCCGATCAGACGCGCGACGCTGTGCTTCTCCATGTACTCCGACATATCGATGCGGATCATCGCCGCTTCGCTGTCGAAGAGCGTTTCCGCGAGCGTTTTCGCGAGTTCGGTTTTGCCCACGCCGGTCGGCCCAAGAAACAGGAAACTGCCCACGGGACGACGAGGATCCTTGATGCCCGCCCGCGCGCGCAAAATCGCTTCGCTCGCGAGTTGCACCGCTTCGTCCTGACCAATCACGCGCTGGTGTAGCTCCTGATCGAGGCGCAGCAGTTTTTCGCGTTCGCTCTCGACGAGTCGCGTGACCGGGATGCCCGACCATTTCGCGACGATCTCGGCGACTTCCTCCGCGGAAACTTCCTCTTTGAAGAGCTCCGTTTTCGCTTCGGTGGTTTCGAGCTTTTTCAACTCCGCCTCGAGTTGCGGGATACGGCCGTGGCGCAGCTCGGCGAGTTTGTTCAAGTCGTACGCGCGCTCGGCTTTTTCCATCTCGAGGCGCACGGCGTCGAGTTCTTCGCGCACTTTGCGCACGCGACCGACCGCGGCTTTTTCTTTTTCCCATTTCGCCTTCAGCCCCGCCGCTTGCGCACGCGCGTCGGCGAGATCTTTGCGCAGCGTTTCGAGACGCTGTTTCGAGGCGGCGTCTTTCTCCAGCTTCAACGCCGCTTCCTCGATCTCGAGTTGCAGCACGCGACGCTGCAGCGCGTCGAGTTCCTGCGGCGCCGAATCCATCTCGGTGCGAATCATCGCGCAGGCTTCGTCGATGAGGTCGATCGCTTTGTCGGGAAGAAAACGATCGGAAATGTAGCGGTCCGAAAGCGTCACTGCGCTGACGAGCGCGTTGTCCTGGATGCGCACGCCATGGTGCAGCTCGAAGCGCTCTCGCAAACCGCGCAGAATCGAAATCGCATCTTCGACCGACGGCGGTTCGACGAGCACGGGTTGGAAACGACGCTCGAGCGCGGCGTCCTTCTCGATGTACTTGCGGTATTCGTCGAGCGTGGTCGCGCCGATACAGTGCAGCTCACCGCGCGCGAGCATGGGCTTGAGCAAATTG
Source organism: uncultured Opitutaceae bacterium (assembly GCA_937958045.1). Classification (GTDB taxonomy): domain Bacteria; phylum Verrucomicrobiota; class Verrucomicrobiia; order Opitutales; family Opitutaceae; genus Nibricoccus. The sequence goes on along the minus strand of CALFXL010000056.1, from coordinate 48,818 downwards.
CCCGCGTCCATCGCGCCCTCGGTTTTGCCCGCGCCGACGATGGTGTGCAGTTCGTCGATGAAGAGCAGGATGCGCCCCTCGCTCTCCTTCACTTCCTTGAGCACCGCCTTGAGACGTTCTTCGAATTCGCCGCGGTATTTCGCGCCTGCGACGAGCGCGCCCATATCGAGCGCAAAGATGGTTTTGTCCTTCAGCCCTTCGGGCACGTCGCCGCGCACGATGCGTTGCGCGAGGCCCTCGACGATCGCGGTCTTGCCAACGCCGGGTTCGCCAATGAGCACGGGATTATTCTTCGTTTTGCGCGACAGGATGCGAATCGTGCGGCGAATCTCGTCATCGCGCCCAATGACCGGATCCAATTTTCCCTTCTTCGCATGGGCGACGAGATCGATCCCGTATTTCTCGAGCGCCTGGTAGGTCGTCTCGGGATTGTCGGAGGTCACGCGTTGGTTGCCACGCAGTTGTTTGAGAGCCGCGAGCAGTTTGCCGCGCTCAATGCCGAAGCTTTCGAAAAACTTCGCGAGCGCGGGCGGTTTGCCGACTTCGTGGAGCGCGAGAAAAAGATGCTCCACGCTCACGTATTCGTCTTTGAGTTGTTCGGCTTCTTTCTCGGCGCGTGTGAGCACTTCGCCCACGGCCTGCGTCACGTAGATTTTGGAAACATCCACGCTGCCGCTCACGCGCGGCAGTCGATCGAGTTCACGCTCGGCGGCGACCAGCAGCACATTGGCCGAAAGGCCGAGCTTCTCCGTCAACGCCGGCACCAGCCCGTTCTCCTGCGTCAGCAACGCGTGCAACAAATGCCAGGTATCGACTTCGTTGTTCTGGCGTCGACGGGCTTCGCTCTGCGCATCGGCGACCGCCTGGCGGGACATGACGGTGAGTTTTTGGAGATCCATGATAACAGGATAATGCAGACCGCGTTCCGCGCCAACAGTCCGTCGTTTCCCAGCAGCCAGTGAGACGCGCCTGCCACCAGCGCGCCAAAATTCGCCGCCCCGTCGTCGTCAACTGCGCCAAGGCGTCACGCGCACACGACGCAGTCGCGCGCGCCGCGTCAGATCAACTCGGTCAACTTCGTCGCGCCCGGCTTGAGCGAAACGAGGTCGGAGATGTTCACCGGCTGGTTGCGCTTGATCGATTCGACGCCGGCGATGCCGACCAGAATCGACGCCGCGCCTTGCTCGTGGCCGGCCGTGCGCGACCACTCGTCTTTCGCCTGATTTTCGCCGCCGTAGAAATGGCGGTTCAAAATCTCGTCCGCACCTCCGTGAGGGAGTCCTTCGGCGACATTCATCGGCACGAGGTAGCCGGTCTGGAAATGCGGGAAAACTTTGATCCACTCGCCCTCGGCTTCGGAGCCGGGTTTGATCTCGAGTTTGAAATCCTTCGGACGCACCGCGCGGTTCATGTGCGACCCGATGAATTCGTGATATTCGATGCGGCCGCGATCGCCGTTAAACGTCACACGCATGCCTTCGCGCGGGCTGTAGCAAACAAGTGAATACGTGAGAATCTCGCCCGTGCGGTAGCGCACGTTGAGCGACATCTGGTCGTAGATATCGATGCCGTCGCGAAACACGTTTTGATCGCGGATGTAGCCCGAATCCTTTTCGGCCGCACGGTAGATTTTTCGGAAGGGCTCGCTCTCATCGAGATCGAGGCGGAAAGGATCGTTCGCCGCGGCCGGCTCGCCCGTGTAGCGATCGTATTTCGTCAGCGCTTCGTCGCCGCGCGCGATCGCGTTTTTCTTTCCGTAAAACACGAGATCACCGTAGCCGAAAACCTGCTCGGGGATCGCATCGAGCCACCAGTTCACGAGGTCGAAATGATGCGTGCTCTTGTGCACGAGCAGCGTGCCCGAATCCTCCGCGCTCGCGTGCCAGCGGCGGAAATAATCCGCACCGTGATTCGTATCGAGCAGGTACTCGAGATTCACCGAATGCACTTTGCCGATCACGCCCGTGGCGATGAGTTCCTTCACCTTCGTGCGGAACGGCGCCCAGCGATAATTGAACGCCACGCGCACGCGTTTGCCGGTCGCTTTCACCGCGTCCATGATCGCGCGGCATTTTTCCGCGTCGGTCGTCATCGGTTTTTCCGTCACCACATCGCAGCCGGCATGCAGCGCGCGCACGATGTAGTCGTGATGCGTGGAGTCTTTTGAGCAGACAAAAACCTCGTCGGGTCTTTCCACGCGCAGCATCTCGTCGAAACGATCCGCCGTGTACGCCGGCACCGCGTGATAAGCCCAATCGCGCGTAAGGAGCTCGTTGTAATACGCCATGCGCGCCGGACTGATGTCACAAATGGCAACGAGCTCATTCTGGTCACGATAGGTCGTGACCAACGGCTCCATGAAACTGATGGCGCGACCGCCAGTGCCGACAAACGCGTGACGCTTCTTACTCATGAGTGAAAATGGGACTTGTTAACAAAAGGTCCCACTTCCCGGGTCGACTGCCCCCGCTTCGGACGGTCAACATCCCAAAAATTTCCGCCGGAGGTCCGTACACCCACCGGCGGATCGCCATCGACGGCTCAGGCTTCAAATCGCGCCGCGAGTTCCTTCGCCGCGAGATGCGCCGGATCGCGACGCAGCACATCGGCGAGCAAACGCTTCGCCTCCGCGCGTCGGCCGAGTCCGAGCAAAGCCTGCGCGCGCAAAAAGCGCGCCTGAGTCGTTTGCCGCGCCTGCAGATCGTCTTCGAACAACAACATCGTCGGCAACGAGGTCGCGAAGTAATCGATCTTCGCTTCGGTCTTTTCCAGCGTCTGCGCATGACGCAGCAGATCGCGCAGGAGCTTTTTCGCTGCAGCGGTTTTGCCGAGCCGTTCCAACGCGCGCGCCGAAAAATACGTCATCTCGGAAAACGCCTGCACGCTCATCTGCTGAAAATCGCCGCGCGCTTCCGCCGCCAGTTTCCACCAGCGCCGCGCTTCTTCGCGTCGGCCCGCCGCGGCATGCGCTTCGCCGAGCCAGTAGTGAATCTCGCTGCGATTCGCGAGCGGGTGAAACGTCTCGCCCAGATTCTCCGGCACATCGAGCGCGGCGGCAAAAGCATGCACGGCGCTTTCCGCTTCGCGTTTTTCCAACGCTCGCGTGCCCAGCGCCAGCTGCGCGCCGATGTACTGCGCGAGCACTTGGCCTTCGCCACCTTCCCACGGTTGAAAATGCCGCGACGCCAGCAACGAGCCCGCCTTTTCCGGTTGCCCCGCGAGTCTATACAACGCGCACAGCTCCACCGTGAGGTCGTCGCGCAACGCGACCAACGCGGGATATCTCTCGAGTTCGCGCAAACGCGTGCGCGGCGACACGCCCGTGCGTTTCCAAAGCTGATCGCGTTCGTAAAACACGCGCGCATCGGCGGGATTCGCCTGAAACGCGCGTTCGTACGCGGCGCGAGCCTGCGCGGGTTTGCGGCGATGGTTGAAATAACCGATGCCGAGATTTCGCCAGACCGTCGGGAAACGCGGATCTTTCGCCGCCGCTTTTTCCCAACATGCAATCGCCTCGGCATGACGCCGGCGATCGTAGAGCAGATTGCCGAGATAATACGGCGCACGCGCATCCTTCGGATTTCGAGAGATCGCAAATTCGAGAATCGCGATCTCTTCCAAACGCGCCGGGAAACAATAATCCGGCGGCGCTTTCGCCGCGGCGCGCAGATGCGCCTTCACCGACGCGCGATCGCCACGTTGTTCCGCGATCCATGCGCGATAATACGCGATCATCGGCGCCGTCCCGTTCGCCGTCGTCGGATCGGCATCGGCAAGCACCACCAGTGCATCGTCGAAAAATCCCGCGCGCGCAAAATCGAGCGCGAGATCGAGCCGCACCTGTGCATCGCAGGTGATTTTTTCGCCCGACAAATACCGTGCGCACCAATCGTGCGGATCGAGCGCGAGTGTTTCGCGCAGCACCGAGCCGGCTTCCGTGTCGCGCCCCAAACGCCGCAACACGAGCGCCCGCAAATCGCGCGCGCGAAGATTGTCCGTGTTCACCCGCAACGCACGGTCGAGATGGTCGAGCGCGGCGGTCCAGCGTCCGCGCAAGCAGTCGATTTCCGCGAGCGCATGATAGCCCGCGGCCTGCCACGCGTGATTCCACACGGCTTTGTAGAAGGCCGCATACGCTTCGTCGTCTCGACCAAGATAGCGCAGCCCGACCCCAAGGTTGTAGTACGGCTCGCCGTCGTACGGATTCGGGTTGCGCAACGTGAGCCGCGCGATGGCCGCGCGGAAATAGCGTTCCGCTTCGGCAAACTCGCCGCGTCGCAGATGCCAGCGTCCGAGCGCGTTCAAACAACGGCTGTCGCCCGGATCGCGACGCAGCGCCTCGCGCCAGTACGCTTCCGGTCCGCGCGTCGCATGGCGATATTGTTCGAGATGCAATCCCGTCACAAACAACTCGTCCGTGCTCGCGATATCCTTCGGCAACGGCGGCTCCGTCGCCGGCGGCGGCACGGGACGTTCCTCGCGCGGTTTTGGTGTGTACGTCACCAGCTCGCGTCCGGCGGCATCTTCCACGCGCAGCGTGAGCGTTTCGCCACTGGCGCGCGCCGGCAAGGCGGTTTCCTCGACCATCGGCGCATCGGGCGCGAGATCGCGTATCCAGTTTTTCACGACACGGCCTTTGCTCAACAGGCTGACACGAGCCTTCGGTTGTCGTGACGAAACGGATACACCGATGCGCGCACGGCGGCCCTCGACGGTGAGGTTCACCGCGGCATCGACCGATGCCTGACGCGCCGTGCCGATCTTCTGAATAGGATACCAGAACTGGCTCCACGTTTTTGTTTCGCCCGGCATCAGATACGAAAAATCGGGCTGATTATCCGTGTATACGCCCGCCATGAGCTCGATGTACGGCCCCCCCTCGTCCGTCAGATGCCGATCCCAAGTGTAGCCGAAGGCGTTGTTGCCCCAGGTCCATTGTTTCTTTCCCGGAGCGATGTGGTGATTCGCCACGTGCACGACACCGGCCTGCCGCGCATGATCGTATCCGCCAAAAAAATCGTCCTCGGTGCCCATGCACATGTACGAAGTCGGCACCGGGATGTTTGCGTACCAACTCAGATCATTCGGCGCGTATTCGCCGGTCGGCACAAACATCGGCGGGCGTTCGTTCTCGGGGATGCCACGGGGGGCTCGCGCGCCGTAGTTCACGCCGTAATAGTGCCCATCGCAGAGCGGAAACGTGCTCATCGCCCGCTTCGCGTGGTCGGCCACGTAGGTCACATCTTCGGGGAAAAACGACTGGTAATGCTCGTGCACGCGCGTGGCGACGTTCGCCCACCAGAGAAAGGTCTGCACGTGCGGCGTGCGGTTGTACGCGCGCACTTTCACCTCGATGCATGAACGTCCCGGATGCAGGCAGACGCCGTGCATGCCCTTCATGCGATTGAGCGGATCGTGTTCGCTCAACCACACCGTGCGCGATCCATCCGCATGCTCCTCGATGTGCACGTCCGTCGGCATGAACGTCGAAGGCCGGTGATGCTGCGGCCAGTTAAACTCCACGCCGCCCGAAACCCACGGGCCCGCCAGCCCGACCAGCGCCGGTTTGACCACCTGCTGCGTGTAGAAAAAATCGTAGCCATTGGTCTTGTCGTGCGCGCCGTGAATGCGGCCGCCGAGTTCGGGAAGAATGGTCACGCGAATGTATTCATTCTCCAAATACACCGCGTCCCACACGTGATCGCGCTTCTCCAACGCCACACGGTCTGTGAACGGTACGGGATACACGCGGCCGCTGCTGCCTTGATACACGCGGCGCTCGAGAAACATGGGGTTTTTATCGGCCGCGGCCGGCAGATAAGTGGGCAGCACAAGGGGTTCGCGACGAACTTGGACGGAGCTCATGGGATAAATATTTTGACCGATCCTACGGTATCAACAGCCTCACAGCAATGGAGGCTCCTGTGAAAAAGATGGATGATCTTATGTCCGTAAAGGACGGGCTGCCGGACGGCTTTCGCGGTCAGCATCTCGTCGTCCTCCCCTCGCCCGTGCGACGCCAATCCGAGCGGCATCCGCTCTTGCGCGGACTTCTCGTGACCGATGCCGGCGTGTTTCCGCGCGCCGCGGGTCATGGCGTGCGACGTCCGAACGGCGCGCCGACCGCGCTTGCAATTTTCTGTCTGGCCGGACGCGGCTGGGCCGACGTCGACGGCCACCGCTACACACTTTCCGCGGGCGACGTGCTTTGGATTCCCGCCAATCGGCCGCATGCCTACGGAGCCGATCCGGAGCAACCGTGGACGATTGAGTGGGCCCATTTCACCGGCACCGAGGCAGATGCTTGGCGAGAACTGCTGCAACTCCCCGCGCATGGCGGACTGCTTCGACTGGACCCATCGCAAGATCGTTCCGCGCAACTTGGTCCCGTTTGGACCGCGCTCGAAAGCGGTTATGCAATCGCAAATCTCGCCGCGGCCTCCGTCGCACTACGGGTCTTTTTCAGCCGGCTCAGCCTGCCGCAGTCGGTTGCGCACGATGACGGCGGCTCGGCCTCGGCGCGCCTCGTCGCATCCATTTCTTGGATACAAGAACATCTCGCCCAATCGCTGCGACTCGAGGAACTGGCGGGCCGCGCCGGACTGTCGGTCCCGCATTATTGCGCGCTCTTCAAGCGTCACACCGGTTTCGCGCCGATCGACTGGTTGATTCGGCGTCGCATCCAGCGCGCGTGTCAGCTGCTCGATACGACCGACGAAAGCATCGCGGCCATTGGGCGGCGCGTAGGGTTCACCGACCCTTATTATTTCACGCGTTGTTTTCGCCGGATCGTCGGCCATCCGCCGCGCGACTACCGACGCGTGCCCAAAGGTTAATTGGCGACCTATGGCGAACCACACGGCCGCCCGGTTCGTCATCTTATTTACTTTGCCCTCTCGTTCGTACCCGCTGAAGTCTGCTTCACCCCGGCATCCTATGCGCATCCATCGCATTCCTGGCGTCATCGCTCTCGCCGCCGTTTCCTTACTCCTCTCCTCGGCGCTCCGTGCGTCGGAGGAGGTCGTTGAACTGCCCACGCTCACCGTCACCGACACGCGCGATCTGCCGCAGCCCGAGAAATGGCGCTACACCACCCTCGAGGGATTCGAAGTCATCTCGTCGGCCAGCGATCGCGAAACGCGTCGTCTGCTGCGTGACTTCGAGATTTTTCGCCTCGCGCTCGGTATCGTCTGGCCGCTGCCGCAAAACAACCCGCCGCCTTCCGCAATGATTCTCTGCGGACGCAACGGCGAGTTCGCCTCATTTCTTTCGCCGGAGGAAAAGAAAACACACTCGCGCGCCAGTCTCGTGCTCAACAATCGCGAACAGGCTTTTGTCATCCTCGATCTGCATTCGCGCACGGTACTGCTCAACGCGGAATCGGTCGATATCGCGGGCGATGAGCCGATGCCGTCCGAGTTCCGCATCGATCACTACAAACAACTTTATCGCGAATACCTGCGCTACCTCTTCAGCCTCGCGCAAAATCCGCCGCCCGTCTGGTTCGAGGAAGGCCTGAGCCAGATCATCATGGCCATGGAGTTTTCTTCACGGCTGATCACCATCGGGCGCATCCAACCCGGCAACGAAATTTCCATCGAAAAAGCCTGGGCCAATGCGCAAAACGCGGCCGCAGCCGAAGCCGAGGACACACAAGCCATGATCGCGGTCGCGCCGGTCGAAGACGTCGATTTCAACGTCGCGTTGAATCGCAAGCGCCTGCTTTCGTTCGACGAATTTTTCGGCGTGAAGGCCGACTCGCCCGCCGCACGTTCGCGTCTCGGCAACAACCTCTGGGCGAAACAATGCTATGCCTTCGCGCACATGTGCCTCTACGGCCGCAAAGGGCGCTACGAGGCGGCATTCAACAAACTGGTGGAACGCGCCAGCCGCGAACCGTTGACGCCCGAGATTTTCGAGGAATGTTTCGGTAAACCGTACAACAAATTCCTCGTCGAGCTGCGCGGCTACATCAGCTTCACCGACTATACTTACCGCCAAACCAAGATCACCGGCGAACGTACGCTCGATGTGCCTCCGCCGGAGATGCGCGATGCCACCGAAGGCGAGGCGATGCGCATCAAAGGCGATGCCTGGCGCCTCAGCGGTCAACCCGCCCGCGCGCGCGATGCACTCGTCGCCGCGTATATTCGCGGCGAACGCGATCCCGCGTTTCTCTCCACGCTCGGCCAGGCGGAACTGGCCGCGGGCAATACCGATCGCGCGCGACGTTTTCTCGAAGTCTCCGTACCCAAATCCCCGCGCGGCAGCGTGTTCGTCGATCTCGCCCGTCTTCGTCTCGACGCTGCGATCGCGCAACCCGCCGGCCCGGACGGCAAACTCAGCGATGCGCAACTCCGACGCGTGTTGAAACCGCTCTTCGACGCGCGTGCCTTGCCAGCGGTTTCGGCGGATCTCTACACGATGATCGCGGAGGCATGGCTCGCGGCGTACACCATGCCGAGCAGCGATCATCTCGCCGTGCTCACCGAAGGCGTGCAGCGCTTCCCGCGTTCGACCGCGCTCATCTACGCCGTGGCGCGACTGCATGCGCGTGCCGGCAACACCGCCGCCGTGAATGCGCTCGCGATGCACGGCGAAAAAATCTCCCGCGACGACGAAACGCGCGCCCGTTTCACGGCGCTCAAAGCGGATCCATCAAACAATAGTCATTGAGTGAGGAGCGCCCGTTCGCCGGAGCGCCGGCGGCCCGCCGGCAGTTTCCGACGAGCCGGCCAGCGGCCCGCGCTCCCATGACGTTTAAATAAAAACCCGCGCACGAGGATCGTGCGCGGGCTTTTGTTTAAAGCGTGCCGGGAAATCTCAGGGAATCTTGGCCGCTTCGATTTCGAGCTGCGTCACCAGTTCGTTCATCTGATCGATCACCGCCTGCACGGTCGCGGGCTTGGTGAGATCGACGCCGGCTTTCTTGAGCTGCTCCATCGGATGATCGTTACCGCCGCTGCGGAGCAACGTTAGGTAGCGTTCGGTCGCGGCCTTTTTCGATGCTTCGTCGCCCGTGGTCATCTCTTTGAAGATCTGCGCCGACGACGCGAAGCAGGTCGCGTATTGATAAACATAATACGGCGAGTTGAAGAAGTGCGGGATGCGCGCCCAGGTAACGCGATAGAGGTCATTGATCTCGGCCGCGTCACCATAATACTCCTCGAGCAATTTGCGGTAGATGCCGCTGAGCACTTCGGCGGTGACGGGTTTGCCTTCTTCGACGAGGCGATGCGCCTGCAGTTCGTAATCCGCAAACATCACCTGCGTATAAAAAGTGCCCACGATCGAATCGACCGCGTGCTGCAGCAGAACAAAACGCTCCTTGGGGTCGGTCGTCGTTTCGAGGAATTGATTGAGGAGAAAACGCTCGTTGATCGTCGACGCCACTTCCGCGACAAAGATCGTGTAACCCGATGTCACAAACGGCTGCGATTCGTACGAGAGCACGGTGTGCATCGCGTGTCCGGCTTCGTGCGCAAACGTGAAAACGGAATCGAGCGTCTCGTTGTGATTGAGCAGCAAATACGGACCGACGCCGTACACGCCCGCGCAGTAAGCGCCGCTGCGTTTGCCTTCGTTTTCGTACACGTCGATGCGGCCCCCCGAAACGAACTTTTTGTATTTCTCCACGTACTCGGCGCCGAGCGGTTCGACCGATTTCAACGCGAGTTCCTTCGCCATCTCGTACGGATACTTTTTCTCCACGTCGTAGATCGGAATGAAGTTGTCGTACGGATTGTAGTTCTCGAGACCGAGCAGCTTCTTGCGCAGGCGCATGTAGCGGCGGAAGGGCTCAGTGCCCGCGCGTGTTGTCTCGATGAGATTCGTCACGACCTGCGTCGGAATCGCGTCACCATGCAGTGCCGCATCGAGCGTGGTCGGATAATTGCGCGCCTGCGCCGTAAACCACCCGCGCTGCAGCACGCCGTTGTAGATCGCGGCGTACGTATTGATGGTGGCTTCGTAGGTCTTGTGATACGTTTCAAACGCGAGCTTGCGGTCGGCCTGATTGCGATTGGTGTTGAGGACGTATTGATAGGCGCTCGGCGAGAGCGTGACTTCCTGGCCATCGCTCAGCGTGACCTTCGGAAACTTCACATCGCTCGTGCTCAGCTCCTGAAAGATCGAGGTCGGGCTCTGGCTCAAACGCGACGCAAACGAAAGGAGCCGTTCGCCCTTTTCATCGAGCACGTGCGCCTGCTGGCGATAGCTGTCGAGAATCGTAAACTTGTACGGCGCGAGTTCGGGCGTTTCCGCGATCCATTTTTCCATCGTCTCCTGCGGAATCGTCAGCAACTCGGGCGTGAACCATGACGTCGCCGTGCCGAACTTCGCGAAGACGGCCTGCACGCGCTGGAGTTTTCCGAGGATGTCGTTGTTGCGCGTATCCACGTCGCGCTGGAGCTGCGGGTACCGATAAACGCGATACTGCAGCTGCCCGATTTCGTCGTACAACTGATACGCTTTCACCACCGCCGCAGGCCCCGAGGACAGCGTGCCTTTGAGCGCGGGAAACGCGTTCATTTTTTCCTCCATCAGCTTCAGGCCCGCTTCCCATGCCTCCCAGTCCTGATAGATCGGCGTGAAGTCCCATTTATATTCGGCGGGAATCTCCGCGCGGTTACGCGTTTCAGGTTTGGCGGCGGCGGAAGCAGTCATGCAAGCGAAGGAAAGAACCGTGAGCGTGAGTGAACGAGTAGGAGAACGCATGGCCGCGCACGGTAATGGAAACCGTGCGCGCGTCGAGCGGACAGCGCGGCGTTTTCGGGAGACGTCTTGCACGGCCGGCCGGTGCCTCACGCGTGTCCGTTGCGGCATTTCGCGCTTGCTGCGGATCACCTCGAAACAACGCTCGCCGGCCAACTCGCGGGAGCACAGGTCCTCGCCGTCACCCCGCGACTCTTCCCGTTACCACCCTCCGCTTCGTTCTCATGAAATCATCCCGTTGTCGCGCGCTCGCCTTGCTTTCGTTCCTGCTCCTTTCCCCGGTCTTCGCCGCGACACCCGCGCAAGAAGCCGGGAAGGCTTTCGAGGCCCTTCAGCAGAAAGTATCCGCCTAGCAACTACAGGCCATCGATGAAAAAGCGGTGCTCGCGAGAAAGCAGTTGGTGCAGGCATTCGATCAAGCGCGCGCCTCCCTCAAGCAGGGGAACCTTCAGTCCGCACAGTTCGCGCTGACCAATTTCCGCGCCAACTTTTCCCCTCACAAGGAGTGTCTGGTATTCGTCGAAGAAGCCTTGGCGATCGTGAACAAAGCCGCCGACGAACTGGAAGCCGAGGCGGCCCGTTCGCTCCATGCGATCATCGACAAACTTCGCGAAAAAATCGTCGCGCGTGCGCCCGCCGCCGATTTCGACGCGCTGCTGAAGGAGCTCAGCCAGCTCTCCGTGCCGCCCGGTATGCGCATCAATCAGACGCCCACTATTTCCCAGGAGATCCACACGACGCGCGACTTCATCGCGCGCTGGCAGGACTACACAGCGCATCTCGCCGCGAAAAATCCCGAGCGCGCCATGCAGTCGCTCAACTTGCTCGCACACCTCGCCACAATCACCGACATCCTGCCGCGTTCGGAGATTCTCGCGCTCCAGGAATCGCTTAATGAAAGCCGGAGGAAGGCACTCGCCACGTTAACCGAAGAACTTTCCGCACTCATCCAGCGCCTGCCCGCAATTATCAGGGCCGACACCAAGGCCGCCGAGCTCGATTCCTTTTTGCAGACGCTCGCCAATATACGCCGGGAGCTGGATCAAGATTACAGCAGCGGCACCCAGGAGGACCGCCGCCGCATCGAGGTGCTTCGCCGTTTCGCCGCGAGCTGGCAGGACTACCTTGCCGAGACCGCGGCCCATGAACCCAATGCGCAACAAACCGCGCGCAATCTCCTCTCCGACGCTTCGTTCGATACGATTTTTCCGCGGTCCAAACTCCGCGAAGCGATCGAGAGTATTGCCATGCACGCGGACGCCATCCCGGACCGAAAAACCGCCGGGCCTCCGCCGCCGGAATCGCTCACGCTCGCCACCCTCGACACGTTCGTCGCCGAGCTTGCGCTCGTCGCCAATCCGCCTCGCGCGGGCCAGGATCCCGCGCTCACCGCCCTGAGCCTCACGCTCACGAACCTTCAGCAATCCGCCAGCCAGATCGCCAGCGGCGACCTCTCCGCTGCGCAACAATTCCTGCGCATGCGCGTCGCCGGCAGCCCGGTGCCTCAGTACCGCGACGCAATTGCCAGGGTCCGCGCCGAGCTCGCCGCCGCCGCCGTGATCGTCATCGCCGCGCCTCCGCCCGATCTCGTCAAAGAGGAGAACGAAAATATCTTTTCCTATCTCATGCGCGTGTTGCACACCGCAAACGAACGCCGGGACTGGGCACTCGCTCAACGCACGGTCGATGCACTCGGCGCGCTCGGGGCCAATGGCGAGGCCGGCAGCTTCCGGCTGTTTTTCGCCGCGCAAAACTTCGAGGCCGCCGGCCAGTTCCCCTCCGCCGTCCAACATTACCTCGCCTGCCTGCGGACCGGTAATCGCAACCTGCCCGCTGCCGAAATCGGCGCGCGGTTGAAAGCACTCCAGGAACAACATCCGGAGGCTTACGCGCAGGGTGAAAAAATGCCGTTTGCCTCCCCCGCCCCGATCGACGCACGCACCGGAGAACCCGTTCCCATCCTGCGTTCCACGGGTTCGCTGCCGTCCACGCCGCGCACGCGTTGATCGCGCTGCGCGGCCCTTGCCCAGTTTCGCCTGACCTGTTCTGCTGGCCGGCCTCATGGGCAAATTTTTTGAGCACCTCACCGACGCGCATCGCGAGTTCATCGCGCGACAAAAAATTTTCTTCGTCGCCACCGCGCACGCGACCGGCCGCGTCAATGTTTCGCCCAAGGGCTACGACGCGTTTCGCGTGCTCACGCCGTCGCGCGCGGGTTTTCTCGATCTCACGGGCAGCGGCGCCGAGACCTCCGCGCATCTCGCCGCCGATGGTCGCATCACGCTTATGTTTTGCTCGTTCGAAAACGATCCGCTCATCCTGCGTTTCTACGGACGCGGACGCAGCATCCTGCCGGGCGATGCGGATTGGAAGCAACTGCGGCCGCTCTTCGGCCCTGCGCTCGCCGGCGAACGCCAGCTGGTGATCGTCGACATCGAGTCCGTGCAAACTTCGTGTGGTTTCGGCGTGCCGTTCTTCGAATACACGGGGCCGCGCGACACGTTGATCAACTGGGCCGAGAAAAAAGGTCCCGACGGACTCGTCGCGTATCGCGCGGAGAAAAATGCGCGCAGCATCGACGGATTGCCCAACGTCTTTTCCTCATGATCGACGCCTTCGTTTTCGATTTCGACGGTCTCATCGTAGACACCGAAACACCCATCGTCGAAGCCTGGGTGAAAATCCATGAACGCGCCGGCATCGTTTGCTCGCGCAACCACGCGCTCAGCGTCGTGGGTCACGCCGACATGGATTTCGATCCGTGGATCGCTTTCGGCCCCGAAGTCGACCGGCTTGAGTTGGAGAAAAATCACTACGAACTGCGTCACCAACTCATCTCCGCGCAACCGATCCTGCCCGGCGTCGAATCTCTCCTCACCGAAGCGCGCGCCGCGGGCATCCGTCTCGGCGTCGCGTCCAACTCCACGCACGCGTGGGTCGATCACCATCTCCAACGTATCGGATTGTTGAATACATTCGATGTCGTCCGCTGCCGCGACGACGTCTCGCGGGGAAAACCCGAACCCGAAATCTACCTGTCCGCGCTCGCCGCCCTCGGCGCCGATCCCGCGCGCTCCGTGGCGTTTGAAGATTCGCTTCCCGGCAGCGAAGCCGCTCATCGCGCCGGTCTTTTCTGCGTCGTCGCGCCCAATCCCTCGACGCAGCACCACCAGTTTCCACACGCACACTGGCGCGTGGATTCCCTCGCCGAAGTCACGCTCGCCGCCCTCATCGCGCGGATGCGCACATGAGCGTTGCGCGGCTGCGCGCTTCCCGCCTTCCTCGCGGCCAATGAATCCCGACACCGCCGCGCCTGCGATCTTCGCCTGCGAAACTCGCGGACTTCGAAAACACTTTGGGGGCACCAAGGCCGTCGATGGACTCGATCTGCGCGTGCCGCGCGGCCTGCTCTACGCGTTTCTCGGTCCAAACGGCGCCGGTAAAACCACCTCGATCCGCATGATCGCCGGTCTGCTGCGACCAGACGCGGGCGATATATTCATCGAAGGGATACAACTCCAAAAAAATCCGTCCGAAGCGAAACGTCCGCTCGCTTACGTGCCGGACGATCCCGTGCTCTACGGCAAACTCCGCCCGCTCGAATATCTCGAGTTCGTCGCTTCGCTCTGGGATCTCCCCGCCCACACCGCCGGCTCGCGCGCCGAGGAGTTGCTCCAATCGCTCGGCCTTTGGGAAAAGCGCGACGACTACATCGAAGGATTTTCCCGCGGCATGAAACAGAAAATGGCGCTCTGCGGCGCGCTCATTCACGAGCCATCGCTCATGCTTCTCGACGAGCCGTTGACGGGGCTCGACGCGGCCGCCGCGCGTCACGTGAAGGACATCCTGCTCGATTTCGTTCGCCGCGGAAACACCGTCATCCTCACCACGCACATCCTCGACGTCGCCGAGCGCCTTGCACAGCGTATCGGCATTCTTCACGCCGGTCGTTTGGTCGCCGAGGGAACGCTCGACGAACTGCGGCGTCACGCCGGTGACGATCGGGGGTCGCTCGAAGATGTGTTTCTTCAAGTCACCGGAACCGGCGCCACTGCCGCGCCGCCGCCCGTTCCCGATTCGTCTTCGCAAGCATGAACGCCACGTGGCGCCAGACTCGTCTTCTTCTGCGCAACGACCTGCGGCTGCTCTGGCGTTCGCTTCCACTCGGGAGACGCAGCGTGCTGCGCTTCGCGTTGATCGCGCTCGCGCTGCTTGTCGCGCATACGTGTTGGACCCTCGTCGCGAGCGCGGTGCGGCAGCCTTCGATCGGCGTCGAAGCAAGCGCTTGGGCTTTCGTCACCTTCCTCATGCTGGGCGCTGCGATGCATCGCGCGATCGCACTGTTCTTCGAGAGCTCCGATCTCGATCTGCTGCTTGCTTCGCCAGTCGATCTTCGCGCCGTGCTCGTCTCCCGCATCGTCGCGATCGCTGCCGGCGCGGTCCTTGGCACCGGCATCCTCCTGCTGCCGATCATCAACGGTTTCGCGATCGGCGCCAGCGCGTATTATCTTTTCGGATACATCACATGGGCGTTGCTGGCGTTGATCGCCTCTTCGATCGGCATCTGGCTCACGTTTTTGATCGTGCGCTGGCTCGGCCCTCGGCGTGCCCGCACCTGGTCGCAAGTCGCCGCCGCGGTCGCAGGCGCCTCGGTGTATTTACTGTTTCAACTTCAAAACATGACTCGCGGATCGGGCCGCACGGTGGCGTTTGATTCGCTCTTCACGTTCGCGGAACGCGCCGGTTTTCACTCTCCGGCGGCCGCTGCGCGCGGAGAAATCATCCCGCTGGTCACGCTCGCCGTCCTCGCGCTGGCCGTCACCAGTCTCACCGGCCGGCTCCTCGCGCGGACGTTTCTCAGCGGCTGGCAGGAAGCCGTGGTGCGTCCGTCGAGAACCACACGGCGATATCGTCGGCGTCGCGCTTTCGCGGGTGGACTTTTCCGCGCAACCATCCGCAAAGATCTCCGCCTCATCGTCCGCGATCCGCTGCTGCTATCGCAAACGTTGCCCTCGTTCCTGTACATCCTGCCGGCATTTATCGGGCTTCGTCATTTCGGCGGCTTCGGACTGCTCGCGCCGATCGCCGTCGTGCTCGCCGCGCAATTTTCCTCCCTGCTCTGCGATGTCGCCGCCAACGGCGAGGAAGGCCTCGACCTCATCCGCGCAAGTCCGGTCAACGAGACTCGTCTGCGCCTCGCAAAACTCGCCGCCGGCATGGCGCTGCCCATCGCGTGTGCGTTGGTTCTGTGCATCATCCTGGCGTTCGCGGGACGCCCCTGGCTCGCGCTTCTCACTGCGATCACCGCCGCTGCCGTCGGCGCTGGTTGCGGCTGGCTCGGAGTCACTCGCCTCTCGCCTTCGCCGCGCAAAGACCTGCTGACCAGCAAACGCCGTCGTCTGTCGCTCGGCCGCAACATCGCCGTCGGTGCGTTGATCATCGTCTCTTCCGGCGGCATCGCCCTCGTCGCGCAAGGCACACTTTGGTTCATCGGTCTGCCGATGGTCGGCGCCTCGTGGCTCGGCGTCATCGCGTGCTTCACCTTTGCCGGCATCGAGCCGTACGAAGAGGACTCCGTGTATTCATCATGTCACTACGCGACCGCGGAAACATCTTAGGCGTCGGCGTTCACGCCCTCGATTTGTCCCGCGCGCGCGATCTCGTGATGGAGCGCGCGCGTACGGGACGTGGTTACGTGTGCTTTTGCGACGTCAACAGTCTCTCGTGCGCACGTCGCGATCCCGCGCATTTCGCCGCGCTCAACAACGCCTTTCTCACCACCCCCGACGGCATGCCGGTGGTCTGGATGATGCGGCGCACCGGACATCGCGACGTCACACGCGTCTACGGGCCCGATCTGCTGCTCGAGATTTGCGCCGCTTCCGCGGGCACGGAGCTCACGCACTATTTCTACGGCGGAGGTGAAGGGACCGCGCCCGCACTCGCCGCGGAACTTCAAAAACGTTTTCCCGACCTGCGTATTGTCGGAATGGATACACCGCCCTTCGGCGAACCCGACGCCGCTCAAGCCTCAGCGCTGGCGCAACGCACCGCAGCGCTTCGGCCCGATTTCATTTGGATCGGATTAAGCACGCCCAAACAGGAAAAGCTCATGGCGCTCACCGCGCCGCTGATCCAACACGGTGTGATGCTCGGCGTGGGCGCGGCCTTCGATTTTCTTTCGGGCCGCGTGCGCCAAGCACCGCGCTGGATGCAGCGCAGCGGTCTCGAATGGCTTTTCCGTCTCGCGTCGGAACCGCGACGTCTCGCGCCGCGTTATTTTCGAAACAATCCGCTCTTTCTCGTTCGCGCGCTTGCGCAGCTCACCGGTTTGAAACGTTATTCCGAACCGGCGCGGTCCGGCGACATCACACGTAGATAACCACGTCTTTCGTTTCGAAGCGCACTTTGCGCGCCGTCGCGTACTTGTCGTCATCCGCGCGATAACCCGCCGCACAAACAACCACGGTCGTGAAATCGCCACCCGTGAGGCCGAGAACATCGTCGTACTTCTGGGGCTCGATGCCTTCCATCGGGCAAGCATCCACGCCCATCACCGCGGCCGCCGCGAGAAACTGGCCGAGCGCGATGTACACCTGATGCGTCTGCCAGGTGTCGAGCCGACCTTCGGACGCCGCTTTCGCAAGATTGCCTTGAATCATGCGCGCAAAACCCGCGAGCGATTCCGTCGTCACGTTTTTCACGGCGGCGACGCGATCGATAAATTTCTCCACATGCGGCGTGCCGATGTTCTTGTGCACGGCAAACACCACGAGATTCGAGCAGTCCGTTATCTGCGACTGCCGGTATGAAGCGGCATGGAGACGCGCGCGCACTTCCGGATTCTGCACGACAAAAAACTTCCACGGCTGCAGTCCCATCGAGGACGGCGCGAGCACGAGCGCTTGTTCGAGCGCCGACCAGACATCCTCCGGGATTTTCTTCGTCGGATCGAATTTGCGCGTGGCATAGCGCCAGTTGAGGGCGGCGACCAGCTGTGAAGGTGTAAGCATGTTCGTCATAGCAGAACGGAACACCATGAGCGCGTTTGCAGGCGGAATCAAACGTCCAAGCGACGCGCTCCCCGAAAGACTCCGCGTTGTATTCAAAAAATCACTTCACGCGTGCTCGTGAGTGTCGGCGCGTTTTGCCCAGCGTCCCGCCAGCACACCACAGATCACGAGTTGCAAGGGGTGATACACCAGCAACGGCAGCAGAATCACCCCGATCCGCGGATCGCCCGCGAAGATCAGCTGCGCCATCGGCACGCCGGACGCGATGGTCTTCTTCGATCCGCAAAATACTGCGGCGATGCGATCTGCCGCGGGAAATTTCGCCGCCTTCGCGATCGTTTCGACGGTGCCCATCACGAGATAAAACAATACCAGCGACCCGACGACCGCGGCGATCACGGCGTTCAGCGCATTGCCCGACCACACGCCGCGCATGATCGAATCGCAAAACGACGTGTAGATGATCAGCAAGATCGTCCCGCGGTCCACACGATGCACGAGCGCCTTGTGTCGCTTCGCCCAGTCAGCCATCCAGCGCCGCGCGATTTGACCGAGCACAAGCGGCGACACCAACCAGATGAGCAGATCTACGATGACGCCGAGCACGTCGCCGCCCTGCCCTTCCGTGTGAAGTCGCCAGCTCATCCACAGCGGCGTGACCGCCACGCCAATCAAACTGGAGAGCGTCGCATTGAAGACCGCGGCCGGCACATTGCCACGCGCAGCCGATGTCATCGCCACCGATGACGAAACCGTCGATGGCAACGCGCAGAGAAAAAAGAATCCGATCGCCAGCTCGGGCGACAGCCATGCATCCGTGAGCCACAGCAGCGCCATGCCCAGCAGCGGAAACAGCAAAAACGTCGTCGTCTGCACGAGTACATGCACCGGCCAGCGCAACGCACCGGCTTTCATCGCCGCAAAGGAGAGCGCCACGCCGTTGAGAAAAAAGATGAGCGCCACGCCCAGCTTGTTCAAGAGCTCGGGCTGCAGCCAACCGCCCTGCGCTCCCGGCTCGGGAAACACCCACGCAAGCGCCACCGCCGCGATCATCCCGAGAAGAAATCCGTCAATTTTGATGCGCATGATCAGCGTCGTTTCGCGCGCTCATGTACTGGTTTTCTGGATACGACGCCGCACCAGCTCGGCGATCTCCTCGCGCGCTTCCACGCGAAGCATCCACGCCAACGCCGCATAGAGCGCCACGCCGCCGGTGATCGCGACCGCGAGTCCGATCGCATCGCTCCAGACCGATTGCGCCCGCCACAACGTCCAGCCGCGCCAGCCAGCCCAGACCGACGCGCCCATCAGCGCGCTGGCGATCACGACTTTTGCGAGATCTCCCGCGATGTAACGCAGCGAAAGCTCCGGACGCCGCCGCGTGAGTCTCGTCTGCAAAAACCACGCCTGCGCCAGCGTCGCGATCGTACTCGCCGCGGCGAGCCCCACCGTGGAAAAGTGTCCCATTAACGCGAAGCTCAGCGACACATTGACCACAAAACTCAGCACCGCCGCGCGCATCGGCGTCACGGTGTCTTTCTCCGCATAAAACGCGCGCAGCGCCAGATTCGCGAAGGCGAGAAACGGCAGTCCCGCCGCCGCCACCGCGAGCACCGGCACCATCGCGAGCGTGTCCGCCGCCGCAAAGGCACCGCGCTGAAACAACAGCCGGATCACCGGTTCGCCGAGAATCGCGAGGCCTACCGCCGCCGGCACATTGACCGCGAGGATCAACCGCATGCCTTTGCGATACGACTGCGCGAGGCCTTCCCTGTTTCCCTGCGCCGCGTGGCGCGAGATCAGCGGAAACACCACCGTGGTCACCGCGACCGCAAACACACCGATCGGCAGCTCCATCAAACGCTGCGCGAAGTTCAGCACCGACACCGCCGAGTCGTTCAACGACAGGCCGATGAGCCGCGACACGGTCATGTTGATCAGATATACCGCCGAACCCAGCAGCGTCGGCACCATCAGCCGCATGATTTCGCGCACCGGTTCGCTCAAGCGCGGCGTGAAGCGCGGTCGCCAGCCTTCGCGCATCAACGCCCACGCGGGCACCGCCATCTGAAAAAATCCTCCGACCAAAACCCCCGCGCAAAGGCTCAGCATTTGCTCGGTTTCCATGTCCGGCCGCCACCACACCGCGCCCGCCAGCATCCCGATCATCGCGAGGTTCAGCCATACCGGCGACAGCGCCGGCTCCAGAAATCGCCCGAGTGTTTGCAGCGCCGCGCTAAACGCCGCCGCCATGCACACAAAAATCAAATACGGGAACAACAACACCGCCAGCTCCGCGCCTTGCAGCCAGCGTCCGACCGTGTCCGCTTCCGCGCCGCCTGCGCGTCCGAGCGCCACCAGCCATCCGGGTTGGCTCAGCACAAGCATCGTGACCGCCACCAAACCGACCGATACGAGCAACAGCCAGCTCGCCACTTCGTTGACCAACACAAACGCGCCTTCGCGCCGTCGCTTCGCGAGTTCGTCGTTGAGCGTCGGCACAAACGCCGCCGTCAGCGCGCCTTCGCCCAACAACCGGCGAAAAAGGTTCGGCAGCTGAAACGCCGTGAAAAACGCCGACGCCAGCGCACTCGTTCCGAAAACCGCCGCCGTCAGGCTGTCCCGCACCAGACCGAGCACGCGCGACACCATGGTCAACGACGCCACCAATCCGATGTTCTTCAGGTTCTTCGACACGCGCGCAGTTCTCAGTGCGCTCATTTTCCATAGCAAGAAAGTAACCCCGCTCAGACGTCCGCACCGCGCGCGTTTTTCGCGTCCTCTTTGTGACGGAACCGGGCATTGACGCATTTTCGTGTCAACGACACGTTCGCCGCCGTCATGTCCATCGTCCCCAAACTGATCGAGAAGCTGCAGCGCCATCCGAAGCGCGTGGTATTTCCCGAAGGGAACGACCCGCGCATCCTCCAGGCCGCACGTCAATGGGTCACCCGCCGCATGGGCGCGCCCATTCTTTTGGGCGATCGCGCTGCCATCAAATCCTCGGCGGCGCGTCTCGATGTGAATCTCCAGGGCATGCGCATCATCGATCCCGAGCGCAGCGAAGACTTCGAAACCTTCGCCAGCCAGCTCGTCGAGATTCGACGCAACAAAGGCCTCACGCTTGAGCAAGCCCGCGCACTCGTACGCGATCCAAATTATTTCGGCACCATGATGCTGGCCAACAGCCAGGCCGACGCGCTCGTCGGCGGCGCCACGCAATCGGCTTCCAGCGCGCTCCGTCCACTTTTCCAAATCATCCCCAAACATGAGCACGCGCAAAACGTCGCTTCGCTCATGATCATCGACTTCGACGAAGCCAAAGTCGGCAGCGATGGCACGTTGTTCTTCGCGGATTGCGGCGTCATCCCCGAGCCCACCGCCGAGCAGCTCGCGGACATCGCGCTCACCACCGCCGTCATCGCGCGACACCTCACCAACGAAACGCCGCGCGTCGCGCTGCTGAGTTGGGCATCGCACAGCGAATCGAAACATCCCTCGCTCGCCAAAGTCCGCGCCGCCACCGAACTCGCCCGCGCCAAAGCCGTCACCGCCGGCATCGAAATCGAGATCGACGGCGAACTCCAAGTGGACGCCGCGCTCGATGCCGCCGCCGCCACCACGAAAAAAATCACCGGCCCCGTCGCCGGCCGCGCCAACGTCCTCATCTTTCCCGATCTCGCGAGCGGCAACATCGCCTTCAAACTCGTGCACATCCTCGCCGGCGCGAATACCTACGGCCAGGTCATGACCGGCCTCAGTCGCCCCGCCGCCGAGATCAGCCGCGGTTCCAGCGCACACGATGTCTTCGGCGCAGCCGCGATCGTCGCCTGCCAGGCCATCGATCGAAAACTTCTCTACGGCGGCACCTGAGCTGCAGGGAAAACCGAAGAGCCCGCAGCGCCGTTTCCCGCTCTTCATCCACCACCTTTCGCTCTTCGCTGATGACGCCTCCCGAATTCACCGCCAACCCTTTCCGTCAGCCCGCGTTTCCGCTTCTCACCGAGCCAACCAACAAGGAAACCAAGCGCGTCTTCGTCGCCGCCACGCGCATGAACGATGGCAAGACCACCACCTGCCTTGGTCTCTTCGCCGCCATCCAGTCGCTGTATCCAAGAGTTGGATTCATCAAGCCCGTCGGCCAGCGCTTCGTGAACATTCAGGGACTCCAGATCGACGAGGACTCCTACCTGCTCGACACGATCTACAATGTCCACGTGCCCATCGAGAGCATGAGTCCGGTCACCGTGGATGGCACCTTCACGCGTCGTTTTCTCAAGCAGCCCGACACGATGCTCGCCGAGCTCGAGGATAAGATCTGCCGCGCGTTCGACCGCGTTTCCTGGGAAAAAGATTTCACGCTCATCGAAGGCACCGGCCACGCCGGCGTCGGCTCCGTGTTCGAGCTTTCCAACGCGCGCGTCGCCAAGCTCCTCAAAGCCAAGGTCATCATCGTCACGCCCGGCGGCATCGGCCGCCCGGTGGACGAAATCGCGCTCAACAAAGCGCTCTTCGACAAAGCCGGCGTCGAGGTCGTCGGCGCGATTCTCAACAAAGTCGAAGTCGATAAGCTCGACCTCATCCGCGAATACGCCGGCATCGGTCTCGAACGTCTTGGCGTGCCCCTGCTCGGCGTGCTTCCCATTCAGCGCGTGCTTTCCCGCCCGAGTCTCAGCCAGATCGCAGAGGAGATCGAGGGCCGCTGGCTCAACGGACGCGAACACGCACACCGCCAGCGCGCCGATCGCGTCGTCGTCGGCGCGATGACCGCGAAGAGCGTCGTGGATTTCCTCAAGCCCGGCGTCGTCATCATCACGCCCGGCGATCGCGACGACATCATCCTCGCCGCGATTTCGAGCGCACGTTTCGCCGGCGAAAACACCATCGCCGGACTCATCCTCACCGACGACACCCCGCCGCATCCCAAGCTCATGGAGCTCCTCGCGAACTCCGAAATTCCGGTGATCGCCGCGCGTCAGGACAGCTTCACCATCACCTCAAAAATTCACGGCATGACCGTGAAAACTCAGCCGCAAGACACGGACAAAATCCCGGTGATCAAAAAACTCATCACCGAACACGTGGACCTCAAGGGCCTGCTAAAAACGCTTTAAGCCCGCGCCGATTATCCAGCCGTTATTCGGGGCGCCAAATTTCCGCCGCCCTTTCGTCACTTGTCCTTGCGATTCCGCAGGCCGCTCGGTTCGTCACTCGGCCTTGGGATCTCCGCCTTCGGATTTCGGAATCCCCCCGCCGGCTAATCATTCTTCTTCGCCGCGGCTGAAGATCGACAGCACGACACTCGCCGCCGCCATCCAGATCGTCGCCATGCCGACTTCGATCAAGGCCTGTCGCCCATCGATCAAGCCGAGGTAGGTGCAGGGCAACATCACCGCGGCCCCAAAAAAGAAGCCGAACGTCGCAAATCCCGGTATGCGCCCAAATTGGCGAACCAAGTAGTCGAGGAAGTTATTCAAGCACGAAAACACGCCCCATTTATCGGCACACTTCGCCCAAAATTTTCTGCGAAAACGGCCCCAATGCATGTGCCTCGCGCCCCTCATTTCTAACCCCTTGATTCACCGTCGCCCACCGCACCTCGCGCTCGGCCATTGGTCATTGGCATTCGCCATTCGTCATTCGGATTTCCTGGCCTTGGCGTTTCCCCCTCAGTCTGCCTCCTCTCCCCGCTGCGTCCTCGGAGCCGGCCGAGGCGCACGCCCTTTCTATTGCCTACCAGGATTCGCTTCTTTGGGACTACGCCCCGAGAGGTCCAAAATCAAAACGGCTCCACCTCAATCTGGAAATTTCCCTGACCGGCGTTCCCGCCAACCGCTTCCTCTCCCGCGAAGCCATTTACCACCACTGGCAGGAAAACGATCCGCCCTCTTATAGAAAAAGCCACGGTTTTCTCGATTCGCCCGACGCCCGCGCGATCCTCGGTCTGCTTCCGCCGCCAACTCCTCCACAGTCATTCGGAGATCGCACATCCATCCCCGAAAAATTCGCTGCGCGCCTCCGCTCTCGCCAATCCCCGGGGCCTTACCGCGCGGACATCGTCCTCAATCTCCACCGTGCCGAGATCACCGAGATTCCGCTCTCTTCCGAACAGTTCGTTTCCACAGCCGACAGCGATATCCGCCTGCTCCAGATCGACGCACGAACCGCCACTCTCCACCTGCTCGAGCGCGGAACTCCTGCACAGTTTCACACGCGCCTCACCGCGGCGCACGACCAGTTCGTCCTTTATAATCCACACACCGGCGAAGCTCTCCTCGGCAGCAACCCGATGTTCGGTTTCCCTAGTATTCTGTTCTCCATGCGCTCGCTTCAGTACCACAAGCTCACGTTCGCACCCATCGTCGCCGCCAACATCACCAGCCGCACGGAGCGACTCACCGACGACTTCCTCCGCGACGCCCGCCTCGTGAAGATCAGCTTCCCCATCGTCGGCACACTGACGCGCACCATCGAAGTCCCGGCCTTCGCGCCCAAACTAGACAGGATCGCTCGCTAAACGCCGCGCTCCGCCCGTGACAGTCGCGGCCGCCCAATGCGCCCGAAACGCCGGGTGGCCGACTCCGTTCGCACGCTTCGCCGGAAACCCCCGCTCGTCGCCCTGACCGCTTTCCCGAATTTTCTCGCCCGCCAAGCTCGCCGCGACGCCCCGACCTATTCACCGTCGACGAGCTAATCGCGTTCCGCGGTATACGTATCGAACCACCCTCGCCCCCCTCCGACATAGGTCCTATAAGTCCCATCGGACCCATAGGACCTATTCCATTTCTCAGCGCCTCAAACCTTCGCGAGCGCTTGCTCGAGGTCGGCTTGCAGGTCCGCGAAGTCTTCGATGCCGAGCGACAAGCGGATGTAGTCCGGCGACACGCCCGTCGATTTTTGTTCTTCGGCCGTGAGCTGCGAGTGCGTTGTGCTCGCCGGGTGAATCGCGAGCGATTTCGCATCGCCGATGTTTGCGAGGTGGCTGAACAGCTTCAGCGACTCGATCACTTTCTTGCCCGCGTCGAAGCCGCCTTTCACACCGAAGCCAAGCAGGCCGCCGTATCCACCTTTCAAATACTTCTTCGCCGCCGCGTGGTTCTTGCTCGTCGCGAGGCCGGGATAATTGACCCACGTGACTTTGTCGTGCGACGCGAGGTACTCGGCCGTCTTTTGCGCGTTTTCGCAGATACGCGCCATGCGCAGATGCAGCGTTTCCACGCCTTGCAGGAGCATGAACGCGTTAAACGGAGAGATGCAGGCGCCGACGTCGCGCAGCAGTTGGAGACGCATTTTCAGGATATACGCGATGTTCGCGCCGCCGGCCGGCGGGAAGCTCTTGAACGCCTCCCAATGCACGAGGCCGTGATAGCTCGGGTCGGGCTGCGTGAAGCCGGGGAAACGTCCGCTGCCCCAGTCGAAGTTGCCGCCATCGACCACCACGCCGCCGATCGAGGTGCCATGGCCGCCGATGTATTTCGTCGCGCTGTGCACGACGACATTCGCGCCCCATTCGAACGGGCGGTTCAGGATCGGCGTGAGGCATGTGTTGTCGATGATGAGCGGCACGCCCGCTTCCTTCGCGATCTTGCCCACTTCCTCGAAGGGGAAAATATTGAGCGCGGGATTGCCGAGGCCTTCGCCGAAAAACGCTTTCGTGTTCGGCTTCAGCGCACGGCGGAACGACTCCGGATCATCCGCATCCACGAACGACACTTCGATGCCGAGCTTCGGCAGCGTGTAGTGGAAAAGGTTATACGTGCCGCCGTAGAGCTGCGAGACCGACACGATGTGATCGCCCGCTCCGGCGATGTTGAGAATCGCATCCGTGATCGCCGACTGACCGGACGAGTGCGCCAGCGCGCCGCTGCCGCCTTCGAGCGCGGCGATGCGCTGCTCGAACACGTCCGTAGTGGGATTCATGATACGCGTGTAGATATTTCCGAGTTCCTTCAGCGCGAAGAGATTCGCGGCGTGCTCGGTGTCGCGGAAAACATAGCTCGTCGTCTGATAGAGCGGAACGGCGCGCGAACCGGTCGTCGGGTCCGGTTGCTGGCCGGCATGGAGGGCTTTGGTACCAAGTCCTAGGGTATTCATGGGGCGACGAGCGTTTTTCGCCGAACCCACTTTGGCAATACCTGCGATGGCACTTCCGGGAGATTCCGAAAACAACCTCCGCCCGGCGCGTCTTCACTTTTCCGCGGGGAAAAACCACACGCTGCGACGCTCGTTGTTGCGCGCATCGTGATCGGTCAATCCACCGGGCAAAACGATCCGGCTGCGCAAACCCCAACCTTCTTCGCGCCGAGCACGTTGCGCATCGGCCGGCACTTCGATCACGGCGCTTTCACCGGCCGCCAGCGTCGGCAACACATGACGTCCCGCGACACCTTCCGCGTTCGTTTCAAGCGTCGCACCGGCGACCGCAAACGCGCCGCGGTTTTGCACCACGATGCGCACCGTCTGCGCCGGCTCCTCGCCTTCGCGCGGCCACCAGTGACTCGCCACCGCGAGATCCACGCGCGAGGGATTCGTGTTCATCGCCCAGCCAAGATTCAACACGCCCGCGCCGTACTCTGTATCCACGCCAGGACTACCGGCATCGTCCGCACGCGCCTGCAAATGCGCCAACACGTCGCGCGCGCTTTCGCCCGGACGCTGCGACATCGCTGCCGCCAGCGCGCCCGCAACGACCGGCGCACTCGCCGATGTGCCGGTGAACAACACGCGTTGTCCATCGAGCCACGCCGCTTGCACGGCCACACCCGGCGCGGCGAGTTTCAGCCCTTCGCCGGAATTGGAAAATCGTGCGAGCCGTCCCGACGCATCCGTTGCACCCACCGAAACAACCCGCGGATCCGCCGCCGGCCAGACGAGTCGCGCCACTTGATCGTTTCCCGATGCCGCCACGATGACCGCTCCCGCCGCCTCCGCGTAATCGATCGCCCGCGTGAGCAACACGCTCGTGTCGTAACTTCCGAGACTGATGTTGATGACGCGCGCACCTTGATCGACAGCCGCCACGATCGCTTTCGAAACGGTGAACACATCGCTGTGACCGTCTTCGCCTGTCACACGAATGCTCAAAATACTCGCCGCCGGCGCCACGCCCGGCGCATCCGGTGAAGCGCCCGCCGCAATCGACGCAACCGCCGTGCCGTGGCCTTCATCATCGCCATTTCCCGGCGCGATGCCGCGACCGATATCGAGGCTGCGCAAACGTCCCGCGCCAAACGTCGCGTCCTGGATTACTCCGCTATCGAGCACGGCGATCGTCACCCCGCGTCCCCACGTGCTGCGATCGGTTGAAACACCGAGCACATCGAGCAACGCGTCGCCCACCGGCGCCAGCGCACCGGCTTCGATCCATGCGGAATCAGGACGCTTCGGGCGATCCACGTATGTGTTCGCGCCGATCTCTTCGTAATCGCGCACATGCGCAAAAATATCCTCCTGCACCGCCGCGATCGTGTCGTAGCGCACACGCACGGCGCGCAACGCCGCGCTTTCATCGAGCACCACAAATCCCGCCGCCCGTGCGCGCGCCAAGAAGCGTCGATACGCCTCGTCATCCGCAAAAATCGCCACCGCTTCCTTCACGCGTCCGCGCGGATGTTCGAGCCGCCGTTGCAAACGTTCGCGCCATTCCTCCGACACCGCGCGTCCGAGTCGCGCCGTCTCCGCCAGCAATTCATCCTCCGCCGTCGTTTCCAGCCGCCCGTGAAGATCTTCTATCGCAGACAACTCGGCGCGTTGTTCATCGTCACCGCTCCAGCGGTCCAGCCAGATCGATCCGAAAAATCCCGCCGCGAAGAGCAGCAACAACGCGCAAACGAGCGCGGGGATCGGCGATGGACGTCTCTTGTGGCTCATGACTTCTGCGCCGGATGCCCCGGCGCACTTCAGACGTGCCGTGCAGGCCTGCGGTTGCCAGATATTTTTCCCGCGACGTCTATTCGTCCACCTCGCCTTTCATCCTTCACCCTTCACCGTTCACTCTTCTTATGCCCGATCCCATCGACGCCGGATTCGCCAAGATGAAAATCGACGACGCCCGTCGTCATGTCTTCCTTTGCGTCGGTCCGGATTGCTGCGCAACCGACGACGGACTCGCCACGTGGGAGTTTCTGAAAACGCGTCTGAAAGATCTCGGCGTGCCCGCGATGCGCACGAAGGCCGCGTGTCTGCGCGTTTGCAGCGGCGGTCCGTGGATGGTCGTTTATCCCGAAGGGATTTGGTACGGCTCGGTCACGCCCGAGCGTTGCGAACGCATTGTCACCGAACATCTCGCGGGCGGCACGCCGGTCGCCGAATGGATCGCCCGCGTGCAGCCACTTGGCTGATACACGTCTTGGTTTGCGACAAATTGCGCGCGGCGTTTTCCCGACAAAATTTCCCTTGGTCATCACGGCGTCGCCATCACATGGTAATCGTTTATGTCGTCTCTCGGTATTGTTGGTCAGCGTTGCGTGAGTGAGCGCGAACCCGAGCTCGGGCTCGGCATCGTCTCCTCCATCGACAAATCCGCCAAACGCATCGGCGTGCGCTTCCCCGCGACGGGCGAGCAACGCCTCTACGCACTCGGCACCGCCGTGCTCAAACGCGTGCAGTTCCGCCCCGGCGAAACCGTCTCCACGCGCGACGGCCGCTCGTTGCTCATCGAGTCGGTGGAGGACGACGCCGAACTGCCTGGCTTGCTCGTGTACGGCGGCACCGCCGGCGGACAACCCGCGCGCGTTCGCGAAGACGCGCTTTCCGACATCACCAGCGTGGCGCTGCCCCACGAGCGTCTGCTCGCCGCCCAAGTCGATCCGGGCGAAGTCTTCGATCTGCGTTTCCGCGCGCTGGAAGCGCAGGCGAAGTTCCGTTCGTCCGATGTGCGGGGTTTTCTCGGCGGTCGTCTCGAGCTCATCCCGCATCAATTCTACATTCTCCACGAAGTCTCGTCGCGCCAGAGTCCGCGCGTGCTGCTTTCCGACGAAGTCGGTCTCGGCAAAACCATCGAGGCGTGCCTCATCCTTCAACGCCTGCTCGCGGTCGGTAAGGTCAAACGCGCGCTCGTCCTCGTGCCCGAATCGCTCACGCACCAGTGGTTCGTGGAACTGCTGCGACGCTTCAATCTCTGGTTCACGATCTACGACGAACCGCGTTGTTTCGAACTCGAACAAAGCGATCCCGGCAAAAACCCGTTCGAGGCTTCGCAGCTCGCGCTGGCCAGCGTTTCCTTCCTCGCCGCGCAACCGAATCGCCGCGAACAGGTCGTCGCCGCCGGCTGGGATCTGGTGATCGTGGACGAAGCGCATCACCTGCATTGGTCGCCCGACAATCCCAGCGACGAATACACGCTCGTCGAACAACTCGCGCAGCGTTCGCCCGGTCTCCTCTTGCTCACGGCCACGCCGACGCAGCTTGGTCTCGAGAGTCACTTCGCGCGTCTGCGGCTCCTGGATCCCGCGCGTTATGACAATTTGGATACATTCCTCGAAGAAGCCGAAAACTACGGCCTCGTCGCGCAGGTCGCGGAAAAAATCATCGAGAAGAAAAAGCTCACCGCCAAAGACCACACCACGCTCAAAAAGATCTTCACCAAGGATCCTGCGCGCATCGAATCGTTGCTCGGCGCGCTCGCCGAAAACAAACCCGGCGCGCGCGACGAACTTCTGAAAACCTTGCTCGATCAACACGGCCCCGGCCGCGTCGTGTTCCGCAACACGCGCGCCGCGATGACCGGTTTTCCGAAGCGTGTGCCCTGTCCCGAACCGATCGAGGTCAGCAATCTCACGTTGCTCGCACGTATCGCCCGCGAACTTTCCGCCGAAGAAACCGGCGCTGAGGCGTCGATCCGTTATTCGTTCAAGGACGATCCGCGCATCGACTGGCTCGCGGCGTTTCTCAAAAAACATCGTCCCGCGAAGGTCCTCCTCATCTGCAAATCCCAGCGCAAGGTCGCCGCGATCGACGCCGCGTTGAAGGAGAAGATCAACGTCAACGTGGCCCTCTTCCACGAGGGTTTGCCGCTCGTGCAACGTGATCGTCAGGCCGCGTGGTTCGCCGAGCCCGATGGCGCGCAACTCCTCATCGCCTCCGAGATCGGCAGCGAGGGCCGCAACTTCCAGTTCGCGCATCATCTCGTGCTCTTCGACTTGCCGCTCAATCCCGGCCTCGTCGAACAACGCATCGGCCGTCTCGATCGCATCGGTCAGACCCAACCCATTCGCATCCACGTGCCGCACATCGCCGGCAGCGCCGATGAAGCCGTGCTGCGCTGGTATCATGAGGGACTCGATGCGCTGCAAACGCCGCTTCACGGCGGCAGCGATTACCTCGCGAAGTTCAAAGATCGTCTCCTCGACATCGCCGTGCGTTACGGCGAAAGCGGCGGCGATGCGGCTTCGCGCAAAGACCTCGATGCGCTCATCGCCGACACCGTCGCGTTCCGCCAGGAACTCGCCGAAAAAATGAAGCTCGGACGCGACCGTCTGCTCGAAATCAACTCGTTCGATCGCAAGGTCGCTTCCGCCGTCATCGAGCGCGTGCGCGCCGCCGACGAGGATTTGTTCCCGCGCCGTTTCCTCGTGTCACTCCTCGATCATTTCGGCGTGCGCGTGAAGGACCACGAGGAGGGCGATCTCTTCCTCGATCCGTCGCACGCGTACGTGGAAAGTTTCCCGTCGATCCCCGCCGACGGCATGCTGGCGACCTTCCGCCGCGAGCGCGCGATCGTCCGTGAAGACATCGTGTTTCTCTCGCCCGATCACGCACTGATGCAGGACGCGATCGACCTGCTCGTCGATTCGCAGGCGGGCACGACGGCGTTCAGTATCCTCGATTCGGATACACAGAATCTCCTGCTCGAAGCGGTCTTCGTCCTCGAAACCGTCGCCGATTCGCGCTGGCACGTGGATCAATTCCTTCCGCCCGCTCCCGTGCGCGTGCTGGTCGATATCCGCGGACGCGATCTCACCGAAGAGCGCGGCGCCGCTCAACTCGCCGAAGACGTCGAGGATGGCGACATCCATCGCTTCCTCGAAAAACCGGGCTTCAACGCCGCCGTGCTGCGCGCCTTGCTCGAAGGCGCCACCGCCTGCGCGGAAACGCGTTCGACGGAACTAAAATCCACCGCCGAAGCGCGCGCGGCCGAAGTCCTCGGCGCCGATCTTCAGCGCCTCCGCGATCTGCGTCGTCTCAACGACCACGTGCGGCCCGAAGAAATCGGACTCGCGGAGGAACAGCTCGAACGCACGCGCGAAGCCATTCGCTCGGCGCGTCTGCGTCTCGACTCCATCCGTCTCGTGCTCGAAGGTCCGGTCGAATGATCCCCGGGAACGCCGGCGTCCCCGCCGGCCTCCCGCTCCCTTTTAACCCCGCAACTCCACCCCAACCTCCGCCACGCCCCTCATGAACACGTCCTTCCCTGTCAGCGATCACCTCAAAACCCGCGGCGTCGTTTATTTCGCGCGCATGCTTTCGAAAATCCGTCTCCACGCCGCCGGTCAGCTTCCGGCTGATTACGTCGGGCATCTCGGTTTCGCCGACAACACCAGTCTCGACGCGCGCTTCTGCCGTTTTTGGGGACTCGACTACGAGCGCGTGAAAGCCCGCACGCTCCAAGGCGGCTCTGACGAAGAAATTTTCGACGACCTCTTCGCCGGACGTCAGCCGCTCAACACCGAGCACGTGCTCGCGTGGAATCTGTTTCTCCTGAAGCGCGGCTGGCGCGATGGCGCCGCCAAAGGCATCGTCGCCGGCAAAGCCGCCGCGGGTCTCGCCGATCGCGACGACATCCAGACGTGGGCCGATCTCCACGACGCCGAAGAAGGCCGCCCCGTGCAGCCCATGTTCGAATAAGCTTACGTGGTTCGACCATCGTGCTTCGCGACGACGGCGCCAACTCAGCCGTTTTGCGCGAGGTCTTCCGAGCGTTCGATCATGCGTGAGAGATAAGTTTGTTCCGGGCCGACCTTCGCGAGGTGGAGCGCGCGGCGGAAACTTTTCACCGCCGCTTCGTGGCGGTTCAGCCGGTGATTCAACTCACCGACGATCGCATGGAGCAGATAGTGCGACTCGATTCGCTCGCGTTGCGGCATCGACTCGATCGCATCGAGCGCGGCTTGCGGTCCGTGCAGATTCGCCACCGCCACCGCGCGATTCATGGCAACGACGGGCGTGGGTTTGATGCGCATCAGATCGTCGTACAAACGCAGGATACGCGCCCAATCGGTCGAGGCATAATCCGGCGCCGTGCAGTGACACGCGGCGATGCCCGCCTGGAGATGATACTCACTCAGCGTCTTCCCTTGAGCGGCTTGCGCGAGATGGATCAGGCCGCGTTCAACGAGCGAATAATCCCATTTCGAGCGATCCTGATCGTCGAGTCGCAACAGATCGCCCTGTTCGTCCACCCGTGCGGGAAAACGCGCCGCCGTGAGACACATGAACGCGAGCAAGGCATGGCTCTGCGGTGTGTTCCCCACCGGATGTTCCGTGAGGAGCGTGGTGAGACGCATCGCCTCGCGACTCAAATCTTCGCGCAAAAGCCGTTCGCCCGAGGTCGCTTTGTAGCCTTCGTTGAAAAGCAGATACAAAGTCGCCAGCACACCATCGATGCGCTCCGCCAACTCCGCGCCTTCGGGCAACTCGAACGCGAGTTTCGCGTCGCCGATGCGATGTTTGGTGCGCGTGAGTTGTTTCTCGATCGCAGCTTCCGTGCTCATGAACGCGCGGGCGATTTCCGAGGTGTGAAATCCGCACAACACCTTCAGCGCGAGCACCGCTTGCGCGTCCGCCGGCACCGAGGGATGACAGCACACAAACATGAGCCGCAGCGTGTCGTCGCGTATTTGATTTTCCACTACATCGGGCGCCTCGGGAATGGCCGCGGCGGCGAGCGTCTGCTCGAAATGCGTGACGATGTTTCCCTCCTTGGAGAAGGACATGCGTTTGTGACGCAGCATGTCGCGCGCGATGTTCATCGCCACTTGCGTGATCCACGCTGAGGGATTGGCCGGCGGGCCGCCGTACGACCACGAGCGAAACGCCCGCATCATCGCTTCCTGCGCGACATCTTCAACGAGCGAGAGATTGTGCGTGCCCAGCAAACGCGTGAGCGACGCGTGCAATCGCCCGGTCTCGTGGCGGAAAAAATTCTCCACCAGTTCCGACGCCTTGCGCGCGGCAGGAGATTCGGGAGTCGGAGCGTCGGCGCTCATGGTCAACTCAAGCGATAATCCGTTTCATCCAGGAAACAACGCATCGTTAAGCTTTCTTCGCCGCCGCCTCGGTCGCGGCATTTTCCGCCGAAAGCGCCGGACAAAGATCCGCCACCGGTCGCACTTCCACCGTCAGGCCGATGTCGTGACGCAGCGTCGGGCACTGCTTCGCGATCGCCACCGCTTCCTCCAAACCGGATACCGTCAGCAGAAAATAACCGCCCACGACTTCATTCGCTTCTACAAAGGGACCATCGACGACCCGCCCGCCATGCGCGGAAACGATGCGTCCTTCCGGTTCCAGCGGATGTCCGTGACGAAGTTTTCCCGCCTCCGCCAGACCGTCATACCAGTCATACCATTCCTTCAGAAGCGTCTGGCGCTGTGCGGGAGACAGACGCGTGTAATTCGAGGGACTGGCGTCTTTGAAAATCAACAGGAAGGGCATGGGGGAGTTGTTGGATGTCATCGAGAGGAAGGGTTCGTTCACCCAACTCGACGAAACAAAGTGCCTCCTCCGGACACGCGCAGCGGATTTTTTCGCACTGCATTTTTCCCGTCCTTGCGCCTCAACGCCGACCGCTCAGAACAAGCGGCACTCGACCATCACGGGACGATGATCCGAGAGGTAGGATTTCACGACCAGGCAGTACACTTCCACGCAGGTCGGCGGCAAAAAAATGAAATCCAGCGTGCGATGCGGCAACGGCGAGGGATACGTCGCCGCGAAGCGCGGATGCAGCGAATAGCGTCCGTGACGCTCGAAATACTTGAACAACGACGCCGTCGCGTCGGTCGTGTGCGACGGGTTGTTCATGTCGCCACAGACGATCGGCGGGATCTGCCAGTGCGTGTGACGATGCGGGTGTTTTCGCGTGAGGTAATCCATCACCAGCCCGACCTGCCGGATGCGATGCACGCGCGAACGATAATGCAGGTGCATGTTGACGATCGGCACGCGACGGCCGGCCACATCGAGCTCGGCAAAGAGAAATCCTTTTTCGCCAAAATTACGCGTGCCGAACTTAATGTTCTCCGACTCGGCGATCGGGTGCTTGGACAGGATCGCGTTGCCGTAATTCAAACGCGGAAACGACGCGCGGCGATTGTTCACGCCGAACACCGCATGCGGCATCCCGGAGAACTCGCGCAAAAATTCCAACTGATCGAAGCTGCCCGCCCATAACGAGTCTTCGTCGATCTCCTGCAACGCCACGACATCGGGATTCAAACTCTGCAGCAGCTTCGCGATCTTCAGCAGATTCAAGCGTATCTTGCGACGCGACGTAAGCCCCTGGATTGGCTGCAAGCCCCGACCGTGGGCGATGTTATAGGTGACGATGCGCAGTCGCTGCATGAACGGCGCGCAGTGTTGTCAAAAACACCGGGTTCGCAAATGAGAATTCCGGACGCGACGGCACCGCACGCCCGAGCGCAGCGCTTAACCGCCGCCCGACTCGCGCGCTTAATCGAAACGTTTCATAGGTCCGCAGCGTACACCTGACGGATCAGCCTTTCTGTATCCGTCCAACCAATACAACCATCCGTCACCGACACGCCCGGACGCAGACGATGGCGCGGCGCGCAGGGTTGTTTACCTTCCTCGATATTGCTTTCGAGCATCAGGCCGAAGACCGATTCCGAACAGCCGTCTTGTCGTTGGGCAATCCAGTCCGCCACCACTTCGCCCTGACGTCGATAATCGTAGCCGCAATTCGCATGGCTGCAGTCGAGCAACATGCGCGGCTCGAGTCCGGCGCGCTGCAGGCGCGCCTCGATCGCCGCCACGTCTTCCCGGCGATAGTTGGGACGCGCGTCTCCGGCGTGACCCGCGCCGCGAAGCACGAGATGCGTCGCGAGATTCCCACGCGTTTCCAACGCCGCGATATGGCCATCGTCATCCGCGCCCAGCATCACATGAGGACGCCGCGCAGCCTTGACCGCATTGATCGCCACCTCGAGACCGCCATCCGTGCCGTTTTTGAAACCCACCGGCGCCGCCAACCCGCTCGCGAGTTGACGATGGATCTGCGATTCCGTGGTGCGCGCTCCAATCGCTACCCACGAAACGAGATCGGCCAGATACGGCGCCACCAAGGGATCGAGCAGCTCCGTCGCCGTCGGCAAACCGAGTTCGGCGATGTCGCGCAGCAGCGTGCGCGCAATCCGCAATCCATCCGCGATCGCATGCGATTCGTCGAGATGCGGGTCGTTGATCAGTCCCTTCCAACCGATGTTGGTGCGCGGTTTTTCGAAATAAACCCGCATGACCAACAGCACCCGATCCGACACTTCGTCGGAAAGCGCCTTCAGCCGTCGTGCGTACTCGAGCGCCTCCGCGGGATCGTGAATCGAACATGGACCGGCAATGATCACCGTGCGCGAATCCTCTCCGGCGAGAATCCGGCGGAAAGCGTCGCGACCCGCCTGAACAACGCCGGACGTCCGGGCATTGTGAGGAACAAGCGCGCGAATCTCCCGCGGGGTCGGCAGGCGCCGGCTCACGGCAGGCGATGCGACCGGCGCGGGCAACTCAGCTTCATCAAGGTCGGAAGCGACAGAGGGTAATGTGGTGGACATTGGAGCGGTTCTGAATGAACCGCCGCCGAGGATGAACCCTGATAAACACGAAGGCCGCCCTCGAAGGCGGCCCGGTTGGTTTGATCAATATCGAGGCGCGCCTTTCTTCAGACGTAGAAGAAAAACGCGTAAAACGCTTGGGAATGGATGCGCGACTCGATCACAGTGCGTCGAACAGACGCCTACGGCGCCGCCATGTCAAGACGGCTCCGATGCACCGCGCGAAACATTTGTCTCGCACGTTCACGGCGCGGCTAACAACTCCGCCCGCGACCACGGCGAGTTTCGCCCCGCGAACTTATGCCGCAGCGCCGCCACCGTTTCCGGCGAACACGTATTCACGGGATCACTACGGCCCCAGGTCTCGCGCACGTAATTAACGACCGCGGCAATCTCCGCGTCGGCCAACACCGTCGCCTGCGGCGGCATGACTCCGTGATACGTCCGACCTTCGCGCACGACCGATCCGCGCAATCCGTGCAAAACGATTCGCGCGACGACCGACGCGTCGGGATGCGCCGCGAGCGAGTCTTGCAAGGGCGGTACGACGCCGATCGAGCCGCTGCCATCGGCGAGATGGCAGGTCGCACATATGCGCAGATAAACATCGCGACCGGAAACGACGCGGAACTTTTTTTCGGTTCGTTCGCCGCGCTCCGACGGCGCGCACGCAAGCAGTCCGCATCCGATCAACAACGAGCCGGTCAGGCGGAAGATCCACCTGACCGGCCGTCTATCAACAACACGCCGGTTCACGTACGGTTCGCGTCCGTGAAGACGATGTCCTCCAACCACCATTCTTCCGCTCGACGCACCAGCTGTCCGGTGACCGCCCCGCCCTTTTTCGCCCGGGGCAGCACCTGCGGATCCACTTTTAACCGCATGGTCATCGCTTTCATGAAGCCGACGATCTCCTCGTGTTTCACGATGAGCGCCGAGTCATTGAGCGCGATGTCCACGATGACTCCCCTGAGCGGATGCCGCGGTTGTTCCCGCGCGACATTCTGTGCGTGAGCCGGCGTGGTCGTCCCCGACGACGAACCGTGATCTTCGCATCGGCACATTTCCAACGACGCAGATTTCGCCGTATCCTTCTGCGTTCGTTCTTTCGATGCGAAGAGCGCCAGTCCGCTGCCGAGAAGCAGTGCGAGAAAACCGATGAGCACGCGCGTCATAGCGGAAAAGAAGTCGTCAAAAAGTGAACCCACGCTCCACCAACGCGGTGTTGATCGATACGCGGCCGTTCGGGTTATCCGGCGTTTTCACGCGGCCCACGGCCTGCCGTTTCCACTCCTGCACCGGCATCTTTTGCGATGCTTGGAAGGCTTGGATGATTTCTTCAAACGCCGCCAAGCCGTCGCGCTCGGCCGAAGTCGAATACTGCTCGTAATGCAGCACGATCGATTGCGGCAAACGCGGTTTCACCGACGCCGGCCGCGCGGGATCGGGTCTTCCCACCACCATGCCGTACAACGGAAACGCGCCGGGCGGCAGCTGCAGTTCTTCCGCCACTTTTTCCGGCTGCGCGCGCAGAGCGCCGATATACACGATGCCGAAGCCCAACGATTCCGCCGCCGTCGCCGCGGCTTGCGCGGCGATCGTCGTATCGGTGACGCCGACAAGAAACGAATCGAGCCGCTCAAGTCCCGGCGCGGGATCGCCGATCTGATCCGCGATGCGACGCAGACGCGAAAGATCCGCGACCCACACGAGAAACAACGGCGCTTCGAGGATCTGTTTTTGATTCGCCGACAACGCCGCCAGCCGCGCTTTGCGTTCCGGATCGCGCACGGCGATGACGCTCCACGCCTGGATGTTCGACGAAGTCGAAGCCGACTGCGCGGCGGCAACGATCAAACGGAGTTCATCTTCAGTGACAGGATCGGGCAAATAAGCGCGCACGGAACGATGTCCGAGCAAGCTTGCGATAGCCTCGTTGCCTTCGTGGCCGATGGGAGGCTGTGTGCCGCCGTAGCGGGCGTGAAGCAGGTTTTGGATGCGTGACATGATGATAAAGGATGTTTCGCGGAGCGCGCTTAATGGCTCCGCAAGCGGGAAAGAAAATCCTCCACCCGCCACGCCTCGGTATCGTGCCGATACAGGATGCGTCCGTCGGTGCCGATCAGCAGCGTGTTGAGCGAGTGTTTGATGATGCCGTCTTCGAAATAGCTCACGACATTGAGCTGCCGCAGGAGATTCTTGATCGCCTCCTCCGGTCCGGTGAGGAACGAAAAATTCCGCGTATCGATGCCGCGTGTGGACGCGTATTCCTTCAGCACGCCCGGCGTGTCGTATTCCGGATCGAGCGAGATCGAAACGAGCTCGAGATCCTTGATGCCGGCGTCGGCCGCGGCGCGCTGCAACTCGATCATGCGTTGCGTCGCCGCGGGGCACATCGTCGCGATCGGGCAACGCGTGTAGATGAAGTTCAGCACGACCCGCTTTCCGCGAAAACGCGCGCCATCGGTCACACGACCGTCCTGATCGTAGAGCACAAATGAAGGCGCCGTGTCGCCGAGATCGCGAAACGTGTGCGTGCGACGCGTGAGCGCCTGCGTCTCGCGTTTCACCAACTCCACACCTTCCGCGAGCGCTTGTTCGGTTTTCGGATCGGCGGGCCAGATTTGCTCGAGCGCAAACTCCTCGCCGCGCTGAACGAGCGTCGCGCGGATGCGAGAACCTTCGCGGGCGATCGCCAGATCGCCCTCGGAAACGAGAAACTCCATCGTCATACGGGGCATGAAACCCGGGATTTCGTCGTGCGTGACGAGCAATGTTTTCCGCTCGCGATTCACCGTCACGATCTCGCCGGTCAACGGCCACGAGGGTTCGGCGGAAACGTTCGCTGGCGCCGATACCTCCGCCTTCGCATTCGCGGATGGCTCCGTGCCGCGACGTTCGCATCCCATGCCCGCGAACAACGTGCCCAGACCGACAAACGCGATCGCGAAGCGACGATAAACCACGCTCCTCATGGCTCAGATGTCCTCGGCATATGCGACGCGCGCCGGTGCGCCCGGATTGGCGATGGCCATTTCCTCGAGCACCTCGCGCTTGATGTCGGCAAAGGCGTGACTGAGCCGGTCGCGCGGGCGCGAGAGCGGCACCGTGACGATGCGTTTGATGCGTCCCGGACGCGTATTCAGAATCACAATACGGTCCGAAAGATAGATCGCCTCTTCGACATCGTGCGTCACGAGGATCGTGGTGAGGTGTTCCGTTCTCCAGATGCGCAGCAACTCTTCCTGCAGATGGATGCGCGTGATCGCGTCGAGCGCGCCGAGCGGTTCGTCGAGCAGCAGCAACTCCGGGCGGTTGACCAAGCCGCGGGCGATCGCCACGCGCTGGGCCATGCCGCCCGAGAGTTGATACGGAAAGACCTTTTCAAAGCCGTTGAGACCGACGAGCGCGAGGTGCTCGCGCACCCGTTTCGCGCGCTCGTCTTTCGTGAGTTTAGCGTTTTTCAAGCCGAGGCCGACATTCTCCTCCACGGTGAGCCAGGGCAGCAGGCGGTGGTCTTGGAAAACCACGCCGCGGTCCAGACTCGTGCCGCGCACGACATCGTCGCCCAGTGCGATCTCGCCCTCGTAATCGTCGTCCAACCCCACGATGAGCCGCAGCAAAGTCGATTTGCCGCAACCCGATGCGCCGAGGATGCTGACGAACTCGCCGGGATTCACGGTGAACGAGATGTCGTCCAGCACATGAAGCGGCTCGTCGTTGACGTGAAACGATTTCGAAACCTGGCGCACGTTGAGCGCGCGCGTGCGTTGCCGGTGCGATACGGCCGGCGACGCGGTTGAAGTCGATGCGGTGGCTGCGGGAACGCTCATGAAAACTCAGAGTCCTTTCAGCGCTTCGTCGAGGAAGCGGCGGTCGGCCCACTGCTTCACGTCGAAGTCGTTTTTGATGTAGCCGTGCGAGAGCAGGAAATCCTTCTCGATGCTCAGGCCGGCCAGGTTTTGCGCCGAGAGATTCGGCACCAGGTCGAAGTGCGGCAGCGCACGCGCGATGGCGCAGGTCGACGGATAGATGGTCACGCGCCGGAAGATTTCCGCGGCGGCCGCCGGATGCGCATTGATCCAACGTCCGGCACGAATCGCCGCGCGCAGGAACGCCACCACCACTTCGGGATGTTTCTGCGCAAACTCCGTGCTCACCGCGATGGTGCGCGGCGAGTTCGCGATGCGCAGCGTCCAGTCGGGATGCCGGTCGAGATCTTCGATGACCTTGAACTCACCGGTCTTTTCCAACCGACGCGCACCGCCCACCGAATAATCGAAGAACGCGTCGATGCGCCCTTCGCGCAAAGCGCGCGCTTCATGCGTCCACTCGTCGCGACGCGAACGCGCCCACAACTCCGCGGGCTTCGCCGCGGGAGCGCCCGCATGATCGTCGTCATCATCGATGTCGACGATCTGCACCGCGCCGCGCGTGAGTCCATGCAGCGCGAGCGTTTTTTCGAGACCGTGCTCGGACGTCGCGCGACGATGATCGATCTTGTCGGCGTTCAGGCTGCGATAGAGCCCGAAGCGGCGGCCTTCGAGATCGGCCACGCGATAGATGTCGGAATCGGCGCGCACGATGATCTTCCCCGCCGGCTGCGCCTGCGTGAGCCCCACGAGCGTCGTCTGGCGGATGTCGGCGCGAGCCCAGACGGCCGGGCTGTTGCCGCCATCACGGATGAGATTCGTGGTGTTGTGATCGTAGTGCCATTGCCACGAACCGCTGCTGGGCAGCGAACGCAGGTAGATGGCACGCGCGCCCACGCGGGCAAACTCCTCGTCGAGCCAGCCGAGTTCGACGGCGACATTGGAGGCGACGAGCACCGGGCAGATGGTGTAAACGGTTTCGGTGAGCGCGGCGGAGGAAGCGGCGCCGCGAGGTTGAGTGGCGGTAGAACTCATGGTAATTTGTATTCAGTTTTCAACTACGACACGGTTCAGCCCTGCAGCGAGCGATGCGCCTCCGCGAGGAACTGCTGCGCCGCCCAGGCCTGCACGTCGAAGTCGCGCTTGATGTAGCCGTACTTGAGGAGGAAGCGCTTGGTGATCTCGATTCCGGCGAGATTTCGCGGCGACAGGTTCGGCACGAACTCCGTGTGCGCGATCGCGCGGGCAACCGTCTCGACCGAGGGATAAAAGGTCGTGCGCGCGAGGATGGTCGCAGCGGCGTCGCGGTTGGCGTTGATCCAACGGCCGGCGCGGATCGCGGCGCGCAGATACGCGACGACGATCTCGGGATTTTTCTTCGCGAGCTCGGTGTTCACCGTGATCGCGTACGGGCTGTTGTTCACCTGCAAGGTCCAGTCCGGATAGCGACCGAGGTCCTCGATGATTTTGAATTCGCCGGTCGCCACGAGCGACAACGCGCGGCCTTCGCTCGTGTAGAGCGCATCGGCTTCACCGGCGCGCAACGCGAACGCCTCAGGTCCGAGACGACGCTCTTCGCTGCGGCTCGCCCAAACATCCGCGGGACGCGCACCGCCGCCCCATGCGCTGTCTTCGCGATCGGCGGCATCGACAAACTGCGCGTCGTTCGCGGAGAGACCGGCGAGTTCGAGCGCAAGCAGCAGACCGCGGTGCGCGGTGGCGCGCCACCAATCGACCTTGCCGTCATTATTGCTCTTGTAGAGCGCGATGCGGCGGCCCTTGAGATCGGCCACGCGCTGGATGCGCGAGTCGGTGCGCACGACGAGATGACCGCCTTGGTGCGACCACGTGAGGCCGATCAACGTGGTGTCGGTGCGATCGGCTTTTGCCCAGATCGACGGAATGTTGCCGCCGTCGCGAAACAGATTCGCCTGCTCGTGACTGAAATGCGGGAGGAAATGCTGGTCGTCGGCCTTGGAGAACAAATAGTTCAAGCGGCCGCCGGCCTTGGTGATCTCCTCTTCGAGCCAACCGAGTTCGAGCGCGACATTCGACGCGGCGAAGACCGGGCAAATCGTGTAGTGGATATCGGTGACGGCCGCGGGTCCGGCGGCGTTGGTTTTGGGAGTGGAGGCGAGAACGGTGGACATGGGAATGAAAAGAATTGGTTGCGAGTTGCGGGTTAGCGGGAGAGCTCGCGGTGAGCTTCCTCGAGGAATTGCGGCGCGGCCCACTGCTTCACGTCGAAGTCGCGCTTGATGTAGCCGTGCGAGAGCAGGAACTTTTTCTCGATCTCGATGCCGGCGAGATTGCGCGGCGAGAGGTTGGGCACGAAGTCGATGTCGGCGATCGCACGCACCGTGTCGGCGAGCTCCGGATGGAAGGTCACGCGATGCAGGATCTCCGCAGCGGCGGCGCGATTGGCATTGATCCAACGCCCGGCGCGGAGCGCGGCGCGCAGATACGCGACGACGATCTCGGGATTTTTCTTCGCGAGCTCGGTGTTGACGGTGATCGCCCACGGACTGTTCGCGACCTGCAGCGTCCAATCCGGACGACGCGAGAGATCTTCGATGACGGCGAACTCACCCGTGCGCTCGAGCGACTGACTGCGACCGTGGTTGGTGTAGATCGCATCAACGCGTCCATCGATCAACGCCTGCACTTCGGGATTGAGGCTGAAGTCTTCCTTGAGACGACGGCGCGCCCAAAGCTCGGACGGTTTCGTGCCGCTGCCAACGGAGCCATCGGAGAACGCGACGTCTTCGATCACGACATCGCTGCGCTGCAGTCCCGCGAGCTGCAGGGCGAGTTCGATGCCGCGCTCGGCAGATGCGCGCCACCAATCGACTTTTTCGGAGTTGAGGCTCTTGCTGAGACCGACCTTGCGACCGCGAAGATCGGCGACGCGACGAAGGCCGGAATCGACGCGCACCAGGATCTGCCCGCCCGAAGGCGATGCAGTGAGACCGAGCAACGTCGTGTCGGTGACATCCGCCTTGGCCCAGATCGACGGGATGTTGCCGCCGTCGCGAAAGAGATTGTCGAGGCGATGGCTGAAGTGCGGGAGCCAACCGGTTTCCTGCGGCAGCGAGCGTAAGTAGGAAAGTTTTCCACCGGCGCGCTGGATCTCTTCTTCGAGCCAACCGAGTTCGAGCGCGACATGCGACGCGACGTGCACGGGGCAGATGGTGTAGAAAACCTCGGTCACGGCTTTTTGAGCGGCGGAGGTGGGAGCAGACTGCGTTTGTGTAAGCGTACTCATGGGATGTGTGGATTTATTTGGGCATGGGTCCCCCCTTGCCGGCCTCTGCGCCGGCCGCGAAGCGACCTCGGGAAATTGCCGTCGATGAACCGCCCCGACGGCACGGGCGTTGGGTGAATGGCTTAGTTGATAAAGCCCGGCTTCCACCGCAGGAGATGGCGCTCAAGCGCCTTCAACGAGCGGTCCAAAAGCAGGCCGAACGATGCGATGATGATGATCGCGACAAACATTTGGTCGGTGAACAGCAGGTCCTGCGACCGCTGGATCAAGTAGCCGAGACCGGCGTGGCCGGAGATGAGCTCCGCCGCGACTACCAAGGCCCACGAAAGACCGGCGCCGTAGCGAATGCCCACGAGGATCGAAGGCAGCGCACCGGGCAGATAAATGTGCCGCACCAGTTGCCAACGACTCAGGCGCAACACACGGCCGACCTCGATGTGCTCGCGCTGGATCGAGCGGATACCTTGCAGCGTGTTGAGGAAGATCGGGAAGAAAACCGCTTTCGAAATCACGATCAGCTTCGCGAGATCGCCCACTCCGGCCCACAAAATCACAAACGGGATCAAGGCGAGCGGCGGCACCTGGCGGATGCTATCGAGCGTCGGCCCGAGCACACGCTCGACCGTGCGCGACAATCCCGCGTAGGCGCCGAGGCCGAGTCCGAGGACCGCGCCCCACGCGAAACCGTGCAGCACGATTTTCAGACTGGTGAAGAAATCGGTGAGCAGCAGTCCTTCGGCAAACATGTCGAGGGCGCTGTTGAGCACGCGCGACGGGGCCGGCAGCAGGATCGGCGGTATCCATTTATAGGATACAGCGACCTGCCAGGCCGCGAGAATCGCCGCGGGCAGGATCCACGGAATCGCGCGCCCGAACCACCGAGACACCGCGCCGGGACCGGTGCGCTGGCGGCGCGACGACACAGCTTGCGCGGAGATCGGCGGCGCGAGCGTGGTTGTTTGAACGGAACTCATATTCTCAACGCGTCGGAGTTATCAGAGTTCGTAGCCGGAGTACTCGCCGCCCTTGAAGAAACGGCGGTCGACGAACGCTTCGATCTGCGCATCCGTGAGTGACTGTTTGGCGAGGATGTCGTCGTCGTTGTCTTTGTACCATTTCTGGAAGGCCTTGATGCTCGCCACCGCCGCATCCCAGCTCGTCTCGGCCGGCATGTAGTCGAACGTCGAGGCATCGGTGATCTGGAATTTCGCGACGTAGCGCGGCACGCGATTTTCGCGCGCGATGATCGACGCGGCCTCGTCGGGATTCTCGCGAATCCATGCGGCGGTGCGCTCGCGCAGACGGAGAAACGCCTGCACGACCTCCGGGTGTGCATCGACAAATTCGCGGAGCGCAAAGAGCGCGGGGCGACCGGCGGCGTTCACATACACGCCGTCCTCGACGCTGCGACCGACCACTTTGATGACGCCCTGCGTGACGAGGTTCGCCCAACCGTTGAGCGCGATATGCGTCGCAGTGAAATCGATCTGGCCACCGAGCAATGCCGACGTGGTGGCGATGCTGCTGCCTTGATTGAGGAAACGGATTTCGCCCTTCTTCGTCGCGGTATCGAGCGGCAGGCCCGCTTTTCTCAGCGCTTCGTAGGGCGAACTCCAACCGCAACCGACGCGGCTGCCGCCGTAAGTTTTTCCTTTGAGATCGGCGATGGTTTGAATCGGCGATTCCTTCAGCGTGACGAGCGGCGTGCGGTAGATGTCGGACTTGCCCGACTGCCAGATGATGACCGCGTCGAGTCCATTGGTTTTATGAATCAACGCCGGATACGACATGCGCGACGCGAAGTGCACTTCACCGCGGGCGAGCAGCGCGGCCTCCTGACCGGCGACGGCTGTGGTGCCTTGGTCGATGACCGCGGCCTTCAGGCCGAGTTTGCCGAACTCCTCGGCGAGCCAGCCTTTCTTCGCGGCGATGGCGGTCCACGAGTTGAGCG
Organism: uncultured Opitutaceae bacterium; assembly: GCA_937958045.1. Taxonomy (GTDB): domain Bacteria; phylum Verrucomicrobiota; class Verrucomicrobiia; order Opitutales; family Opitutaceae; genus Nibricoccus. Next base: position 4,218 of record CALFXL010000056.1, on the reverse strand, counting down.
GCACGATGACGGTGGTGAGTTTTTTCTTCGGAGCCGCGAACGCGGCGGAGCCGGCGAGTGCCGCCAACGTGGCGGCGAGCGTGGCGAGCTTGAGCAGACGGATGGATTTCATGTGAGTGTGGCGAGACGTGCGGTTGCGGGTCGGCTGGAAAAATCAGAACGCGATGACGAACTGAGAAAGGAACTGGTTGGCGCGCGGCGAACCCGGCGGACGCGACGTGTCGCGCACGATGAGGTAGTTCACCTGGATCTTGATCACGCGCTCGGTCTTCACCGTTTCGTAGGTGCGGCGGACGATCGGGTCTTTTTGCCAGAAGTAATAATTGAACCCGATCGTGGTCGTGTCGCGGCGTCCGTTTTCGACGAGGTTGCGATTATAGTTCCAACGATCGAAACGCACGAGCGGCTCAAAATCGGGGAGCTTGCCGGGACGGTAAAACAGCGTCGCGACAAAGCCGTCTTTCTCGATGTCGGGTCCGGGCGCGGCCGAGTCGTCGCGTCCCCACACGTATTCCGCGGTCGTGAGAAACGGCAGCTTCAGCCACTCGAAGCTCACGCTGTGCAGCTCTTTGTTGACCTTGGTTTGACGCGCGCCGGTGGCCCATTGAATGCGCGAGACGCCGAGCTTCAGTCCTTGAAAAAACGAGTTGTAGCGTCTGAAGGGCGAATAAACGAGTTTGCCGAGCAGCGCCTTGTCGTAGTTCTCGTCCACCGCGCCGACGCCGCTGCCGTTGAAGACGCCAAACGTGTACGCGATCACGGGCACGAATTGCGTGTCGCTCGTCGCCGCGGAGTCGTAGTTCCACCACAAACCACCCGAGGCCACGAGGCCGATGTCGCGCGTACGGAAGGCGCTCAAGTAGGTCGCGCCGCTGATGGTGGGACGCAGTTCCTCGCCGCCGACATTGTCGTTGCCGAAGAACACCGCTTGCTGGCCGAGCTGAAACCCGAGCGTGTAAGCCGGCTCGAGTTCTTTTTTGCCGAGGCTCTTCACGCCTACGGTGATGAACGCGTCATGCACGCGCGTGGTGTTGGCCGTGCCGGCGTAGTTGAACGAAAGCGCATAACGCACATCGCCTTCGCTCGCCGGTTCGTTGCGCAGCGAGCCATTGAAGCCGATGGTTGCGGTGGGAATCGAAAAACTGCTGCCACCCTGCGCGGCGTTAAACGGCGTCGCAGGCACATTGCGCGAATCCGCGTAGCGGACCGCCGCGCTGCCGTTGAGCACGACGCCCACGCCGTTGCGCACGCGCAAGCGGCGTTCGAGATGATCGCCGATTTGCTCGCGCACGGATTCGACGTCCTCGGCGGTCACCGGATCGCGACCGGCCGATTCGGTCGTATCGCGCAGGCCGGTGGAAGGCGGCGGCGTGATCGCGCTTGCGGGCTGGATTTGCTCCTGCAGTTGACGCACGAGCTGCGTGAGCTCGTCCACTTGCTTTTGAAGCGATGCCTCGTCTGCCAGGGCGGTTGATGAAATCGCGAGTCCGCCAACGGCAAGGACGCGCACGAATGAAGACGGTTTGAACATGGAAATCGGATGAGTCGTCGTGATGGGCTGACTCCGTTTCTGCTCCTTCCCTCCGCAGCGGAGGCTGCTCCCCACCGACGATTCCCCGCCTCGTCCGGATCGTGCCGGTGGGAGGCCTCTGGCGGTCATCGTCCCCATGGATCGCATCTGGAAAATGAGCGTTCACGGACGCCTCCAGATGACTGGTGGGACCCCTATTTTCCCAGCCACCGCCGAAGCGATCGCTTGAGAACGGTGCTTAAAACACATTTATGAAATAGGATTTCAAGTCTTATTTTCACCTTTTGATAAAACCTCGGGAAAATATGGAAATTAATGTTCATAATTGATTAGTTAATAGATAATTAAGATACAAAATTTTCCCAGGATAAAATTTCGGGCTGAAAATGATCGACAGGAAAACCGGCTGATTCTCTACATACTCAATGTGAATTAAAACCCTTCCTTCTCTATGTCGCTTCGCTTCGCCACCTTGGCTCTCCTCACCTTCCTGCCGCTCGCCAGTACCGTCGCAGATTCATCCACGACATCGCCCAGCGCGGTCGCTCTCAAGATCCTCGATCTCACCGACGCACGCGGCGGTCTGAGAGCCGAGTTCGATTCCTCCGTCGATGCGCTCACCGAGCAACTCAAGTCCAATGGCTTCCCCGCCGCCGGCGTCGCCGAGATTCGCGCCGCGATGGGCGCGTGGTTCGACAACTCGATTCGTTGGGACGAATTGAACCCGCAACTCGCCGCGCTCTACGACCGCCATTTCTCCGCCGAAGAACTCGCCGAGCTCGCCGCATTTTTTGAGACACCGCTCGGTCGCAAAACCGCCCGCGCCCTTCCCGCGCTCTCGCTCGAGTTCGCCGCGATCCGCCAGGAATACGCCGCGACCAAACAGGCCGCGCTCGATGAGGAGATCCAAAAAATCGTGCGCCACTATCGCCGCTGATCTCCATGCGCCCGCTCAAAAAATATCTGCTCATCGCCGGCGCCGCGTTCATCGGCATTCAGTTTCTTCGCCCCGCCCGCAACCTCGACGCCCACGCCGCCGACGCGGATCCGCTCGCCGGCATCAACATCCCCGCCGAGTTGAAATCCACCTTGCGCACCAGCTGCTTCGACTGCCACTCCGACCACACACATTACCCCTGGTACGCGTCCGTGCAGCCCATCGGCTGGTGGATCAACACGCACGTTCGCACCGGCAAACGGCACCTCAATTTCTCGCGTTTTCCCGAATACTCGCCCGCGCGCGCCGGCCGAAAACTCGAAGCGATTTCCTATGCGCTCTTCGAACATCGCATGCCGCTGCCGTCCTATCTTCGCACGCACGCCGATGCCCGCCTCACCGACGAGCAGATCGCGCAACTCGTCGACTGGGCCGGCCGCACGGGCGAGGAATTGCAAAAACAAGAATCCGACGCGCCGCCGCCTCCGGCGCATTGAGCCGCCATGTTTCGCACGCTCACCGTTCGCACTTCACGCCGCCACACTCGCGCACCCCGCGCCTGCGGCCCGACGCTCACTGGTCGGGAGAAAAAACGCGCCAATCGCCACGCCCCACCGCGCCGACTTCGGCCGCTACGTGCGCGCACAAGGCTTCTGCCTCGACTGAGTTTAACCCATGAAAACAACCCGACTCCGCCACCTCCTCGTCATCGCCTCGCTGCTCTTCGCCGCCGGCTGCTCGCCCCGCGAAACCACACCGCTTCCGCCCTCCGGCCCCCACGGCGGACCGCTCGCCGACGTCGGTTCGCGCAAATACGCGCTCGAGTTCCTCCTCGATCGCACCGAAGGCCACCTCACTCTCTACACGCTCGACGCCCGGGCTGCCGAAGCCATCCGCACCGGCAGCGAAGGCCTCGAACTCCGCGTGCGCATCGGCGACAACCCGCAGGAACGTTTCCTCATCCTCGCGCCGATCGCCAATTCCGCCACGGGTGAATTCGCCGGCGACACCACGCGCTACGCCGGCGACGCTCCCTGGCTCAAAACCCGCGAAGCCGTCTCGCTCAACGTCGTGGAAATCATCATCCGCGGACGGAAATACCGCGACATCACCGGCTTCATCCCCGCCGAAAACTGACCCGCCGCCCCGTCGCCGTTCGTCGCCTCAAAACGCGGCGAACGACCCGCCGGCGCAGCCGGACAACAGAGCAAAATTCGCGGCGAAGAAGGGATTGACAGCCCCCCGCGCGACACTGAAATTCCCCGCCCCTTTACGGCGGCCATAGCTCAGTTGGTTAGAGCACAAGATTGTGATTCTTGGGGTCGCGGGTTCGAATCCCGTTGGCCGCCCCATTTGGGGAGGGTACAAAGGACTGATAAATCGCTGGTTGAGGCACCAGAGGGAAGCAACTCCTCCATCCTGCCACCTTGGCGGATAATTTTTTCGACTGCACGCACCGGCGGTTTTCCGCTCAGACGACGCCGAGAAATTTCGAGACGACAGAACGCCATCCTCTTGGCACGACACCAACCAAGCGCGAGATCGCGCGGACTTTGCGGGCGTTGGCGACGTACACGGTGTGGCCGCGCGCCTCGAACAACCGGCTTACCCACGGACTGTGCGTGCCGGTCTCCATCGCGATCGTTGCGTCGGGGTAACGCTGGGAGAGTTGTTCGAGGGATGCGCGGGTGTTGGGCAGCGTTTCTTCGGCGATTATATGCCCGCGAGTGTTTAATACACAAACCGCATG
>CALFXL010000055.1 GCA_937958045.1 uncultured Opitutaceae bacterium | reverse complement strand
ACGACCTCTTGCACCCCATGCAAGCGCGCTACCAGGCTACGCTACAGCCCGAACTGAGGAGGGGTCACAAAGCCGCATCGACCGCCGCTAAGCAAGCGGTTTTTTGCAGCATTTTCTGCTCACCTCCATGAGCGGCGTTTCGATTCGCCCGCGTCTTCACGCCTTCGTCGTGCGCACCAAAATCGCGCGCTGCAACAGGATGAAGGCAAGCAACAAGATCGCTACGACGATGCGGACCCACGCGGAGTCCAGACGTCCGTCGAACAGGATAGCCGACTGAATCGTGCCAAACACCAAGATGCCGAGCAGCGTGCCCAACATATGGCCGCGTCCGCCGGCGAGCAACGTGCCGCCGATCACGACGATCGCGATCGAGTCGAGTTCGAGACCAACGCCGAGACTCGGATTTCCGGACGTCGTGTAAAGCGTGGCGACGAGGCCCGCGAAGGCTGCGAGCATACTGTTGAGCGTGTACGCCGCGATCTTGGTCGCGCCCACCGGCAAGCCCATCAGCAAAGCCGATTGTTCGCTGCCGCCGATCGCGAGCAGGTTGCGGCCGAAGCGGGTATGATGCGCAAGCACGTAGCCGAACACCAACACCGCGACGAGCAACAACGCCGTCAACGGAACGTACAGGTTTTCGCTCACCGCCCACTCAAACTGCGAAAGCGAATCGTAGATCGGATGCGAAATCGCGGTGCTTTCCGTACTGATCCAGAATCCACCGCCGCGCGCGAGAAACATGCCCGCAAGCGTGATGAGAAAGGCCGGTTGTCTAAACACGTGGATCAGCGTCCCCATGAACGCGCCGAGCAATGCGCCGAGGCCAAGTGCATAAAAAGCCACGAGCGCCGGATGCACACCACGCTCAATGAGCGTGGCCGAGAAAATCGACGTGAAGCCGATCACCGCGCCGACCGAGAGATCGATGCCGCCGGAAAAAATCACGAGCGTCATGCCGACCGCGGTGATGCCGAGAAAGGCGTTGTCCGACAAAATGCTCACCAGCACGTTGCCGGAGAAAAACCCGTCGTACTTGAGCGACGCCGCCGCGAAGAGCAGCGCGAAAATGCCCGCGGTCGTGAGCAGCGGAAGTTTTTGACGAAGCGCAGGGCTCATGACGCTTTCCTCCGGAACAAGCCGCGCAGCCAAGCGCGCGTTTTCTCCGATTGCATCAAGCAAACCACGATGATGAGCAGCGCCTTCGGCACGGGCGCGACGCTCGGTTTCACGCCGATGACATACATCGTCGTCGTGAGCGTTTGCAGCAGCAGCGCGCCGACAAATGCGCCGGCGATCAAGAAGCGTCCACCGGTCAGCGCGGTGCCACCGACCACGACGGCGAAGATCGCGTCGAGCTCCATCATTTCGCCGGCCTTGTACGGATCGGCCGCGCGAATGTTTGAGGCCGCGAGCAAACCAGCGGCGCCCGCGCAAAGACCGCTGAAAACATAGACCAATCCTTTCACGCGCGAAGTCGCCAAGCCCGCGAAACGGGCCGCGGTTTCGTTGTCGCCCACCGCTTCGACAAACAATCCCGCCGCCGTACGACGCAGGAAAAAGTACGCGGCGAAATAGAACACCGCGACCACCAGAATCGAGAACGGCAGGCCGACGAAAAATCCGTTGCCGAGATACTCAAACGCCGGATTTTGCACCACGATGACTTCGCTGTTGGTGAGCTTTTGCGCCACACCCCGCCCCGCCGTCATCATGATCAATGTCGCGACGATTGGTTGAAGTCCCAACCACGACACCATCAAGCCGCTGCAAAGTCCGCCGAGCATCGTGACGCCGATCGCCGCGATCATCGCGACCGGCAACGAAACGCCGTGATTCACGAGCAACAACGCCGCGGTCGAACCGGCGACCGCCATGAGCGAACCGACCGCGAGATCGATGCCGCCGGTGGCGATGACAAGCGTCATGCCGAGCGCGAGCAACATCGCGCGCGATCCCTGGTTCAGGATGTCGATCGGCATGCCGTACAAATGCCCATCGAGCGTCGTGATTTTGAGAAACGCCGGATTGATGATGACATTCAGCACCACCAACAGGCCGATGCCGGCGAGCGGCCACACAAGCGGCGAACGCGCAGGCGGCGGAGTTTGCGGGATGGCGTAATCGATCATGTGGACTCGTGGCCTCCAGCCATGGCGCGCATCAATCGCGAAGGTTCGATCGCATCGCCCATCACCTCGCCGGTCTTGCGACGTTCGCGCAGGATGACGACGCGTGTGCTGTTTCGGACGATCTCCTCGATCTCCGAAGAAATGAGCATCACAGCGATGCCCTCGGCGCGGAGCTTGTGAATCAACTGCTCGATTTCGGCGCGCGCACCAATGTCAATGCCGCGCGTCGGCTCATCGAGGATGATCAACTCAGGCTGCGTCGCGAGCCAGCGCGCTAGGAGCACTTTTTGTTGATTGCCGCCGGAGAGATTGCGGATCGGCGTTTCTGTATTCGCCGTTTTGATACGCAGCGCGGAAATGTAGTGATTGCAGAGCGACATCTGCTCCTCACGCGAAAGCGTTTTCCACGCGCCGCGTTTGGCCTGCAGCGCGAAGATCAGATTCTCGCGCACCGAGAGATTAGGCAGGATGCCTTCGATCTTCCGGTCTTCCGAACAAAACGCGAAACCGTGCTTCACCGCATCGCGCGGCGATTTGATTTCCACGGGCTTGCCGCGCACGAGAAGTTCGCCGCCGTCGCGACGATCGATGCCAAAGATCAAACGCGCAGTCTCCGTACGGCCCGATCCGAGCAATCCCGCAAGTCCGGTGATGTCGCCTTTGCGCAAAGTCAGATCGACGGGCGCGATGGCGTTGCGACGCGTGATGCCCTTCGCTTCGACGATGCGCGGCGCCGATTCATCCGCGGCGATCAAATCGGGCGAACGCGGAGCATTGTCATGCACTTCGCGACCGAGCATGCGGCTCACGAGCTGAAGGCGCGGCAGCTCGGCCGTGCGGTATTCACCGACGAGCGCGCCGTTGCGAAGCACGGTGATGCGATCGGTGATCGCGTACACTTGGTCGAGAAAGTGCGTGACAAAAATGATGCCGAGACCTTCGTCGCGCAGGCGGCGCATCACCCCGAAAAGATCCGCGACTTCCTTTTCATCGAGACTGGCGGTCGGCTCATCGAGGATGAGCAACTTCGCCTTCATATCGAGCGAGCGCGCGATCGCGACCATCTGCTGCATCGCGACCGACAAACTGCCGAGCTCGGCATCGACATCGATGTTTTGAAGATCGAGGCGTGCGAGCACTTCGCGCGCATGGCGTCGCAACGCGCGCCAGTTGAGAAAACCCAATTTCCCCGGTTGGCGTCCGAGGCCGATGTTCTCCGCCACAGACAACGCGGGGATGAGATTCACCTCTTGATACACCGTGCTGATGCCGGCTTCTTCCGCGGCTTTGGGCGTGGTCGGGCGAATGCTTTTCCCATCGAGCAGGATCTGACCGTCGTCCATTTGATAGACGCCGGTCAGGACCTTGATGAGCGTGGATTTGCCCGCGCCGTTTTCGCCGAGCAGCGCGTGGATTTCGCCCGCGCGGACGGTGAGGTCCACGCCAGCGAGCGCGACGACGCCGGGGAAATATTTCCCGATGCCTCGCATCTGCAGCAACGGTGCCGGTTGTATCATAAATGCGCTAGAGCCGGAGCTGGATGGCGGAAACGAACGCTCAGTATTCGCGCGAGCCGACGCGGGCCGCGGCGTTGGTGGAGTCGAAGAGTTCGTCTTGGTTATAAGAAACACGCTCCACCTGCTCGCCCCGCAGGATGCGTTCGATGGTGTCGTAAACTTTCGGGCCGAAGAGAGGATTGCACTCGACGGTCACGCTGATCTTGCCGTCGGCGACGGCTTGGACGGCTTCCTTGATGGCGTCGATCGAGACGATGAGGATGTCCTGACCGGGCTTCAGGCCGGCTTCTTCGATGGCTTGGATCGCGCCGAGGGCCATGTCGTCGTTGTGAGCGTAAACGATTTCGATGTCGCGACCGTGTTTCTTGATGAAGGCCTCCATGACCTCCTTGCCCTGCGAACGACGGAAGTTGCCGCTCTGAGAATCGATGATCGTGAACTGCGGGTGCTTCGCGATGGCGTCGCCAAAAGCCTTGCGGCGTTCGTTGGCGGCGGCAGAGCCGGGTTCGCCTTGGAGTTCGACGATCTTCGTTTTGCCGCCGGCATTCTTCGCGAGCCAGTCGGCGGCCATGCGGCCTTCTTCATAAAAATCGGAACCGATGAAACAGGTGTAGAGCGACTCGTCGCTCGTCTGAATTTTGCGGTCCATCACGATGACCGGGATCTTCGCGCGCTTGGCTTCGCGGAGAACATTGTCCCAACCGGTCTCGACGATCGGAGCGATCACGATGGCGTCCACGCGTTGGGTGACGAACGAACGCACGGCGCGGATTTGGTTCTCTTGTTTGCTCTGACCATCGGCGAACTTGAGCACGATACCGCGCTTCTCGGCCTCATTTTTCATCGAGTTGGTGTTGGCCGTGCGCCAGGCGCTCTCCGCGCCCGTCTGGGCGAAACCAACGGTGATTTTCTTCTGAGCCTGAGCGGTCAGGACAGTGGCGAAAGCCAGGCCGAAGCAGGCGAGAGAACGGCGAATCAGGGAAGTTTTCATAGGGTATGAGGCTGCGCGAAAAAGGGTCCCCGCGCAAAGGGTGGGTCAACGGACAGGAGTAATGACAGTAATGTGCCCACGCGAAACCTCACGCGTAAAAAATCCGTCGCGTGCAGATCGGTGTTTTTGCGCGCCAGCGCGTGTTCGTTTTTCACTCGCCGGACAACGCCGCGATCAACGAGCGCGCACTTTGTTCAACGTGGAAACGCGTCGCAAAACACTGCTCCGCACGCGCGCGCATCACATCGCGCTCGGCCGGCGACAACGCAAGCCAACGAGTGAGCAGACGTTTTGTACCTTCGACGTCGTCGTTTTCCACGAGCCCTGCCCCATCGGTGTCGATTTCGCGCCAGATGTTCACTTTGTCGGAGATCAACACCGGCACGCGACACGCGAGCGCTTCGGCGACAGCAATGCCAAAATTCTCCTGGTGCGACGGCAGCACAAACGCGTCGGCGTGATGAAACGCTCCCCACTTGAGATCGCCCGTGAGCATACCCGTCCATGTGACGCGTGACTCGAGTTTCAACTCCCGTGCGAGCGCTTTCATCTCGTGTCCATACGGATGATCGTCGGGGCCCGCGATCACGAGGTGCCAGTTCGCCAGTTCCGGCGAAGCGCCCGAAGCGAGCACCTCCGCGAGCGCGCGGAAGAGCAGATCGTTGCCCTTCTTCACGTGAACGCGCCCGAGAAACAACAGACAGTGTTTACCGCGCGTCTCCGGAAATTTCTCTTCAAACAATGCGCGCTGCGCCACCGGATCGCCCACCGGCGCGCCCGTGCCGAAGTTCACCACGCGTTCGCGACAGCGATAGAGCCAGAACGACTGACGCGCGAGCCGGCGCTCTTCCTCGCAGGTAAACAAAACCGAACACGCATCGCGTAGCACGCGATAATCGCCCCACGGCCAGTAGAGCCATTTTTTGAGATGTTTCAGGGGATACGTCCGCTTGAACCACGGATCGAGCATACCGTGCGTGAAGACGTGGTAAGGCGTGTCCGTCTTGCGCAGCGCACGCCACACGCCGAACGCGTGGTACTGCCAAAGTCCATCGACCACGACCACGTCGTAGTTTTTGCGATTTTCGCGCAACCACGGCACCAAGCGCGGACTGTATCCATAACTCCCTTTCGATGGCCCCATCGCGTGGCACGGCAATGGAAATGCCTTCACCCACGGATCGTCGGGACTGTCCAGGCACACTGTCTCGACTTGGTGGCCCGCACGAGCGTTCACGGCCGCAAACTGCTTCAACGCTTCCACTGGGCCGCCTCCGTGGGGGTTCACAGAGCGTATGGAGTGCAAGATCTTCAGCGGCATAAACGGTAACGATCGCGGTAGTTGAAACGGGAGAGCCGCTATGGCGCCGAGCCAGCGAGCTTTGTCGAGCCAAAGCTCATAGGGGCGCATTTTTAATGAAACACCCTATAAGCGCCGGCTGATCCCCCTAAAAAGTTTGGAATCGCCCAAAAGTTTCCCGGCGAAAACGGCGTCCGGCGATAATCACAACAAACACTTTTACAGCAACTTGCGCTGGCGTTTCCCGTGAGTCCGGACGACTTCCCTAGTTATGCTGAGGGAAACCCCTAAACGGCCAGCAGGGGGGGCCTGATTGTTGGGACCGCTGCGTTCGCTAAGATGACCCCATCACGCAAACCGTTTTCAGCAACATCACTTTCCCCCGCATATGTTGAAGCACCGACAAGAAGGATTGATCTCGCTCCACGGTTTCCTCGTGACCGTTTCCCTCGCCGCGATCTTCCTCGTTTGGGCCACCTTGATCGAGCGCACGGGCCTCGTCCAATTCGCCAGCGAAACGAACATCAAGCTCTACTTCCTCGGTGTGATCGGCGGTGCGCTGATCAGCACGCGCAATTACCAGAATGTCGGTGGCCGCCTCGGCTACCTCAACTGGATGGAGCTCTTCCAGATCACCCAGCGCCAGCTCGTGCGCATCGCGTTGGTGCTCTTCTTTGTGGCATTCGCCACCAAAGACATCGCGATCAGCCGTATCTTCCTCGGCTCTTTCCTCGCGATCGCCGGCATCGCACTCTATTTGCTCAACTGCTTCCTCCCGGGCGTTCTCTCCCGCTTCTTCTTTAAGAAACACTCGGTCCGCACGCTCTTCATCGGTTCGCCCGACGAGGTCCGCAAACTCAAGGGATGGCTCAATCAAAAGGCCCATCTCGGTTTCGAATCCGTCGGTTATCTCTGCAACGAAACCACGCCCGGCGTGATCGATGGACTCCCCTGCTTCGGCCAGGTCGACGAGATCAATCGCGTCATCGAAGAAAATCAGATCGGCCAGATTGTCTTGCTCCAATTCTACCTCGATCAGGAGCAATCGAACAAAGTGGTCCAGGCCGCTCAACGCGCCGGCACCCGCGTCCGCCTCTACAACAATCTCAACTCGTACTACGACCACCCGGTCAGCGTGGACCACGAAGGCGAATACACCTTCTTCACGCTCGACGACGAGCCGCTGCAAAATCCAGTCAACCGTCTCCTCAAGCGCACGCTCGACATCGCGGTGTCCCTCCCGGTCGTCCTCTTCATCCTTCCGCCGCTCACCATTCTCGTCTGGATGGTCCAGCGCGTCCAATCGCCCGGTCCCATCTTTTACCCGCAGCTCCGTTCGGGCATCAACAAGCGCCGCTTCAACATCTGGAAGTTCCGCACGATGAACGTCGGCCAGTCGAAGAATCAGGAAACCGTCCAGGCCAAGCAAGGCGACTCCCGCGTGTACGCTTTCGGCCGCTTCCTACGCCGCACCAGCCTCGATGAAATCCCGCAGTTCCTCAACGTGCTCATGGGCGAGATGAGCGTCTCCGGTCCCCGACCGCACATGATCGAGCACGACGCGGAGTTCGCGAAACTTCTCCGCAATTACTACTCCCGCCACTACGTGAAGCCCGGCATCACCGGCCTCGCGCAGAGCAAAGGTTTCCGCGGCGAGATCTCCGAAGTATCGCTCCTCGAAAAGCGCGTCGGCTATGATCTCATCTACATCAACAAGTGGTCGCTCTTCCTCGACATCAAGATCCTCTTCGCGACCGCCTGGCAGGTTCTCTTCCCGCCGAAGAGCGCCTACTAAATCTCTTTCAGCCATAGCTAAAAGGGCGCGACGACTCCGGTTGTCGCGCCCTTTTCATGTCAGTTTGTTTCGAGCGACGATTCGCCGCCTCCCCGCTGCGTTCTCTCGCGTTTCAATCGTAGAAAATCCTTCCCAACCGCACCCTCCGGGTGCCAAAACGCTGCATTGTGCCTACGCCAAAGAGCATTGCTGCCTCCGAAATCCACGCCGCCATCGACCGGATCGCCCAAGCCATCCTCCAGCGCCACGGCAAGAATCCCAAGCTGCTCCTCCTCGGCATCGCCAACGGCGGCATCGAGCTCGCCCGCCGCCTCGGCTCACGCATTCCCGGCGCGCGCACGGGCACGCTCGATATTTCGTTTCATCGCGACGACATCGAGCGCCAGCCGATTCCCAAGGAATTCTCGCCCACGCACATCCCCGCCGATGTCCGCGGAGCCACCGTCATCCTCGTCGATGATGTCCTGTTTTCAGGACGCACGGTGAAAGCCGCGCTCGACGAGTTGTTCGATCACGGCCGTCCCGAACGCGTCGAACTCGCGGTGCTCATCGATCGCGGTCATCGTCGCCTTCCGCTCACCGCGAATTATGTCGGCATCGAAGTCTCCACGTTCGCGACGCAAAAGATCGTCGTTCGTCTCGATCCCGAAAAACCGGCGCACGATACCATTCGCATCGAAAGCACCGTCGCCTGATTCGAAGCCATTTTCTCTCAAGCCATCCGCCCTTTTCCGACCATGCCCTGGACGCGCCGACATCTCATCACGCTCGAAGAGCTCTCGCTCGCCGAGATCGATCAAATCCACGCAACTGCCGCGGCCTTTAAGAAGATTCTCAACCGCAGCGTGAAGAAAGTCCCCGCGCTCCGCGGCAAGACGATCGTCAATCTCTTCCTCGAGCCCAGCACCCGCACACGCATGGCGTTCGATATGGCCGCCAAGCGACTCAGCGCCGACGTCATCTCGTTCGATGCCGCATCCTCCAGCACCACGAAGGGCGAGACGCTTCGCGATACCGCGGAAAACATCCAAGCGCTCAATGCCGACATGATCGTGATCCGTCACGCCGCCTCGGGCTCGCCTCGTTATCTCAGCAATCTCCTCGACATCCCCGTCATCAACGCCGGCGACGGTGCGCACGAGCATCCCACGCAGGGCCTGCTCGATACGTTCACGATGAAGGAGCACCTCGGCTCGCTCAAAGGACGCAAGATCGTCATCCTCGGCGACATTCTCTTCAGCCGCGTCGCCCGCTCCAATATCCACGCGCTCACCAAAATGGGCGCCAATGTCACGCTCGTCGGCCCCTCCACCTTGGTGCCGCATTGGTTCACCGATCTCGGCGTCGAAGTTTCGCACGATCTCAAGAGCGCGCTCGCCGACGCGGAGGTTGTCATGCTTCTGCGGATACAACACGAGCGCCAGTCCAGCGGTCACTTCCCCTCGCTCGGCGAATACACGAGCATGTTCGGCCTCAACAAAACCCGCGCGTCCTGGCTCAACCCCAAGGCCATCATCATGCACCCCGGCCCCATCAATCGCGGCGTCGAAATCGACAGCGACCTCGCCGATGGCGAACGCAGCGTGATCCTCGAACAGGTCACCAACGGCATCGCCGTTCGCATGGCCGTTCTTTATCTCTGCTCCGGCGGCCAGCCCGAAAACGTCATCACCAGCGACTGAGAAATCACAAAAGCCCAATCTCCAAACGCCAAAAAAATCTCAGCCGCCAGCTCCTCCGCCCTCGCTCTTCTTGAGCGTTCTTTGGCGTTTGGAGTTTGGCCTTTGTAATTTTAAAAACGCCATGCCCGCTCTCTGGATAACCAACGCTCGCGTCATCGATCCCGCCTCCAAGCGCAACGCCGTGGGCGATCTCTTCGTCGACAATGGACGCATCGTCTCGTCGCTTTCCGCCGCCGCTAAAAAGCGCGCGAAAAAAATCGACGCCAACGGTCTCGTCGCCTGCCCCGGCCTCGTCGATATCCACGTCCATTTCCGCGAGCCCGGCCAGACGCATAAAGAGACCATCGAAACGGGATCCCGCGCCGCCGCTGCGGGCGGTTTCACCACGGTCGTCTGCATGCCCAACACCTCGCCGGTCGCCGACAGCGCCGGCACCATCCAGCTCATCAAGGACTCGATCGCACGCACCGCGTGTATCAAAGTTTTCCCTACAGGCTGCATCACCGTCGGCATGAAAGGCCAGGCGCTCGCGCCCATCGGCTCCCTCAAACGCGCCGGTGTCGTCGCCATCACCGACGATGGCGACTGCGTGCAATCCAACGAACTCATGCGCCGCGCCGTCGAATACGCCACAATGTTCGACCTGCCGATCATGGATCACTGCCAAGATCATTCCATGACCGCCGGCGCCGTGATGAACGAAGGCATCATGTCCACGCGCCTCGGTCTGCGCGGTTGGCCCAACGCCGCCGAAGACGTCATTGTTTCCCGCAATGTCATCCTCTCGACCTACACGGGCGCGCACATCCACATGCAGCACATCTCGTCGCGCAACGCCGTCGAAATTCTCCGTCGCGCGAAATCCCGCGGAGTGCGCGTCACCGCCGAAGCCACGCCGCATCATATCGCCCTCACCGACTCCGCGCTCGCGACGTACGACACCCACTTCAAAATGAATCCGCCTCTTCGCACCGAAGAGGATCGTCTCGCCATCATCGAGGGCCTGCGCGACGGCACGCTCGACTGTCTCGCGACCGACCACGCGCCGCACACTGACTACGAGAAAGACAAAGAGTTCGACTACGCGCCCAACGGCATCCTCGGCCTCGAAACCGCGCTCGCCGTTTCGATCGAGATCCTCGTGCGCCAACAGAAGTTTAAGCTCCCGCATGTCATCGATCTGTTCACACGCAAAGCCGCCGAAATCGTGAAGCTCCCCGCCGGCACGCTCGCGGAAGGCACCGCCGCCGACATCTGTCTCTTCGACCCCGACGAGAAATGGACCTACGACGCCAAGCGCGGCTTCAGCAAATCCAGCAACTCGCCTTGGCATGGCCAGACACTCCGCGGCCGCGTGAAAACCACCATCTGCGACGGCCGCATCGTCTTTGATAACGGCCGGATCACCGCTCGCTGAGCGAGCCCGCCTTTTATTGCTAAATTTCCCGCGCGTTGCTCGCGTCCCTGGTCGACAGGGATGCTTAACAACGCATGCTCGGCCCGCGCGGGAATGCTTCCGCGTTGCTTCAACCAACACATGAAAACACCCCAAATCCTCCGCATCGCTTCGATGCTCATTGCGTGCGCGTTTGGCCGGCTCCTCGCCGATACGCCTCCGCCCGCTCAACCAGCTGCCGATGAGACTGCTCAAGCGGCCGAGCAGCTCGAAATCCCCGGCATCAATCTCACGCACGGTCCCGCCACCGTGAAGCTCGGCAGTGTCGCCGAATTGAAGCTTCCCGAAGGTTACGCCTTCGTCGGCCCCGACTCCCTCGATCGTTTCTACGAGATGACGCAAAACATGCGTTCCGGCCAAGAAGTCGGCGTCGTGATTTCGCCCGAGCGCTGGCTGCTCTTCTTCGATTACGATCCCGTCGGCTACGTGAAGGATGATGATAAGGCCGATCTCGATGCGGACAAAATGCTCAAGACCATGCGCGAGACGTTCGCCGCAGCCAACGAGGAGCGCCGCAAACGTGGCTGGCCCGAACACAAACTCGACGGCTGGGCAACAGCCCCACGCTATGACGAAAAAACCAACAACTTGAAATGGGCGGTTCGCTTCAGCTCTTCCGAAGACAACTACCAGAGCGCCACCGTAAATCAGAACACGCGCCTGCTCGGTCGCGGTGGTATCATGAAGGTCATCCTGGCGTGCGATCCTGAGGATTTTGCCACCTCGGATGCTTCCGCCGATGCTCTCCTTGCCAGCTTCAACTACGTGCCTGGTCAGACCTACGCCGAATACAAGAAGGGCGACAAAATCGCCGAATACGGTCTCGCCGCTCTCGTCGTCGGCGGCGCGGGCGCGATCGCCGTGAAGGCCGGCCTGCTCGGTTTCCTCGGCAAATTCTGGAAAGCGATCGCGGTCGGTATCGCCGCTATCGGCGCCGGCATCGTGAAGTTCTTCAACAAGCTGACTGGTCGTCAGCCGCCACCGCAGGAGTGAGCGACTCGCCCCTCAACCAGTCCCGGTCTTCGCGATGACCGAGTGGATTCTGATCATCGTCGTTTTCTGGGGCTGGTTCTTCGCCGACAGTCTGCACGCGTCGCGCCGTCCACGCTTTCTCATTTCGAATGTGAGCGGACGCTCGCGTGCTCGCGTGCGATACGGCAGCGTCGTTTTCGGTCCTGCATGGCCCGGCGCATGGCAGATTCCGCTCGATGATCTGCCGTATTCATTTTCTCCGGACGGCATCTGCAACGTCCCTGCGATTTCTGCGTCGCACGCCGCACCTGAATCGACCGCCGTGCGCGCATGGCGCTGGGAAGACATTCGCGAAATCACCCAAAAACGCGGACGCATCCGCATCAACGGCGACGATTTTTGCGCCGTCTCCTCTTTCGCCGACGCCGCTTCGCTTCAGGCATTCGTGAAACGCTGCGTCGACCTCGCGTCTGCTGAGCGCGAAGTCTTTCTGAAAACCCAACTCGCGCGCTGGTTTCGCCCGGCCACGCTCCGGCGTCGCTTCCTCAGTGTCAGTCATCGCACCCGCGATCTCGCGGCGCTTGGTTTCATCAACGCCACCGTCGCCTCACTGCTGAGCGTTTATTTTCTTACCGATGCGCCCGCGCTCGTCGGCGAGCGTTGGGCCGCACGCATCGCCGCCGCGCTTCCGTTTATCGGCGGTTATTTCGCTTTGATCCATCTCACCGCCGTCGTGCTGGCGTGGCGCGTACATCGCCGACTTCGTCCAAAATATCACGACGAACGCGGCCGGCTCGTCTTCAACGCGCTCCTGATGCCGCCTCAAGCGATGCGACTCCGCGCGCAAATCATCCGCCACGCTTTTCCCGCGCAACATCTGCTCGCGTGGCTCGCCGCGATGGGCAACCAGCGCGAGTTCGCCTTTTGGGCCGGACGCGTTTTGCGCGATCTCCGTTGGCCACGGCCTTTGCCGGAAGCCGCGCGGCAATCGCCCGTCGCGCAGATCTCTCACTGGATGTGTCATCAGGTAGCGGTCTATGTGGAAACCGTCATCGCGAGTCGTGGTTTCTCGACGGACAATCTTCTCGGTGCTCCCCATCCCGACGGGCCGCAAAGCTGCCGTTATTGCCCGCGCTGCCTCGATCAATTCACCCGTCAGGACGGCGCCTGTCCGCACGGGATCAAACTGCTGGCCTTGAAATAGACGCGCCCGCCTGAAAGCGTGCCGCGATCATGTCCGACAAGTTAATCGTCGCCTGCGTTCTGGAAGCCGCGCTTTTTTTGGGAGGCATCGCCGTCCTCTGGCGCTATCTCGCGATGCGGCGAGATCGTCCCGCGTCACCGCTTCCGCTGTGGACGATACCCGGCCATCTCTACGCGCTGGCGATCATCCGCGTCGTCGCCATCACGTTTGCGTTTCAACTCGCGACCAATCACGTGCTCGCGCGTATCGAAGCGTTTACGCCGGAATCACGCACGCTGCTCGGCAGCTTGTCGCTTCAAGTCGGTCTCGGCCTCGGCCTACTCTTCGCGTGGTGGGCGCTGAAATCGCACAGGCTCCAAGCGCACATCGAAGCCAGCCTCAATTCCACGCCCGCGCTTCCGGCTCGCTTGCCCACCGCACGCATTCCCTTGGCCGCGCTTTTCACTTTCCTCGCGATCATCGCGCTCGTCGCGCCGTTGACGATTCTTTGGACAGCATTGCTGCAATCGCTCAGGATCGAACTCCAGCCCCAAAACGCCGCCGAACTTCTTCTCCAGGCAAACTCGCCTGTCATGCGATGGATCTTTGCTCTGTTCGCTGTCGTGATCGTGCCTATCGTCGAAGAAGCGTTGTTCCGCTGCGGTATTTTCCGCTATTTGCGCGGACGCATTCCTCCCCTCGCGGCGATCGTCGGCTCCGCCCTCTTCTTCGGCGCGGCGCATTTGAATCTGGGCGTGTTCGTGCCGCTCACCGTCTTCGGTGTCGTCCAAGCCATCGCTTACGAACGCACGGGGCGCGTCGCCGTGCCCATCATCGCGCACGCTCTGTTCAATCTCCACACAATGATTTTTTTCCTGCTTGAGATCGATCCCTACGAATCGATCCGCGGCTGGCTGGCTCCATGAACCCGTTTTGTAACCAAAAATCGGATACAGTCTCCGCGCTCGGCGAAGAACGGCTCATCGTCTCGATCCGACGTTGGTTGGGCGATGTCTCGCCGCCGGCCCCGCTCGGCATCGGCGACGACTGCGCGGTGCTGCCTCCTTCGAAACGCCAGCAGGCGGTGACCGTCGATCCGGTGATTTATGGACGTCACTTCGATGACAGCATTTCGCCAACCGCCGTCGGGGCGAAACTGCTCAAACGCAATCTCAGCGATCTCGCGGCGATGGGTGCACGTCCGCGTTTCGCCGTCGTCGCGCTCACACTCGATCCGTCCACGCGGACAGCATGGCTCGAGAAATTTTACCGCGGGCTCGCGGCGTGCGCTCGTCAATACCGACTCGCTATTGTGGGCGGCGATGTCGCCCAAGCCGATGGCGTGCTCGCGGCGAGTCTCACGTTGATTGGCGAAGCAAGCGGGCGGCGCATGTTGACGCGTGCCGGTGCGCGTATCGGCGATTGGATCTACGTGACCGGACCGCTCGGTGGGAGTTTGTTGGGAAAACATTTTCGTTTCTCCCCGCGTTTGTCCGAAGGCGCCTGGCTCGCAAATCGCCCCGAGATCAGCGCGATGATGGATATGAGCGACGGTCTCGCCAAAGACCTCCACGAACTCACGCCCGCAGGCGGCGAGCCCGCGCTCGCCGAAGCACACATCCCTATCAGCGCCGCGGCCCTCCGCATGGCGCGTCAATCGGGACGCTCCGCCCTCGCTCACGCGCTCACCGACGGCGAGGACTACGAACTTCTTTTCACCGTGCGCGCTCGCACCGATCGCACTGCGCTGGAGCGCGCTTGGCGTCGTCGTTTCGGTGAGCCGTTGCACGTGCTCGGCCGTTTTGTCCGCAGCGGGCAACGCCCGGCCGATTCCATCGATCTCCGCGCCTATCACGGCTATGAACATCTTCGATAAACTGCGGCAGGGCATCGAAACGACTTCCGTCGCCGAAACGCAGCGCTTGGCCGAAGAACTCGCCGACGCGCTGCCGCCCGACCAAACGCTCGCCCTGCACGGCAATCTCGGCGTCGGCAAAACCACTTTCGTCCAAGGGCTCGCACGCGGTTTCGGCATCCAGGCCACGGTAACGAGTCCCACGTTCAACATTTTCACCTTCTATCGCGGCCGGCGCACGCTCGTGCATCTCGACGCGTATCGCCTCGAAAGCGACGCGCAGATCGAAGCGCTCATGCTCGATGAGTTTCTCATGAGTCCGTACTGTCTCGCGGTCGAGTGGCCCGAAAAAATCGCAGGCTGGATTTCTCCCGACGCTTTGCATCTGCACTTCGGCATCGCCGGTCCCGGCAGGCACACGTTGAAACTGGATGCATCGGGCTAAACCCGCGCGGCGATAATCGACCGCTACGCGAAGCGTGCGCATCCATTTCCTGGATACAAAAAACGCGGCCGTTTCGGGCCGCGTTTTCGAGATTATTCTGTTTTCGGCGTGTCGCCTTCGGGCGTTGCCGACGGCGCGGCTTCAGCCACCAACGGAGCAGCCGCTTCGGGCTCTGCCGAAGCTTCGGCGGGAGCTTCGGCCGGTGCTGCCGGCGCCGGTTCCGGAGCTTGAGCAGCCGGAGTCGGGGGGACTTCAGGGAAGTTTTCAGGATCGTGGTCGTCCTTTTCGACTTCCTGCTTGCGCGCTTCCGTCATCGGCGGCGGCGCGAAGAGGCGCCCATCGATAAACTCGGTCACATAACCTTCCGTCACGAGCCAGCGGAGATCGCTGTTGAGGCGATGCAGCTTGGCTTGATCTTCGGCGGTAAGCGCAGCGTGGGCCTGCGCGCTGAATGGTGTATTCGAACCTGTCGCGATCGGCGCCGCTTCTTGCGGGGCGGCCGGCGTGGCCGCGGTGTCGGTTTCAGCCGGAGCGGCAGGCGCGGTCGGAGCCGGGGTGGTGGGCGCTTGAATGCCCGCGAACTTCACCGGCAGCTCGCTGGCTTTCACCATCGGGTTCGCTTCGATGAAGCTGATCAGTGCGCCGATGCTGTCCGAGAAGGTCTGGCCGGGAACGCGGAACTTGCGCTTCACCGCACACACGTACGAAACGCCCTTCGAACCTTTCTTGAAGATGGTGAACCCTTCGCGACGCAGACGGCCGCGGAGCGCATTGGCGGTATCGAGCGGGAAACGACGCTGACGTTCCAGCGTGCCTTCGATGGCACGACGGATTTCGCCCTGCGGCAACTGTTCGAGCAGCTTGCCGTGGAAGCGAGCGTTCTCGACGGTCTTGACCACCTTCTCGCGAGCGTTGGCCAAAAGATAACCGCGGGCATCGTCCAACGAATCGAACGTCAGCGGCGTGGTGCCTTCGGGGGCATGTTTCCACGTGTAGCGCGTGACCTTCTTCATCTTTTCCAACCATTGGTTGACCACTTCGGGGTCGCGCACGGATTCGATGCGGGAGCGATATGCGTCGAGCGACATCCGCGTGATACGTGCGGCATGGTGCTGCTGAACGATCTGGTTGTAACGATGGTAGTTGGGCGGTCCGAGCAGCTCTCCCGTGATGCTGCACTTATTAATGACTTGGAAACTGCCCTTGGGCGGATCGACCTCCACTTCGGCCGAATCGAAGAACAAGCCGAGGTGATTGCTCATTACGTGCGTGATGGCGGCCTCTTCGTTCTCGAAAGGCAGACCATCCGGAACGGAAATCGCGAGCGGTGCGGGCTTGGCCGCGCCTTCGGCATTTCCTTCCGCAGCTTTGCGTTGGATCACCGCCACGAAGCGGTCGTTTTTACCAACGATCACGCGGGCGATCTCGAAGAGCTCATACGTGCGGCAGGAGCTGCGAATCGCTTTGGCGAGCGCGGCGAAGCCGGTGTCTTCGGGATAAAAAGTGACGTTAAAAAATGGGCTGATGTACGGGCCGCGTTCGCGCTCGGCGCCGCCATGACCTTGGTAGCCGCCTTCACGACCGCCCTGACGAGGGCCGCGAAACTCGCCGCGTTCACCGCCTTCGCGACGAGGACCGCCACGGAAATCGCGGCGCGGACCACCGCGAAATTCGCCACCTTCACGGCGTTCACCGCCATGAGCGCGCGCCGGTGCCTCGCCGGCATCGCCCTCTTCCGCGGGCGCGCCCGCAGGTTTGCGGAAGGCGCGGCGATCGCGACGCACTTCTCCGCCATCGCGGCGTGCGTCTCCACCCTCCGCACGACGTGGACGATCGTCGCGGCGGGAATCGCGCGAGGGCGTCGTCTTATCCTGGGTCCATTGGGTGCCGAAGCTGAACCCTTGGAGTTGGGTGAGATCGAGTTTATTAAAATCCTTGGAGGGATTGGCGGAGGGAGCGTTGTCGTCCATGACTGACAGGGTGCAAGCAGGTGAATTACCCGCGGAAAAGGTCGCAAGTAGGAGGCCTAATTAAAGCAATGAGCAGGGGCAGTTTCACGGGGCGCCTTCGGGTGGCAAGCGCGATTTCCCGCCATAGTACCGGGTTTCATAGAAACCCGACCGGACTGGTGCTCAGGAAGGGACTCGAACCCTTACGCCTCGCGGCACACGCCCCTCAAACGTGTGTGTCTACCAATTCCACCACCTGAGCGTTTCCAGTCGGAGGAGTGCGGAATAAGAGAGTTCGGGACGGCTGTGTAAAGCCCGTAAATGGGAAAATTTGAAAATCCTTTTTGACCCACCGTTTTCCTCGTCAACGCTGGCCTGCTCTTGGCCGGATCATGACGAACGACGAAATCAAACGCGCCCTGCTCGCCTCCTACGAAACTTACGGCGGCATCAACCATTTGGACGGCACGAATCTTCCCGGCGAAGAATCGGTCAACATCCTCGCCCGCGATTTCATGCATTTGCTCTTCCCCGGCTTTTTCGAAGAGCACGGTGTGACCAAGGGCGATCTTGCCAGCGTGGTGGAGGATTTACTCGCACGTATCGAGAAGCGGTTGGCGTCCGAAATTGAAAAAGCGCTTCGTTTCGCGCGTGAGCCCAATCCTGCCGAGCTCGCGCGCGAGCATACAGCGACGTTGCTTTCGCGTCTGCCCGAAGTGCGCCGCGTCGTCCAAACCGATGTCGCCGCCGCGTATCAAGGCGACCCCGCCGCGCGCAGCGTGGAAGAAATCATTCTCGCCTACCCGTGCGTGCTGGTGATCTCACTCCAACGCATCGCCCACGAGCTCTACAAGCTCCACGTGCCGCTGCTCCCCCGTATGCTCACCGAATACGCGCACGAACGCACGGGCACCGACATCCACCCCGGCGCTAAGATCGGCACGCACTTCTTCATCGATCACTGCACCGGCGTCGTCATCGGCGAGACGGCCGAGATCGGTAATCACGTAAAAATCTACCAAGGCGTCACCCTCGGCGCGAAATCCTTCGTGGTCGACGACCAGGGCAATCCCGTCAAAGGCGTGAAACGCCATCCCAAGCTCGAGGATCACGTGATCGTTTATCCGGGCGCCACCATCCTCGGCGGCGAAACCGTGATCGGTCACAACTCCATCGTGGGTTCGAATGTCTGGCTCATGCAGTCGATGCCGCCCAACAGCATCGCTTACTATCAAGGCGACGCCGCTTCGATCGTGCGGCCGCGCAAAAAGAAGGAAGCCCTGCTCGAGGAATTCAACGACTGGGTCATCTAGCCCGCTCCGATTCACACCAACAACAAAGCCGCGTCTTTCGACGCGGCTTTGTTGCTTATTAGTCTAGAGAGAAAACTCAGTGAGGGTCGCTCGAGAGTCGCTTAAGCGGCCATGTACGGCAGCTTGGCGGCCGTAGCGGCGACGGCGTCGCGACCTTCGATCAACTCGCCGATCGCATCCCAGCGACCGTTGATGAGCGCATCGCGCGCGCTTTCGCGCTGGGTGATTTTCACCGTCTGACCCGCGAAACGAACTTCTAGTTTTTCGAGATCGATGACGACTTCCGTCTGCGGATTCGCTTCCACCGCGGCGGCGATCTTCGCGATGTCTTCGCGGCTCGCGTTCACGCAGGGCATGCCGAGCGTGGTGCTGTTGCCGAAGAAAATCTCGGCGAAGTTTTCCGCGATGATCGCTTTGAAGCCGGCTTTGGAAATCGCCTGCGGAGCATGCTCACGCGAGGAACCGCAACCGAAGTTCGCGCCGGAGAGAAGAATCGTCGCGCCCTTGTGCTCGGGACGGTCGATCGGGTGATCGATCTTGTTGCCCTGCGGATCGTGACGAACGTCGTAGAACAAGAATTCGCCGAGACCGTCAAAGGTCACGCACTTCATGAAACGCGCGGGGATGATGCGGTCGGTGTCGATGTCGTTGCCCGGCACGTGAACCGCACGACCGGTGACTTGGGTGATTTTTTCGAGAGCCATGTTTCTGACCGAGAGATGCTCGGGGTTTAAGTGGGAGGTTTAAGAATTAAGTGAAGTCAGTCGCCGTCAGTTGACCGAGAAGACTTCGCGCGCGTCGGAGACTTTGCCCGTCACGGCGGCGGCGGCGACCATCACCGGGCTCATCAACACCGTACGACCGGTGATGGAGCCTTGGCGGCCCTTGAAGTTGCGGTTGGAAGAGGACGCGCAGAGCTGATCGCCGACGAGTTTGTCGGGATTCATCGCCAAGCACATCGAGCAACCCGCGCCGCGCCATTCGAAGCCGGCTTCGATGAGAATCTTGTCGATGCCTTCCTTTTCGCACTGAAGCGCGACGATCTGCGAACCGGGGACGGCGATGGCCTTAACGCCCGGAGCGACCTTGCGGCCTTTGATGTATTTGGCGACTTCGCGGAAGTCGGAGAGTCGTCCATTGGTGCAAGAACCGAGGAAGGCCACGTCTATCTTGGTGCCCTTGATCGGCGCACCGGCGGGCAGCTTCATGTAAGCAAGCGCTTCGTCGATGCCGGCCTTTTCGTCGGCGGATTTCGCCTTCGCGGGATCGGGAATGGTTTCGTTGATCGAGATGCCTTGGCCGGGATTGATACCCCAAGTGACTGTCGGCGCGATGTCGGCAGCATCGATTTTCACGACGTCGTCGTAGGTCGCGCCCGGATCGGAAGCGAAAGACTTCCAACGCTCCACCGCGGCATCCCACTCCGCGCCCTTCGGGGCATATGGACGGCCCTTCAAGTAGGCGAAGGTCGTTTCGTCAGGATTTACGTAACCGACACGCGCGCCGCCTTCGATGGACATGTTACACACGGTCATGCGCTCCTCCATCGTGAAGTTGTCGAACACGCTGCCCGCGTATTCGTACGCGTAGCCCGTGCCGCCGTTCACGCCGAGGATGCGGATGATGTGAAGAATGACGTCCTTCGCGTACACGCCAGGACGGAGTTTGCCGTTAACCTCGATGCGGCGAACTTTCAACGCGCCGAGCGCCATCGTCTGCGTGGCGAGCACGTCGCGCACCTGGCTCGTGCCGATACCAAACGCGATCGCTCCGAACGCGCCGTGCGTCGAGGTGTGCGAGTCACCGCAAGCGATCGTCGTGCCGGGCTGGGTGATGCCTTGCTCGGGACCGACGATGTGAACGATGCCCTGCTTGCCGGTGCCGCGATCGAAAAACGTGATGCCGAATTCGCGGCAGTTCTTGCGCAGCTCATCCATCATGGCCTGCGCGAGCGGATCGCTGTACGGCTCGACGAGCTGATCGGTGGGAACGATGTGGTCGACCGTCGCGAACGTGCGGTGCGGATAAGCGACCTTCAGGCCGAGATCGCGCAACATGCCGAATGCCTGCGGGCTCGTCACTTCGTGAATGAGGTGCGTGCCGATGAGCAACTGCGTCTGGCCGTTGGCCAGCTTGC
>CALFXL010000054.1 GCA_937958045.1 uncultured Opitutaceae bacterium | reverse complement strand
GCGATGCAACTGAATCGGCGAGCGCGGGCTGTAGTGTTTGGAAAGCATGCCCGGCGCAATCGCGGCGCCGCGTGTATTCGTTTTCCCACTACCGGCCACCGGACGCTTGAGCACGCGGGCGATCTCTTTCGCCGAAATCGCCCCCGGACGCAAAATCGCGGGACGTCGCGGATCGCGCAGGTCGAGGATCGTCGATTCCAGGCCGATATCGGCTTCGCCGCCGTCGAGGATGTAATCGATTTTTCCGCCCAGGCTGTCGCGCACATGCACCGCCGACGTCGGGCTGATGTAACCAAACGGATTCGCACTCGGCGCCGCGAGCGGACGTCCGCAGAGCTTCAACAGCTCGCGAAACAACCGATGCCCGGGCATCCGCACCGCCACGCTCGGCCGTCCGGAAGTCACCAGATCCGGCACCACCGCTTTTTTGGGCAGCACGATCGTCAACGGTCCAGGCCAGAAAGCCCGCGCCACGCGCTCCACCGCGTCATTGCGTTCGGCCAGCACATCGAGCTGCGCCAGCGTGTGGATGTGCACGATCAACGGATCGTTGGTGGGCCGTCCTTTGGCTTTGAAAATTTTCCGGCACGCCGCCGGATTCAACGCATCGCCGGCCAAGCCGTACACGGTCTCGGTGGGCACGGCCACGAGTTCACCGCGCTGCAACGCACGGGCGAGCCGGGCGAGGTTGCGCGGCGTGCCACGAAAAAGACGGGCTTGCGATGCGAGAGGCATGGACACGAAAAAGGCCGGAGAAATCTCCGGCCCGAAAACGTGGCACAGGCTGTCCGCTTACTGCGCGAGCAGCATGTTGCGCGAACGCTTGATCGTCTTGGTGATCGCGCGCTGCTGCTTGGCGGAGAGGCCGGTGTACTTACGCGGCAGGATCTTGCCGGTGTCGGTGACGTAGCGGCTCATCAGCTGGGGAGCCGTGAAAGGAAACTCCTCAGGGGTGAGGCTGCGTTGGGTCTGTTCGGTCGTGCTCATTTGAAAAAGAGGTGGAGAAAAAGCCCGCCCGGTCCGGGTTGTCAACCTGCGAATCCGCGCCCTTCCCCGGCCGCCGGCCAGGCCGTGGGCGTAAAATCGCGTCCCGGAAAGAATCGGCACCCCGTCCTCCGGGCTTGCCGGCCACCCTCCCCGACGTCATGTCCTAACCTTTCCTTTCCGCATGACCGATCCGCTCGTTGACCGTCTCAAATCCCTTATCGTCGAAGCCCTGAAGCTCGAAGGCGTGACTCCTCAAGAAATTGCGGACGACGAGCCGCTGATCGGCGCCGGCCTTAATCTGGACTCCATTGATGCCCTCGAATTGGTTGTCCGACTCGAAAAAGAATTCGGCATCAAAATCAGTAACAGCGAGGAATCTCGCTCCGCCTTGGCCAGCATCCAATCGCTCGCAGCTTTCGTCCGCGAACGCGCCGATCCGGCCCGTCTTCCTTCCTGAGCCGCCCGATTATCGGGCCGCGTTCTTTTCTTTGTGGCTGTTTCTTCCACACCTACTTCCGCACGCGTGGCCGCCATCGGCTGCCTGACGGCGCTCGGTGATGCGTCAGCCACACATCGCGCACTCCTGAACGGCGAATGCGCGCTCCGCCCGACGCCCGTGCTCGGCCGCGATGGCGGCGACTTGGTGCCGATGGCGCTGTGCCCCGACCGCTCGCTCGACGAAACCGCGCCGCCCAACTGGCTCGCCGCGTTGCGTCCGCTCGCGGCGGCGATCCCCGGCGAGGGCTGGGGCGGCTTGCGACGTCCGGTGTTTATCACTTCGAGCAACTTCGGCGTCGGTTCGCTCTACGCCTTCCGCCGCACCGGCGATCCGCAACATCTGCAATACGGCACGCCCAGCACATGTGTCGAATGGCTGCGCGGCGAACTCGGCTGGGGGCCAAACATCACGACATTCTCTCACGCCTGCGTGTCGGCACATCTCGGTTTGCTGCAAGCCGCCCGCGCGCTCCACGCCGGACTCGCGGATGAAGCGCTGGTCTTCAGTTTCGACTTTCTCAGTCCGTTTGTCGCCGGCGGATTTCATTCGCTGAAAATCCTCAACGCCGATTTCCCCGCTCCGTATCAAGATCGACCCGCCGGCTCGATCGGTCTCGGCGATGGCGCGGGCTTCGCCGTGCTCACGCGCGACCGCGGCGATTTCGCGATTCTCGGTCAAAGCCTGCACAACGAGATGCATCACTTCACCGCCAACCAATCCGACGGCGCGGGTTTCGCCGCGTGTTTGGCGGGACTCTCGGTCGTCGCGGCCGGTCGCCACCCGTGGTTGAAAGGTCACGGCACCGGCACGCTCGAAGCGGGACGTCTCGAAGCACAGGCGTTCGCGAAAGCGTTTCCCGAAGCGCCGCTCGTGTCGTGGAAAGGCAGTCTCGGCCATACGCTCGGCAGTTGCGGCGTGGTGGAACTCGCGCTCGCCGTCGAAGCGCTTCGCACGGGACGCACGCCCGGCACGATCGGCAGTCGCACGCCCGGCTTCAGCGACGCCGTCGCCTTCGAGGCATTCGACAACACCGGCTTCGATTCCGCCCTTTGCGCCAGCAACGCCTTCGGCGGTGCTCACGCCGCCCTGCTTCTCACCCATGCCTGAGCTCTTCATCCAAGACTTGCGCACGGACGATGCCGGCGCCGAAGAATCCGCCGTCACGCGCGAGCGGCTGAAGGATGTTTTCCCAAAACTCGCGAGTCGTCGCATGACGCAGCTCGGCCTCGTGCTCGGCTCCACGCTGCTTCCTCATTCGCCCGGCGAAAACGACACGCTCATCTACGCATCCGAGTACGCCGAAACACGCGCGCTCGAAGGCTATCTCGATAGTTTCCCCTCGGCCAGTCCCACGCTCTTTCAAACGTCGATCCACCCGAGTGCGGTCCAGCAGGCGTTGATCGGGCGGCAGCAACCGGTCCGCGAAATTTTCCCCTTGGCCGGACGCGCTCATCTGGTCGTGCGTGCGCTCCAAACCGCGCTGCTCGCCACTTCTCCGCGCTCGCTCCTGTGCGGCGGCGAAGAACGCGGCACTTGGTTGCTCGAACGCGGCACGGCCAGCACACGCACCTTTGGTTTCACGCTAGCCCTTGCCCGCCAGGGAACGGGCTCCATCGGCTGCATCCAATTTTTGGATACAGAGGCAAACGCCGGCGGACTCACCCTTCCCGACTTTTTCGATGCGCTGCACACCCGCGCAGCGCTCGACGTGATCGCCGCCCCTGGTGTTCGTCTTGTTTTGCAGTGGTCATGAGCGCCGTCGCCGAAAGTCCATCCGCGCCACCGCCCGCTGCGCGCAATCCCGGCCCATCGTGGGGCTATCGTTTCATTCGTTTGCTCGATCGCGTGCTGCCGGAGTTTCTCTTTCGACCGCTTCGCGCCGCAGGCACGTGGGTATCGCTCGCGCTCATGCCCGCGCAACGTCGGCACTCGCGCGCCTATCTCCACACGATCTTCGGGCGCGAGCCGCGCCTCATCGAGGTGTTCCGGCACTTCTTCGCCTTCGAAGAAGCGCTGATGGTGAAACTGCGCGCCGCCAACGGCCGCATCCCCCGCACGGTGCTCGCGCCCGGCTCCGAACACTTCAAGACATTCGTCAATTCCGGCCGTCACGCGTTTCTCGGCACGTTTCACGTCGGCCATTCCGACCTTCTCGGTTTCCTGCTCGGCCCCGTCGAAAACCATCGCGTGTTTATGGTGCGCCAACGCGTGGGAAATTCGCACGACACCGACCGGCTCGGTTCTCTCTTCGGTCAGTGGATTCGCTTCATTTGGGTAAACGAACCCGAGAATCTTCTCTTCGCGCTCAAAGACGCCGTCGCGTCCGGCGGCTCTGTCGCGATGAAATGCGATCGTCTCGAATTCAGCGCCAAAACCGAAGCCTTCGAATTTCTCGGTGCGCGACGTCTCTTCCCGTTCACCATTTATCATCTCGCGCAGATCTTCGATCTTCCCGTGCTGTTGACGCTCGGCGTGCCCGGCGCTCCCGGTGAAACGCTGATCTACAGTTCTCCTCGTTGGGAACCCGATCGCTCCGTCTCGCGCGCCGAGAACCTGCGTCGCGCGCACGCGCATTTTCAGGATTTCCTCCGCGAGCTTGAAGCGCATCTGCGCCGCAATCCCTATCTGTGGTTCAACTTCCTCGAACTCAATCCACCCGCCAACGTCGCACCAGCGGACGCAGCTCCTCCGCCGCGCCCGCAGCAGTCCGGGCGCTGAATATGCGCGTTGTTCGTCAGTGCGTTCTCGCGGTTATTTATTTCCTGCCGTGGTTGTGGTTCGGCCTCGGCGGATTGCTGCTGAACATCGTCTGCGCATTTCTGTTGCTCGTGCCCAAGCGCGATCGTCTCGGCCCGCTCGCGCGCCGCACGATCCGGCGGCTGTTCATCCTCTGGCGCCAATGGTGCCATGCCACCGGCGCATTTCGCGTGCGTTGGTTTGGTTTTGAAAACCAAACGCTTCAGCCCGGCACGGTCTATGTCGCCAATCATCCGTCGCTGATCGACGCGCCCGTGATCCTTTCGATCCTGCCCGACGCTGTCTGCATTTTTAAACCCGCGCTCCTGCATAATCCCGCCATCGGTCCCGCCGCGTTGATCGCGGGTTATGCGTCCGGCGGAAACGGTCTCGATGCCATCCGCGACGCCGCCGACAAAGTCGCGCAGGGGCGTTCGCTGCTGGTTTTTCCCGAGGGCACACGCACGGGTTCCGGCAAACGACTCGAGCCGCTCAAACCCGGTTTTGCACTCATCGCCCAACGCGCACGCGCGCCCATCCGGCTGCTCTCGATCGAAGTCAGCCGCCATCTCGGCGTCCGTGGTCGTGCCTGGTGGAAACTGCCCGAGCTGCCCACCTGGATGAATGTCACGCTCGGCGAACTCATCCCCGCCGACACAC
Organism: uncultured Opitutaceae bacterium; assembly: GCA_937958045.1. GTDB lineage: Bacteria > Verrucomicrobiota > Verrucomicrobiia > Opitutales > Opitutaceae > Nibricoccus. The sequence continues at coordinate 38,426 of CALFXL010000054.1, read as the reverse complement.
CGATGTCGTGCACTGAGATCACCGCTCACGTCGAACAACAACTCGCTGCCGCGGCGAAACCGATTCCATCGCTCGAGTGAGGAACGAAGTTTCCAGTAACAAGCACCATCCGTTCAGCCGCAAACCCACTCGCCCGCATATCCACTGGTCATTGGTCAGCGGTCATTGATCATTCCCGTCCTTCGCTTTTCGGATTTCCCCATGTCGTCCTCCCATCTCCTGCTCATCCCGAGCTACAACACCGGACCGCGCTTGCTGGCGACGGTGAAGGAGGCGCTTGCGGTGTGGCAGCCGGTGTGGGTCGTCGTCGACGCGAGCACCGATGGCAGTCATCTGCCTGTAGTGGAACTTTCACTACACGAGCCGGCGTTGCGGGTGATCGTGCGCGACACCAACGGCGGTAAAGGCGCCGCCGTACTCACCGGCGCGGAAGAAGCGCTGGCCGCCGGGTTCACTCACGCGCTCGTGATGGACGCCGATGGACAACATCCCGCCGATCGCATCGTCGATTTCATGTCGGTGTCCGCGCAAAATCCCGACGCGCTTGTGCTCGGCAAACCCGTCTTCGGGCCCGAAGCGCCGCAGCTACGTTTGCAGGGGCGCAAACTTTCCGTCGCGTTGGTCCACCTCGAACTACTCGGCCGCGGCATCGACGATCCGCTTTTTGGTTTTCGCGTTTATCCGCTCGCACCGCTTGTGCGCACACTTCGCTCGACGCGTTTTGCGCGGCGCTACGATTTCGATCCGGAAGTCGCCGTGCGCATGGTTTGGAACGGCACGCCCACGATCAACATTCCCGCCACATGTCGCTACATCGCGAAAAGCGACGGCGGCATTTCCCATTTCCATTATCTGCGCGACAATCTCCGCATGATCTGGCTCCACTCACGACTTCTCGTGCAACTCCTCTGGCGCTGGCCGGCGGCGCTTCGTTATCAACGCCGTCTTCGCGGCTAAAACTCCTGCCCTATGTTTCTCCGCCGCTTGTTTCTCGCTCTTTGTTTTTTCACTCCGCTCGCACGCGCGGCCGACATGCCCGATTTGGTTTCTCCGGAAAACCGTATCGTCATCGGCGAAAACGATGCGCCTTGGCGCGAACTCGCCGCCGAACTTCGCGCACACGGTAATGTCACCGCGCCGTTCACGGAGAACCGCTACCTTCCTTTCAAGAAAATCCCCGTCGTCTTCACCGGGCGGATGCGGCTTTCCGCCGAAGGCGCGCTCAGCCTTCAATACGAGTCGCCCGAAAAACAACTCATGCTCGTCGACGCGCGCGGCGTGATGCTGCGCGACTCCCGCGGTCGTACGCGCGAAGTCCCCAGTGATCCACGCGCCAATGCCGCCACCACCGCGCTGCTGCATGTGATGCGCTTCGACCTCGATGCGCTTTCGCGCAATTTCGAACTCTACGGCCGTCGCGATGGCGATACCTGGCAACTCGTCTTCGATCCGCGTCCCGGCGAATTGTCGCGTGTGCTCAACCGCCTCGTCGTCACCGGCAAGGACGCTCATGTGAAACAACTCGAGATGCGTAAATCCGCGCTGCAAGGCATCGTGATCGTCATCGGCGAGGCGGACACGCAGGTAAAGTTCAGCGACGAGGAGCGACGCGAGTTCTTCCGCTGACGCCGTAGTGCAAATTTGGATACGCACGACCCGCTTTCAATGGAGCCAGCCCGCCAGAAATTCATCGCCCGACTCATTCTTTTTGTCTTCGCCCTCGTCGGCGCGTTCTGGTTGCTGCGCCTCGACTACGGGAGGAAAATCTCCACCAATGTCATCGATCTCATCCCAGTCGATGAACGCGCGCCCGAGCTCAGCCTCGTCCGCTCGCTGACCGATCAACAACAGGCGCGCGTCCTCCTGCTCGCGCTTTCCTCCGGCAGTGAAGCGCCGCCCGCCGAAGCCGTCAGCGCATTTGCCGACTCGCTGCGTCGTTCGCCAACGATCGCCGAAGTCGAGGTCCTGGGCGCGAGCGAGACCCGCAATGCGCTCGGCACTTTCGTCTTCGAGCGTCGTTTCGATTTTCTTCTGCCCCGCTGGCTCGCGGAAAAACACGCGCAGTTCTCCAGCACCGGCCGCCCCGCCAGCGAATTTTCCACATGGCTCGCCGGCGACACCGCGGAGCAGCTCGATCACTTTCTCACGCGTGCCGAAAGCGTGGCGTTCCAAGAATTGCTTCCAAGCGATCCGCTGCTGCTAGTGCCTTCGCTGGTCGAAAAAATCCAATCGCTCGCGGTCAGCTCTTCCGGCGAAGTGAACAATCACGCGCTGGTGTGGGCGATCGTTCGCGATTCGCCGTTTAGCGAAGCGGGACAAGATCCCGTGTTCGGCGCGATAGAGAGCGCGTTGAGCGAAGCGCGCGCGATCGCGTCCGAGGTCGAGCTGCGCTGGACAGGCGTCAATCGTTTCGCCGCCGAGAGCAAAGCGCGCATCAAAGCCGAGATTTCCTGGCTCAACACCGCGTCACTCATCGGCGTGATCGGCATCGCCTGTCTCTTCGTACGGCGCTTGTGGAAAGTGCTCCATCTCGTGCCGGTCGTGCTGTTTTCCACGCTCGGCGCATGGGTCGTCACCACGATGGTTTTCGAACGCGTGCACATTCTCGTATTTGTGATCGGCTCGCTGCTCGCCGGTGTCGCGATCGATTACGGTTTTTATTTGTACATGCAGCCCGCGCTGCGTCCCGACGAACCGTATCGCGAAAAACTCGGGCGCCTGCTCAAGCCGCTGCTCACAAGCTGTCTCACCACCGTGATCGGCTTTTCGCTCCTTTTCTGGTCGGAGCTTCCGCTCGTGCAGCAACTCGGTGTGTTTGTCAGCGCCGGACTCATCTCCGCGGTCGCGGTGGCGATGCTCTACTTCGCCCAGCTCGATCGCGCGTTTCTCGAAACGCGCAACTTTTCCCCACCGAGTTCTCCGCGCGCCCGATACATCGTACGTCCCTTATTTGCGCTCGCGCTGATCGTCGCCGTGGTGGGCCCGTGGTGTCTGCATTGGCGCGACGACATCCGGCAACTGGAAATTCCCGCGGTCGAACTTCGCGCAAACGACGCCGCCGTGCGTCAGCTCTTCGGCGATGCGCAAGAACGCACCGCCTATCTCACCCATGGCGAAACGCCCGCGCTCGCCCGCGCCGCGCTCGAGCGCTTCACGACCTGGCACGACGCGCAATTTCCCCACGCGCCCGCAACCAGCGCCGGTTATCTGCTGCCCACCGAAGCCGCATGGACACAACGCGGCACGCTGCTCAACGCACTCGCGGACTTCCCCGAAAAACTGCGTCCTGCGCTGGATACTCGCGGTTACACCGCCGAGAGCTTCGAACCTTTTTTCTCCGCGTGGGAAGATCTGCGCGCCGCAGAATCGCCCGCATATGCTTCGCTTTTTACCGACATTCGCCGCGTGCTCACCGGCCCGCTGGGACTGCTTTTTCACCTCGATGAAAACGGCGGCCCGAGTTGGTTTCTCACGCTCGCCGATCATCCACCCGGCGCGGAACCTCCGGCGGAAACATCGACCTTCGGCGTCGCGCAGCTCGAATCACTCAACTCGCTTTTCTCGCGTTATCGCGCCGACACCGCAAAACTCAGCATTATCGGCCTGTCGATCATCGGCCTCAGCGTGTTTGTGCTCTACGGACTGCGACGTGGCGTGCGCATCTTTATGATTCCCGCGGGCTCCTGTTTTTTTGCGCTCGGATTGCTGGGCCTGCTCGGACAACCGCTCAATCTCTTCCATCTTCTCGCCGCGTTTCTCGGCGTGTGCCTGAGCCACAACTACGCGATCTTCTCGGCGGAAAACGCGCGTCGTCACGAGCCGCCGCCCCCATCGATTCGCATCTCCGCGCTGACCACCGGAATCTCGTTTGGTGTCCTCGCCTTCAGCAGGATCCCCGTGATCTCCGCGCTCGGCTCGACGGTTGCGTTGATCGTTTTCACCGCGCTGCTGATGGTGGAACTCGAACCGCTGGGACAAACATCGGGACATAAAAAACCGCCGGCGAACTGAGTCGCGCTCACGGCGACAAATCCTGCTTTCGCTTTTGCGCGCGGCGGCTTTGATTCGACCGCTCGTCCATAGAAGTGACGGCCGATTGCACGTCGTGTCCGATCACGCTTGGACCCTCACATTCGTCCGCTTCACTTTTTCCTACTTTGTCGTCCTCCGCCGAAACGCCCGCCACTTTGCTCTCCACGTGGGATGCGCTCGTCGCAACCGCGCCCCATGCACGCGCCGTGATCGAAGCCGCCAACGCGACGGTTTTCTCCCGTGCTGAAATCGACGCGCGGGCACATGCCGCGGCCGCTCGTTTTCGCGAAGCCGCTCCTGAGCGTGTATTCGCTGGACGCTGGGTGGTTTTCTCGCGACCCAATGGCGCGGACTGGTTCGCGATTTTTATCGCACTGCTGCGACTCCGCGCGGTGCCCGTGCCTCTCGATCCGAGCGAACCGCTCGAATCTCAACGCTCCCTCGCGCTCGCCGCCCGCGCGCATTTTCTGCTCGGTCCGGACAACCAGCTCGAAGCATTGTCCGGCCGCACGCGACGCGCGACACCCGGCATCGCGTTGGTGAAACTCACCTCGGGCAGCACAGGCATGCCGCGCGCGCTGGCGTTCACACACGGCGAAATGCTCGCGGATGGACGACAAGTCTGCGCGTCGATGGACATCCGTCCCGACGATCTGAATCTCGGTCTGATTCCCTTCGGCCATTCGTACGGACTCGGAAATCTCGTCGTGCCGCTGCTCGCGCAGGGGACGGCGATTCTCTGCGTTTCCGCGCCGCTTCACCACGCCATCGCCGACGACGCGGCACGCTGGCGGCCGACCGTTTTTCCGGCGGTGCCCGCCATCCTGCGCGTGCTCGCGCTTACCGACGTATCCAAAGAATCACTACAAAGCATTCGTACGATCATCTCGGCCGGCTCCGCGCTTCCTCCGGAAACCGCGCGCGCGTTTTTCGAGAAGTTCGGCCGACGCCTTCACGGTTTCTACGGATCGAGCGAAACCGGCGGTATCGCTTACGATCGCCGCGGAGAAGCCACGCTCACAGGACGCAGCGTCGGCACGCCAATGGAAGGCGTGCGACTGAGTTTCGGGCGCGGTCGTCGCATCACGGTGAGCAGCGCCGCGGTTTTCACGCATGGTAATCGACGCCGTTCGTCCGACGGCTTCGGCGCGCACATGCCGGCGGACCTCGCGATGTTGAACGAGCACGGCGAACTCGTTTTGCTCGGTCGCACGGGTCGCATGATCAAGATCGCGAGTCGGCGTCTCGATCTCACCGCGCTCGAGCTCGAACTCAAAAAACTTCCGGGCATTCGCGACGCTTACGCGAGTGCACATCCGGATCGCGCTGACGAACTCGCCGCCGCGCTCGCGACCGATTTGTCCGCCATCGATGTGCGTGCGTTGCTGCATCGCGCGCTCGCTCCGTGGAAAGTTCCGAAGCGGCTCGTGCTCATGAAAGAGTTCCCGCTCACGCCGCGCGGTAAAAACGACACGAAGGCGCTGCGCGAAGCACTCAAGTCTCCGCGTTGATTCACCTGTTTGCGCGCCGCCTCAGCGGACGAGCGTCGCTTCGATTTCGATGTCGAGCTCCGCGCGGCAGATATCGCTGCGCAACCAGGTGACATGATCGCCCGGGAAAACCAATATGCGTTCGAGCAATTCTCTCGCGCGCGCCAGATCGTCGGCGCGCCGCAGATAAATTTTGAAATGCCGTTCCCACGCCGGACCGGGCGTGCCGCGGCCGAGCGATTCGCCCGCGCCGCTGTTGAGCGAGATGAGACGAAGATTATCGAGCGTGCAGTCGATTTGTTCGCGCAGCGAGCCGACGCCAACCGTCGCGTGACCTTTGATCGAGGCCGTGCCCGAGACAAAAATCCATTCGCGTCCGCCCTCGACCACTGCGGTGGCTCGAGAAAAACTCGGAGAGCGCGGCCCGTATTCGCGCGGATAACGATACGCCGGCACCTGTTCGGGATTTTCCACATGCCGCGGGGTTTTGAGGCCGGCCGCAAAAACCACATCGAGCGTTCGTCCGTCGCTGCCCACCGCCGACGCCGCGGGCAATCGTACCTCGTAGCCGGCACCGTGACTCGCTTCAAACGCGAGCGATCGTCCTTTGCAGAACGCACGATAGTGCTCAAGGCCGTCCTTGTACGCGTTGATCCGCGGCACGTAGTTCCACGCCCGATACAACCGCCGTCTATTACATGCTTTGAGCACACGATCGTATAAACGTCGCGAAGCGGCTTCGACCGTGGCTTCGTCAAAAGGCTCCTGCGCATGCCCGACGAGCAAATCGCCACGTTGAAAAAGCGTTACGCCGTCGATCGTCGGCAGCGGTTGCAGTCCATCGAAAATCGTTTCCTCCGCTTGCCCGGCGAGGCAGGGCAAATCGAGACGGATGCGCGCCGCGTCACGTCCGCCCGCGGGTGGCTGCAAGGCGGAGTCTCCGAAAGCGATGTGCAGGACAACCGGTCCTGTGGCAGATGCGTCCGTGCTCATGCAGCGCACCCTCGAGCTGAGAGCGACCGGTCGGCACTGGCGATGGAGGCGTGATTCATTCCGCAGATTAGTTGTAGCTGCGCACAAAACAAAGATGCCGCCCTCCCCTCAAGTGATAAGTCGCGGCGAAGGCGGCGTCTCAAATTCCCGCTTGCTCCTCGCCCGCCGCTGAACCGAAGTGGCCAGCCCTTTCCTATGACGCCCTTCGAGCTGTCGGTGCAGTTCTTTCTTCAATTGGTGGTAATTCTGGGCGTTTGCCGCCTGGTGAGCCGGTTGGCCATGAGCGTCGGGCAACCGCCTGTCGTGGGAGAAATGATCGCGGGTGTCTTGATGGGCCCGTCCTTGTTCGGCCTGTTTTTTCCCGAATGGCAGGCCGCGCTTTTCCCGGCGGCATCGAAACCGATTTTATTCTCCGGCGCACAAGTGGGCCTCGCGCTATACATGTTTGTGGTCGGGCTCGAGTTCCGCCTCGACCTCGTGCGCACGCGCATCGCGAGCGCGTTGACCATTTCGCTGTCGGGCATCTTGGCGCCTTTTGCCATGGGCTGCGTGGTGGCGATCTGGCTTTGGCGTGACGGGCGGTTTTTCCACGAAGGCATTTCGCTGATCGCCGCGGCGCCTTTCCTCGGTGCGGCCATGGCGATCACGGCGTTCCCGATGCTGGCGCGCATCATCTTTGAACGAAAACTGTCCCACACCACCGCCGGCGCGCTCGCGCTCGCAGCCGGTGCGATCGACGATGCCGCCGCGTGGTGCGTGCTGGCGCTCGTGCTCGCGGGATTGTCGGGCGATTTCATGCTGGCGGCCTATGCGGTGGGCGGCGGCGCGCTGTTTGTCCTGGCGTTGTCGACGATCGGCCGCCCAGTGCTCGCGGCGATCGCGCGTCGTGCGGAAAAAAGCGCCGAAGACGGCCGCGCGATGCTCGGCACGATGTTGGTGCTCCTGATGGGGGCCGCGTGGTTCACCGACAAAATCGGCCTCTATGCGGTTTTCGGTGCCTTTTTCCTCGGAGCCGCGGTGCCGCGGGGAAAGTTCAGCGAACAACTCGTCACGACCATCGAGCCGATCACGACACTGCTCTTCTTGCCGTTGTTCTTCATTTATTCCGGCCTCAACACCCGCATGGACATCGTCGCCGCCAGCGGCTCGCTGTGGCTCGTGACGTTTGTCGTGCTTGCGGTCGCCATCCTGGGCAAATGGGGCGCCTGCTACGCAGCCGCGCGCTTCAAAGGAGAATCCCATCGCGAAGCCATGGGCATCGGCATGCTCATGAACGCTCGCGGACTCATGGAATTGATCATCCTCAACATCGGGCTCGAGCGCGGGGTGATTACGCCGGCGTTCTTCTCGATCATGGTGGTGATGGCGATCGTCACCACGCTCATGTGCACGCCGCTTTTCAACCTGACCTACGGGCGCCCAACTCCGCCCACGCCACGTATATAACACAAAATCGCGCGTCCCGAATTCCGGCAGTTTCCGCACTTGCACCGGCACAGGCAGCCGGCCACGGTGCGCCCGTCTCACGTATTTTTCGGACGGTAGATCGTCATGAGCGGGAAGAAAGTTCAGTGATGATTTGAAACTCGATGGACGGGAACGGCGAAAAATCGGAGCCCCCAAAACGTATCATGAGTAGCAAGCTCTATGTCGGTAACCTGCCGTTCGCCACGACTGCGCAGGAATTGGAAGAGCGCTTTAATCAGGCCGGCACCGTGACAGCTGTGGATCTGGTCTTCGATAAATTCACCGGCCGCTCGCGCGGATTTGCCTTCGTCACGATGGCCACCCCCGCCGATGCCCAACGTGTGATCGAACAATTCAATGGGAACGATTTCGGCGGACGCCCGCTCATGATCAATGAAGCTCGTCCGCGCGAAGAACGCCCCGCCCCGCGCGAATTTGCCGGCGGAGATCGTCGCAGTTCCGGCGGACGCGGCAGTCCGCGTAATGAGCGCAACTATCGTCGCTGAGCCAGGCGCGGCTTTCTAAGAAACGCCGCGCACTTGTCCCGGACGTTTCAGGTAGGGACGATGCTCTGCATCGTCCACCTAAGCCCGCAGCCCGCGATCGAGCTCAACGCTTGATCCATGTCGCAGACGGACAATGCGGAGCATCATCCCTGCCGCGCAGGCGCGAGACGAAACGCGTTGTAGTTATTCTCTGAATACACGCACGTCCCACCGGCACATTGTTCAGCGACCGGCCGCGTCCACATCCTTACAACCGCGCTCAAGCCTTCACCGCAGCCTTCTCCGTGATCGTGCGCACCGTCGCGCCGTTGACCCACGAACCGCCGACCAGCGTGGCACGCGGAAAGGCCGGCAGGCCGATCTCGTTGTTGTGCACCATGCCGACAAGCATATCCACGGCGCTTTCACCGGTCAGATCGTTGTGCTGATCGATGCCCGCCCAGTCCTTGCTGTCGGCGCGACGCTCGAGTTGCACAAGGCCGATATCGCGCGGGACTTTCAGGCCGAGTCCTTCGACCCATGTTTTCACGACATTGTAGAGCGTGAAAATCACATCGGGCCGATGCGCCTTGAGCCATTTTTCGAAAATCGACGGATCTTTGCGCGCTTCTTCGACGGAATAAAATCCCGGCACGCGATTCTTCGCCGGCAACGCCTGCTGCCCCACCCACATCGCGGAGCTGAAACGTCCGTCCACCAGCCGATCGATATGATCGTCCACGACGAGCGCCGGACGTTCGTAGCCGAGCGCGCGCACCTGCTCCATCGCTTGCAGCACGAGCGCATGATGATCCACGCAGCAAAACGGCAGCGTTGGATTCCGCGTGCGTACGCCGGTGACGACGCAGGCGTGGTTTTGCCAGATCGTCGCGAAGCGCTCGGGCAGCTGGTTTTCCTTCATCAAACCGACCACCAACGCGCCGCGGATTCCGCGCGCTTTTAAGATGCGGTCGAGTCGCTCGCCATTGAGTTCGGGATCGTGCAGCCAAAACTCGTCGAGCTTGTAGCCGTGAAACTCCGCGCGTCTCCGGCAACCGGATACATACACCGGCACGGTCGGATGCGCCTTGAACGCACGCGGATCGAGATTCGCATTGAGCAGCGCCAACGTACGCCGGTACCCCGCCGGATGCGCCTTGCGCAGCTCCGTCATCAACTGCGCGACCACGGGGTTCTTCGTGTAGCCCATGGCCTTCGCGATCTTCGCGATGCGCTTCCGTGTCTCCGGAGGGATCTGCGGATCGTGGCGCAGTGCGAGCGAAACGGTGTTTTTGGATACGCCGGCCTTCTCGGCGATGATCGCCATCGTGACGCGTGTCATGCTCCTGTACTGTCAAGGAACGGATGATATTTCCAGCGCGAAAGGTCCGCAAAAATTGTTCCTGCATCCTTTACGGGCGAGCAACGGACCTCTTTGCTCGTGGTCCCCATTTCCCTTCACTGCCCTTTAGCCCATGAAATTACTCCGCTGTTTCCTCCCCATTTTTGCCCTCTGCCTCGTCGCCGGTTGCTCCAAGAAAAGCGAATCCGCCGGCGGCGCTTCCGATAAAATCAAAATCGCTTTCCTCGTGAAGCAGCCCGAGGAGCCGTGGTTCCAGCAAGAATGGAAAGGCGCCGATCAAGCCGGCGAAAAGTACGGCTTCGAAGTGATCAAGCTCGGCGTGACCGACGGCGAAAAAACGCTCACCACGATCGACAACATCGCCGTCTCCGGCGCGCAGGGTTTTGTGATCTGCACGCCCGACGTTCGCCTCGGGCCCGCGATCCTCAATCGCGCGAAACAAAAGGGTCTCAAGGTCGTGACCGTGGACGATCAATTTGTGCGCGATGGCAAACTCATGACCGATGTTCCGTACGTCGGCATGTCCGCCACCCGCATCGGCACGCAACAAGGCGAAGCGCTCGCCGCCGAATTCAAACGCCGCGGTTGGGCGATGGAAGACACCGCCGTGTGCGCGATCACGTTTGACGAACTCGACACCGCCCGCGAACGCACCGAGAGCTCCATCGCCGCGCTCAAGGCCGCCGGTTTCCCCGACGATCGCATCTTCCGCGCTCCGCAAAAAACCACCGATGTCCCCGGCGCGTTCGACGCCGCCAACATTCTTCTTACGCAACGCCCGCAGATCAAAAACTGGCTCATCCTCGGCATGAACGACACCGCCGTGCTCGGCGCCGTTCGCGCCATGGAAAACCGCGGCTTCACCGCCGACAATGCCGTCGGCATCGGCATCAACGGCACCGACTGCCTCGACGAACTTCGCAAAGCCAAACCCACGCCGTTCTACGGCTCCATGTTCGTCTCCGCTCCCTACGAAGGTTACATCTCCGCCGAGATGCTCTACAAATGGATCAAGGATGGCATCGAGCCGCCGCTCGACACGCGCACAGAAGGCACCCTCATCACGCGCGAAAACTACGAGAACGTTCTGCGCGAAGCGGGCGTCCTTGAGTAAACGTTCTTCAAGAGGATCGTTTTATCGCCTCGTCGTTTCGTTTTTCCTTTCGCCGATCTCCGTGAGCAACGCCGCCCAGCCCTATCTCGTTTTCGACGCCATCACTAAAACCTATCCGGGCGTGAAAGCCCTGCGCGGTGTGAGTTTTGGCGTTCGCGAAGGCACGGTGCACGCGTTGATGGGGGAAAACGGCGCGGGCAAATCGACGCTGCTCAAAGCGCTTAGCGGCGCGCATCTGCCGACCTCGGGATGTTTCCACATCGGCGGACGCGAACATGTTTTCCACTCCACGTCCGCAGCGATGGCCGCGGGCGTGGCGGTCATTTATCAAGAGCTGCATCTCGTGCCCGAGATGACCGTCGCGGAAAACATTTACCTCGGCCACATGCCGCAGCGCGGCGGCATCATCGATCGCAAACAACTCCGCGCGCTCGCCGCCCGTCAGCTCCAACGTCTCGGCGAGAACATCGATCCCGACACGAAACTCTCGCGCCTGCCGATCGGCCAACGCCAGATGGTCGAAATCGCAAAAGCGCTCACACGCGGCGCCAAGATCATCGCGTTCGACGAACCCACCAGCTCGCTCTCCGCGCGCGAGATCGAAAAACTTTTCAGCGTCATCAACGACCTCCGCCGCGAAGGCTGCGCGATCCTCTATGTGACGCATCGTATGGAAGAAGTCTTCCGCATCTGCGATGCGTGCACCGTGCTGCGCGATGGCACGCATGTGCGCACCTATGAATCGCTTTCCGAAACCACGCCCGACGCGCTCGTGAAAGACATGGTCGGCCGCGACATCATCGACGTGTACGGTTATCAACCGCGACCGCACGGCAGCGTCGGACTCGACGTGCATCGTCTTTTCGGCCCCGGCCTCAACTCGCCGGTTTCGCTCAAAATCGCGCAGGGCGAGATCCTCGGCCTCTTCGGTTTGATCGGCGCGGGACGCACCGAGCTGCTCAAACTTCTTTTCGGCGCCACGCCCGCGACCGCCGGCGACATCGCGATTCATGACACGCCCGTGCGCATCCGGCGCCCCGCCGACGCGATTCGCGCCGGCCTCGTTTATTGCACCGAAGACCGTAAGAAAGAAGGCATTCTCCCGATCCTCTCGATCATGGAGAACTGCAACATCTCCGCGCGGCGTCACCACGTATTTCCCGGCGGCATCATCAACACGCGTTGGGAGCAACAAAACGCCAGCGAGCAAGTCCGCTCGCTCGCCGTCAAAACTCCATCGCTGCAGCAGCTCATCAAAAATCTCTCCGGCGGTAATCAGCAGAAGGTCATCCTCGGCCGCTGGCTCTCCGAAGACGTCAAAGTCCTCATGCTCGACGAGCCCACGCGCGGCATCGACGTCGGCGCGAAGAGCGAGATTTACCAGCTCATTTTCAAACTCGCGCGCGAAGGCGTCAGCGTGCTCGTCGTCTCGAGCGATCTGCCCGAAATCATCGGCCTCGCCGATCGTTTGCTCGTGATGCGCCAGGGACGACTCTCCGCCGAGTTCACCCGCGCCGAGTTCGAACCCGAACGCATCCTCGCCGCCGCGCTCCCTGTCGAAACCTCCACCGCCGCCTGAGCTCTTTAGCACCGACTATTTTTCATTTTCGCAAAACTCCGCGCCCCGCGCTCCGTGGTGAACGTCGCTTTTCACCCTTCTTTTTTCACTCTGCCTCATGTCCGCCTCCGCCAGCTCGTCACCATCCTCCGCTCAACAGTCTCGCGCCGTTTTCATGTTTCTCGATCGCGCCGGCATGTTGCTCGTGCTCGCCGCGCTGGTGATCGCTTGCTCGTTTACCGTTCCCAATTTCGCGACGCCCAATAATGCCGCGAGTGTGTTGCTCGCCGTCTCCACCGTGGGCATCGTCGCTACGACGATGTTGTTCTGTCTGGCGTCGGGAAATTTCGATTTGTCGGTCGGCACAATTATTCCCGCGGGCGGCGTGTTATGCGCGCTCATCCTGCGCGACACCGGCAGTCTTCCGCTCGCCATCAGCGGCTCGCTGGCGTTCGGCGCGCTCGTCGGCTTGGTCAACGGCGTCGTCGTCGCAAAATTCAAAATCAATCCCCTCATCACCACGCTTTCGACGATGATGATGGTGAAGGGTCTCGCGTTTGTTTTCGCCGATTACCGCTCCATCGGCATCAGTCACGAAGGCATTCTCGATCTGGCCAACGCCGCTTATCCGACCATCCACAACGACCGCGGCGGCGTTCTTTTCCAGATCACCACGCCGGTCTGGATCTGCTTCGCGCTCTTCGCTGTATTCGGTTTTGTACTACAGCGCACCACCTTCGGTCGCAACACGCTCGCCATCGGCGGCAATGAAGAGGCCGCGCGTCTCGCCGGCATCCCCGTCGATCGCGTGAAGATCACCATCTTCGTGCTGCAAGGCGCGGTCGCCGCGCTCGCCGGCGTGTTGCTTGCCTCGCGCATGGGCATCGGCGATCCGAAAACCGCGCAAGGCATCGAGCTCTCGATCATCTCCGCCTGCGTGCTCGGCGGCGTGTCGCTCAGCGGCGGCATCGGCCGCATGAGCTACGTCATCGCCGGCGTGTTCATCATGGGCATCGTCGAAAACGCGATGAACCTCCTCAACATCGACATCGCTTTCCAATACGTGGTCCGCGGTGCGATCCTGCTGAGCGCGGTCCTCTTCGACCGCTTCCGCCAGGGCCGCTGACCGAACCGCGATTCGCTTTCATTCCACACATCCCCGCCCACGGTCATTGGTCGCTGACCACTCACCGGTCACCGCCATTCCGGCGCCGGTCTTCCGCCTTCGTCATTCGTCATTCCGACTGCGCCCCACGCGGTCGGCGATACTGTCAAGCCCGTGTGCCGTTTACCCTGGCACACGGACGTCTTAGCCCCACGTCTTCCCCACCGTCCCACCATGTTCACCATCGGTATCGATTACGGCACCAATTCGGTGCGCGCCCTCATCGTCCGCACCTCCGATGGCGCGGAATTCGGCAGCGCCGTCGTCAACTATCCCTCCGGCTCGCAGGGCATCCTCCTGGATCCCAAAGACCACCATCTCGCGCGCCAGCACCCCGGCGATTATCTCTTTGGTCTCGAAAAGAGCGTGAAGTCCGCGCTCGCGGCCGCGAAAAAGAAACCCGGTTTTAAGGCCGACAAGGTCATCGGCATCGGCGTCGACACCACCGGCTCCAGCCCGATCCCGGTCGACAAAAACAACCGCGCTCTCGCGCTCGACAAGAAGTGGGCAAAAAACCTCCACGCCCAATGCTGGCTCTGGAAAGACCACACCAGCTGGCGCGAAGCCGCCAAGATCACCGAACTCGCCGCGGAGCATCGCCCGCAGTTCATCGCCAAATGCGGTAACACCTATTCTTCCGAGTGGTTCTGGTCCAAGATCTGGCACTGCCTCAACGTCGCGCCCAAGGTCTTCGACGCCGCCTTCTCCTGGGTCGAACTCGCCGACTGGATTCCGTCCATCCTCGCGGGCGTCAACGATCCGACGAAGGTCGTTCGCGGCGTTTGCTGCGCCGGCCACAAAGCTCTCTACGCCGAGGATTGGGGCGGTTTGCCCGACAAAGAATTCCTTTCGCTCCTCAATCCCAAACTCGCCGATCTCCGCGACCGTCTCTACGGAAAGGCGCACGACGCCAACACCGCCGCCGGTCAGCTCAGCCCCGAATGGGCCAAGAAACTCGGCCTGCCCGCCGGCATCCCGATAGCGATCGGCGAAATGGACGTCCATTACGGCGCCATCGGTTGCGGCGTGAAAGAGGGCACGCTCGTCAAAGTCATCGGCACCTCGACCTGCGATTGCGGTGTCGTTTCCGCCGATAAAAACGTGCCCGACATCCCCGGCATCTGCGGCATCGTCAAGGGTGCGATTCTCCCCGGCTTCTACGGCATCGAAGCCGGCCAGTCCGCCGTCGGCGACATCTTCAAATGGTACGTCGAAGGTGTGCTCAAAGACGCGAAACTCCACGCGAAGCTCACCGCCGAAGCCGCGAAACAAAAGCCCGGCCAGCACGGCTTGCTCGCACTCGATTGGAACAACGGCAACCGCACCATCCTCGTCGATCAACGTCTCACCGGTTTGCTCGTCGGCCAGACGCTTCACACCACGCAGGCCGACATCTACCGCGCGCTCATAGAAGCCACCGCGTTCGGCGCCCGCGCCATCATCGAGCGCATCCGCGAATACGGTGTGCCGATCGAGCGCGTCGTCTGCGCCGGCGGCATCGCCGAGAAAAATCCGCTGCTCATGCAGATCTACGCCGACGTCACCGGCTGCACCATGCTTGTCGCCGGTTCGTCGCAAGCCTGCGCGCTCGGCTCCGCCGTCAGCGCCGCTGTTCTCGCCGGTGCGCACAAGGATTTCCCGACGGCGCAGAAGAAAATGACTTCGCTCAAAAAGGTCGCCTACAAGCCCATCGCCGCGAACCGGAAAATCTACGACCGGCTCTACGCATTGTATCGCCAGCTCCACGACAGCTTCGGCGGACGCAACAAATCCGCCGATCTCGGCAACGTGATGAAAGACCTCCTCACCATCAAAGAATCCACCAACGCCTGATCACGTTTCATTTTATGAACCACAGAGGCACAGAGATCACAGAGGGCGTCGAATATCCGATCCGCTCTCTGTGCCCTCCGTGTCGCTGTGGTTAAAATTTTTCCATTCCCCTCCATGTCCCTCGTCAATCTGACCACTCCCGAAATCTGGTTCGTCTGCGGTTCGCAGCACCTCTACGGCGAAGGCCCGCTCAAACAGGTCGCCGCCAACGCCCAGGCCGTCGTCGATGGCCTCGTGAAATCCAAGCGCCTGCCGCTTCCACTGAAGTTCAAGGCGCTGCTCGTGGATTCCGACCAGATCGCCAAGGTATGCGTCGAAGCCAATGCCGACGCCAACTGCGCCGGTCTCGTCCTTTGGATGCACACCTTCTCGCCGTCGAAGATGTGGATTCGCGGCCTCACCGCGCTCAAGAAACCCTTCCTGCATCTCCACACCCAGTTCAATCGCGACCTCCCGTGGGGCACGATCGACATGGACTTCATGAACCTCAACCAGGCCGCCCACGGCGACCGCGAAGCCGGGTTCATTCACACGCGTCTCCGCCTCGGCCGCAAGGTCGTCGTCGGCCACTGGTCCGATCGCGAAGTCCAGGACCGCATCGGCGCCTGGATGCGCGCCGCTCACGCCTGGCACGATTGGCAGGGCGCGAAGATCGTCCGCTTCGGCGACAACATGCGCTACGTCGCCGTCACCGAGGGCGATAAAGTCGCCACCGAAATCCGTTTCGGTTTCGAAGTAAACACCTACGGCGTCGGCGATCTCGTCGCGAAAGTGAACGCCGTTTCCGACAAGGCCATCAACAACCTCGTCGCCGAATACGAAAAGCTCTACACGATCGTCCCCGCCCTTAAGAAGGGCGGCAAACGCCACGAAGAGCTCCGCTATAGCGCCCGCCTCGAACTCGGCATGAGCCAGTTCCTCAGCGAAATCGGCGCCAAGGCTTACACCGACACCTTCGAAGACCTCCACGGCCTCCGCCAGCTCCCCGGCATGGCGTCGCAGCGGCTCATGGCGGCCGGCTACGGCTTCGGCGGCGAAGGCGATTGGAAGACCGCTGCGCTCGTTCGCGCCATGAAGGTCATGGCCGGCGGCAAACAAACCTCCTTCATGGAGGACTACACTTACCACATGTCTCCGAAGGGCCATCAAGTCCTCGGTTCGCACATGCTCGAGATCTGCCCGAGCATCGCCGGCGGCAAACCTTCGGTCGAAATCCATCCGCTCGGCATCGGCGGCAAAGAAGATCCCGTGCGTCTTGTCTTCGACGCGCCCGCCGGTGAAGCCCTCAACGCCTCGCTCGTCGATCTCGGCAATCGTTTCCGTCTCATCATCAACGAAGTCAAAGCAGTCAAAACGCCGAAGCTCCCGAAGCTCCCCGTCGCGCGCGCCGTGTGGGAATGCAAACCCGACTTCAAGACCGCCTGCGCCGCGTGGATCTACGCCGGCGGTGCGCACCACACCGGCTACAGCTATGTCGTCACGAGCGAAATGCTCGAAGACTTCGCCACGATCGCCGGCATCGAAACCGTGCACATCAACGCCGACACCAAGCTCCCGCAGCTCAAACAAGACCTCCGCAACAACGAGGTCTATTATCACCTCGCCCAAGGTTTCCGCGTTTAAGCTCGAGCGGCACGCTCCGCCTTGGCGCGTTTTCCGCGGCAGGGACGATGCTCCGCATTGTCCCGTTTCGCCTTCAGGCCGATCCTTCACGGATCGGCCTTTTGTTTTTCTCCTCCGCGAAACTCTCGGGACAAATGGCTTTCTCCCCGCGCCTTCTTCCTGTCTTGTCCGATCTCCCCCATGTCATCGCTTCTCGATCGGCTGCGCGCCGAAACCAAAAGCCAGCACGAACAAATGGAGTCCGTTTTCCGCCTGCCGGAAACGCGCGCGGACTTGATTCACTGGCTCGGCGTTTTTCTCGGCTTTCTCGAACCGCTGGAAAACAAAATCACCGCGCTGCTGGGCCCTTCGCATCCGCTGCTGATCGATCGCCTCAAAACGCCCTGGCTCATCGAAGATCTTCGTGCGCACGGCATGAGCGATCCCGTGATCGCGGCACTTCCGCGTTGTGAGGCGTTGCCGTCGCTCGCCTCGCCCGCGCACGCAGCCGGCGCGTTGTATGTGTTCGAGGGTTCAACGCTCGGCGGACAATTTATCTCGCGCCATCTGGAGTCCAAACTCGGCCTCAAGGACGGCGTGGGCTACCGGTACTTTCGCAGCTACGGCGCAGACGTAGGACTGCGATGGCAGGAGTTTCGTGCGTGGATGTTGAAACATTCGTCCGCCAACACGGACGATGTGATCATCCAATCCGCCGACGAAACCTTCGCCCGACTTCGCAGCTGGTCCACTTCCCGACAATGAACGCTTTCACGCCCACCGATCTTTCCAATTGCGACCGCGAGCCCATCCACACGCCCGGCAGTATCCAGCCTCACGGTTTCCTTTTTGTGCTCGAACC
Organism: uncultured Opitutaceae bacterium; assembly: GCA_937958045.1. GTDB lineage: Bacteria > Verrucomicrobiota > Verrucomicrobiia > Opitutales > Opitutaceae > Nibricoccus. The sequence goes on along the minus strand of CALFXL010000054.1, from coordinate 20,462 downwards.
GGCGACGTGGAAGATCCTCGGCGCCAGCACCAATGCGCGTGACTTTTTCTGGCGCGAAGCCACGGCGCTGATCGGAGGCAACCTCCGCGATGTCTTCGGCGACGACGTCGTCCCCGCGCTTGAGCAAGCCAGTGCGCATCCTGATTTCCGCACGCGCGCGCTGTTTGTCACGACGGCCACGGTTCACGTCGGAGGCGAAACCGCGGAGTTCACGCTGGTCGCCCATCACAACAACGAAGCCGTCATTCTCGAAGGCGAACGCGCGGTGCCGTTGCCACCGATCCAGAACGAGCAACTCCTCCAACACTTCCTCAACCGACTCGAATCCGTCGAATCCATTGCTCAACTCCAGCAGCTCACCGTTTCCGAAATTCGCCGCATCTCCGGTTTCGATCGCTGCCTCTTGTATCAATTCGATGCCGATTGGAACGGCGCGGTCATCGCGGAGGATCGCAACGACACGTTGCCCACTTATCTCAACCAACGTTTCCCGGCTTCGGATATTCCGCGACAGGCGCGCGAACTTTATCGCCGCACCCGCTTCCGCCTCATCCCCTCCAATCACTATCGCCCGATCCCCATCGTCATGAATTCGCAGGGCGGATCCGCGGGCGCGCTCGATCTCAGTCTCTCCGTGCTCCGGGCGGTCTCTCCGATGCATCTCGAGTACATGCGCAACATGGGCACCGGTTCGTCCATGTCCATCGCCGTGCTGCGCGGCTCGGAGTTGTGGGGATTGATCACCTGCCACTGCCAAGAGCCGCGTTGGATTTCTTACGCCGCGCGCGCGGCCTGCGAACTCATCACCCAGATTTTCGCGCTTCAACTCGCCGCCCGCGAACAAGCGCGCGAACTCGCGCAGCGCGTCGAACTCACGCGCATTTACACGCGCTTGCTCGCCGACATCTCGCATGCGGGCAATCTCACCACCTGCGCCAACACGCAGGACTTGCTTCGTCTCGGCGGTGCGACGGGCGCCGTCATCATCGAAGGCGATCATCTCACCGCCTGCGGAGAAACACCGCCCACCGACGCGATAAAACCGCTCGTCGATTGGCTCGCCCAGCAAAACAGGCCGCTCCTTTTCTGGGATCATCTCGGCGCCGCCTTCGATGGCGCGAAGGCGTTTGTTGCGTCTGCCAGCGGCCTCCTCGCGATCACGATTTCGGAAAATCCACGACGAATGATTCTCTGGTTCCGTCCCGAGCTCATCAACGTCATCGAATGGGGTGGCGAACCGCGAAAGGCGATCGAGCTGCACGGCGAGGGTCGCACGCTTCACCCGCGCAAGAGCTTCGAGACATGGCGCGAAACGGTGCATGGTCATTCGCGCAGTTGGGAGCCCGTCGTCATCTCCGTAATGAACGAATTCCGCCAGGCGATCGGCGCGATTTTGCCCAATATTCAGCGCAGCAACGCGTCCTGACCGAGCGCCAATATTCGCAAAGAAGCCGCCTATGCCGTGCAACTTGCGCTGTTGTTGGCGTAGATTTTTCGTAGTATTCACCAGGCAACACACCCCATAATCGGCTGCCGACTCACCTCATGCCGAAAGTTGCCCGCAAAAAATCAAAACCGTCGCCGCGCATTTCGGCCCCGAAACAACTCGCGCGCAAGATTGTCGGCGTCGGCGCTTCTGCAGGCGGACTCGAAGCGTTCACCGAGCTGGTGAAAAATCTCCCGACGAGTTCGGGCCTCGGTTTCGTTCTCGTTCAACATCTCGATCCCACCCATCGCAGCTTGCTCTCGGAATTGCTCGGGCGTTCCGCGAGCATTCCCGTGCAAGAGATCGAAGACAACACGCCCGTCCTCGCGGATCACATCCACGTCATACCGCCCAACTGCAATCTCTCCATCGAGCAGGGCGTCTTGAAGCTCACGCCACGCGAGACGAAAGGCGGACCCGCGCGCTCCATCGATCACTTCCTCCGCGCGCTCGCCGCCGATCAGGGAAGACACGCGATCGGCGTCATCCTTTCCGGCGCCGGTTCCGACGGCGCCAAAGGGCTCAAGGCCATCAAGGAAGTCGGCGGCGTCACGTTTGCGCAGGATGCGGCGTCGTCGAAATACGACAGCATGCCACGCAGCGCCATCGCCGCGCATCTCGTGGACTTTGTTTTGCCTCCGGAAAAAATCGCGTCGGAGATCGCGCGCATCGCCGCTTCCCCCAATCGCACGCCCCGCCGCGCCGCCGCCAACGCCCGGGATCGCCAAAACGTCGTTCCCAAAAACCGCACTCCACTCGTCGCTCCGGACGGCGCCAAAGCCCAGTGGCCCGAGGCACCGAGCGATCCGGTGTTACGAAAGATTTTTCTGCTGCTCCGCACCAAGACCGGCGTCGATTTCAGCCTGTATCGGATGAATACGATCCGGCGTCGGTTGAAGCGTCGTTGCACCGCCAACAACACCAAGGACCTCGAATCCTATTGGCGCATCCTCCGCGAATCGCCGGCCGAAGTGGACGCGCTTTATCAGGACCTGCTCATCCACGTCACCAGCTTCTTCAGAAACCCCGGCGTCTTCGAAACGCTGAAGAAAAAAATCTTTCCGCAGCTCGTCAAAAACCGCGCGAAAAACGAACCGCTTCGTTTCTGGGTCGCGGGCTGCTCGACGGGCCAGGAGCCCTACTCGCTCGCGATGGCGTTTGCCGAGTTTTGCGAAAAGGCGTCGGTGCACATTCGTCTCCAGATTTTCGCGACCGATCTGAGCGCCGCCGTTCTCGAGACCGCGCGCGTCGGTCGTTACACGCGCAATGAGTTGGACGGGCTCAGCCAGGCGCGCATCCGGCGTTTCTTCCAACGCGAGGGTGACACCTACCGCATCGACAAATCGATTCGCGACACCGTCGTGTTCGCGCAGCAAAACGTCCTCACCGATCCGCCGTTCACGCGCGTCGATCTTGTGAGCTGCCGCAACATGCTCATCTACATCGAGCCCGCGCTGCAGCAGCGGATCATTCCCACGTTTCACTACGCGCTTCGCCCCAACGGATTTCTTCTGCTCGGCGCATCGGAGTCGATCGGCACCTTCACTAATCTCTTCGCCGTCGCGGAAAAAAATCAGAAGATCTACATCAAAAAACCGCACGCCTCGCGTCCGACCATCGAGCGCGTGCCGCCCACACCGACTCCGCGCACATCGCTCCCCGCGCTCGCCAAGCGCGAGCCCGAGATCGGTCCGCTGGATATCTATCGAGAAGCCGACCGACTTCTTCTCACCAAATACTCGCCGCCTTCCGTCGTGATCAACGACGACGGCGTCATCCTTCACTTCCGCGGCAAGGTTCAGCCGTTCCTCGAAATCGCGGGGGGCAAGGCAACCTTCAACCTTTTCAAAATGGCTCGCGGCAGCCTCGGCATCACTTTGCAGCAGATGCTCGATCGCGCCCGCACGCTCGACAAGACGGTGCGCGAAGACGCCGTCGTTTACGAAGGCCTTCAGCACGTCGTAAACATCGAGATCGTTCCCATCCGTCATGGAGCCGTGCGGTCGTTTCTCGTCCTCTTCGAAAAAATCCCCGCGCCCGCGAACGAGAAAAACCGCCGAGGTTCTCGCACGAAAACGTCCACCACGATCAGCGAGGCCGACACGCGTCGTCTCAGCGAGCTTAAGCACGAGTTCAATCGCCGCGGCGATCAGCTCGACACACTTCGCGAACAACACGAAACCGTCGTCGAAGAACTCCAGGCCACCAACGAAGAGGTTCAGTCGTCCAACGAAGAACTGCAGAGCCTCAACGAAGAGCTCGAAACGTCCAACGAGGAGCTCGAGTCCGCCAACGAAGAGCTCGCCACGCTCAATGAAGAACTCGCCACGCGTAACACCGAACTTCGCGAAAGTGAGCAGCGCCTGCGCGAACAAGCGCAACTCGTCGAGCTCGCTCCCTTGCTCGCGCGTTCGCCGAAAGACCGGATCATCTTTTGGAGTCGCGGCGCCGAAAAACTCTACGGTTTCACCAAAGACGAAGCGCTCGGTCAAAACAGCCATCTGCTTCTGCGCGCCCAATATCCCGAGCCGCTGGAAAAGATTCACGCGCACCTCGCGCAGTTCGGCCGTTGGGAAGGCGAGGTCCACCACCGTCACAAAGACGGCACCACGCTCATCATCGCGACCCAGTGGGTCACCAATCTCGACGACCAACAAAAGATCCGCGCCATCCTCGAGGTGAACACCGACATCACGTTGCGGCGTCAGGCGGAGGATTCTTTGCGGAAAGCGCAGCAGCTCAATCAGCGCATCCTCGAAAGTTCGCCCGACTGCATCATGGTGCTGGACCTCGCGGGACGCCTGCAGCTGCTCAATCCCAATCGCGATCATCACGCGCAGTTCGGCGGTGGCTCCGTTCGTCCCGGCATCCATTGGAATTCGCTCTGGTCCGAGGACTCGCGCGGCGATGCCGAAAATGCCTATCGCACCGCGCTCGGCGGCGGCACCACGTGGTTTCAAGCCGGCTCACAGGCCAAGGATGGTTCTCTCACATGGTGGGATGTGGTGCTGCGTCCCATCAGCGATGCAGACGGTCATCCCGAACAATTGCTCGCCGTCTGCCGCAACATCACCGAGCGCAAGAAAAACGAACTCGCTGCTCAAGAAGAGGCCCGCCTCGTCGCGCTCCGCGCCGACATCGGCGTCGAAGTCGCGCGCGGCGGAGAGCTTGCGCCGATCTTGCAACAGCTCGCGCAAATCCTCGTTCACCACACCGACGTCGTACTCGCGCAGATCTGGCTGAAACAGCCCGACACTCCCGCGCTGAAGTTAAGCGCCACCGCGGGCATTTATCTCAACACGCGGCCCGAGATCGTGATCGGCGAGGGCCGCATCGGCGGCATCGCGGCGACGAAACGTGCGCACATCACACACCAGATCACCGACGATCCGGATGTTTGCGATTCCGATTGGGCGCGTCGCGAAGGGCTCACGTCGTTCGCCGGTTATCCTCTGCTCTTCGAATCGAAAATGCTCGGCGTGCTCACCGTCATGTCGCGCGTACGCCTCGAAGCCCGCTTGCTGCGCGAGATCGGCCTCATCGCCGACGCGATCGCGTTGGTCATTCAGCGCAAGACCGCCGACGACGAACGCGCGCGTTTGCTGCAGGACGCCATGAACGCCCGTAACACCGCGCTCGCGGCCTCCCGCGCGAAAGACGATTTCCTCGCCACCCTGTCGCACGAACTCCGCACGCCGCTCAATCCGGTCCTGTTGCTCGCGAGCGACGGCGCCGAAAATCCGGAGTTCCCTCCACACATCCGCTCCATCTTCGAAACCATCCGCAACAACGTCCGACTCGAAGCCAAACTCATCGACGACCTGCTCGATCTCACCCGCATCACCCACGGAAAACTCGAGCTCGATATGCGCGAGGTCGACATCAACACCGCCGTCGCGGAAGCGGTCGAAATCGTCTCGTCCAATCTCGAGAAACATCAGCTCGTTATCTCGCTGAATCTTGAGGCCAAACCCTCGATCGTCACCGCCGATCCGGTGCGTTTGCAGCAGGTGCTTTGGAACATCCTCAACAACGCCGCCAAATTCACGCCCAAGGGCGGCCAGATCACGATCCTCACCACCACACTCGAAAATCATCGCGTGCTCGTCCGCATCACCGACTCCGGCGTCGGCATGCGCGAGGCCGATCTCGAACGCGTCTTCAACGCGTTTCTCCAACTGGAAAACCGCAAAGGCGGCCTCGGTCTCGGACTCGCGATCTCGCGCCAAATCCTCGAGCTCCACAACGGCAACATCCGCGCCTTGAGCGAAGGTGTGGGCAAAGGTTCCACCTTCGAAATCGAGCTGCCGCTCCTCACTTCGCCCAGCCAACATCCGCTCAGTGAAGCTCCCCCTCCCGCCGTCAAAAAACCCGCCGCGCGCAAAGAGCCGACCAACGGACATGGGCGCGAGGGGCAGGCCACCAACGCAAAATCGCGCATCCTTTTGGTCGAAGATCATCCCTCGACGCGCAGCACCTTGCGCACGCTCCTCGTTCGCCGAAATTTCGACGTCGTGATCGCCGGCTCCGTCGAAGAGGGGCTCACGCTTTTCGACGACGGCAGCTACGATCTCGTCGTTTCCGACCTCGGCCTGCCCGACGGCAGCGGACATCAATTGCTTTCGGAAATCCGAAAGAAAAATCCCCACATCAAAGCCATCGCCTTGAGCGGTTACGGCACCGAAGAAGACCGCGCACGTTCGCGCGACGCCGGTTTCGGCGCCCACCTCACCAAACCCGTCAGCATCGACATCCTCGACAAAACCATCACCGCCATCCTGCCGTGATGATCTAAGAAGATCTGAAACGCTGCTCTGAGTGCTCGTTTCCCCATCGATCCTCTGCCGTCAGCCTTTTTGGCGAGGTCCTCATTGAGCTTGCGCCGTTCGTGCGCTTAGTTGGGGACGCCCCACCCGCCTATGCGCACTCTTCCCCTACGCTTGCTTTTAATTTTCGCGGCTCTTTTCGCGTCTGTCGCGAACGCTAACGATAACACCGCCGACTCCCCTAAGCTCTACGTGGTCGTCGAAACGTTTGAGCCGATCGCCTTCGAGAACTTGCGCCAAGGCCGCAAGGAAAGTGGCGATCTTGTCTTGGGCACGCTTCGCAACACCGCGACGGCTTCGGCCGAATTCACCAAACTCCCCGACCAAGTCGTAATTCTCGACGAGAAAGAGAAAGCCCCGGAAAACGCGCCTGTCCTTCGTCTCACGTGGACCGATGGTCGCGGCACCGTCGCGGCCGAGCTCATCGAGAACGGCAAAAAGTACAACCTTGGCATCGTCAGTCGTGAGCCACTGCTTTCCCACCCCGACTACAATCGCCTGAAACGTCAGCTCGACATGGCCGCCATGCAGGCCGACGCCCGCCACGATGCCGTCGTGCGCACCGAGACCGAGATGAACCTCTACGCCGCCCTCAAGGCCGTTGCGAATCGTCGCGCCCGCATCGCCGCCGGGAAATAACCGACCGCTCCGTCCCGTACGCAGCGATCATTTCGCCATCAGCCGCCTCGGCTGCGGTGAAATCGCCAGCGCATGAGCCGGCGCCTCCGAAAACTCCGCGGGCAACGTGATGCGCAAATCATCGCCCACGCGTTTCCACGCCAGCGACTCCGTGCTTCCGAGCAGTTTCACCGTGGTCGCATCGCTCGAGGGCACCACGCCGGTCAGCGTGATTTCTCGGTTCTCAGGCCGGCTCAGCAACAACGCGTAAATGACATCCAACGCGTCCTGTCCTTGCTCGCCGGCGACCGCGTCGCATTTCGGTCGATACGTGAAACGCACCCTCACGTCCTCGCCGGCGAGCATGCCTTCCGCGTCAACCCACGGTCGCGTTCCAAAAATTGCCTCGCCGTTCACATCGAGCCAGCGGCCCAGCCCGCGCAACCGCTCCAACTGCATGTCCGGAATCGTGCCGTCCGCTCGCGGTCCGACATTCAGCAGCAGATTTCCGTTTTTGCTCACGATATCGACAAACGAGTCCACGAGTTCATCGACCGTCAGCATGTGCCCGGGCCCTTCCGCGCGATTGTATCCAAACGAATTCCCGATCCCGCGATTCGCCTCCCATTTCTTTGCGACGATCGTGGGATACACCGTGTACTCCGCCGTCGTGAAATCATGCGGCATCCAGCGGCCCCAGCGGTTGTTGATCACGCCGTCCGGATTCGCGTTGTAGAAATCCGCCACGATCTGCATCAGCCCGCTTTTCTCGGGATAACGAATGTCGTTCCACAAAATCGCCGGCCGATACCGCGCGATCAGTTCGCGCAAATGCGCATCGGCGTAATCCGCGTAATCCCCGGCCGGCGTCACCTGCGATCCTTCCTTCGGCCCGTCGATCAGCACGGGATGAAAACTCCAATCGATGCCGCCCGAATAATAAAACCCCATCTTCATCCCGCGCGCTGTCACCGCCGTCGTGAGTTCGCCCACGAGGTCGCGCGTCGCCCGGGCTTCGGGCCGGTGAGGATTTTCCACCGCGCTCGGCCACAGCGTGAACCCATCGTGATGTTTCGCCGTGAGCACCACATACCGCGCATGCACACGTCGAAAAATCTCCGCCATCTCACTCGGATCCCACCTCCCGGCCTGCTGATTAAACTCACCGATGAAACCGAAATAATCAAAGTCCTCCCCATACGTCTGCGCATGATGTCCCTGCGTATCCGAATTTTCGATACGCATGCTGTTGAAATACCACTCGGCGTACGGATTCCGCTTGAAAAACTCCGCCTCCGGCAGCTTCCCGAACTGCTCCGCCGGCGGCGCATACGCCGGCACCGAATAAAGTCCCCAGTGAACAAAGATGCCCAGCTTCGCATCATCGAACCACGCCGGCAGTTCATGGCTCGCGAGCGACTTGTACGTCGGCTCGAATTTTCCGGCCGCATCCACCGAGGTCGTCATCACCGCAAGCGTCGCCGCTGCCATCGTTGCACGCATCCATGTCATGCGCCCATTACGAACCGGGCGTTCGCGCGCGACCATTCCGAAAATACGTGACACGCGCTCCCGCGCGCGCCCCGCACGTGACGGAACAGCGTCGCGCCGCCAGAAAATTCTCCGCTTTCGTCCCTTTCGTGTATTTCGTGGACTCTCTTCAAATCCTTTCCCCGCCATGCTCGAAGAACTCAAACGCGAAGCCTACGAAGCCAACATCGCCCTGCCCAAGCACGGCCTCATCAACCTCACTTTCGGCAACGCCTCCGCCATCGACCGCAGCAAGGGCATCTTTGCCATCAAGCCCAGCGGCGTGGACTACGTTTCGCTCAAACCCGAAGACATGGTCCTCGTCGATCTCGACGGCAAACAAGTCGAAGGAAAACTTCGCCCGTCCTCCGACACGCCCACGCATCGCCGTCTCTTCCTCGCGTTCGAAAACATCGGCGGCGTCGTCCACACGCACAGTTCGCACGCCACCGCGTTCGCGCAGGCCGGCCGTTCGATCCCCATCTTCGGCACCACGCACGCGGACTATTTTTACGGCGACATTCCCGCGACGCGCAAAATGACGCCGGAAGAAATCGCCAGCGCCTACGAATGGGAAACCGGCAACGTCATCGTCGAGCGTTTCACCTCCGGAAAACTCGATCCGCTCGATTTCCCCGCCGTACTCGTGAATCGCCACGCGCCGTTCACGTGGGGCCCCACGGTCGCCAAAGCCGTCGAGGTCGCCGTCGCCGTCGAATGCATCGCGCACATGGCGCTCATGTCCCTGCAACTCGAGCCCAAGCTCCCGACCATCGAGCCCGAGCTCCTCAACAAACACTTCAAACGCAAGCACGGCCCCGGCGCCTACTACGGGCAAACCGGCAATTGCTGAACGCTGGACGGACCATCCGGAGGTAGGGACGTTGCACCGCAACGTCCACTCCTCGACGTTTCCCTGCTCGCACGCGCCCTCCCGCGCTCAACGTTTCACACGCGCTCAGCGCGCAGCGTCATACACCGCGTTCGTCGCCGGTTCAACCGCGGCGCCGCGCGCCGAATACGGATCGAGCGCACCGAATGGATTTTCCTTCAGCGCTTTTAAGCCCGACACCACGAGCTCCGCATTCAGCTCCGCGCCTTCGGGACCGGTGTGCACATAATCCTTCGGGAAAAACGCTTTCACCGCTTCCTCGCCGAGCGCGTCGTAGCGATCCGCGATCAACGTCGAGAGATCGATAAACGCCACGTCTTCCGTGCGCGCGAGCTCAGCCGTCCACTCGGCGTAACGTCCGTTCACGCGCTCCACTTTCCCGTCTTGCCAACGCTGGCGAATCGTCAGCGACAACAGAATCGGCGTCGCTCCTTTCGCTTTCACGTCGCCGATCATCTGGCGCATGTACGAACCAAACGTGCGCACGGTTTCCTTGCGTCCATCGGGATGCTCGCCGTCTTGCGTCTCTTCGCCGAGCCCCGGCAACGACGCGCGCGCACGTCCGGTGAAAAGCGGTCCGCCGTCGTTGTGGCCAAACTGAATCAGCACCACATCGCCCGCCTTCAGCTGTTCCACGATCTGCGCCCACAGTCCTTCCGTGACAAATGTGCGGCTGCTGCGCCCGCCCCGCGCGCGATTCACCACATTGATTTTTTCCTGATCGAAAAACAGCGAGAGCGGTTTGCCCCATCCTGTCGCATGGGGGTTGCCGTTGGCCGCGGTCGAATCGCCCGCGACCCACAACGTCGGCAACGCCGCATTCAATACCGGCGGCGGCGCGCCTTCGATCTTCTCGACGACGCGCTGCTCTTCGCTCGCGCCGGCAAACGGCGCCAGCCACAGCGCAATCACCCCCAGTAACGAGGACAAAAACGACGGAGGAGTTTTCATATTTCTAAAGATTGTCTGCTCCGGGCCAGCTTCGTGTCCGCTCAGCGTTGCCTTCATTTTTTTGGATACACGTTTGGCGCGTTTTCACAGGCGCGCTTTCGACGGCAGGTTCTGCACCGCGCCGTCGCTGATCAGCGCCTGGGCGGCTATGCCTTGACGAAGTTTGATCATCTCCGCGCCGGCGAGCAGCACCGGGCCGTATCCATGCGCTGCATACACGCTCACGGGGCGATAATAATAAAACATCGGATCAAAACCCATGCCCGTGCCCACGCAGACGTTTTCCACCTGACCGCGTTCATTGACTTGCTTCGCCACTGCGTTCCATCCGAGCGAGGCCACCGGCACATACGCGCGTGCATCGAGCCAGCCTGCGTTGATGCCGCGTGCGATGCAGTACGTGAAAATCGCCGACGCGGATGTCTCGAGATACGAATCCGGGCGATCCATGAGTTGATGCCAGAGGCCTGCGCCGCCTTGCGTGGCCGCGATGCCGCGCACATGCGCGCGATAGAGCGACAGCACTTTTTCGCGCCCGGGATGATCCGCCGGCAACACATCGAGCAACTCCGTCATCGCCATGATGGCCCAGCCATTCGCGCGCCCCCAATGGAAGATAGGATGCGGCTCCATGCCTTGGATCCAGCCGTGCATGTAGAGCCCTTTCTCCGCGACAAACATCCGCTCGGAGAACTGCACGATCTGCTTCACGGCATCGTCGAAATATTTTCGTTCGCCCGTCAGCGCACCCATCTGCGCGAGCGCGGGCACGCTCATGTAGAGATCGTCGAGCCAGAGCGCATCATCGAGCGGACGATGACGTGCGAGCGTGCCGTCGGGGAAACGATATTGTTTTTCCGAGATCCAAGTCAGGTAACGATCGATCAGCGGGCGCAACGCCTGCGGCTCGAGACCGCCACGCGCCGCCTTGATCATCGCCGCCGCCATCGCACCGGAATCATCGAGGGAACGCGGCGCATTCACGGATCGGAACGGTGTCCGCCACGCTGGCGGCACAGAGCCGGGTGTCAGCTCCATCGGCAACGCCGCGACCTGCTCCGCAAACCGTGGCGACACGTCGGCGATAAAACGAAAACGTTCCGCCACGTAGTCGCGGTATTTCGTTTCACCGGTCACTTCCGCCGCGAGCAACATGCCGGAATACGTCACGCCCCATTCGTAACTCACCACCATAAAATCGCCGCGCGCGGGCACGGCATTGGAGAGGTCGCCCGAGTAGTCCGAGATCTCTTGCTGCGTCGTGCGATCAACCAACTTCGGCGGCGTCACGTCCGCGAGATAGCCGTGCACACGTTGCAGCACGGCGGTGATTTCTTCGACCGAAGCCGGCGCGTACGGAACGGGATACGCCGGCGGATTTCGTCCGGCGTTGATGGCTGAGAGCGTTTGCGCGTCCGGACGCGGTTGCGTCGCGGCGCGCGGATTCGTTTGTGCGGAAACAGACAGCGAAACAGTCGCGCCCGCGAGGAGCGCAACGAGGATCGACAAAGGTGTGCGGGGCATAACGAGCATGACGAACTCCGGGTGGGTTGGTTGCGAAACCGCTTCGGCCGACAGCGCTCATCGAGCGCGCAGCTCAGCGGTTGGGGTTGATGGAAAGCAGTTCCACGTATGCCGGCGCGTCGCGATCGCAGCTGAGCACGCCGTCTTTCTCGAAAAGTTCCACGACTTGCAGCGAACTGCGACGCTGCTCCGCGCCATCGAGTTTCGCGGCGCGCGCTTCGGGGGTGCGACCGGGATGAGTGAAATAAAACAGGTACGCGCGATCGCCACTGATCACGACATCGGGATGTCCGCCGATCACGCCGTCGTCTTCGCCCGCGCCAGGTTTCTCCAGAAGATTTTCGCCGGGCTGGCGTTTCCACGTCTCAAGATCCTCGGAGCGATAAACCGCTAGGCCCTTCCAAACATCCGTGATCATCCAATACGCGCCGCGCCAACGAAACACCTTCGGGCCTTCACCGCCTTGATCACCGACGGCTTTGCCTTTGTCGGTCCACGTCATGAGGTCGTCGCTGTCGGCGTAATAAATCGATTTTCCGTCGCGCTCGTTGTTGTACCACATGCGCCAGCCGCCGCCTGACAGAGGCAACACGCAGGCATCGATCACGCGGTCCGACGCGAGCTTGAGCGTGGAGCGATAGTCCCAATCGATGAGATTTTTGCTCGTGAGATGCACGATCTCGCGCGGATGACGCCAGTCGGCGAAAATACCCGGCACGAAGGTCAGGAACATGTGATACTGGTTGCCCCACTCGATCACTTCCGGCGCCCAATGCGTCATGCCTTCGCCGCCGTGCGGAATGTTCGCGGTGCCCCGATAAGTCCACGTCGCGCCGTCATCGGTGGACTCCGCGATGCCGATCTTTGTGCCATGCACCCAGGTGACGCCGTCGAGCCCCGGCACATTGGCGCGGCGGTTCGTATAAAACATGAACCACTTTTTCTCGGCGCGATTCCAGATCACCACCGGATCGGCGGCGCCATCATGCACGGGATCGCGGAAGAGCGGCTTGGACGCAATCTTCCCGCGCGGCGGCACCCCCGCGGTCAGCTTTTTCACCGTGTCGAGTTCTGTATCCACATCGTAACTACCGTCGGGAACCGGTATGCCGAAATCCGGGGTGCCGTCCGCGCGCCAACGCACGATCTGGGCGCGCGTGTGACGGTCGGGATTTTTCAGCGGATCGCCAACGATCTCGCGGTAGTTGCGCGCGTGATACACGAGAATGTCGGTCTTGCCGTCGAGCGAGGTCGTGAAGCTGTTGTGTCCCGGGCCAAACTGGCTCGTCGCGTCGTTGGCGACGAAGACCGGCGAGGGCGATTTTTTCCACGATTTCGGATCGAGCAGATCCGCGTTCTCATCCGCCGTAAGCAATCCGAGACAATACTCCGCGCCGGTGCCGCTCGCAGAATACGTGATAAACACGCGGCCATTGCACACGAGCACCGCGGGGCCTTCGTTCACCCAATAACGGATCTGCTCCCACGGCAGCTCCGGCTGCGAGATCATCACCTGCGGTCCGGTGAGCGACCACGGTGTATCCATTTTGGCGATATAGATGTTCGTGCCTTTGATTTTCGGATCGCGATCGGTCCACACGAGATAACGCACGCCGCGATGTTCGAAGGTCGTCGCATCGAGCGAGAAGGTTTCGAACTGCGTCTTGATCTGTCCTTTCTCGATCCACTCACCCGCAAACGGATCCTCCGCGGCGTTTTCGAGCACGTACATGCGGATGTCCCAAATCTTCTCCGCGCGGCCCGCCGCGAAATAGATGTACCACTTGCCGTTGATGCGATGCAGCTCGGGCGCCCAGATGTGCGCGCTCATCGGGCCGCTTTCGTGACGACGCCAAAGCACTTTCGGCTCGGCCGTACGCAGCGCGTCGAGCGTAGGCGCACGCCGCAATTCGATGCGGTCGTACTCCGGCACCGTTGCGATCAGGAGATACTGACCGTCGTGCAACGTGATGTGCGGATCGGCGCGTTGCTGCACGAGCGGATTGGTCCAGCGCAGAGAGTCCTGCGCGATGGCGGTCAAACAAAGGGCGAACAAACAGACCGTCAGGCGAACAAAGGGGCGGAGGGTTTTCACGGCGTAATCCTCGCCAGCCAACGCCGCTTCGACAACGGAGCAACGCTCGCGTCTGCAAAATCATTCCTTACAGTCCAACCCCAGGCCCTCCACACGACCGTCAAGCGCCGGAAACGTGGTGCGTCTTTCCCTGTCCGACTTCCTTTTCCCCATGCCCCACCTTCGCCGACTGCCCTCGTGCGTGCTTTTGCTCGCGTCCGTTTTCAGCCTTCCCCTCTCCGGCCGCGCGACCGATGCCACGGCTGCGCCCCTCGACTATTTTCCCTTGAGCGATGTGCGTCTGCTCGACGGCCCGTTTCTTCACGCGCAGGAGCTCAATCGCGCCTACTTGCTCGCGCTCAATCCCGACCGGTTGCTCGCACCGTTTCGTTCCGCCGCGGGCCTCGAACCGAAAGCGCCCAAATACCCGAACTGGGAAAGCACCGGTCTCGATGGCCACAGCGCGGGCCACGTCCTCACGGCGCTCGCGCAAATGATCGCCGACACCGGCGATGCGGAGCTTCGTCGTCGGCTCGATTACATGATCGCGGAGTTCGCCGCGTGTCAGCAAGCGTCGGGCAATGGCTATGTCGGCGCCGTTCCCGATGGGAAAAAATTCTGGGCCGAGATCCACGCCGGGCAGATCGATCCCACCAACTTCAGCCTCAACGGCAAATGGGTGCCGTGGTACAATCTCCACAAACTTTTCGCCGGTCTGCGCGACGCCTGGCTCATCCTCGGCCACGAACAAGCGCGCGATGTCTTGATCCGCCTCAGCGATTGGTGCGACGCGCTGCTCGCGCCGCTCAGCGATGAACAAATGCAAGCGATGCTGCGCACCGAACACGGCGGCATGAACGAAGTCCTCGCCGATGTTTCCGCGATCACCGGCGATCCGAAATACCTGAAACTCGCGCGTCGTTTTTCGCACCGCGCCATTCTCGATCCGCTGCTCGAAAAACAGGATCAACTCACCGGTCTTCACGCGAACACGCAGATCCCGAAAGTCATCGGTTTCGCGCGCATCGCCGAACTCGACGGCGATCCCTCGTGGCGCGAGGCCTCCCGTTTCTTTTGGGAAACGCTCGTCGCTCGTCGCAGCGTCGCCATCGGCGGCAACAGCGTTCGCGAACACTTTCACCCGACCGACGATTTTTCTTCGATGATCGAATCCCGCGAGGGTCCGGAGACGTGCAACACTTACAACATGCTGCGTCTTTCCGAACAACTTTTCCGCGGCGAACCGTCTGCGCGTTACGCCGACTACTACGAGCGAGCGCTCTTTAACCACATCCTCTCGTCCCAACATCCACGCACCGGCGGCTTCGTGTATTTCACGCCGATGCGTCCGCGCCACTACCGCGTGTACTCGCAGCCCGAAACCTCCTTCTGGTGCTGCGTCGGTTCGGGCGTCGAAAACCACGGCAAACACGCGCGCTTCATCTACGCGCACCGCGGCGACGATCTCTTCGTCAACCTCTTCATCGCTTCCGAACTTCGCTGGAAAAACGCCGGCCTCACCGTGCGTCAGGAAACCAACTTCCCCGACGACGCGCGCACGCGTCTCCTCATCGGCACCGATGCCCCGCGCGCATTCCGCATTTTTCTGCGCCATCCGTCTTGGGTCGCAGCGGGAGAATTTTCCGTGCGCATCAATGGCGAGCGCGTGAGCAATCTCGACGCCACGCCGGGCGCTTACGTCTCTGTTGAACGCACGTGGCGCGACGGCGACACGATCGAGATCGATCTTCCCATGCATACGTCCATCGAGCGTCTGCCCGATGGCTCCGACTACGCCGCGATTGTGCACGGCCCCATCGTGCTCGCCGTCAAGACCGGCACCGAATCGCTCGACGGACTTTTCGCCGACGACAGCCGCATGGGCCACGTCGCACCCGGACCTTATCTGCCGCTCGACGCCGCACCGACGCTGGTCGGCGACGAAAAAACGCTCGCCTCCAAAATCACCGCCGTGCCGGGCCAGCCGTTGACGTTCACCGCGTCCGAGCTCCTCCAGCCTGACATGTGGCGCGATCTGCAGCTTGTACCCTTTTTCCGGATACACGAAGCGCGCTATGTCACTTATTTCCGCATCGCTTCGCCCGAACGTTACGCCGAACTCACCGCGCAGCTCGCGGCCGAAGAAAAAGCGCGTCTCGACCTGGAAGCGCGCACGCTCGACCGCATCACGCCCGGCGAACAACAGCCCGAGGTCGAACACGCATTTGCCGGCGAAAAAACCGAAACCGGCTCGCACGTCGGTCGCCGCTGGCGCGCCGCCACCGGTTGGTTCGGTTACGAACTGCGTCTGCCCTCATCGGCGGCGCTTTCCGCCGACACGCCGCTCGAGTTGCGCCTCACCTATTTCGCGCACGAACGCGGTCGCCAGTTCGACATCGTGATCGATGACCGCGTCATCGCCTCGGTCGATCTTCAGGGACAACACCACGAACGCTTCATCGACGTCGCGTACACCATCCCGGCCGATCTCGTTCGCGCCGCCCTCACGGCCAATCGTCCGCTCTCGGTAAGGTTCGTCGCCCACAAAAACTCCCGCACCGCGAATCTCTACGACCTTCGTCTCGTGCGACCATAATCTGCCCCATAATCCGCGTTCCCTCCACGGCCCGGCGCACCCTCGCCGGGCTTTTTGCTCAACAAAGCGCGCAAACGTCCGGTCGCGCATCTTCGCGATCACGCAACCCTCTCTCCCTCTATCCCGCAGCGGCGCCCCGCCCTGCCCGTCCATCGATCCGTGTCCCCATGAAATCCACACGCCTCGTCCTTTCCGCCGCCCTCGTGGTTGCCTCCGCTCTCTCCGCTTGGGCCGACGCTCCCTCTGCCACGCCCACGGTCTCCGCATCCGCTTCGTCGGAAAAATTCCGCAACCCCGATCTGCCCATCGCCGAGCGCGTGGACGATCTCATCTCGCGTCTCACGCTCGAAGAAAAAGTCTCGCAGATCGGCATGGAAAACGCCGCGATCCCGCGCCTCGGCATTCCCGCTTACCATTGGTGGAACGAAGGTCTGCACGGAGTCGCGCGCAACGGCGTCGCCACGGTTTTCCCGCAGGCCATCGGTCTCGCCGCGACCTGGAATCCCGCACTGCACGAAAAGGTCGCCGATGTTATTTCCACCGAAGCGCGCGCGAAGTACCACGAGACGCTGCGTAGTGGAAATGGGGATACAAAAATCTACGAGGGCATCACCATCTGGTCGCCCAACATTAACATCTTCCGCGATCCGCGCTGGGGCCGCGGTCAGGAAACTTACGGCGAAGATCCGTTGCTCTCCGGTTTGTTGGGCGTCGCGTTCACGCGCGGGCTTCAAGGCAACGATCCGCGTTATCTGAAAACCGTCGCCACGCTCAAACACTACGCGGTGCACAGCGGCCCTGAAACGCCGCGACATCATTTCAACGCCGTCATTTCGCCGCGCGAATTGCGGGAGATCGAACTGCCACCGTTCGAGATGGGCATCCGCGAGGGCCGCGCGACGTCCGTCATGAGCGCGTACAACGCCATCAACGGCATCCCCGCGCCCGGAAATCGCGAGTTCCTCACCGAGATCCTTCGCACCGAATGGGGCTTCGACGGCGCCGTGGTCGGCGATGTCGGCACCGTCTCCGACATGTACAACGAGCGCGGGCATAAATTCGTCAAGACCGGCGCCGAAGCCATCGCCACCGCCATCAAAGCGGGCAACGAGCTCTGCAGCGACAGCACGTTCAAACACATTCCCGAAGCCATCAAACGCGGCCTGCTCACCGAGACCGACATCGATAACGCGCTTCGCCGTCTCTACACGCTACGTTTCCGCCTCGGCATGTTTGATCCCGACGAGCGTGTATCCTTTGCACGGATACCAATCACCGCCAACGACACGCCCGAACACGATCGCCTGGCCCTCGAAGCCGCGCGCCAGAGTCTCGTGCTGTTGAAAAACGACGGCGCGCTTCCATGGGACGCGAAGAAACTCAAGCATGTCGCCATCCTCGGTCCGACCGGCGACGATTATCTCGCGCTCCTCGGCAACTACGCCGGTACTCCGTCGAAGCCGGTCACGCTCGCGCAAGCGCTGCGCCGCCGTTTCGAAGCCACCGGCGTGAAAGTCACCTACGACCCCGCGGTGCCGCTCGTCGCCGGTTTCCGCGAAGGCGGCCGCCCCTTTCCCGAAGGCGTGTTGTTTAACGATGAGCAACGCACGGGCGCCGGCCTCACGCGCGAGCTGTTCGCGACAACCGATTTTTCAACAACTCCGACCGACACGCGCCGCGATACGCAGATCGATTTCTACTGGAATCCCGCCCAACCTGTTCCCGGCCTTCCGGTAGAGAACGTGAATCTCCGTTGGACCGGCACCTTGGTTCCCACGCAATCCGGTGAACATGATCTCGCTCTCGCTTACATCGGCGCCGCGCAGCTGTTCATCGATGATCAACCCGTCGCCGGCGATCCCGCGCACGCGCGTTCCATTCACAACGCCGCCGTCGAGCGCGTCGCCAGCGCGAAGATTTCTCTCCAAGCCGGTCGCGCTTATCGTGTGCGTCTCGAATACACGCAGCGCCCCGGCACGCAGATCGGTCGCATCCAATTTGGATGGCGTCCGCCCGGCGGTCTCGAGGAAGCGCTCGCGCAAGCCCGCGCGGCAGATCACATCATCCTCACGCTCGGCATCACGCCCGCACTCGAGGGCGAAGAGATGAAGGTTAATGTCGAGGGTTTCAGCGGCGGCGACCGCACGAGCATTCTCCTGCCCAAAGTGCAGCGCGACTTGATCGACGCCGTCGCCGCGCTCGGCAAACCCTTCATCGTCGTCCTCACCAACGGCAGCCCGCTGAGCTTCGATGTGTCGAAGCCCAACGCCATCCTCGAAGCGTGGTACTACGGCCAGCGCGGTGGCGATGCCGTGGCCGATGTCATCCTCGGCGACTACAATCCCGCCGGCCGTCTCCCGCTCACGTTTTATCGCGACGACAGCGATCTGCCACCGTTCGAAGACTACAGTTTCGCGAATCGCACGTACCTCTACTTCACCGGCAAACCGCTCTACGCGTTTGGTCACGGCCTGAGCTACACGACTTTCGATTATCGTAAAATCACGCTTTCGGAAAAGCGCGCGAAAGCCGGCGACACAGTGCGCGTTTCCGTCACCGTCAAAAACTCCGGCAAACGCGACGGCGACGAAGTGGTGCAACTTTACGCGACCGCCTTGAATCCGCCCGTGCGCATGCCCCTGCGCCAACTCGTCGGTTTCAGCCGTGTTTTCTTCAAAGCCGGTGAAACCAAAACGGTGGCCATCGATGTGCCCGTGTCGCGCCTGCGCCGCTGGGACGAAACTGCCGGCAAATATGTGATCGATCCCATCACCTGGCGCTTGGCCGCCAGTTCGTCGTCCGATCGTCCGCATCTCACGACGGAGCTGCGCATCGTCGAATAACCATCTCACATCTCTCGTCACCCAACTTTTCTCCATGTTCCGCCATTCGCTCCTCGCCACGCTCGCACTCTTCCTGTTCGCGTCCGCCCACGCGGCGCTCACGCATCCGGTCGTCCCGGTCGCTCCCACCGCGCCATCGATTCCCGCCGCACGCGTCAGTTTGTTGGAGTTCGGTGGAAACCCCGACGGCGTCACACTCAACACCGAAGCCTTCGAACGCGCCATCGCCGCGCTCTCAGAAAAAGGCGGCGGCACGCTCGTGGTTCCGCCCGGCATCTGGCACACCGGTCCGATCAAGCTGCGCAGTCGCATCCATCTCCATGTCGAAGCCGGTGCGCTCATTCAGTTCTCCCGCGACACGTCGCTGTATCCGTTACGTCACTACAAGGTGCGCGGCGAGACTTTCGTGGATTCCACGTCCCCGCTCTCCGGCGATCATCTCGAGGATATCGCCATCACCGGTGCCGGCGTGATCGATGGTGGCGGCGACGCGTGGCGGCTCGTGAAGAAAGCCAAGATGACCGAGGGCGCGTGGAAAGCGCTCGTCGCTTCCGGCGGTGTGCTTAACGACAAGAAAAACGAATGGTGGCCCAACCAGGCCGCGCTCGAAGGCGGTCCCGCCATCGCCGCGCTCGAGAAGAAAGGTTCCGTCGACCTGGCCGAGTACGCGCCGTATCAGATTTTTCTCCGTCCGCGCATGGTCCGTTTGCTCGAATGCCGTCGCGTGCTCATCGAAGGCGTCACCGTCCGCAATGCACCCAACTGGACACTGCATCCCTGGCTTTGTGAAGACCTCACGCTGCGCGACGTAAAAATTTTCAACAACCGCTGGGCTCAAAATAGCGACGCGATGGACATCGATTCGTGCCGTCGCGTGCATGTCACCGGTTGCATCATCGACACCGGCGACGATGGCATTTGCATCAAATCCGGCATCAACGAATCCGGCCGTCGCATCGGCGTTCCGACCGAGGATGTTCTCATCGAGGACTGCGTCGTGTACGAAGGTCACGGCGGTTTCACCATCGGCAGCGAGATGTCCGGCGGCGTGCGCAACATCCTCGTGCAAAACTGCACCTTCATCGGCACCGCGCTCGGACTGCGTTTCAAAACCTCCCGCGG